>CAVSQR010000036.1:0-16571 GCA_963729825.1 uncultured delta proteobacterium | reverse complement strand
GGAGAGGCGATGGAAGAGAAAGTCTCTCCTGGCATCCACGCCAAAGTCGCCAAGGCTGAAGGCAAAGCGGAAGATGCGGAAGGTGAAGAAGAGGCTTAATGACGCGGACGACCTATCGGATTGCCAGTAGGGACATAGGGATGAGTAATCCGGTAGGTTGCGGCGCGAGCACGATCACAAACGTGACATATTCTATTCCCAGTTCGAGTCAAACCGTAAGGATGGCCTTTCTTGCAATGCGTAGGCTCGCCTCGTTCTTTGAAGTGACGGCGAATACCAGCATTGAGCAAGGCGCGTTGCTGGGAAGATATTTTCTTATTACTTTTGCGTCGATTTTGTCCTTGCTCTTTGCGTGTAGCCCATCGGCAATTCTCGGGACTGTACGGTCCATCATTGTCGATGCGCTCAATAGTGTGTTGCCTCGTTGGGGGCAATCCCATATCAGTAATGAAGTTTTTGTAGTTTCTCCATCGCTCGCATACGGTAATTCCTCGTCCACCGTAATAAGCGTAAAACTGTTGTTTTGGGTTGGTGCATCGCTGCACCATATTGTTCCATCCGACTATGCTCAGGCGGATTGATTTTGTATGGCATCGGGGTACTCAGTGAATAATACTCTCATGCCGGGAGAACGTCAACCGCGATTCAAGGCTACGCATCAAGAGGTGGATTTTCAGTCGCCTTCCCGCCATGAGGATGAGCACTGCTCGTTGTGCAAGCACTACATCCCGAGCATCGTGCCGAGGTGCAAGCTGGTGAAGAGTCCGATCAAGGCGAGCGATTATTGCAGTTGGTTTAAGGAGCGCAAGTGAAGATCGTTAACAACGATGTCAAGTGTGGCGACTGCAGCTTTCAATGCTTCATTTGCGACCGTCCGTTAGACCATCTGCGTATTGTCCTAATGATCGGTGCGTCAACAATGGAATGTTCTTCGAGTTGCCGCGCTAGGCGTGCTATCAGGTAAGGAATTCATTCAGCGAAGCGACAAGGAGAAAGATTGCAACATCTGATTGAGAACAAGTCCGAAGAGCAAGCCTTGTCAATCTATCTCGTGGCGACTCTTTGGACGAACCGGGCGAATCAGGTTGAACACGGGAAGTGTTTCGGGTGCGGTTGCTATCTCATCCATTCGCCAGAGTGCAAGCGCATGAACTCTGTTCTGGGAGCAAATTAATGCCTTGGACGCGTAGGCAAGTTAAATACTTACTCTCTAGCGGTTCCCCATTGTCGGGCGAGCAGAAGACGAAGATGGTCGGAGAACTCCACTCCGATCCAGCGATGGGACACAAGAAGAAAGGCTCGAAAGCCCTCAAGAAGCCTGCGGTCGAGTCTGAGTCTCACACCTACAACTGGCGCATCACGCAAGAACCTCCGCAGGGGCGAGCAAATCAGCTAGTGCCAAACTCCAAAAAACCTGTGAACGATGTAGGTCAGACCGAGACAGGGGGTGATCGTCCCTCGCGGAAGAAGAATGTGGACCGGGAAGATGCTTTGCTCGAAGAAATCCGCGACAACTACGACTTTGATACTGATGCGTTTGCTCAGATCAGAGAGGAAGGCTCGACGGACATCAGGTATTGCGCCAACGACGCTTGGCCAGAGAAAGAGAAGCAGAACCGCAGAGAGAATCAGCGTCCGATGTGTTCGGTGGACCAGCTCAACCAGTACACAAATCTGGTCATCAACGAGATCAGGCAGCATCCGCGAGAGATCAAGATTTCCCCCGCTGGTTATGGAGCTACGGCTCAGCTTGCGGAACTCAGGGAGAACCGGGTCAGGGCGATTCAATACAAGTCCGATGCTCAGGCAGCTTATGTCACAGCGATGGAGAATGCCTGCCAACGGAGTTACGGCTATGTGCGTGTCTCGCTGCGATACCTCAACGAAAAGAGCTTCGATCAAGAGATCGTCATCAAGCGCATCCCCAACCCGGATGCCGTTTTGTTCGACATGACGTGCAAGGAACTCGACTGTTCCGACGCCAATCACGCTTTCATCATGGACCAGATTTCCCGGAAACAATTCAGGCGCGAGTATCCACATGCGGAGATAACCGACTTCCAAGGGGAGATGGCCAAGAACTACCCGCAGTGGGTCAAGGACAAGCTGATTCAGATTGCGGAGTATTGGCGAGTCGAGAAGAAGGAAGACGAACTGATCCAGTTCGACAGTGCGACGGATGCAGGGCCACTGACCGACCTCAAGTCGAAGCTCTTGAAAGCTGGGGCCAGAATTGAAGAGTCGCTGGTCATCTTTCCGGAAATTGATGGGGCTCCCGAAATCAGAGCCAAGATTCTGAACACACGCGACACGCACACGAAGAAGATCATGCAGTACATCACGAACGGTGTCGAGATTCTGGAAACTAACGAGTGGCTGGGCAAGTGGATTCCAATCATCCCGTTCTTCGGCAAGGAACTGTTCGTAACTGAGGCTGGGGGTTCCAAGCGCATCTTGCAATCTCTGATCAGAAATGCCCGCGACGCTCAGATGATGTTCAACTACGGGAAGTCTTGTCAGGCAGAAGCCGTGGGCATGGTGCCAAAGACGAACTACCTTGCCATCGAAGGCCAATTTGAAGGCCACGAGCAGGAAGTTCAGGACGCGAACAAGAATCCGAAGCCGTTCCTCTACTACAAGGCATTCATGCCGGACGTTCAGCTCGCGACCGCTGGACAGCCTTTGCCGGCTCCGATCCGCGAGCCGTTCGATCCTCCGATTCAGAACTTGGAGATCTTCTGCGACTCCGCAGCGCGTGCCATTCAGACTTCCGTCGGCATGTACAACACGGCGACTGGGCGGTTGGGTGAGAAGGATATTTCGGGCAAAGCTGTTCAAGAATTAGATGCTCAGTCTGACTTGGGAGCGTTTCATTTCATAGCCAACTACAACCGGGGCATAACGGCTGTAGGACGCATTGTGAACGATCTTCAGTCGAAAATCGAGGTTACCCCCCGGCAAGTCCCCATCAAGCGTCAGGATGGTTCGGAATCGCTCGTGTGTCCGAAGCCGGCGGTAAACCAGAAGGTTGACCCTTTGCCCGGCGTGCTGGAAACCCCATATCTCTCCATGAGGGCGGCGAGTTCGGAGGAAATGGAAAGACCGAGACCGGTGCCGCCGAATCGGCGGATATGGGACGGATCAACCTGGGAAAAGGCCCGGAAGATCAGTTTCTGGTTTTCCGGGCTGATGCCGATGCCCGTATCGATGACGCTGAATTTGAGCATGATCCTGCCGTCTTCGGTCATCTGCTCCCTGTTGACGTGAATGGTCACCGAGCCCGCATTGGTGAATTTGATGCCGTTGGTCACCAGGTTGATAATGACCTGCACCAGGCGGTTCGGATCCCCGATCAGCATCGGCGGGACCGTGGAGCTGATCGTGCGCTGCAGAGCAAGATTTTTTTCGTGGGCCTTCAAGGTGAGGATCTGCAGCACGCTGGCCAGGGTTTCATGGAGGTTGAAGGGAATGGCGATGAGTTCGAGTTTGCCGGCCTCGATTTTAGAAAAATCCAGGATATCGGAGATAACCGACAGCAAGCGGTCGGAGGAGGTCTTCACCGCATGGAGATATTTTTTCTGGGTCGGGTCGATGTCGGAGGTGAGCAGCAGGTCGGTCAGGCCCATGATGGCGTTTAAGGGGGTACGGATTTCATGGGACATGTTGGCCAGAAACAGGCTTTTGGCCCGATCGGACTCTTCCGCCTTGTGGCGGGCGATCCTGGTCTGCCGGAGGGATTCCTGGATGACATCGGACATGTTGTTGAAGGCCCGGGTCAGCTGACCCATCTCGTCGCTGCTGCGGGTTTCCAGGCGATGCTCGTAATTGCCGTCCTGGAACCGTTTGATGCCCTGGATCATGGTGGTGATTTTGCCGGTAAGGCTGGAGGCCATCCAGATGGCGATGAGGATCACCACCACGATCATGATCAGGGTGGAAATGGACAGTTTCTTGGCAGTCTCCTCCAGGGCGTCGGCCATGAACTTCTGGTCGGCGGCGTTTTTCGCCAGCAGCTTCCCTTCAAAATCCTTTTCTATGGCGGCAATCTGTGAGGCGGTCTGGGTTGCGGCATGGTGGAATTCATCCACATTGGCGCCGATGGTCACATAGCCGAAGCCCCTGGGACTGTTTTTGTACATGCCGGTGTAATAGGGAATGGTGGCGGCCGTGGTGAGCTTCCACAGATTGCTCCAGAAGATGACAAAGGAGCCGGAGCCGCCGTGCTGGGTCAGGGTATGCCAGCCGCTGCACTGGGGAGCGAAGTTGAGAAAGCGGCCGTCAAGCCCCACCATGCCGGCCTTGGTCAGGGAGGCGGCCGGTTTTTTTGCCAGGCGCTGTTCCAGAAAGACCGGAGCGGTTTTCTGAAACTCGCCGAAGCTGAGCCCGCTTTGCTGCCACATGTCGTAAATTTCACTGGAGAGCCAGGGTACGGCTTCTTCGCCGGTGGCCGGGTCATAACCCACGATAAAGTAGTCCCGGGGATGGGAGATATTGCGGCCCTGGTAGTCCCACATGAAGGCGTAATTGCCGCTGCCCGCGTCGGAAATGGGCGAGTAGCGTTCTTCGGTGGGAACCACATGATCGGTGAATTCCATGATATGGGTGTGATCAAGGGCCAGGGAGACATAACCGATGATCCGTCCGTCTCTGGTCACCGGCGTGGCCCAGCGGATGAGGCCCTGGAAGCGTTTGCCCACCGGGTTTTCCTTGCCCGCGTATCCGGCTTTTTCCGGTTCAAAGGGGATGCCCATCTCCTCACAGCGTTTTTTGGTGTAGGGTCCGATAATGGGTGAGGGCAGATAGGGGCCGATCACCTCGGAGACATAAATTTCTCCGGGCTGCAGTTTTTTCAGCTCGGAGAAATAGGTCTCCGCCCGGCACCAGGTGTTTTCCCGGCTGGAAACGTCCCCTAAGGTCCGGGGGAGCAGGTCCGTGGTGGTTACCTTGATTTTTTCCCTGCCGGCCGGATCGATGAAGGTCATTTCCAGGTAAAGGGGTTTTTCCACTGTTATGCCTTGTGCCTCGGGCGGCCGGTAGTGGAAATCCTTTTTATTATCCGGGTTGCTGGCGGAGACCGGCAGGAAATCGTCATGCGTCTGGGGCGCAAGCCAGCTTGCGCCGTCGGCGCTCATCTGCCAGGGGGCGTGGAAAACCGTGGAGTGTCTGCGGGGGGCAAGAAAATTCTGATAGTTTTCGGCGGAGGGCGGAAGGTGTGCTGCGGTAAGGATGTCCTCATCCCGTTCATACAGGAAGGAGGCTACCTCCCTGGCGGTATCGGTGGTCAGTCTTTCGATGCTTTCCCGGGATTTTTCATCGAGAGCGATGATTGAATTGGCGGTGGCGAGCCCGCCGATCTGGCCGACAATATCCTTGGTGTCCTTGGCCATCTGGGCCGACTGGCTGCTGACCGAAATGCCGAGTTTGTTCACCTCATTCATGGCCAGCCAGGCCAGCAGGATCAGGGGAATGACCTTGATGAAAATGAAAATCGTGATGAGCTTGCCGCGAATTCCTAGGCGCATTGGTTTCTCTTTGCTGGATTCAGCAATATAACTGACTAAATATATGAAGATAATTCAACGGATTTCCGAGCTTTTGCAGGGTTACGAAACAGCTGTCTTTTTTATCCTGATCCAGAATGCCACAGGAATCAAGCAAATAAGACAGGCAAGGGGGAAGAGATAGCCGAATCGGGTAAATACGCTTTTTTGCGCCAAGAGAACGGGATTGCCGTTTATCGAACACGTGGTGAAAAGAGGAGTTGCCTGGCTGATGCGGCCGGCCGGATCAATGAAGCAGCTGATGCCCGTGTTGGCGGCCCGGGCCAGGCTGCGGCGGTTTTCCACGGCGCGGAACACCACCATGGCCAGGTGCTGGATAGAGGCGGAAGACCTGCCGAACCAGGCGTCATTGGTGATGTTGATGAGCAGATTCGCCCCGTTTGCCGCCTCCCGGCGGGCCAGATCCGGGAAGATGGATTCAAAGCAGATGAGCACTCCCAGCTTTGCCTTGCCGGCTGCCAGCGGCTGGGAATTTTTCCCGGCGGAGAAGTTGCCCACCGATTCCACCACCGGACCCGGCAAGGGCAGGATGTCGCTGAAGGGGATATATTCGCCGAAGGGCACCAGATGCTGTTTGAAGTAGAGGGTCTGGCTGCCGTCTGGTCGGGCGAGCAGGGCGCTGTTGTAAAGGTCGTAATCCTTTTCCTTTTCCACGAAGTAGGGGGCGCCGGCAAGGAGTAAGAAGTGGTGGCTGTAAACCGTGCGGGCCAGCACCAGGGGAAAGAGCGGACTGGTGGGCGGAAAGAAGGGCATGGCGGTTTCCGGCCAGATGACCAGCTCGGGTGTCTGTTTCTTGGCCGCCTCTGTGCTCAGCCCGATATAGGTGTCCATGGCCTCCCGCTGTTTTTCCGCCACCCATTTCTGGTCCTGTTCGATATTGCCCTGGATCACCGCCACCCGGTATCCGGGGGCGGTTGCCAGATCCCGGGAGATAACTTTGAGCTGTACCAGCGAATAGGCAAGGGCCGCGGCCACAAGCAGAAAACCGGTAATGGTCTGCAGGCGGGTCTGCTTCGGCTGCCAGGGCGCATCTTTGCGCCGGGGGACAAGCGTAACCAGCAGGCAGTTGACCATGATAATCAGAAAGGTGATGCCGTGATGGCCGGCCAGATCACTGGCCTGGATGAGCAGTGGGGTGTTGAACTGGGAGTAGCCCAGATCCTGCCAGGGAAAGCCGGAGAAAAGCAGGCCGCGGACAAAATCAAGGGCCACCCAGAGCAGGGGGGCGCTCCAGACCGGTGCCACGGCCTGCATGCTCCAGCTGCAGGCCGCGCAGAAAAAGGCGAGATAGAGGCTCATGTAGGCGCAGAGCAGCAGCAGGGCCAGGCCGCACAGCCACCAGGGCAGATGGCCGTATGTGCCGAGCGAGATGACCACCCAGTAGATGACAGCAGATAATAGAGCAGCCCGCTGACAAAGCCGAGCAGGGCGGCCTTTTGCGGAGCGACTCTGGCGCAGCCGGCAAGCAGCGGCACCAGGGCGAACCAGGCGCAGAAAGACAGACCCGGACCAGGGGATGACAGCCAGAGCAGCAGGGCGCTGAGCAAAAAGAGCAGGGGGATAGGCATGGGATTCAGGCCAAGGCCCGTGACGCGGGAATGAGCAAGGGCGGCAACAGCCCTCCGCGTCTGCATTTTCCGGCAGCCGTCATGCGCTTTTCCCGGCTGATCCTGACGCTCTTGACCCGTCGCTTGCTGGCGGAAAGCACGGTAAAGGTCAGAGATCCGAATTCCACCTTTTCCCCGGTTTCGGGGATTGTGCCCAGCTGGTTGATGATGAAGCCGCCCACGGATTCGTATGTCCCTTCGGGAAACTCCATATTGAAGAACGATTCTATTTTTTCAATATCCACCTTAGCCGAGGTGATGACGGTGTTGTCGTCAACGACCTGCCACTCATCCACCTGCATGTCCGTTTCGTCGGCGATCTCGCCGACGATCTCTTCCAGGATATCCTCCAGGGTCACCAGGCCGCGGATGCTGCCGAATTCATCGGTAACAATGGCCATATGTTTCTTCTGGGACTGGAACTCCAGGAGCAGGGCAACGATCTTGTCGTTTTCCCTGACAAAGAAAGGGGGATTGAGCAGCTCCGGCAGCTCCGGCAGCTTCGTGTCGCAGGAACAGGTGAGCAGCTGTTTGGCATGGAGAAAGCCGACGATATTGTCCGGGCTGCCGTCGTACATGGGAATCCGGCTGAACCCCTTGCTTTTGATCAGCTGGATGACATCACAGGGGGTGGCGGCAAGGGAGGCGCTGACAATGTCGGTGGCCGGCGTCATAATCTCCCTGATCAGGGTGTCACGGAATTCAAAGATGCTGCTGATCATCTGGCCTTCATGGCTGGAGATGAGACCCTGCTCTTCCCCTTCTTCGATGAGTTCCTGGATTTCCTGTTCCAGGTCTTCAGATGTGTCTGGTTGCGGGGAGAGCCTTGAAAATTGCAGGAGGCGGCGGAGGAGGGAATGATTTGGTTCCGAAGGTGGCTGTTCTTTATCCATTGTCGTAATTAATAGCTTTTCCGGAGGACTGCAAAGCTGTTAGTCATGGGGGAAAAACTCCATTATTATCTCTAGTTGGCCATGGCAAAAGCCATTTTCAGCCAAGAAAAAAAATTGACTGGTTGTTGGGAAATCGTTATAAGCATCTTGCTTTACAACGGGATAAGATTTAAAAAACAATATTAACCAAAAAAATTGCATTGATCAAACAATGAATTCATTTCCTTTAATTCAAGTCTTTTGCTAAAGTCAAATTTTTTCGTATACTGCGAAAAATATTCATATTTAATTTAAATTTACGGCATTGCCGGTTCAGGTTTCAAGGTTTGAAAGAAAAAGTATTAATAGCCAACAGGGGAGAAATTGCCATCAGGATTGCCAGGGCCTGTCAAGATCTGGGTCTTGATTTTGTCATGGTCTATACCGAGGCGGACAAGGACTCCGAGCATGTTTATCCATTCCTGCAGAACCAGGGAACGGAAAAGCGGGCCTGGAAAGTAGCGAGCTATACCGATCCCAATGATATCATTTCCGTGGCCGACCATACCAATTGCACCGCCATTCATCCGGGTTACGGTTTTTTCTCGGAGGATTTCCGTTTTGCCAGGCGGGTGACCATCCGTGAACGGCCGATTACCTTTATCGGCCCGAAATGGGAGGTGATCCGGGACCTGGGCGACAAGATCAACACCAAGCGCGTGGCCAATAAACTCGGCATCCCGACCATCCCCGGCACCGACGGTCCGATTTACAACGAGATGGAGGCCGAGGACATTGCCGAACACCTCCTGGAAGAACAGCGGGCCCAGAAAATCAAAGATCCCTCCATCCTGGTCAAGGCGGCGGCCGGCGGCGGCGGCATGGGCATTGAGGAGGTCAAGCGGATTGATGAATTCCGCCGGACCTACCGCCAGGTGCAGAACTATGCCAAGCGCCAGTTCGGCGATGCCGGGGTGCTCATCGAGCAGTGTCTGCGCGATTACAATCACCTGGAGGTGCAGCTGCTCTGCAGCAGGCATGGCGAAAGAGTCCATTTCAGCACCAGAAACTGCACCATTCAGAGCACGGGCCGGCAGAAACGGCTGGAGGCGGCGCCGGGATTTGACGAAATCTGTTTTTCCTACGAGTTCAACGCCAAAGATGTACTTGACAAAATAGTGCAATATTCGTTAAAGCTTGCGGCCCATGTGCGTTATGACAATATCGGCACCTGGGAATGGATCGTCACCCGTTCCGGCAAGCCCTATCTGCTTGAGGTCAATACGCGCATCCAGGTGGAAAATGACGTTTCCGCCCGCATCAGCTTCATCGACAATAAACAGCCGAACCTGATCCGGGAGCAGATCCGGCTGGCCCTGGGAGACAAAATCGGCTATAGTCAGAAAAAAATAAACTAGCAAAGGAGCCAGCATCGAATTCAGGATTGTGGCGGAGGACCCGCGCCGCGGCTTTGCCCCCTGGATCGGCACCATTTCCCGGTTTGACTTTCCCAGATATGAATGGGCCGCTGTTTACACCCATGTTCCCTTTGATCGTCCCTATGTGATTCCCAGTGATTATGATCCGAACCTGGCTTTGGCCATTGTCTGGGGAGATTCCATTAACGAGGCTAAAGAACGGGGCCGTCAGTTTTTAAACGAAGTGGCCATTGAAGGAACCAACGGGGCGGGTGATCCTATTATGACCAATATCGCCTACCTTAAAGACAATATTGATAATCTGTTGAAATTTTAAATGGAAGATTTACGCAAAAGACTCCTGAAAAGCACGGAACGCATCTCCTACCTGAGCCAGATCCGGGACGGGATGGATTGGGGCAATCTCGCCGGGCTGCAGGAGAAACTGGATACTGTCAGGAATTCGTTTTACGACGTTTCCGAAGAGGAACTGGATAAGCAGGTCTGTACCCTGGAGGAGAGTATTTCCTTTCTCGAGCAGCGCTGCGAGGAAAATCTCACCCCCATGGAGCGGGTGAGGATCGTCCGCAGTCCCTTGCGTTTTTCCCTGCAGGATATCCTGGAAAACGTCTACGAGGATTTCAGCGAACTGGGCGGCCAGGACGAGGCCAGTATCGATCCCTCCATGGTTGCCGCCAAGGCCACCATTATCCGTCGGGTGAAAAACAAAAATATCACCCAGCAGGTGATGGTCATCGGCCAGGAGAAGGGCCATGGCGAGGAATACCGCAACGGCGGTTCCTGCAAGCCCTGGGGCAATGAAAAGGCCCTGCGTTTCATGCAGGTGGCCCAGACCGAGGGCATCCCCATCCATTCCTATATCTTTACCCCCGGTTCTTTTCCGGTGGAGGATTATCCCGGCGCGGGCCAGCAGATCGCCAGAAACATTTATGCCATGGCCAAGCTGCGGGTGCCGTTTATTTCCATTATTTCCGAAGGCGGCTCAGGCGGGGCCGAGGCCATCGGCCTCAGTGATTTCCGCATGATGTTTTCCCACGGCTATTATTCGGTTATCTCGCCGGAAGGCGCGGGCGCCATTGAGGGAAAAATCCAGGAAGGCGAAAAGATCCCCAAGCAGCTGCTGGAGGATTGCGCCAAGTGGCTGCGCATTACCGCAAGCGATAATCTCAAACTCGGCACCATCGACCGGGTGGTGGATGAACCGCTGCTCGGCGCGAAAAGGGATGATTTCGCCTTTTTCAAAAGGGTCAAGTTCGAGATGATCCGGGCAACTGATGAGGTGGTGCTTAAAGACCAAAAGTCTCAGGGCCTTCCGGGCCTATGAGCTGAAACTCAAGAAAAATGAGGTGGTCAATTCGGAAGACCATCTGATCGAAATCTCCTGGGATCTCAATAACGATGAAATCAAGCGTCTGCTGCAGCTGCGCTATAGGAAATACCGGGAGATGGCCCTGGGCGGGTTCACCGGCCAGCCTACCGCCTTTTCCTCCTTCTGCCAGCGGATGAAAGAGAAATCAAGCAAGGTCTATTATACCTTCCGCTATGATGTCCTGCGCAGCCAGCATAAACAGGTGAAGCAGGTCATCAAGGACGTTTCCGGCGAGGGTTCGGTGCTGCTCAAGCAGGTTTCCGCCCCCATTGCCGCGGCCTATGACTTTATCGCCTCCAAACAGGACGGCAAGCAGGCCCGACCGTCGGTAAGCAACCAGCAGGCCATGGCCACCGAGTTCGGCGACACCTACACCAGCCCCCTGGCCAATGAGGATCGCACCATCAGCTGTCCCAATGCCGAAAAGTATGGCTGCAAGGACCTCTGGGTGCCTGATCTGTACGGTGAATTCTGCGGGGTCTGCGAAACCTGCGGCCACCATTTCCCCCTGGAATATGAGTGGTATCTCAAGCATCTCTTTGACCGGGATACCATCAAGGAGTTCAACAGCGAAATCGCCTCGGGCAATCCGCTGTCAGTGGGGGGGTTTGAAAAACGGCTGGAGGCGGCCAAGGCCAAAACCGGCCGGCAAAGCGCCATCATCACCTTCGAGGCCAGGGTGGTGGGCGTGGATCTGGTGGTGGCCATGCTGTACAGCGATTTCAGAAACGGCACGGTGGGTTCCGCCGAGGGGGAGAAGTTCGTGCAGGCCTGCGAGCTGGCGAAACTCAAACGCCGGCCCCTGCTCGCCTATGTGCACACCACCGGCGGCATCCGCATCCAGGAAGGCACCCTGGGCGTGGTGCAGATGCCCAAATGCACCATGGCGGTGCGGCAGTATGTGGATTCCGGCGGGCTCTATATCGTGGTGTATGACAACAATTCCTATGCCGGACCGGTGGCGAGTTTCCTGGGCTGTTCCCACTATCAGTTCGCCATCCGTTCCAGCCGGGTCGGTTTTGCCGGCCCCAAGGTGATCAGGGACACCACCGGCGAGGATATCCCGCCCGGCTATCACAGCGCCAAGAATGCCCTGAAACGGGGCCATATCCAGGGCATCTGGGACAGACGGGAATTCCGCCGCAATCTGCACAAGGCCCTGCTGACCATGGGCGGCAGGAATCTATATTATAGATAGTCTTACTGGTCGGGCTGGTCCAACTGGTCTTGCTGGTCAACGGCAATACAAATCAGACTAATGAGACAAGTTGGACCAATCGGACCAGTGAGACTAGTAGGACCAGTCAGACCAGTAAGACCAATACGACCAGTCAGACCAATAAGACTAACAGAATGCACGACGACGAAATAGATTACGAACATATCCTCCGCGAATACCGCTCAGATCCATACGGCTATGTGGATATTTTCTCATCCCATACCGGTCAGATCCGCTTTCATGTGCGGCTTGACGACAAGGTGGAGGGGACCCGGGCAAGTGGCATCATATACCGGGCACCCAGCTCTTCACCCTCCGCCGGGAACGGAACAACAAGTCGATACATTCCACCTCCAACGGGGTCGTCTCCTTTATCCGGGACGATCTGGAAGGCCAGTTTGTCGAGGCTTGCGAAAAAATCATCACCATCAAGCATCCCCTCAAAAAACGGGAGATCATCGAGCAGATCCTGCGCCAGGTCCTGCTGCCGTTTCCAGCCCCGGAACGGGCCAAATATTTCTTCTCCATGGAGATTCAGGCCCGCATCGAAAAGTTCGGACAGCGGTCGGTGTCCATCAAGCCGGGGGATGAACTGTTCACCATGTCGCTGATGAAAAGGGATACCCCGGTCTATTACCAGGGCCCGCCCGGCATTATCCATTCCGTCTATTTCCAGCCCGGCATTTCCGTCAGCCAGGGCGACCCGCTGATCGGCATCTGTCCGCCTGACAAGATGCCGCTGATTGAAAAAATTATTACCCGCGTCAAAGCTGAATGGGAATAAATTCGTTTCCGCATCCCGCTGCCGTCCAAGACTATATCACCGCCCACGAGATCGAACGCCGAAGCCGTCTGTTGCCCGAAAACCGGGTGAAGACGGTTTTTCGTTATGGGGCCATTGCCGGCTCCCGCATTCAGACCTATGCCAGCCTGGCGCGGGGCATGGATGAGGCCAGGCAGCTCATTGCTGACCATGAGCAGCAGGGCCGCTCCTTTCCCAGCGGCCTGGTTATCCTGGCCGAGGAACTGACCGGCGGCAAGGGCCGGTTCCGGCGCGCCTGGCATGCCCCGGCAGGGGGGATCTGGCTGACCATGGTCTTTGTCAATAACCTGCTGCCGGAGATAAGCCGCCTGCTGCCCCTGGCCGCCGGTGTGGCCTGCTGCGAAACGGTGCAGCAGTTCGGGGTGCCGGCCCGGGTCAAATGGGTCAACGATGTGCATGTCCAGGGCCGCAAGGTGGCCGGTATCCTCATGGAAACCCTGTATGGCAGCCGCTCCGGCGAGGAGTATATCCTCATCGGCGCGGGGCTCAATGTCAACAACGCCGACTTTCCGCCGGAGCTCGACCGGCTGGCCGGGTCCATGGCCGGCCTCTGCGGCCACAGTCTTGACCTGGGCCTGGTGGCCACGGATCTCTTGGCCAAGTTCTGCTGGAATATCGGGCTGCTCTATCTGCAGGAAGAGCTGCAGCTGGCTGAGCCGGACAATGTGCTGCCGGAAAAAGAGCAATTTCTGTTAAACAGCTGGCGCGCGCTCAGCGACTCATCCGGCCGCCGGGTGATGTTTGGCTATGACGTGCAGCAAAGTCCCCAGTATGAGGCGGAGGTCCTCGGCCTGGAGGAGGACGGCGGCCTCAGGCTCAGGCTCCTGGAGGATGATGTGGTGGTCACCGAGTACGGCGGCGAGATCGTCTATCTGGATTGAGTTTGTGGTTGTGCAGTCTTGATCAGGCAGAAGCAGGCCGGCAATGATGAACAGCACTTGTACAACCGGATCCATGGCCCCTATTTTCAAGTTGGTTTGCAGAGTCGCAGAAATGGTTGGGCTCTGCTCAGCCGGTATTTTGATCGAAACTTTGACCGCATGTCATGTGTTTCCTGCCCGGCAATTGATGAGGTGGTAGGGTTTTATGCCCGCCCTGTTTCTCTTTGACGCGGAAAGGCGTTGAACCATGTGATCATAATGTTCTTCCGGCTTCTGCATTCTGACTGCTGTCTCCTGCCGTCTTCGTATATCCCTGTGATTTTTCATCTTGCAGATGACATATTCCTGGAGTAAGAAAAGCTTTGAAAATAACGGGCGGCGATCTATTTATCTTGAGTCGCCGGGAAGCTGAAAAGGAGAGGCTCTTCGGAAGCACCGGAAGATCCCTCAGCGATCATCTCGACAGAGATTATTGCCCGCGAATATTGGCAGCTTTTCGTGTCTCATGCAATTTGTGGTGATATACAGAACTGTAGAATTACTTGTTAGAGAGCAAAGCACCTCATGACCATTGAACTACTCACCGCCGCCCTTGTTCTCATCACGGCCTTTTACGCATGGGCCACCTTCAAAATTCTTCGCGCAAATGAGAAGGTTGTCGAAGTAATGCACGAGCAGGCAATCGCTGCATCGCGTCCTTATGTGGTAGTTGCCCCACTCCTAGAATTAGACAATCCTATCTTCTATCTCAGAATTTCAAATCTCGGAAGAACTGCGGCAACAAACCTTCGATTAACGATCGACAAGTCGTTCTTCAAATTCGGGGAAGAGTCCAAAAAACGGGATTTGGCAAGCTTCACCGCGTTCAATCAGCCAATGGATTCCTTCCCACCCGGAGCAGAGATCACCTTCTCTTTGGCTCAAGGCTTCAAGATCTTCGAGGGAAATGCAGAGAACCCCAAGCTACCGCACACTTTTTCGGTGACCGCAGAGTACGAGTTTGCTGGCAAGAAGCTGCGGGAGGTTAACCAAATTGATCTCAGACCTTATCTTGGCGCTGACGTTCCGCAAGACGCGTATCTCAGGAAGCTGAAGGACATGAGTGAATCGCTGAAGAAAATAGCCAACCATGCCGGTAAAGCTCCCTAACCCAGCGGTCAAGCGGGACGCGCCAAAAGCGGCGCGCCCCTTACCTTTACGTTATGTACTCAACTGAATAGGAGCCACGTTTTGGATCTAGCACCAAAATTCAGAAGTGAAAAGTTTCAATGCCCACATTGCCAGGTTGCGTCTCAGCAACAGTGGTTTGATGTTGATAACGCCAGCGATGCTGCGAATAGTATTTTAATGCATGTTTTCTATGATTACAGAAAACATGTTCACGAGTATCAGCAAAAGGCTATTGAGGCTTTCCTTGGTGAGGTAGAAACTGCAAACAAGCGGCATATGTCTGAGTTTGTTCCAGATTGTTTTTCTGTTGCCACTTGTTCGGCGTGTGGCGGCATATCCATCTGGGTACAGAGGGAAATCGTATATCCAAAGCAAACTCCTGTTGCTCCACCGAATGCAGACATGGAGCAAGAGATTCAAGATTTATATATTGAGGCTTCTACTATCGTTGTTGATTCGCCTAAAGGAGCAACCGCATTACTGAGATTAGCATTGCAGTTACTGCTTAAGCAGCTCGGAAAGTCAGGTGAAAAAATTAACAATGATATTAAGGAGCTAGTTTCAGAGGGGCTAAGCCCGAAAATTCAGCGGGCATTAGATTTACTACGCGTGGTTGGTAATAACGCCGTGCATCCTGGTCAAATAGACCTAGAGGACGGTCGTGATATTGCCTTGAAACTATTCAATGTTCTAAATTTTATTGCTGACGAAATGATTACAAAGCCTAAAGAACTTGATCTGCTTTACTCTGATGTTGTCCCAGAGGAAACAAAAAAACATATCAACGAACGGGATGGCAAATAATATCGCTTCCAAGGTCGGGTCTGCACATAATAAAACATTACAGTGGACAAGCCGCTGAATGGGGCGTTCCCTACGCTGAATTCGCCAATGACCATGATTTGACATTCACCATGATGTGGATGATAATTAATGAAAAAATAAAAGGAGTTTACATCATGCAAAGCACTATTGAGATAAAACACCTTTCTAGAAAGGAGAAGCTGAGGATGATGGAAGCCATTGGGAAGACCTGTCGAGAGAAGATGAAGAGGTTGAATCCCCTGACTGGCATCAAAAAGCTCTGCTGGAAACTGAAAGTCGGCTTAGTGCGGGACAGGAGAAAATTGTGGATTGGCAAGCTGCCAAAAGGAACTCCGGAACCGATTTGAATGATAATCAAACTTCTCTCTGCCGCGCTGGAAGATTTATCTGATGGCCGACTGTTCTATGAAAAACAAGGTGAAGGGCTGGGAGAATACTTCTTTGATTCCCTGTTTTCCGACATCGACTCTTTGATGCTTTACGGTGGAATCCACCCGAAAGTATTCGGCTGTCATCGCATGCTGTCAAAGAGATTTCCCTACGCCATCTATTATAAACTTGAAGAGGGTCAAGTGGTTGTCGTATGGAGAGTTTTGGACTTACGGCGTGATCCCCGGAAGATCCGACAGTCATTGAAAAACCTGGGCGAACCAGGCGCTTGAATGGATGAGGAGAACTCAGGCGGCAAGTTCTTTGGCCGCCGCTGCTCATGCGCCACGATTAACTTTCATCAAATCAGCGAGCATCGGATAAAGAAGTATGAGATGTTGGAGGAAAATAAATGAAAGAATTTAGTGTAATCCAG
>CAVSQR010000035.1:0-77468 GCA_963729825.1 uncultured delta proteobacterium | reverse complement strand
GAAGAGATCCGGGGTATCCGCTACGGTGATGAAAATAAGGATTACTTCTGGATTAATGATATGCGGCCTTATATGATCATGCACCCCTTTCGCCCTGATCTGGAAGGCCGGGACATAGCCGATTTCAGCGATCCCAATGGCGTTCATCTCTTTGCTGGATTTCGTCAAAACAGTCCAAAGCAGCAACGAGGGTTATGTCTCCTATATGTGGCAATGGAAGGACAACCCCGACAATATCGTGCCGAAACTTTCCTTTGTCAAAGCTTTTGCACCATGGGGCTGGATCATCGGCACAGGCATCTATCTCGATGATGTCCAGCGGCAAACAACACATCTGACCCGGCGGTTGATTTACATTTCGCTGGGGATTCTCCTTATGGTCTCTCTGCTCTCCGCCCTGCTGGTTTTCCAATCCCTGAAGGCAGCCAGATTACGCAAAAAGGCGGAAAATGATCTGCGGGAGTATCAAAATCAGCTGGAAAATCTGGTCGAGGAACGGACAGCGGATCTGCGGCAGGCAAATGCCAAGCTGTCAGAGGAGATCCTTGAACGTCAGAAGGCGGGAGAGGTCATCCGGCAGCAACGGGACCTGTTAAGTACGGTGGTCGAATCCCTTCCCTACCCGTTTTATGTGGTCAACGCGGCGGACTGCAAAATTATCCTGGCAAATTCAGCGGCCGCGATTACCGGACATGCAACCGACACCACCTGCCATTCGCTCTCCCATGGCAGCGACAAAAAGTGTGCTGACGGCAGTGATGATTTCTGCCCCATGGACACGGTGAAACGCACGGGCAAGCCGACGATCAAGGAACACGCCCACGTCAACGGGGAAGGCAAAACGACCCATGTGGAGGTGCATGGCTACCCGATATTTGACCAGACAGGCGAGGTAACCCAGCTGATAGAATACATGATAGATATCACTGACCGGAAAGAGGTCGAAGAGGAAAAGGAACGCCTCATTGCCCAGCTGCAAAAGGCCCTGGAGGACATCAAAACGCTGCAGGGCATTGTCCCCATCTGCGCCTTCTGCAAACAGATCCGTGATGACAGCGGCTACTGGAACCAGCTGGAAAAATATGTTTCAGAGCATTCCCATGCCGAATTCAGCCACGCCATCTGCCCCAAATGCATGGCTGAACGCTACCCGGACGTTGCCGAAGATGATGATTAGTCAGACCAGTCAGACCAGTGAGACCAATTTATGCGCGCAGTTGTCCAACTTGTCAAAAAAGCCTCAGTCACCATAGAAAAGAAAACCACCGGGGCAATCGGCCCGGGGCTCCTGGTCCTGCTTGGGGTGGCCCGCAGCGATACGGTAAAAGACGTGGAGTATATGGTGGACAAGATACTCAATCTGCGCATTTTCCCGGACCAGGAAGGGAAGATGAATCTCTCGGTCCGGGACATCAACGGCGAGATCCTGGTGGTCTCCCAGTTCACCCTGTTCGGCGACTGCCGAAAAGGCCGGCGGCCATCCTATTCCCATGCCGCCCCGCCTGAAACTGCCGACGCCCTTTACCAGGCTTTTGTCGCCTCCATGGGGAAATATCTGCGGGTGGCAACCGGCACCTTTCAGGCCATGATGGAGGTTGAGCTGATCAATGACGGGCCGGTGACCCTGCTGGTTGATTCGACAAGGGAGTTCTGAGTTTGCCTCAGTGGCTGCCGTTTTCTTTATTATCCCGCAGATGGCCGGTCTTCAGCCAGCATTGCCGGATGGCAGCTTTAATCTCTTCATCATGAATTGAGGCAAGCAGGGACTCAAACTCCTTTTTCCGCTCTGCGGACGGCAAACGGGCCGGGCGGGCGGCTTGCCCGTCAGCGTCTTCCCCGTCCTCACGGCCAAGGGCGGTGTCGAGCTGGAAACGCAGGTCGGTGAGCTTGTTTTTTTTCAGCCTGCCGTTTAATTTGTCAAGCAGCATTACCTTTAATAGATGAAGCTGCTGCATCCAGACGGAATCCGAGACCCGCACCCAGAGAATGGTCTTGCGGATCACATGGGGCTGGGCCTGTCTGGCGATGTCCGGGCCAACCAGCTCATCCCAGAATTCAAAGACCTTATGCAGCTCGACTCGTCCCTCCCAGCCCTTGGTGGCGATGAGGGACTCAAGCAGTGTGCGGATCGGGGTCGGTTTACTCATTTCGCCTGGCAAGATAATCAATACTTGCCTGATTGCAAAGAAATCATTATATAGTGACTGATTTTTGCCGGTCAATCGACCGTATATCTTAACGCAAAGCAGCAGAGAAGAGAGGCGCGACAATAAACCACCTTGTCTCTTTGCAACTTTGCGTTAATTATTTATAGATAAGGAGAAGTAACCATGGGTTTTCGCTGCGGTATTGTCGGACTGCCCAACGTCGGCAAATCCACTATTTTTAATGCCCTGACCTCGGCCGGGGCTGAATCGGCCAATTACCCGTTCTGCACCATCGAGCCCAATGTGGGCAAATTGCCCGTGCCGGACGAGCGGCTGGATAAACTGGCGGATCTGGTCAAGACGCGCAACAAGGTCAATGCCCAGATGGAATTTGTCGATATCGCCGGCCTGGTCAGCGGGGCCAGCAAGGGAGAAGGCCTGGGCAACCAGTTCCTGGGACATATCCGCCAGGTTGACGCCATTGCCCATGTGGTCAGGTGTTTTGAGGACGACAATGTCGTGCACGTTGCCGGCGCCATCGATCCCCTGCGGGATCGCGAGGTGATCAACACCGAACTGATCCTGGCTGATCTGGAAACCGTGGGCCGCCGGCTGGACAAGGCCAGATCCCAGGCCAAGTCGGGCGACAAGGGTTACAAGGCCCAGGCCGCCATCCTGGAAAAACTGCAGGATCTGCTTGACAACGACAAACCGGCACGGGTGCTGGAAACCGACGATATGGGCCGATCCCTGTTAAAAGAGCTGTGTCTGCTCACTGCCAAACCGGTGCTCTATGTGGCCAATGTCGCGGAAGAGGATATTGCCACCGGCAACCGCTGGGTGGATGAGCTGCAGGCCGCGGCCGCCGAGGAGGGGGCGCTGGTGGTGGTGATCTCAGGGGCCATTGAAGAGGAGCTCTCCACCCTGAGCAAGGAGGAGCAGAAGGATTTCCTGGCCGACATGGGCATGAGCGAATCCGGCCTCAACCGGCTGATCAAGGCGGGCTACAGCCTGCTTGGCCTGATCAACTACTTCACCGTGGGCGAAAAGGAAACCAGGGCCTGGACCATCAGCAAAGGCACCACTGCCCAGAAGGCGGCCGGCGTCATCCACACCGATTTTGAAAAAGGCTTTATCCGGGCCGAGATCATTGCCTACGAGGATTATATCCGCTGCGGCAGTGAAGCGGCGGCCAAGGAAAAAGGCCTCTGGCGGCTGGAGGGCAAGGAATATATTGTGCAGGACGGCGACTGCATCAACTTCCGGTTTAATGTGTAACTCAGGCAAATGGCAAAAGGCTGATGGCTGATAGTATACACTGAGCTCGCGGAGCCCACGGAGATTTTTCAACCGGCTATCCGCACATGTTACAAGGAACAACATGCTGAAAACAAATATCCATCAACTGGTCTGCCAGTCGGTGATCGGGGAGATCACCTCCCCGCTCGGCGGCATCAATCCCTACCGCATCAATCCGGACGGCCATTCCGACATCTATCCCGGGGTGGGCGGCATCACCTACAACGTGCGCATCGGCGATCCGGCCTGCGGCTTCTTTGCCGATCATGTGGAGCCGGGGGTGAGCATCTCGAACTTTACCCAGTTTCAGAGCCAGCCCGGCCCGAACAGGGCGCTCAATCTTTTCTCCTGCGTGGGCAACGTGGCTAAAGTGGTATCCGGCCAGGCCCAGGGGAAAACCGGCCGGGTCACCGGCAAGCACGGCGGCATCGACCATGTTCTGCTTGACTTTGAGCCGGATGTGCTGGAAGATCTTGTAATAGGTGACAAAATACAGATCAAGGCCTACGGCTGCGGTCTGTCGCTCACCGATTTCCCAGCCATCAAAATCATGAATCTCGACCCGGCGCTGCTTGAGGTCATGGGCCTGCAGGAACTGGCGGACGGCCGGCTGGAGGTAGCGGTGACCCACATGGTGCCGGCCAGGATCATGGGGTCAGGCCTCGGCCATTCCCACAGCCATGCCGGGGATTATGACATCCAGCTCTTTGACCGGCCCACGGTGGAGGAGTACGGCCTGAGTGATCTGAAACTGGGGGATGTGGTGGCCATCATGGATGCCGATGCCACCTATGGCCGCATCTATAAAACCGGCGGGGTGGTCATTGCCGTCGTCGTCCATTCCGACTGCGTGCTGGCCGGACACGGCCCCGGAGCAATGGTGGCCATGGCCTCAAAAGATGGACTGATCGTGCCCCGCCTTGACAGCGAGGCAAACTTAAAGAACTATTTCGCTAAGCAGTTGAAAATAACATGGCCGGAATGCGCAATCGCAACGAAATTGAAAAAATGGCCATGTTATTTCGTAACGGCTCCTAAACTTTCAAACTGATAATTTATAATGACTGACAAACAACGACTCAAAGAGATCATACTGGAAAAATCATACCGCAAGGGCGCCTTCAAACTCTCCTCCGGCCGGGAATCGGATTTCTACATCGACGGCAAGCAGACCACCCTGTCAGCCGAAGGGGCATACCTGTGCGGTAAACTCATCTTTCAACTGATCAAAAACCACCCGGAGAAAATCGGCGCGGTGGGGGGCATGACCCTGGGCGCGGACCCCTTGGTCACCGCCACATCCCTGGTGAGCTTTCTGGAAAAATCACCCATTCCGGCCTTTATCGTGCGCAAGGAATCAAAAAAACACGGAACCGAAGCATATCTGGAGGGTCAGAATAATATGCCCCCCGGCTGCGCGGTCACCCTGCTTGAGGATGTGGTGACCACCGGCGGCACCCTGCTCAAGGTCATTGACCGGGTGGCGGCCCAGGGTTTCAAGGTGGCGCAGATCATCACCGTGGTGGACCGCCAGGAAGGCGGAGCGGAAACCCTGGCTGAGAAAGGCTTTACGCTTGAAGCGATTTTCACCAGGGAAGAATTACTCAAAGGGTGATGAATGAGTAGAAAGTCTTGTCTCCGCAATTTCCGTGATGATAAATTAAGAAATTATCATGCACTGTACGGCTGTCGAGAGGTTTTTTTAACCACAGGGGTATAAATACCCGCACGTAAATACGAGACAGTCAAAGGGGAGCCTATGAAATGCCGCAAATGCAATGGTGAACTTGTGGTTAAACGTTCGTGCCGCAGGGTGCGCCTGCAGTGCCAATCCTGCCGGCACGAATATCAGATCCATGAGGTGGCCTCTGATCTGGACGAAAAAACCTCGGCCATTCTGGAACAGTACACCACCATTATTTACGACTGAACCGCGTTGTTCTTTATCCCGGATTCGCTCAGCCTCTCTGCCTGATGAGTTGATCCGTGCCGGCCCGCAGCCTGGGAAATCAGCGCGCCTGAATTGCTCCTGCCGGGTCAAACCAGGGAGCAATTTCAATGAAACCAGTCGATATCCGCCAATCTTGCCGCCTCCTGCCTGATTTTCCGCCGCATCTCATTTTCCTGGGATGCAAGCCTCGCCCCCCATGGAAGAAGCGGTTCGCTTCAGAAAAACATCACACGTATCCGTGTGAAAATAAATGACCCGGGTATCCCCCGCTTCTCTTGAGCAGCAGTAGTGATGGTTGCCGGGGGCGATGAGGGCGGGCCGCGCAAGACGGAGTCCCCGTCAGCCGCCTCCTTGACCTCCACCTGGACTGCCGGCCCGGTGTGGGTGTTCCATCTGAGAACGTAATGGAACTATTAAGGGACCAAATGAAACGAATTGTTGCAGATAAAAATTCACGGTCTTGGCCAACGGCTGAAGTCTGAAAAAAATTATATTTAAATACAGCATGTTATGAACAAAAAACGCCAAATGGCATAAGGCTTGCTTTGTATGGGGTTGAGTTAAAAATGACGAGTTCCAGTGTTTTTCACAATGAGATGATCCGACACGCCGGATCAATCGGAGCATTTATTAAGAAGGATACGAAACATATTGGGTTTATGGAAACAATTACAGGTTTCTGGAGGGTTTATCGTTAGTCGGGCCGCTAACTGAAGCTGTTGCTTTGGTTTGCGGCTTTTTTATACACGAAAAAATATATTGGGTTTATGGGTCCAGAAACAGTTACAGGTTTCTGGAGGGTTTATCGTTAGTCGGGCCGCTAACTGAAGCTGATGCTTTGGTTTGTGGCTTTTTTTATTTTACACGAAAAATATATTGGGTTTATGGGTCCAGAAACAGTTACAAGTCTCTGGAGGGTTTATCGTTAGTCGGGCCGCTAACTGAAGCTGATGCTTTGGTTTGCGGCTTTTTTTATTTTACACGAAAAATATATTGGGTTTATGGGTCCAGAAACAGTTACAGGTTTCTGGAGGGTTTATCGTTAGTCGGGCCGCTAACTGAAGCTAATGCTTTGGTTTGCGGCTTTTTTTATTGCTGATAGACTAAAACAGACAAAAGCCGAAAAATTCTACAAAATCAAATAATTACGGATTGTTACGTAAATAAACTCTAATGCCTGAATTAAAGAAACCTCAGAAAACAGCGCTGTTTAGGGTTGAGTGTGCTGAATTATGGATAAAGTTGAGTTTACCAATTATGGGGTTGTCATTTTTGATACATAATTTTTAATTTAAAGGAGTAGTCATGCTAACCGCACTGGTCATTATTTTTGTTCTCGCCTATGCCGCCATTGCCCTTGAGCATCCGCTCAAGGTCAATAAAACAGCCTCAGCCCTCATTGGTGCCGGTCTGCTGTGGACGATCTATGCCCTCTTGGGCGGCGATCATCATCTGGTGTCGGAAAATCTCAAAGAATCGGTGGCGGCAACTGCCCAGATCGTCTTTTTCCTGATGGGTGCCATGACCATCGTCGAGGTGGTCGATGCCCATAACGGTTTTCATGTCATTACCTCCCGCATCAAGACCACGAAAATCACCTCCCTGCTCTGGCTGGTGGGTTTTGTCACTTTTTTTCTCAGCGCCATCCTCGACAACCTGACCACCACCATCGTCATGATCTCCCTGATGAAAAAACTGCTCGATCGGCACGATGACCGGTTGTTCTTTGCCGGTATCATCGTCATTGCCGCCAATGCCGGCGGGGCCTGGTCGCCAATCGGCGATGTCACCACCACCATGCTGTGGATCGGCGGTCAGATCACCACCCTCGCTATCATGCAAGGGTGTCTTCCTGCCGTCACTGGCCTGCCTTGTCGTACCGCTGATTCTCCTGACTTTTATCCTGCGCGGCAAAGAGGTCGTAAGTCCCGAAAGTAATTGAAAATGGCAGTGATATCAAGACAACCCCCTTTGAGCAAAATCTGATGTTCTGCATGGGTATCGGCTACCCTGGTGGCCGTACCGATCTTCAAGACGGATCACCCATCTCCCGCCCTTCATGGGCATCCTCTTCGGTCTCGGCATCCTCTGGCTGGTCGGTGAGATGCTGCATCGCAACAAAGAAGATGAATTCAAGGAACATCTGACCCTTGTCTCCGCCCTCAAACGCATCGACATGAGCTGTATCGTGTTCTTTATCGGCATCCTGCTGGCCGTCGCCACCCTCGAGCACACCCATATCCTTACCGCCCTTGCCCAGTGGCTTGATAAGACGGTCGGACGTCAGGATATCATCGTCACCCTGATCGGTCTTGCTCAGTGCCATCGTCGATAACGTGCCGCTGGTTGCCGCCTCCATGGGCATGTACGACATGGCCACCTATCCGACCGACAGCTTTCTCTGGGAGTTCATGGCCTACTGTGCCGGAACCGGCGGTTCCATCCTGATCATCGGTTCGGCTGCCGGTGTTGCCGCCATGGGCCTCGAGAAGATCCACTTCTTCTGGTATGCCAAGAAGATTGGCGGGCTTGCCGCCCTTGGCTATTTTGCCGGAATTTTTGTCTATATCGTGCAGTACAAACTGCTGCACGGTTGAGAGCAGAGCTTGTTCCAGCCGCTTGCAGGCTCTGTCGGGGCAGAGCATGACGCAAGAGAAGATACAGCCTGAAACCGTTTTGCCTGCTTTGAGACACGTGAAGAATAGCACGCTGGGTGGCTTTAAGAAAATTCTATAAAATGAGGAAGAAACGATATGGTGGAAGAATTAAAAGCCAAGGTGCTGCTGGTTGACGATGAAGAGGATTTTCTGACGACGCTGGCCGAACGCCTGGAGACCAGGGGTCTGAAGGTCAATACCGTCACCAGGGGCGAGGATGCGGTGGCCACGGTGGAGAGTCAGAGCTTTGATCTGATCGTTCTCGATCTGGCCATGCCGGGCATCGACGGTCTGGAGACCCTGAAACGGATCAAGGCCAAACAGCCGGATGCCGAGATCATCATGCTCTCCGGCCAGGGCTCGGTCAAGACCAGCACCGAGGCGATGAAGCTCGGGGCCGAGGATTTCATGGAGAAACCGGTGGACATCACGGAGCTGATGGAAAAAATCAGCGAGGCCAAGGAGAAGCGCATGCTTGTTCTGCAGTCAAAGAGCGTCAAGGAGATCGAGAAGATCCTGCAGGACAAAGGCTGGTAGCAAAGAGGGCTGCCGGCCCCGTGAGCATCATGGCCGGAATACTGAACATATAGGCCCATGCGACTAATTTTACGAGAAGGAGAAAACCTGTGAGTACTGAAAAACAGACTGTACGAGACATCATGATCCCCCTTTCCGGCTTTCCCTGCCTGAAGGAAAGCGGAACGGTCCAGGAGGCGATTCAGCAGCTGCGGTCGTTCTGCCCCATCGGCGGGCCCGGCCCCTGCGGCTTCAATGAACTGATGGTGGTGGATGACAAGGGCGGGCTGGTCGGCCGGGTCACCCAGCAGGGCATCCTGCGGGTGCTCTTTTCGACCCTGCTTGATGCCGTCGACATCAAAGCGCTTTGAAGGCAAGACCAGCGAATACAGCGACCTGTCCACCCTGCTGGACGGTGTCATGATGAAAGAGGGGGCCGACCATCTGAACGCCCCGGTTACCAGGGTCATCGAAAAGGGCATCCGGGTGCTGCCCGCCTCCACCGATCTCATCCATGCCATGGCGGTCATGGTCATCAGCAAGGAAACGGTGCTGCCGGTGGAGGAAAACGGCAAGCTCGTGCGGCGTGGTCAAGCTCGCCGAGATCTTCGGGGCCCTCGGCGATAAACTTATCTCAATGAATTCTAAATAAGGGGGGTGGATAACATGTCATCAACACACGTAGAAGCCGGCGGAGGTCAAGGCCCCGTTTGACTGGAAAAGGGTGTTTTTTCTCGTTCTGGGAGTCGTCCTGTTTTGTATCATCTACTACTGCCCCGGCCTGGCCGGACGCCATTGATCCCAGGGCAAACACTTTAGCCTGACCGTGGAAGGCAAGGGGGCACTGGCGGTCTTTGCCCTGGCCGCCACCTGGTGGATCTTCGAGGTCCTGCCCATCGGCGTCACCGGTATCGCCATCGGCGTGGTCCAGGCCATGTTTCTCATCCGCAAGCCGGATGTGGCCTTCAAGGATTTCATGGACCCCTCGGTCCTCTTCATCTTCGGCTCCATCGTCATCGGTCTGGTCTTCACCAAGAGCGGCCTGACCAAGAGGATGGCCTACAAGATGCTCTCCATCGTCGGTGAGCGGACCAGCATGATCTATCTCGGCTGCTTTGTGATGACCGCGGCCCTTACCCACCTGATGGCCCATACCGCGGTGGCGGCCACCATGTTCCCGCTGCTCATGGCCATCAACGCCTTCTACTCCGAGGACGAGACGCCGACCAAGTTCGGCAAGGGCCTGTTCATCGGCATGGCCTATGTCGCCGGTGCCGGTAGTATCATCACGCTGCTGGGCGCGGCCCGTGGTGCGGTGGCAATCGGGTTTTTCAAGGAGATGACAGGCAAAGAAATAAGTTTCTTCGAGCTTTCCTATTATATGGCACCGGTCGGCTGGTTGATGGTCTTCCTCATCTGGGGTCTTATACTGTTGCTCTGCAAACCCGAAAAGGCAATTATCCCAGGGCTTAAAGAAAAAGCAAAGCGGATGTATATCGAATTGGGCGGCTGGAACAGGAAGGAGATCCTGACCCTCACAATTACCCTGGCCGTCATTCTGCTTATAGCTCTGAAAAACTGGGTCCCGGCTCTGAAGACCATTGACAAGACGGCGATTCTTCTGAGTTCCACCCTGCTGTTCTTTATCCTGAATATCCTGAAGGTCGAGGATCTTGAGGACATCCCTTGGAATATCATCCTGCTCTTCGGTGGTGCGATGTCCATCGGCTTCTGTCTCTGGCAGACAAAGGCGGCTGAATGGCTGGCGGTGAACTGGCTGCAGCTCTTTACCGACGCACCGGCTGTCGTCTTTATCCTCGGCATGGCCTTTTTTGTCATGATCATGACCAACTTCATCATGAATGTGGCGGCCATCGCCATCTCCCTGCCGGTGGCCCTGGTTGTTGCGCCGTATCTTGGCGTGGCCGGGGAAGTCATCTTCTTTTCCGCGTTAATGACCGCAGGTATGCCCTTTCTGCTGCTGATCGGCGCGGCGCCCAATGCCATTGCCTATAACTCCAAGCAGTTTACTACAGGGGAGTTCTTCAAATTCGGTATCATCGCCAGCATCATGCTGATGCTGGTGGT
Source organism: uncultured delta proteobacterium (assembly GCA_963729825.1). GTDB lineage: Bacteria > Desulfobacterota > Desulfobulbia > Desulfobulbales > SURF-16 > SURF-16. Next base: position 66,810 of record CAVSQR010000035.1, on the reverse strand, counting down.
CTATTTGGCTGTGGCGGTCATCTGGCCGCTTATGGGCATGCCGGTATTTTTGAAGTAGATTTTCGCACCAAACATCAGCGGCGGCCGAAACTTCCGGCCGCCGCATCCTTGAAAAAATCACTTACCACCCGCTCCAAAGAGGTTAATCTTGGGCAAGACAAGAAAAATGAAGGTTTTGGTTGTCGACAATGAGACGGAATTTGCTTCGACGCTGGCTGAACGTCTGCGCCTGAGCAAGATCAAGGCGGAGAGCGTCTCTTCCGGCGAGGATGCCTTGGATACAGTCTCCCGCTTTATGCCCGATGTCATGATCCTTGACATGCAGATGCCCAACATGAGCGGTCTAGAGGTGCTTGCGCAGGTGAAGGTCATTGATCCGACCATCGAGGTGATCCTCCTGACCGGGCACGGTTCCTTTGATGTCGGTATCGCCGGCATGGAACTGGGCGCCTTCGGCTATATCGTCAAGCCGGTTGATCTGGCCCAGCTCATGGAAAAGATCACTGAGGCCAATGAAAAGAAATTGGGGAAATAAGTGAGGGGCTTTAGCTGCCAGTTTGTCGGGATAGAAATACGACGCGGGCAATTATCCGGTTCAAGAATCCCTGTTGACTTTCATTAACGCCTCGCTGCACGCAGCTACTACGTATCATAGGATTTATTACGTATTACAGGCTGTGAATGTCAGATTTGATACCCTCTATGCAAAACTGCCTGATCAAGACTGCACAACCACAATTCAATCCAGATAGACGATCTCGCCGCCGTACTCGGTGACCACCACATCATCCTCCAGGAGCCTGAGCCTGAGTCCCCCGTCCTCCTCCAGGCCGAGGACCTCTGCCTCATACTGGGGACTTTGCTGCACGTCATAGCCGAACATCACCCGGCGGCCGGATGAGTCGCTGAGCGCGCGCCAGCTGTTTAACAGAAATTGCTCTTTTTCCGGCAGCACATTGTCCGGCTCAGCCAGCTGCAGTTCCTCCTGCAGATAGAGCAGCCCGATATTCCAGCAAAACTTGGCCAAGAGATCCGTGACCACCAGGCCAAGATCCAGGCTATGGCCGCAGAGGCCGGCCATGGACCCGGCCAGCCGGTCAAGCTCCGGGGGGAAGTCAGCGTTGTTGACATTGAGTCCCGCGCCGATGAGGATATACTCCTCACCGGAGCGGCTGCCATACAGGGTTTCCATGAGGATACGCGGCCACCTTGCGGCCCTGGACATGCACATCGTTAACCCATTTGACCCGGGCCGGCACCCCGAACTGCTGCACCGTTTCGCAGCAGGCCACACCGGCAGCCAGGGGCAGCAGGCGGCTTATCTCCGGCAGCAGGTTATTGACAAAGACCATCGTCAGCCAGATCCCCCCTGCCGGAGCATGCCAGGCGCGCCGGAACCGGCCCTTGCCGCCGTCAAGTTCCTCGGCCAGGATAACCAGGCCCGCTGGAAAGGAGCGGCCCTGCTGCTCATGGTCAGCAATGAGCTGCCTGGCCTCATCCATGCCCCGCGCCAGGCTGGCATAGGTCTGAATGCGGCAGCCGGCAATGGCCCCATAACGAAAAACCGTCTTCACCCGGTTTGCGGCAACAGACGGCTTCGGCGTTCGATCTCGTGGGCGGTGATATAGTCTTGGACTGCAGAGGGATGCGGAAAACAAATTATTCCCATTCAGCTTTGACGCGGGTAATAATTTTTTCAATCACGGCATCTTGTCAGGCGGACAGATGCCGATCAGCGGGTCGCCCTGGCTGACGGAAATGCCGGGCTGGAAATAGACGGAATGGATAATGCCGGGCGGGCCCGGTAATAGACTCGGGGTATCCCTTTTCATCAGCGACATGGTGAACAGTTCATCCCCCGGTTTGATGGACACCGACCGCTGTCCGAACTTTTCAATGCGGGCCTGAATCTCCATGGAGAAGAAATATTCGGCCCGTTCCGGGGCCGGAAACGGCAGCAGGACCTGACGCAGGATCTGCTCAATGATCTCCCGTTTTTTGAGGGGATGCTTGATGGTGATCGATCTTTTCGCAAGCCTCGACAAACTGGCCTTCCAGATCGTCCCGGATAAAGGAGACAACCCCGTTGGAGGTGGAATGTATCGACTTGTTGTTCCGTTCCCGGCGAAGGTGAAGAGCTGGGTGCCCGGTATATGATGCCACTTGCCCGTGGTCCCCTCCACCTTGTCGTCAAGCCGCACATGAAAGCGGATCTGCCCGGTATGGGAAGAAAAAATATCCACATAGCCGTATGGGTCTGAGCGGTATTCGCGAAGGATATGTTCGTAATCTATTTCGTCGTCGTGCATTCTGTTAGTCTTATTGGTCTGACTGGTCTGTATTAGTCTCACTGGTCTGACTGGTCCTACTCGTCTCACTGGTCTCATTAGTCCGATTTGTCTTGCCGTTGACCAGCAGATCTGCATTGCCAGTTGGACCAGCACGACCAGTTGGACCAGCCCGACCAGTCAGACTATCTATAATATAAATTCCTGCCGCCCATGGTCAGCAGGGCCTTGTGCAGATTGCGGCGGAATTCCCGCCTGTCCCAGATGCCCTGGATATGGCCCCTTTTCAAGGCATTCTTGGCGCTGTGATAGCCAGGCGGGATATCCTCGCCGGTGGTGTCCCTGATCACCTTGGGGCCGGCAAAACCGACCCGGCTGGAACGGATGGCGAACTGATAGTCGGAACAGCCCAGGAAACTCGCCACCGGTCCGGCATAGGAATTGTTGTCATACACCACGATATAGAGCCCGCCGGAATCCACATACTGCCGCACCGCCATGGTGCATTTGGGCATCTGCACCACGCCCAGGGTGCCTTCCTGGATGCGGATGCCGCCGGTGGTATGCACATAGGCGAGCAGGGGCCGGCGTTTGAGTTTCGCCAGCTCGCAGGCCTGCACGAACTTCTCCCCCTCGGCGGAACCCACGGTGCCGTTTCTGAAATCGCTGTACAGCATGGCCACCACCAGATCCACGCCCACCACCCTGGCCTCGAAGGTAATGATGGCGCTCGCCCGCGGGTTTGGCCTTGGCCGCCTCCAGCCGTTTTTCAAACCCCACCACCGACAGCGGATTGCCCGAGGCGATTTCGCTGTTGAACTCCTTGATGGTATCCCGGTCAAAGAGATGCTTGAGATACCACTCATATTCCAGGGGGAAATGGTGGCCGCAGGTTTCGCAGACGCCGGCAGAATTCACCGTACAGATCAGGCACCCAGAGGTCCTTGCAGCCATACTTTTCGGCATTGGGACAGCTGATGGTGCGATCCTCATTGGCCAGTGGGCTGGTGTAGGTGTCGCCGAACTCGGTGGCCATGGCCTGCTGGTTGCTTACCGACGGTCGGGCCTGCTTGCCGTCCTGTTTGGAGGCGATAAAGTCATAGGCCGCGGCAATGGGGGCGGAAACCTGTTTGAGCAGCACCGAACCCTCGCCGGAAACGTCCTTGATGACCTGCTTCACCTGTTTATGCTGGCTGCGCAGGACATCATAGCGGAAGGTATAATAGACCTTGCTTGATTTCTCTTTCATCCGCTGGCAGAAAAAGGAAAAGGCGGAAGGCTGGCCGGTGAACCCGCCCAGGGCCATCTCCCGGTATTTCCGATAGCGCAGCTGCAGCAGACGCTTGATTTCATCGTTATTGAGATCCCAGGATATTTCGATCAGATGGTCTTCCGAATTGACCACCTCATTTTTCTTGAGTTTCAGCTCATAGGCCCGGAAGGCCCTGAGGCTTTTGGTCTTCAGCACCACCTCATCGTTGCCCGGATCATCTCGAACTTGACCCTTTTGAAAAAGGCGAAATCATCCCTTTTCGCGCCGAGCAGCGGTTCATCCACCACCCGGTCGATGGTGCCGAGTTCTTGAGATTATCGCTTGCGGTAATGCGCAGCCACTTGGCGCAAGCCTCCACCAGCTGCTTGGGCATCTTTTCGCCTTCGCGGATCTTTCCCTCAATGGCGCCCGCGCCTTCCGGCGAGATAACCGAGTAATAGCCGTGGGAAAACATCATGCGGAAATCACTCCAGGCCGATGGCCTCGGCCCCGCCTGAGCCGCCTTCGGAAATAACGGAAATAAACGGCACCCGCAGCTTGGCCATGGCATAAAGGTTTCTGGCGATCTGCTGGCCCGCGCCGGGATAATCCTCCACCGGAAAAGAGCCGGGGGTGAAGATATAGGAGTGGATGGGAATCCCTTCGGTCTCGGCCACCTGCATGTAACGCAGGGCCTTTTCATTGCCCCAGGGCTTGCAGGAACCGCCGTTGCGGTATTCCTCGCCATGGCCCTTTTCCTGGCCGATGACCATCACCTGCTGGGTGACAGTTTTGTTTTTCACCCGACGGATAATGGTGGCCTTGGCCGCAACCATGGAGGGATCGATGCTGGCCTCGTCCTGGCCGCCCAGTTCGCTGAAATCCTCGTAGACGTTTTCCAGGATATCCTGCAGGGAAAAACGCTGGGGACTGCGGACGATCGCTCACCCGCTCCATGGGGGTGAGATTTTCCTCGCAGCGCTGCTCGAGAAAGGAAATACTCTCCTCCAGGGTGCAGACCTGCTTATCGCAGTTCCTCTTCGGAAACGTCGTAAAACGAATTCCTGACAGTATCCAGTTTCTCCTGCAGCCCGGCGAGATTGCCCCAATCCATGCCGTCCCGGATCTGGCTCAGGTAGGAGATGCGTTCCGTGCTTTTCAGGAGTCTTTTGCGTAAATCTTCCATTTAAAATTTCAACAGATTATCAATATTGTCTTTAAGGTAGGCGATATTGGTCATAATAGGATCACCCGCCCCGTTGGTTCCTTCAATGGCCACTTCGTTTAAAAACTGACGCCCCCGTTCTTTAGCCTCGTTAATGGAATCTCCCCAGACAATGGCCAAAGCCAGGTTCGGATCATAATCACTGGGAATCACATAGGGACGATCAAAGGGAACATGGGTGTAAACAGCGGCCCAGTCATATCTGGGAAAGTCAAACCGGGAAATGGTGCCGATCCAGGGGGCAAAGCCGCGGCGCGGGTCCTCCGCCACAATCCTGAATTCGATGCTGGCTCCTTTGCTATTTATTTTTTTCTGACTATAGCCGATCTTGTCTCCCAGGGCCAGCCGGATCTGCTCCCGGATCAGGTTCGGCTGTTTATTGTCGATGAAGCTGATGCGGGCGGAGACGTCGTTTTCCACCTGGATGCGCGTATTGACCTCAAGCAGGTAGGGCTTGCCGGAACGGGTGACAATCCATTCCCAGGTGCCGACATTGTCGTAACGCACATGGGCCGCAAGCTTTAACGAATATTGCACTATTTTGTCAAGTACATCTTTGGCGTTGAACTCGTAGGAAAAACAGATTTCGTCAAATCCCGGCGCCGCCTCCAGCCGTTTCTGCCGGCCCGTGCTCTGGATGGTGCAGTTTCTGGTGCCGAAATGGACTCTTTCGCCATGCCTGCTGCAGAGCAGCTGCACCTCCAGGTGATTGTAATCGCGCAGACACTGCTCGATCAGCACCCCGGCATCGCCGAACTGGCGCTTGGCATAGTTCTGCACCTGGCGGTAGATCCGGCGGAATTCATCAATCCGCTTGACCTCCTCAATGCCCATGCCGCCGCCGCCGGCCGCCGCCTTGACCAGGATGGAGGGATCTTTGATTTTCTGGGCCCGCTGCTCATCCAGGAGGCGTTGCGGCAATGTCCTCGGCCTCCATCTCATTGTAAATCGGACCGTCGGTGCCGGGGATGGTCGGGATGCCGAGCTTATTGGCCACGCGCTTGGTGTTGATCTTGTCGCCCAGGTCCCGGATCACCTCCCATTTCGGGCCGATAAAGATAATCGGCCGTTCACGGATGGTCACCCGCCTGGCAAAACGGAAATCCTCCGAGAAAAACCCGTAACCCGGATGGATGGCGGTGCAACTGGTATGGTCGGCCACGGAAATGATATCATTGGGATCGGTATAGCTCGCTACTTTCCAGGCCCGCTTTTCCGATCCCTGGTTCTGCAGGAATGGATAAACATGCTCGGAGTCCTTGTCCGCCTCGGTATAGACCATGACAAAATCAAGACCCAGATCTTGACAGGCCCTGGCAATCCTGATGGCAATTTCTCCCCTGTTGGCTATGAGTACTTTTTCTTTCAAACCTTGAAACCTGAACCGGCAATGCGGTAAAGTTAAATTAAATATGAATATTTTTTGACTGTCTCGCAGTTATGCCCCTGATGGGCAAAATACCTCTCGACAGCCGGACAGTGCATGAAAAGTTCATGATTGGTCGTCACGAAAATTCCGTGCCGGGACTTTTTACCCACAAGGGGTATAAATACCCGCAAGGGGCATAAACACCCGCAAGGGCATAACTATGAAGCCATCATTTTTCGCAGCAGACGAAAAAATTTGACTTTAGCAAAAGACTTGAATTAAAGGAAATGAATTCATTGTTTGATCAATGCAAATTTTTTGGTTAATATTGTTTTTTAAATCTTATCCCGTTGTAAAGCAAGATGCTTATAACGATTTCCCAACAACCAGTCAATTTTTTTTCTTGGCTGCAAACGGCTTTTGCCATGGCCAACTAGAGATAATAATGGAGTTTTTCCCCCATGACTGCTCGCTTTGCAGCCATCCGGAAAAGCTATTAATTACGACAATGGATAAAGAACAGCCTCCTTCGGAACCGAATCATTCCCTCCTCCGCCGCCTCCTGCAATTTTCAAGGCTCTCCCCGCAGCCAGACACATCTGAAGACCTGGAACAGGAAATCCAGGAACTCATCGAAGAAGGGGAAGAGCAGGGTCTCATCTCCAGCCATGAAGGCCAGATGATCAGCAGCATCTTTGAATTCCGCGACACCCTGATCAGGGAGGTCATGACGCCGGCCACCGACATTGTCAGCGCCTCCCTTGCCGCCACCACCTGCGACATCATCCAGCTGATCAAAAGCAAGGGGTTCAGCCGGATTCCCATGTACGACGGCAGCCCGGACAATATCGTCGGCTTTCTCCATGCCAAACAGCTGCTCACCTGTTCCACGGGTGCGCCACTGCCGCCGCTGCAGGAACTGCTCAACCCCCCTTTCTTTGTCAGGGAAAACGACAAGATCGTTGCCCTGCTCCTGGAGTTCCAGTCCCAGAAGAAACATATGGCCATCGTTACCGATGAATTCGGCAGCATCCGCGGCCTGGTAACCATGGAGGATATCCTGGAAGAGATAGTCGGCGAGATCGCCGACGAAACGGACATGCAGGTGGATGAGTGGCAGGTCGTTGACGACAACACCGTCATCACCTCGGCCAAGGTGGATATTGAAAAAATAGAATCGTTCTTCAATCTGGAGTTTCCCGAAGGGACTTATGAATCCGTGGGCGGCTTCATCATCAACCAGCTGGACAAAATTCCCGAAACCGGGGAAAAGGTGGAATTCGGGCCCCTGACCTTTACCGTGCTTTCCGCCAGCAAGCGACGGGTCAAAAGCGTCAGGATCAGCCGGGAAAACCCATGACCCCTAGCGGAAAATGCGGACCCGGAGGGCTGTTGCCGCCCTTTTCCATTCCAGCGTCACGGGCCTTGGCCTAAAATCCCATGCCCATTTACCTGCTCTTTTTGCTCAGCTCCCTGCTGCTCTGGCTGTCCTCCCCAGGTCCGGGGCTGTCCTTCTGCGCCTGGTTCGCCCTGGTGCCGCTGCTTGCCGGCTGCGCCAGAGTCGCTCCGAAAAAGGCCGCCCTGCTCGGCTTTGTCAGCGGGCTGCTCTATTACCTGCTGCTCATCTACTGGGTGGTCATCTCGCTCGGCACATACGGCCATCTGCCCTGGTGGCTGTGCGGCCTGGCCCTGCTGCTGCTCTGCGCCTACATGAGCCTCTATCTCGCCTTTTTCTGCGCGGCCTGCAGCTGGAGCATGCAGGCCGTGGCACCGGTCTGGAGCGCGCCCCTGCTCTGGGTGGCCCTTGATTTTGTCCGCGGCCTGCTTTTCTCCGGTTTTCCCTGGCAGGACCTGGGCTACTCCCAGTTCAACACCCCGCTGCTCATCCAGGCCAGTGATCTGGCCGGCCATCACGGCATCACCTTCCTGGTTATCATGGTCAACTGCCTGCTGGTTACGCTTGTCCCCTGGCGCAAAGATACGCCCTGGCAGCCTGGACAGAACCGCCTGCAGACCATGACCGGTTTTCTGCTTGTGGCCGCGGCCCTTGCCTATTCCCTGGTACAGCTCAAAGTTATCTCCCGGGATCTGGCAACCGCCCCCGGATACCGGGTGGCGGTGATCCAGGGCAATATCGAACAGGACCAGAAATGGGTGGCGGAAAAACAGCGGGAGGCCATGGACACCTATATCGGAACTGAGCACAGAGGCGGCCAGGAAACAGACACCCGAGCTGGTCATCTGGCCGGAAACCGCCATGCCCTTCTTTCCGCCCACCAGCCCGCTCTTCCCCCAGGTGCTGGCCCGCACCGTTTACAGCCACCACTATATGCTCCTTACCGGCGCCCCCTTTTTCGTGGAAAAGAAAAAGGATTACGACCTTTACAACAGCGCCCTGCTCGCCCGGCCAGACGGCAGCCAGACCCTCTACTTCAAACAGCATCTGGTGCCCTTCGGCGAATATATCCCCTTCAGCGACATCCTGCCCCTGCCGGGTCCGGTGGTGGAATCAGTGGGCAACTTCTCCGCCGGAAAAAATTCCCAGCCGCTGGCAGCCGGCAAGGCCAGGCTGGGGGTGCTCATCTGCTTTGAATCCATCTTTCCGGATCTGGCCCGCCGGGAGGCGGCAAACGGGGCGAATCTGCTCATCAACATCACCAATGACGCCTGGTTCGGCCGGTCTTCGCGCCTCCATCCAGCACCTGGCCATGGTGGTGTTCCGCGCCGTGGAAAACCGCCGCAGCCTGGCCCGGGCCGCCAACACGGGCATCAGCTGCTTCATTGATCCGGCCGGCCGCATCAGCCAGGCAACCCCTCTTTTCACCACCTGTTCGATAAGCGGCAATCCCGTTCTCTTGGCGCAAAACAGCGTATTCACCCGATTCGGCTATCTCTTCCCCCTGGCCTGCCTTATTTGCTTGATTCCTGCGGCGTTCTGGATCAGGATAAAAAAGACAGCTGTTTCGTAACCCTGCAAAAGCTCGGAAATCCATTGAATTATCTTCATAATTCAGTCAGTTATATTACTGAACCCGGCAAAGTGAAACCAATGCGCCTAGGAATTCGCGGCAAGCTCATCACGATTTTCATTTTCATCAAGGTCATTCCCCTGATCCTGCTGGCCTGGCTGGCCATGAATGAGGTGAACAAACTCGGCATTTCGGTCAGCAGCCAGTCGGCCCAGATGGCCAAGGACACCAAGGATATTGTCGGCCAGATCGGCGGGCTCGCCACCGCCAATTCGATCATCGCTCTCGATGAAAAATCCCGGGAAAGCATCGAAAGACTGACCACCGATACCGCCAGGGAGGTAGCCTCCTTCCTGTATGAACGGGATGAGGACATCCTTACCGCAGCACACCTTCCGCCCTCCGCCGAAAACTATCAGAATTTTCTTGCCCCCCGCAGACACTCCACGGTTTTCCACGCCCCCTGGCAGATGAGCGCCGACGGCGCAAGCTGGCTTGCGCCGCAGACGCATGACGATTTCCTGCCGGTCTCCGCCAGCAACCCGGATAATAAAAAGGATTTCCACTACCGGCCGCCCGAGGCACAAGGCATAACAGTGGAAAAACCCCTTTACCTGGAAATGACCTTCATCGATCCGGCCGGCAGGGAAAAAATCAAGGTAACCACCACGGACCTGCTCCCCCGGACCTTAGGGGACGTTTCCAGCCGGGAAAACACCTGGTGCCGGGCGGAGACCTATTTCTCCGAGCTGAAAAAACTGCAGCCCGGAGAAATTTATGTCTCCGAGGTGATCGGCCCCTATCTGCCCTCACCCATTATCGGACCCTACACCAAAAAACGCTGTGAGGAGATGGGCATCCCCTTTGAACCGGAAAAAGCCGGATACGCGGGCAAGGAAAACCCGGTGGGCAAACGCTTCCAGGGCCTCATCCGCTGGGCCACGCCGGTGACCGGAGACGGACGGATCATCGGTTATGTCTCCCTGGCCCTTGATCACACCCATATCATGGAATTCACCGATCATGCGGTTCCCACCGAAGAACGCTACTCGCCCATTTCCGACGCGGGCAGCGGCAATTACGCCTTCATGTGGGACTACCTGGGCCGCAATATCTCCCATCCCCGGGACTACTTTATCGTGGGTTATGACCCGGCCACCGGCGAAGAAGCCGTACCCTGGCTCTCCAGTGAAATTTACGACATGTGGCAGCAAAGCGGGCTCACCTTCGGCGAGTTTCAGAAAACCGCTCCGGTCTTTCTGGAACAGCGCCTGGCAAAAAAACCGGCCGCCTCCCTGACCAAGGCCGGCATGGTGGGGCTTGACGGCCGCTTTCTCAACTTCGCTCCCCAGTGCAGCGGCTGGCATACCCTGACCCAGCACGGCGGCTCCGGCTCCTTTGTCATCTTCTGGAGCAATCTGTGGAAGCTCACCACGGCCGCCACCATTCCCTATTACACCGGCATGTACAAAAACAGTCCCAGGGGCTTCGGCTATGTGACCATCGGCGCCAATGTGGATGAATTCCACCATGCCGCAACCCAGACCGCCTCACAGATTGCCGCCATCGAAAATGATTTTGAAGGGAAACTGCTGGCGAAAAACGTCGCCGACCAGAAGTTCATGGCCGACGCCCTGGAGGAGACTGCCAAGAAACTGTCCATTTCCACCCTGATCATGATCGTGGTGGTGATCCTCGTCGCCATCTGGATGGCCTCCAGCCTTACCGGCAAAATTACCACCATGATCCAGGGCATCAAACGATTCCAGGACGGCAACTACGAGCATCGCCTGGAAACCCGCAGCAGCGACGAGATGGGTCAACTGGCCCGGGCCTTCAACAACATGTCCGATGTCATCCAGGAATCCCTCCGGCAGACCAGGATCGCCCGCCACAAGGCGGAAGAGTCCGATCGGTCCAAAAGCCTGTTTCTGGCCAACATGTCCCATGAAATCCGTACCCCCTTAAACGCCATCATGGGCCTGACCGACCTGCTGCTCACCTCCGACATCGACCCGACCCAGAAAAAATATCTCCATGCGGTGAAGACCTCCTCCGACCGCTTGCTGTCGGTTATCTCCGATATCCTGGATTTTTCTAAAATCGAGGCCGGCAAACTCGAACTCATCGCCATTCCCTTCAACCTCCATGAAACCCTGGCCAGCGTGCTGCAGATCCTCACCTTGAAGGCCCACGAAAAAAATCTTGCTCCTGCAGCGCACGATCAGCTCCACGGTCCCGCCGATGCTGATCGGTGATCCGAACCGCCTGGTGCAGATCATTATCAACCTGGTGACCAACGGCATAAAATTCACCAATGCGGGCTCGGTGACCATTCACGTCAACAGGGAGCAGATGACCGAAGACGGCAGGATCATGCTCAAATTCAGCGTCATCGATACGGGCATCGGCATCAGCCCGGAAAACCAGAAACTGATCTTCCGGGCCTTTTCCCAGGTTGATCCGTCCCATATCCGCCGATTCGGCGGCACCGGTCTCGGTCTTTCCATTTCCTCCGAACTCGCCGCCCTCATGGGAGGAAATATCGGGGTTTCCAGCACGCCGGGCAAAGGGTCAACCTTCTGGTTTACCGCCGGCTTCGGATTGTCCGACAATAATTCAGTCCAGGATGACCCCGGCGAAAACGGCCAGCTTTCGTTCCTGCTCGGCAATAACAAGGATGCCCTGCGCAATATCCGGGTGCTGCTGGCCGAAGACGAAATGATCAACAGCATGATGGCCAAGGAGATGCTGGAACGCAAAGGGATGATCGTCACCACGGTTGAAAACGGCGAGCAGGCGGTGGCGGCCTTTTCCGCCGGCACCTTCGACATCATTCTCATGGATGTGCAGATGCCCGCCATGGACGGCTTTGAGGCGACCAGGAGGATCCGGACGCTGGAACGCGGGACCGGGACCGGCAGCCATATCCCGATTATCGCCTTGACGGCCCATGCCATGAAAGATTACCGCAACAAATGCCTGGAAAGCGGCATGGATGATTATATCACCAAGCCCATCCAGCTCAATGAACTCTATCTTGCCATCGAAAGGCTGGTTGGCCGCAAAGAGGTAAACGGCGGGAAAGCCCCCGCTGCTCACTGATATTTTGTTGGCGCATTTTTTTCTTTCGAGTATTATATCGGATTGCTTATTCCAAGTTGCATTCAGACCAAGACCGCGAACACCCCGCAGAGGGGTACAAGGGCAAGCGAGCAGCGACGAGACAGTACATGGAGTACGGCGAGGAGCCGCACAGCGCAGCCGATTCTGTTCAATCCCCCCTTGAGGGGGACAAAGGTATTGTTTTGAAGGCGACTTGGAATTACAAGACGTTATCACTCTTCACCCTAACTTATAGAAAAACATATGTCTGCAGAACTGAAACAAAAACTCCAGGAAATTCAATTAAGGCTGCTGGCCTTGAAGGAGCATCTTTGAATTAGCCGACAAGACGGAAAAATTGCGGGAACTGGAGCAGAAAACCACCCACCCCGCCTTCTGGAACGATGCGGAAACGGCTAAGAAAGTGCAGCAGGAAATCAGCCGGCTGCAGAATCCGATCGAGGGCTATGGGTCCCTGACCCGCCTGATGGAAGACGCCGAGGTGCTGCTGGAGCTTGCCATCAGCGAACAGGATGCGGAAACGGAGCAGGAGGCCAGGCAGACCATCAAGGTGCTGGATGAAAAAATTGCCGCCTTTGAACTGGAATGCATGTTTTCCGGCGAACATGACGGGAACAACGCCATGCTCACCATCCATGCCGGGGCAGGAGGCACGGAGGCGCAGGACTGGGCCAGCATCCTGCTGCGCATGTATATGCGCTGGGCGGAAGATAAAGGCTTTACGGTCGAAATACTTGATTGGCAGCCCGGCGATGAGGCTGGGGTGAAAAGCGCCACCCTCATGGTCAAGGGACGCTATGCCTACGGTTATCTCCGCTCGGAAATGGGCATTCACCGCCTGGTACGCATTTCCCCCTTTGATGCCGGGGGCAGGCGCCACACCTCCTTCGCCTCGGTGTTTATCTTCCCGGAACTTGATGACACCATCGTGGTTGATATCAACGAAAAGGATCTGCGCATCGACACCTACCGGGCCAGCGGCGCCGGCGGCCAGCATGTCAACAAGACCAGCTCAGCCATCCGCATCACCCATCTGCCGACCAACACGGTTGTCCAGTGCCAGAATGAACGCTCCCAGCACCGCAACAAGGACACGGCCATGAAGATGCTCAAGTCACGGCTGTATGAGCGGGAAAGGCTATTGCAGCGGGAGCAGCGCGACGAAATGGGAGGCGAGAAAAAGGAAATCGCCTGGGGCAGCCAGATCAGATCCTATGTCATGCAGCCCTACCAGCTGATCAAGGATCATCGCACCAACCATGAAACCGGTAATGTGGATGCAGTCCTTGATGGCGTCCTCGATCCGTTCATCAAGGCATATCTCCTCTGGCAGAAGTGAAAAAACTGATAAGCAGTTGTAAAAAAATAACATGGCCAGAGAAATTCGCGGAACGGCACTCTTTTCAGTACCCCCTTGAGGGGTATAAGGAGCCGTAACGAAATTGAAAAAATGGCCATGTTATTTCGTAATGGCTCCTGATGAGCGGGCAGCAGGTGACCAATGCGCCAAATGCGGAGCATGCACCGCTGTCTGCCCGGTTTATCAGGTAACCGGCCGCGAATCCCTCACTGCCCGCGGCAGACTGCATCTGTTGAACCGTCTCGCCAACCCCGCTTCCCCTGTCTACGGCAAAATCGTCTCCGCCTGCCTGCTGTGCGGCGCCTGCCTCGACGTCTGCCCCCGGAAAATCGACACCCTCACCCCGCTGATCAGGGCCCGTGAACAGTTACCGCTGGCTGCCCGGTACCGGTTTCTGGAAAAGCTTGTTGCCAGAAAAACCCTCGCCTCTCCCCGGCTGCTGGGCGGCCTTGCCAGCCTCAGACAGAAACTGCTGCGGCACCTGCCCAAAACGAGCGGCCTGTGGCTGAAGCTTGCGCTGCTGCCCGAGGATTATGCACCCGAGGAGGCTCAGCCCGCTTTGCCGGCCGTCCAACCGGGCGGCGCCCCGCCTGTGGTCAGCTACTTCAGCGGCTGCCTGGCCCGTTATCTGAGTCCGGACATCGGCGCAGCCACCGATTTTCTCACCCGCCGGGTCACCGGCAGCCCCTTGCTGATCCCCGGGGAGCAGACCTGCTGCGGCCTGGCCTCTTTTGCCGGGGGCAGCAGAGAGGAGGCCCGGGACCTTGCCAGGAAAAACATCGCGGCCTTTGCCGGCCATGTGCTTCCCATCCTCACCTCCTGTGCCTCCTGTTACAGCCACCTGCGCTCCTATCCCGCCCTGCTGGCCGATGACCCGCACTGGCGCAGCCAGGCAGAGGATTTTGCCGGGCGGGTGCGGGAATTTTCCCGCTTTTTCCTGGAGGCCGGGCTTGCCCCCCCCGACGGCCCGGTGACCGCGGAGCAGGGGGATCCTGCCGGCATTTTCTACCACGATCCCTGCCATCTCCGCTTCGGCCCGGAAAAAATCATGGCCCAGCCGCGCCGTCTGCTTGCAAATATCCTGGGCGTACCACCCCTGGAGCTTGCCGGCGGGCCGCACTGCTGCGGCCAGGGCGGGCTTTTCCATCTCGCCCATCCGCAGCTCTCCCAGCAGATTTTAGCCGTCCCCATGGCGCAATTGCTGGAACTATCGGTTTCCCATGTTGTCACAACCTGCAGCGGCTGCCTGCTGCAATGGCAGCAGGGATTGCGCCAGACAGAATTTTCCGGCCGGGTATGCCACATGGCGGTTTTGCTGGCCGGAATCATCCGGCAGGAAGGCGGTTAAAGTTACCCTGCGTTCCGCCTCGACCATCTTTTTCCAATTCCTGGCAAAATAACAGTTGAAAAATATCAGCGGATCAAGAACAATTGTCGGCAAGCAAATACCTATTGCCGTAATCTCTCCCACTTATCTATCTGGAGGCTGTATGAGAATAAAAACGTTTTTCCTGATGGCATTTTTCTGCGTCATGGGCATCTGCCTGACCGCCCAGGCCAAGGTTGACTCGGAGATGAGCAATTCCTTCAAGGCAGCCAATGCCCCTCTTGATCTTGCCAGTTCCGTTAACGGCAAATATGTCTTTGTGTTAAGCAAAGGCAGCGTGGGGATCTACACCAATGACGGCAAGCTGGTGGATGCCATCGCCGTTGATCCCTCCTTCAACCGCATTTCCGTTTCCGGGCTGGATCTGGCCAATATCGAAGACAAAATTTTCCTCAGCAGTGAATCCACCGGCAATGTCCAGGAACTCAGCTACTCCTTCATTGTCTCCATCGACACCACCAATGCTCCTTTCCTCGGCATGCCCAATGCCCCGGTAAACATCGTCATCTTCAGCGACTTTCAATGCCCTTACTGCTCCAAACTCGGACCGACCTTTGATGAGATTCTGAAAAAGAACCCGGAAACCGTAAAAATCTCCTACAAACACTTTCCCATCCGCGGCCATGCCCAGGCCATTCCCGCCGGCCTTGCCGCCATTGCCGCCCAGAAACAGGGGAAATTCTGGCAGTATCACGATCTGCTCTTTCAGAACATGCGCGATCTCACACCGGAGAAATTTCTTGAACTCGCTCAATCACTGGGCCTGAACATGGATCAGTTCAAAAAGGACATGGCCGATCCGCAGAGCATGGCCCAGGTCAGCAAGGACCAGCAGGATGGTGTCACTGCCGGGGTGAAGGGGACGCCGTCCATTTTTATCAACGGCAGAATAGCCAAAGACCGAACAGATGCCGGCATGCAGAAACTCATTGACGAGGAACTGGCAAAAACCAGGAGCAATAAATAATTTTCCCATGGTGAGCACGGCGACACAGCAACAACTCTCTTTTACCGATAACGAAGCGGCCCGCCTCCTGTACGGCGACCTGAACCGCAATCTGCTGGCCATTGAAAAGGCGGTGGGGGTTACGGTCAAGGCCCGGGGTACAACCCTGACCATCTCCGGCCTTGATCACGATGTAGCAACCACCGCAGCCACCCTCAATCAACTTTACGAGCTCATCGTCACCGGCTATCCGATCTATGCGGCGGATGTGGCCTACGCCCTGAGAATCATAGAGCGTTCGCCCCAGACCAACCTGAAGGAAATCTTTCTCGACCAGGTCTATATCACGGCCAAGCACAGGATTGTCTCGCCCAAGAGCATCAACCAGAAACTCTATATCGACGCCATCCGCAACAACGACATCGCCTTCGGCATCGGACCTGCCGGCACCGGCAAGACCTATCTGGCCGTGGCCATGGCCATCGCCGCCTACAGCGCCAATCAGGTCAAATCCATTATTCTCACCCGGCCGGCGGTTGAGGCCGGGGAAAACCTGGGTTTTCTGCCGGGTGACCTGGTGGAAAAAATCAATCCCTACCTGCGGCCGCTGCATGACGCCCTCAATGACATGCTCGGCCGGGAACGGGCCAAGGAACTGGTGGAGCGGGAGATCATCGAGATCGCTCCCCTGGCCTTCATGCGGGGCCGCACCTTGAACAATGCCTTTGTCATTCTCGATGAGGCCCAGAACACCACCCCGGCGCAGATGAAGATGTTTCTCACCCGCCTGGGCTTCAGCTCCAAAGCAGTCATAACCGGTGATGTCACCCAGATAGACCTTCCCCAGGACCGGGGTTCAGGGCTGATCCACGCCGCCAGGATTCTGAAAAAAATAAAAGGGATTTCCTTCAGCTATTTCACTGATATTGATGTGGTTCGCCACCCACTGGTGCAACAGATCATCCGGGCCTATGAAAAAAAAGGCCGCCTGAAAAAGGAGCAGGGTGATGCCCGTCCTGCTCAGAAGTGAAGTCAAGCCCCGGCCAGTCACCCTTGCCTGGTTGAAGAAAACCGCCACCGCACTGCTTGGGCATGCGGGCAGGAAGCATTGCGAATTAAGCATCCTGCTGGTTGATGACAGCCGCATGACCGAGCTCAATACCACCTACCGGGGCATCAACAAACCCACCAATGTGCTGTCCTTTCCCATGGCTGAAGACCCGTCCTCTGCTGCGCCGCAACTGCTGGGAGATATCGTTATTTCCCTCGATACCGCTTCCCGCGAGGCCTTGGATTGCGGCAAAACCCTGGAAGACTACCTCTGCGTCCTGCTGGTCCATGGCCTGGTGCATTTACTCGGTTATGACCATGAGCGTGGAGAGGAGGAGGCCGCGGAGATGACGGCCAGGGAAAAAGAACTGCTGCAGAAGCTGGGCGCCGCCAAGGGACTTGCCCCTTTGTCTGAATAGGGGTATTTTAGGATCCGGGAGAGTGCCTAAAGTACTTGAAATGCCCTTGTGCCCCTTGTGGGTATAAAGTACTTCTATTCAGGCACTTCAAGCAGTTAAACTTTAGGCACTTTAAGTACTTCAAGTATTTTAGCCACTACAAGAGATTATCTTGAGGGGAAAAAATGGTCAAGCTTGCCATAAACGTCGATCACGTTGCCACCCTGCGACAGGCCAGAGGCATTGACGAACCTGACCCGGTGCTGGCCGCCGGCATCTGCGAACTGGCCGGGGCTGCGGGTATTGTCGTTCATCTGCGGGAAGACCGCCGCCATATCCAGGACCGGGATGTGCATCCTCCTGCGCCAGACGGTGAAGACCAAGCTCAATCTGGAAATGGGGGCAGCCGAGGAAATCATCAAAATCGCCCTGGATCTGAAACCGGACATGGTGACCCTGGTCCCGGAAAAAAGAGCGGAACTGACCACTGAAGGCGGTCTTGACGTGGCCGGCCAGGAGCGGCACCTTGACCGACGTCATCGCGCAGATGAAGGATGCCGGTATTCCGGTCAGCCTGTTTATCAATCCCGATGACGGGCAGATCAAGGCAGCCAAAAGGGTTGGCGCGACCTTTGTGGAAATACACACGGGCCGTTACAGCGATGCGGTAAGTGAGGAGGAAGAAGACCGGGAATTTGCCCTGATTGCGGCGGCCGTGAACGCCGCCCATGGGGCGGGCCTGCGGATCAATGCCGGACACGGCTTGAATTACCGCAATACGGCCAGGATTGCCGCGCTTGACAAGATTGCGGAACTCAGTATCGGCCATGCGGTGATGGCCAGGGCCATCTATGTGGGACTGGACCAGGCGGTGCGGGAGATGCTCGCCCTCTGCGGCTGAAAGGGTGATTCCTGCTGAAGAGTCACCTGAAGCTTGAGTAGGTGCCGCCGCCGGCTACCAGAGGCGAAACATAACACTCGCCCCGGCGTATCGTGTTCAACCGCGATAAAGAGCTCCGTATCGGCATTTTCCTTGAGCAGATACCCTTCCGCCCCGGCGGCCAGGGCATAATCCACGTATTCCTTTTCCCGGTGCATGGTCAGGATCAGAATTTTTACCTCCGGATAGACCATTTTTATCTCGCGGGTGGCGGCCAGCCCATGATGATTGGGCATGGAGATGCCCCAGATCACCATATCAGGCGGCTCATTTTGAAAAAAATCAAGGAGCCGCAGGTCATCGCCCGCCTCCCCGATTACCTTCAATCCGCCTGCCCCTTCGAGAAGATCCTTCACGCACTGGCGAAACATGGCATGATCATCGGCCAATACAATACGATACGCGCCCACTATCGATTCCCGTAGCCCATAACTCATTGTCTCTACCTGCTCCCGGTCAAAAAAACAGGCCCCCCGGCAAATCCGGGAGACCTGTTTCAGGCAGTCACGCGGGAACCCTGAATGAACGTTGCGTAATCGTTGCTCGATTGTTGGCCTGCAAATTTCGGCAACACTGCTGGGCGCTCTATTTTTTAAGAGAAAAGCCTATCTGCTGTTCACTCCGGATCACCGGTAACCAAGGAGAGGCAATGACTGCTATCAGACATTGCCTTTGCAGTCCTTCAGTTTGTCTTTGTCGTTATCTTTGTCACGATCCCGGCCGGCAAGAGTGAATGCGCCATTCAGATCCGTGCTGTAATTCAGGCAGGAACCGTCCTGAAGCCTGTCCTGTCGATCCGGAATCCCGTCATGTCCTGATCCGATCAGCAGCAAGAGTGAATCTGCCGTTCAGATCCGTGCTGTGCTGGCAGAGTGAATCCGCCGCTCAGATCCTTACTGTAATCCAGACAGGAGCCATCCTGAAGCCTGTCCTGGTCAGGGTCCTGAATTGTGTCGCGATCTCTATCGCCGGCCAGAGTGAATCTGCCGCTCAGATCCGTGCTGTAATTCAGGCAGGAGCCGTCCTGAAGCCTGTCCTGATCCGGAATCCCGTCACCTGTTCCGTCACGCAGTTGATCTTTATCGCCGGCCAGAGTGAATCTGCCGCTCAGATCCTTACTGTAATTCAGACAGGAGCCATCCTGAAGCCTGTCCTGGTCAGGGTCCTGAATTTTGTCGCGATCTCTATCGCCGGCCAGAGTGAATCTGCCGCTCAGATCCGTGCTGTACGGCAGAGCAGGTGCCGTCTTTAATTTGTTTTTGATCCCGGTCCTGGTCACCAGCAACCGCAGCACCTGGGAGAGTTACGAACATGAATGCCGTTGTCATGAGAATAGTTGTACGTTTAATCATCTGTTTATCCGCCTTAAAATTGTCTTAGGTTAATTATTTCTTTGTGTTACCAGAACCAATTCAGGTGCCCTTTCCGGGGCTTACCTTACTGCCTTTAACACCCAACTACCTCAATTCCCGTATCTCCCCCATACGATACTTCCGAGTGCCAAGGCAGGACTCAAAAACTCAAAACCGGGCTCATCTCTTTTTTTTACCTCACCTCCTCACCGAATTTTTTGTCCGCTTCTCCTCATCAGGCTCCAATGGCGGGAAACGCAAACCGCGGAGTTTTTTTGTTGCCGTCCAAATAACAGGATCTCTGGAGCCGCAGGTAAATACGGAGCCATCATTTTTCGCAAACCCGAAAAGATCCTCGTTTTATGTAACAATAGGCGGTTAAGACCAGGGAAACAATCCGGCGAACTACTCAAGACTTCATCAGATTAACTACTTAGCGAGGGGGGAGTATTACTACCTAGCGGCAAACTAAAGGCTGGTTTTCACATGATTATTCTTTATTTGGTGGGCAGGATGTAGCCTTTGTTGAGGGCATATTTTACCAGATTGGCGGTTTGTTTGATGTTGAGCTTGCGCATGATATTGGCGCGGTGATTTTCCACGGTGCGGCTGCTGATAAAGAGCAGATCGGCAATTTCCTTGTTGGAGATGCCCTCGGCAATCAGCTTCAGAATTTCCCGTTCGCGGATGGTCAGGGGATCGGACAGGGAAGACATGTCCCCCTTGTGGGAGGCCTGCACCAGATCAAAGGCAAATTCCCCGGACAGGAGCGGCGAGATATAGCAGCCATTGTCCCGGATCTTTTCAATGGCGGCAAAGAGCTCCGTATCCGCATCCTCCTTGAGCAGATATCCTTCCGCCCCGGCGGACAGGGCGGAATAAACGTAATCCTTGTCCT
Organism: uncultured delta proteobacterium; assembly: GCA_963729825.1. GTDB lineage: Bacteria > Desulfobacterota > Desulfobulbia > Desulfobulbales > SURF-16 > SURF-16. The sequence continues at coordinate 46,250 of CAVSQR010000035.1, read as the reverse complement.
TGTGCATGGTCAGGATCAATACCTTCACCTCAGGCGAGATCATTTTGATCTCCCGGGTTGCCTCAAGCCCGCGGAGATGGGGCATGGAGATGTCCAGAATCACCAGATCAGGGGTTCCCTGGCGCAAGAGCTCAAGCAGCATGAGGCCATCGCTCGCCTCTCCCGACCACCTCAAGGCCTTCGACGGTTTCGAGAATATTCTTGATCCCCTGGCGGAACATGGCATGATCATCGGCCAGCACAATACGATACGAATTTCCCATCGGTTTCCTCATTCATTATAATGGCAGGGTAAAGCTGATACTGGTACCTTGTCCTTTGCGGCTCTCCACCTTGAGAGCCCCTCCCAGCATGCGGACCCGCTCGTGCATGGCGGACAGTCCCAACCCGTAATGAGCGTGATCCCGGCCAAAGGCATCCTGTACATCAAAGCCCTGGCCGTCATCCTTTACCTCAAAGAAAAAACGGTTTTCCTGCCTTCTCAGGGTGATCGCTACATGACTGGCCAGGGAGTGCTTGGCGATGTTGGTAAGACACTCCTGGACGATCCGGTACACCGTAATCTTCTGATCACGGGAAAAAAGGGCGTCAAGCTCGGTCATATCGAGAACGCAGTCAATATTATAAAGCTTGCCGGACGATTCCACCAGCCGGCGAACGGCGATGGTCAGCCCCAGATCCTCCAGAATGGAGGGGCTCAGATCCCGGGACAGGCGGCGGACGTTTTCCGTGACCTCATTAATATAATTGATCACGGCATCACACTCTTTTTTCAGGCCGGCCTCGGCGCCCCAGGCCCTCTGGATGGCCCGCACCTTGAGTTTCAGGACCATCAGCGACTGTCCCAGTTCATCATGGAGCTCCACCGAAAGGCGCCGGCGTTCCTCTTCCTGGGCGGTGAGCAGCTGGGCGGACAGTTTACGCAGCTCCCACTCCGACTGCCGGAGCGCCTCCTCCGCCTTCCTGCGTTCGGTGATGTCGCGGGCAATGCCCACGACTCCCTCAATTCTTCCCTCTTTATCTTTGAGAACCGTGGCTGAATAAAGCATGGGAACCCTGGTGTCCTCCTTTGCCAGATAGTCTATTTCCAGATTAATGATTTTTTCTCCGGCAAGCACCCGCCGCAATCCCGATTCACTGAAAAACGTCTCTTCCATGGGAAGAATTTTATGCATATCCCGGCCGATCAGTTCCTCCTTCTGATAGCCGAGAAGCTCACAGGTCGCCTTGTTCACGCTGCTGATCCTGGTATCCGGATCAAGCACCACCAGGGTATCGTTCATGCTGCCGATGATATTGTCGACATAATCCCTGGAGATGGTCGTTTTCCGCAGATTCTCGGTCATCTCGTTAAAGGAATTGGCCAAAGTGCCGATCTCATCGTTTCTTCTGATCGTCAAGCGGGTAATGAGATCCCCTGCAGCCACCTTGCCGGTGGCATCGGTTATCTTTTTGATCGGCGAAGAGATAAAGGCAGCCAGCAGAAAGGCGGAAATACCGCCGATGAGAATGGTTATCACAGCAATCACGCAAATCTGCCGCCGGGCGCTGGCAATTTCCTTTTCAACCGCCATATAGGAATATCCCAGCCGGACCGTTCCCAGCCGGGCATCTTGCAGGTAGATGGGGGTATAGATATCGTAGTAGTGTTCCCCGTTTTCCGGCAGGGATGCCCGGAAACTGCCATGCTTCTCGGACTTCATCGCCACGGCGGTCATACTGTCCCGGTAGATTTTGCCGACTTCTTTCAGGTTACTGTGCATCACCACCTTACCCAGCGGGTCAAGCAGGATGACGTAGCGGACATAATCCTGCTCCATGGAGTGATTGACAAAACGGCGGAGAGTCGGCAGGTCGTTACTTAACATGGGACTGGTCGTAAATTTGGCCACATCGGCAGCCAGCGCCAGTCCGCGTTTGCGCAGCTCGCTTTCCAGGCTTTCCTTTTCACGCATGGTGGTGATAATGCCGGTGACCACGACAATAATCACCACCAGACTTTCAATCAGCAGGGTCAGTTTGATGCGTAAGCTGAATTTCAACCATTTTTGCGGACAGAGTCCCATGCGCAGCCCTCTTTATCATCCTTGCCGGAAACAGGGCTTCTACCTGTCCTTTTTTTCCCCGATAAGTTCCCGCATCTCGTCATAATGCTTATCCGTTGTCCGCTGAAATCCGCCGACCTCGGCGGAATAAAGGATTTTGGCATGTTCAGGATTACTGTTGTTGAGTTTCAGCAAGGCCCGGTCGAACTTGGCGATAAGCGCAGGGTCCAAGTCCTTGCGGGCGGCAAATACCCTGGTCGGCACCCATCTGGTGATGGCAATGATGTGGAGCTCCTGGGCGTTGACCCCGAGTTCCCGCTGTTTTTTGGCATGCTCGTCAAGATAATGGTCACATACCACTCCGGCATCAAAGGCCTTGAGAAACACGTTAAAGAGGATATCCTCACAGCAGCCGCCATTGGCATACATCGATAAATCCTTGTCAATATCAATGCCATTTTCTTCAAACAGCATCTTCGCCACCACCCATTTGGAGGCCGAAAGCTTGGACCCGAACATGACGGACTTGCCGACCAGATCCTTCATGGTCTTAATATTGCTGTCTTTCCTGGCAACGATGGCGCCGGACTGGTAGATGCCTCCTTTCAGGCTGAGGGCCCGAAGCAGGGTCTTTTGGTCATAGAGCGCGGCAAATTTCACGTACACATTGGGGTCCTGGAAAGCAAAATCGATATCCTTATTCCTTATCTGGGCCTCGAATTCAGCGGCATCCGGGGGGAACACCAGCTTGATCTCCGTGCCGGTTTCCCCCTGCAGATAAGTGACCAGCGGATGGAATTTTTTATAGCTCAACACCACATCACTGCAAGGCGAAACGGCGATGACAATCTTCTTTCCCGCCTCTTCGGCAGAGCTTAGGCCGGCCAGCAGGCAGAAAAAAAACAGGAACGCCACAACCCAGTTAACCAATTTCCCGATCCTCATATTCAACCTCACTCAGATGATACAGCAGATTATCCTTACAGCTTCACTTACAAAAAATCCGTCTCCATCTATAACACGCATTTCTCGCCAGCATTGTTGCGAAAAGCAAAAAAAATTCCAATTTTGCGGGCTTCGTATTTCTGCCCCTTGCGGGTAAAAAAAGTTTTTTTGCTCCACGGAACACCCAGCGATCGCAGAGAACGTTTTTATTACAGCCAGTTAGCTCTGTGGGCTCGGCGCTCTCCGTGGTAAATTTTCAGCTGTCACGAAACCAGCAATTTTAATGTAACACAAAATTTCCCGAAGCTGTCCCCTTTTTCGCGGTTCGTCCCTCTGCACCGCATATCGAGGTTTGCCTCCCCCGGGCCACCAAAATGAAAAATCGCCTTCATTTTTGTCATGTTTGCTGCAAAATTGGCCAGGGGTATTTCCCTCACCTTGACCGCAGAATCCACCGCAAACACATTTAATAAGTTGATATTATGATAAATTTATAAAAAATTACCGCATTGGCACCAGCTTTGCTCTTTAGCTGTTTCAACCAGGCCGAGTCGATTTTTTTTTGAGCCGCCTCCGGGATTTAAGATATGCTGAGCCAAATTTTGCGGCTGCTTCCGTGCTATTGCTCTATTTAGCAAGGCCAACCGCAGAAAGGTTTCAGCTTGTCATTCGTTATGTATTTTATTATATACCGACAAAGAGGAGAAAGGGATGAAGAGAGCATGCATGAAACCGCCAAGCTGCTGTGTTGTCGTTGAACTGGAACAGGGTGTATTTCTGGGGTACCGCAGGGCCGTGCTGCTGGATGAGATCCGCAGCCGGGGATCACTGTCACAGGCGGCCGAGGCGGCAAAGATTCATCACGAACATGCCCTGCATCTCCTGACCGAGATGAACGGTTCCTTCCATGCGCCGCTGGTCCATTTTCACGAAAACAGCATGGAAACCGACAGCGCCCGGCTTACCGAGACGGGTGAAGAAATGGTTCGTTCCTACTGGAGCAAATTTGCCACGGTCTGGACATCCATTGCCGAGGAACGCAGCAAACATTATTAACGCTTCTTCCAGCATTGACTCTTAAGGAGACCGTGGTGAACCCAGAACAGAAATCCAGCAACAAACAATCCTGGCCCGGTGAGGATTACGCACTCCGCATCTGCGGCAGGGTGACCACCCCTCTGGTGCTTGATATCGAAGGGCTCCGGAGCATGGAGTCCGCTCAGGCGGATGATCTGCCCATGATCTGCGGCAACGGCGACCCCAAGGGCTGCATGGGCCGCTGCCGGGGTGTTCTGCTGGCAGACATCATCAACCGGGCCGAGATTCTGATAACCGGCCACAATGATACGCGCCAAATGTTCCTCATCGCCGCATCGGATGACGGCTACAAGGTGGTCTTTTCCTGGCAGGAGATCTTTAATACGCCGACCGGCGAGGGCATCATGGTCCTGCTGGAAAAAGACGGCAGATCCCTTTATGACGAGTATGGTGCCGTTGACCTGGTTTCCGCCCGGGACTTTCTGACCGGACCGCGTTATGTCAGGCGGCTCAGGTCCGTCGAAATCGTCTTGGTGGAATAATTTTTTTTACCAGCGTTATTCTTTTTGTAAAGAGCGATGTGCCGCTCAGGCGGACGGAATACGACAGAAAGGAGTTCCAATCAGGGGACCGGGCATACTTAACAGCCGTTACGAAATAACCCCCTGCTTTCTTGGCCATTTCCTTGCGGCTGTTTATGCCGTTTTGACCATCCTGATGACGACATTATTCTGTTAATGCGGCTTATCTGTGATTTTTTTTATTTATCGTTATGCATAAACAAATACAACCTTTAGGAGAGTTGCGTCATGAAATGCAGTATTGTTGAAAGATTCCCCGTTTCCGCCGGGTGTCATCCTGGCGCTGCTGGCCATGCCATTGGCGGGCAGAGCGGAGGAGACAGGGAATACGGAGAATCGTCTTCACCCTCGGCGAGATCGAGGTGAGCGGCAAGGCCGAGGAAAACAAAAACATCACCATCGAAAAAATCAGCGCCGAGGAACTGCGCGATTTTGACCGCAACACCGTGGCCGACGCAGTGAACCTGCTGCCCGGCGTGACCTCGGCCGTGACCGGGGCGCGCAACGAGCAGACCATATATATGCGGGGCTTTGACCTCAAGCATGTGCCGATCTTTCTCGACGGCATCCCGATTTACGTGCCCTATGACGGTTATCCCGACCTCGCCCGTTTTACCACTTTTGATCTGTCGGAGATCATCGTTTCCAAGGGATTCACCTCCGTGCTGTACGGCCCCAACACCATGGGCGGGGCCATCAATATGGTATCCCGCCGGCCGGAAAAGGCCTTTGAAGGCAACGCGGGCGCCGGATACGGTTCGGGCAACTCCTATAACGGCTTTATCAACCTGGGCACCAACCAGAACAGCTGGTATGTGCAGACCGGGGCCTCTTATCAGAGCAGCGATTATTTCAATCTTTCCGATGATTTCAAACCTGCCGCAGCCGAGGACGGCAGTCACCGGGAGAATTCCTACCAGCGGGACGAAAAGGTCAATATCAAGGTTGGTTTCACCCCGAACAAGGATGACGAATACGCCTTCAGTTACATCTACCAGCATGGGGTCAAGGGCACCCCGCCCTATGCCGGCACCGACCCGGATGAGAGGGCGCGCTACTGGAAATGGCCCTATTGGGACAAACAGAGCTACTATTTTACCTCCAAGACCGATTTCGACGGCAAGGCCTATCTGAAAACCCGGGCCTTCTATGATATATTCAAGAACTCCCTGTGGAGTTATGACGACGACACCTACACCACCATCTCCAGGCCTTACGCCTTCAGGAGCCACTATGACGACTATACCGACGGCGGCTCGCTGGAGGTGGGCACAGCGGCCATTGCCGACCATCTGCTGAAACTCGCCCTGCACTACAAACTCGATGTGCATAAAGAGCAGAATGACAATGATCCGGTCCAGGCCTTCCGCGACCAGATGCTGTCAGCTGGGACTGGAAGACACCATCACTCTTTCCAAGAGTCTCTATGCCATCGCCGGCGCCAGCTACGATACCCTGGACACCCTGGTGGCCGAGGACCTGACGTCCACCGGGCAGCTTGCCGATTTTCCCAAGGGCAGCACCTCGGGTTTCAACCCCCAGCTCGGCCTCTTTTATCTGCCGTCCGAGGCCTGCACGCTGCACGCCTCCATAGCGCAGAAAACCAGGCTGCCTTCCATCAAGGACCGCTATTCCTACCGGCTCGGCACTGCCATTCCCAACCCTGATCTGGACCCGGAGAGATCCGTTAACTATGAGATCGGCGTTGATGACCGGCACCTGGAGAATCTGCGTTTTAAGAGCACCGCTCTTTTACAACGACGTCAGCGATTATATCCAGCTGACCACCATACCGGACCCGGACCATCCAGGGACCACGACCACCCAGAACCACAACATCGGCGAGGTCGATCTGTACGGCCTGGAACTGGAACTCTCGGGCTACCTGCTCACTTCGCTGGAAATCGGCTGCAACTACACCTACACCTATGCGGACAACAAGACGGATGCAAGCGAGCTGATCAACATTCCCCGGCATAAGACGGTGGCCTATCTGCGCTACACCCTGCTTGACAACCTGAGCGCCCTGGTGGACGCGGAATACGACTCCAAACGCTACAGTTCAACAGACGGCGACCAGGTCGCCCAGGGATTTACCGTGGCCAATGCTAAATTAAGCTACGCCTTGGGCAACGGCATCGTAGCCGAGGCCGGGGTAAAAAACATTTTTGACCGGGACTACGAGCTGCAGGAAGGCTATCCCGAAGCAGGGAGAACCCTGTTTGCCAATATGCGCTATACATTCTAAAAAGGAGGCATGATGATGGAAAGATATCAAGAATTTACCCAGCTGCTGGATAAGGCGGCGGCATTCCACGGTCACCTCTGCGCCGGACAGGTCATCGGCGTGCGCATTGCCATGCTCGGCCTGCGCGAGATCGGCATCACCGATCCCCTGGGCGCGGACCGTAAAAAGCTCATTGTCTTTGTCGAGATCGACCGCTGCGCCACAGACGCGATCATGACCGTCACCGGCAGCAGGGTGGGCAGGCGGAGTCTCAAGATCGTGGATAACGGCAAGATGGCGGCCACCTTCATCAACATCGAGACCGATAAGGCGGTGCGGATCGTCTCGCTGCGCGACGCGCGGGAAAAGGCGGCGGCCAGGTATCCGGAACTCAGCGACAGCGCGGCGCAGATGAAGGCCTACCGTGAGATGCCGGACATCGACCTGTTCAGCGTGCAGGATGTATGGGTGGCGCTGAAGCCCGAGGATATGCCGGGCAGCCCGACCGGCAGAGTCCGCTGCGCAAGCTGCGGGGAAACGATCCTCGACAAACGTGACGTCCTGCAAAACGGCAGGGCTCTCTGCCGGCCATGCGCCACAGGCAACACTTACTACACCGTGCAATCACCGCTCCGGCCACCGCTGCAGGAGGGCGTTCCCCTATGAATACCGCCCACTCATCGACCATGGATATGAAAAAGGTGAACTGGAATATGGTCTGGCGTGAAGCCCGGCGGCAGCGCAAGCACGACCGCAGCGACAACGCCTACTGGAACCGCCGCGCCCCGTCATTTGCCAGACATACCAGGACCAGCGGCTACGCCCGGAATTTTCTGCGCCTCATGAATCCGAAACCGGAGTGGAGCGTCCTTGACGTGGGCTGCGGCGCCGGAACCCTGGCCATTCCGCTTGCCGGTCTGGTGCAGGCGGTGACAGCGATTGATTTTTCGGATGTCATGATCTCCATTCTGGGCGAGCAGTGCTGGGAACAGGCTATTACCAACGTGAACCCCCACGTCATCGGCTGGGAGGACGACTGGGACCGGGCAGGCATTGGTGTGCATGATGTGGCCATTGCCTCACGCTCCCTGGTGGTTGAGGACCTGCACGCCGCCCTGACCAAGCTTGACGCTAAGGCCCGCCGGCAAGTCTTCATCTCCTCGCTGGTGGGCGACGGTCCTTTTGACCGCAGGATTTTCGAGGCCATCGGCCGGGAGCTTGACCGGGGACCGGATTATATCTGCGTTTACAACCTGCTGCACCAGATGGGTATCTTCGCCGATGTCACCTTTGTGATGAACGGCGACAGCGGCAAGGTCTACAGCAATATCGATGAGGCCGTGCAAGGCTTCCGCTGGATGATCGACGACATGACAGCCGATGAGGAGGCCCGCCTGAGAATCTACCTTGCAGGCCATCTCGTTAAAAAGGAGAAAGGCTGGGCCCTTTCCTACCAGCATGAAGTCCGCTGGGCCATCATCTCATGGAGCAAGTGATGACCACTAATGCCCAAAGACGTCCGGCAGGCCTTGCCCGTCATGCAGGAATGGCCGAGAGCAGCATGAAGGTGAAGCTCCTTTTCGGGCTTTGGTTATGCCTGTTTGTTTTCCCCCTTGCCGCCCAAGGCCGGGAGATTATCGACATGAGCGGCAGAAAGGTGACGATCCCGGATACCATCTCCAAGGTGGTTGCCGTGTCGCCGCCCGGCACCTACCTGCTCTATGCCATCGACCCGGCGGTCATCGCCGGCCTGAACTTCCCGCTGTGGGAAAACGAGAAGAAATACACCGTGGCAAGTCTGGGCAAACTGCCGGTCATCGGCGGCCTGGTCGGCCAGGGCAGAACCCTCAATCAAGAGGTGCTGCTGCAGGTCAAACCGGATTTCGTGCTCTTCTGGGCCTGGAAGGACGATGCGGTCAACCAGCAGTTCGAGGCAGAACTGGCCAGGCTTGCTTTTCCCCGGGTCTCCGTGCGGCTCGACAGCATTGACGACTATCCGGAGGCCCTGCTCTTTCTGGCGGAGGTGCTTGGCAAAAAAGAGCGGGGACAGCTGCTTTGCCGCTATGCCATGGACACCCTGCGCGAGGCAAAGGCAGCGGCGGCAAGAATTCCCGCGGCCGACCAGGTCACGGTCTATTATGCCGAGGGTCCGGACGGCCTGAGCACGGAGAGGGCGGCATCCCTGCATGCCGAGCTGATCCCGCTGGCCGGAGGCGTGAATGTGCATCAGGGTGAGGAACTCGATCATTACGGCATGGAGAAAATCTCCATGGAGCAGCTTCTCCTCTATGATCCCGAGGTCATCCTGGTCAAGGAAAAGTCCTTTTTCGATACCGTGTTCACGGACCCGCGCTGGCAGAACATCCGGGCCGTCCGGGACAAGCGCGTCTATCTGATTCCCTATGTCCCCTTCAACTGGTTCGACCGGCCGCCTTCCTTCATGCGGCTGCTGGGGATCAAGTGGCTCCTGCACACCCTCCATCCCGATCTCTACAGGATCGATATGGTGGCGGAGACCAGGTCCTTCTATAAACTCTTTCTCGGCGTGGATCTGAGCGACAAAGAGGCACGGGAGGTGCTGAACCGATGAAACGCCTGACCCTGCCGCTGCTCGCCCTGCTCCTCGGAGCCATTATGCTGGTCTCGCTCTACCTCGGCAAATACCGGGTTCCGGTCGCCGACCTGCTGGGATTTGCCGGCTGGAAACTCTTTGGTCTGCCCGGCCTGTCCGCAGAAAAGAAGGCCCTGCTGGAAAATATTCTGCTCGATATCAGGCTGCCCCGGATCCTGGCGGCGACCCTGATCGGCGCCTCGCTGTCCGTTTCCGGCGCCGCCTTTCAGGCCCTGTTCATCAATCCCCTGGTCTCGCCGGGACTGCTCGGGGTGCTGGCCGGGGCCTCCTTCGGCGCGGCCCTGGGCATGGTCCTCTCGAAAAGCTGGGCTCATGGTCCAGTTCTCCACCCTGCTGTTCGGCTTTGCCGCCGTGGGCGTGGCCGTCGGCATCGCCAGGGTCGTACCGGATCAATTCCGTTATCATGCTGGTGCTGGGCGGCATTATCAGCGGCTCCTTTTTCACCGCCCTGCTCTCCATCGTCAAATATGCAGCCGATCCCACCAACCAGCTGCCGGCCATCGTCTACTGGCTGATGGGCAGCCTTTCGGCCGTGGACGGCCAGACCATGCTGATCATGAGCCTGCCCGCCGCAGTCGGCATTGCTGTCATCATCCTCCACGCCCGGCAGCTCAACGTCCTGAGCATGGGCGAGGAAGAGGCAAAGTCCCTGGGGATCAATGTCGGCAGGGTGCGGCTGGTCGTGATCTTCTTCGCCACCCTGATCAGCGCCCTGACCGTGATGGTCGGCGGCATGATCGGCTGGGTCGGCCTGATCATTCCCCACATCTGCCGCATGATCGTGGGGCCGGACAACCAGCTGCTGCTGCCCGCCGCGGCCCTGATGGGTGCAGTCTACCTGGTGCTGGTGGACGATGTCTCGCGGCTGCTTTTTTCCTTTGAAATTCCGACCGGCATCGTGACATCGCTGATCGGCATTCCCTTTTTCGCCCTGGTCCTGAAAAATGCCCAGAGGGGGTGGCGATGACGGATCTGCTGCAAGTTGACGCGGGCAGGCTTTGCCTACCAGGGCAGGCAGGTGCTGAACGAGATGACCCTTGCCTTCAAGCGGGGCGAGGTGGTCTCGTTTCTCGGACCGAACGGCAGCGGCAAAACCACGCTGCTGAAAATCATGCTCGGCATCCTGCAGCCGCAAGACAGGAACCGTGCTCTTTGAAGGCCGCGCGCTGAAAACGATCCCCCGCCGGGATTTTGCCCGGCAGGTGGCCTATGTGCCGCAGGTGCACCGGGAGGCCTTTGCCTACACGGTGGAAGAGGTGGTGCTGATGGGCAGAATGCCCTACCACTCCTTTTTTTCCGCTTACTCCCGCAAGGACCGGGATATTGCCGCCGCGGCCATGGAACGGCTCGATATTTTGCATTTACGCGAAAGGCCGTACACGGAAATCAGCGGCGGCGAGCGCCAGCTTGCCCTCATTGCCCGGGCCCTGGCCCAGGGGGCCGGGGTCTTCATCATGGACGAGCCGGTGAACGGCCTGGATTACGGCAACCAGATGCGGCTGCTGAGCGGCATCAACGGTCTGGCGACAGAGGGGCTGACCTTCATCATGACCACCCACTTTCCCGATCATGCCCTGATGACCGCCGACCGCGTCATCTTGCTCAAGGCTGGTGCGGTCATTGCCGACGGTCCCCCGGCCCAGACCATCACCCGGGAGGCCATTTTTGAGCTCTACCGCATCGAGGTCAATGTCGTGTCCATGAACGGCAGCGGCAGGGTGTGTATCCCGGTGTGGGCAAGTTGAGGACAGCATTATGGAAAGGGTGATTTTCGAGGATGCGTTTGGCCTGATCAACAACCCGGGTGCAAAAAGTAAACCTGCCGGCAAAGCAGAGAATATGAATCACCAGGCCAAGGCCGTCAAACTGTCATTTCTTCTGCACGCCCTGCTGATCGGCAGTGCCGTCATCATGCACGGCCATGCGGTTCCGGTACAAGAGCATCTGGTCATCGATTTTACGGTTGAAAGAGCCGAAGCGATCATGGAAAAACCGGCGGAGCCGGACCGGGCGCAGTCGGCCCTGCAGCAGCAGGCAACCCCTCCGGCAGCCATCCTCCCTGCCGCGCCGCTTCAGCCCGGCAAAAATAAGGCTGAGGCCGCCAGAGACAGAGTTGCTGAGCATCAACGCCAGAAAACGGCACAGCGGGAAAGGGTAGCAGCGGTCGCAAGACCGGCGGACAATATGGAAAAACCGGCGGAACCGGACCGTTCCCCGCCGCCTGCCGGGGAGCAGGCAACTGCCGGGGCAGCCTTAGCCGCGGCTTTACCAGCCGGCCCCGAAAAAAATGAAGGCCTCCAGGCCATTGCCCCGGCTGCCGGCAACCAGGCAGACACGGCACAGGGCCTGGTTGCGGCTGATAATGCCGCCGACGGCCCGGCAAACGAAGAAAGACAATACCTGCGGCAAAACTTCGATCACATCCGCAGCCTCATTATGCGCAACCTGTCTTTCCCGGCTGGGGCCCGCAAGCTGGGTTGGACCGGGAAAATCCGTGTCTCGTTTATCATCAGGGAAGACGGCAGGGTGGAGGATATCAATATTGTTTCCGGGTCAGGGCATGAAGTGCTTGATATGAACGTCATTGCCGCCATCCGCCGAACCGCCCCGTTTCCCGAACCGCCGGTGAAGGCCCAATTCATTCTGCCCATTGCCTACAGCCTGAAATAACCCGCAATGGCCCTGCAGCCATCGGGTTTGCATTTGACCCGCCGCAGGCTCCATGCTAGTATGTCAGGATGAAAGATCAACGCGAGCGCTGCATTGAAAAAGCGGAACAACAGGGCTACAGCTTTAAGGGCCGGATCTGGATCGAGGTGGAAGGGGCGACTTTTCTCGGTTACGGACGGGTCACCCTGCTGGAAAGAATACGCCAGTACGGTTCCATCAGCCAAGGCCGCCAAATCCATGGACATGTCCTACCGCCATGCCTGGGATCTGGTTGACTCAATGAACCGCCAGTCGCCTAAGCCGCTGGTGGAGACCACCACCGGCGGCAGAGGCGGAGGAGGCGCGAAAATTACCGAAACAGGCGAACAGGCGATCGCCCATTTCTGGAACCTTTACAAACGCTTTAAAAAATTTCTCGACAAGGAAGCCAAAACCTTCGCCTTGTAATGCCTGCTGGAGGTGGTGAATTCAACCGGAATCCGGCTTGCCTGACAACGATTAAGCACCTACCTCTTTCTCTTCGGGGGTCATGGCGCGCACATGGATCTGCAGGGTGCTCTTCTGCAGTTCCACCACCACCTGTTGTTCCAGCTTGTCAATCACCCGGACGGCCTTGCCGATGGTTACGATGATTCCGGGATAGAGGCTGCCATAAACATAGATTGACTCACTGGCCGCCAGCTCAAGCTCCTTATCGAGCTGCATCTGCATTTCGGTCAGCTGGTTATTTTTCTCCATCACCTCGGGCATCATCGTGTTGAGTTCAGCCAGCACATTGGCCTTCTCGCCGCCGAAGCCTTTTCCCTCGGCCTTTTTCATCTCATTGAGGGCGCTGATATTTTTAAGGATCTCGTTCATCCGGTCGGGCCAGTATTCCTTTGCCGCCTCAACCTGTCTTTTGCGTTTTTCCAGTTCAGGCTTCAAGCCCACGGTCACTTCCGTGACAACCTCCGCCTCTGAGCCGAGCTCCTTGACATGCATGCTGCCGCCGATGACATACTTGCCGCCGATAACCGTGCCCTTGCCGCCGATAACCGTCATGCTGCCGCCTGTTTTGACGTTGCCCTGCACCACAAAATTTTCGGCTCGCAAAGCCCCTCTGGTTTCGATAAGGCCGAAATTCTCACAGAAATCAAGCAGGATATCCCCTTTTGCCCGTATTTCCGTGTCCTGGCCCACCAGGCCGCCGGTTATGCGCACATTTCCTCCGGCCAGAACCTGGGCATTATTCACCCCTTTGCCGATGACAACATCACCCTTGCACTTGATCTTGAAACCAGGCAGCACTTCACCGGTAATCTCCAGTTTGGTGCCGCAGAAGGCGATGTTGCCCACCGCCAGGTCCACATCGCCGGTGATAACATGCTCCTCATAAACAGAGGGTTTGCCGTCGCCCATGACGAACTTGCCATCGACAATGGCAGTGACCTGCAGGCCGTCTTCGCTCAAGACCACGCCCGGACCGCATTTGATGTTCACATCCTTGCCGGGCTTGCAGTTGATCTCCTCGCCCAGCACATTTTTACCCGGCGTCCCGGCAGTGGCCGGAATTTTTTTGAGCAGCAACTGCCCCTTGGGCACGTTGACGATATGGCCGAGTTCACGGAAATCAACCCTGTCTTTACCCGGTTGCAGTGACTTGGCCCGGGAGACAATGACCGGTTTGACCACCGGTTTGACCTTGGCGTTTTCCCCCGGCACCGGCGGTTTGCCGCTGGCAATAACCGTTTTCCCCTCCCTTGCCGGAGGAAGTTTGGGAACAAAACCGAAACTTACCCCATGACTCTGCACCTCTTTGACAATCTCCTCAAAGGGAACATTCTCAAAATGATCTTCCTCACTGACCAGTTGGAGAACCGCCTTCAGTTTATCCTTGGTCAGCTTCAACAGGAAACGGTCATTGCAGATTTTAACCGGTTTTTTCGAGAGATCTTCCATTGCCTTCCTTCACATGACAGGGCAATTGCCAACAGGGGGAAACGGGGAAGCGAACTATGCGGAAATAATTACAATTTGCACACGTCCTTTGATTGTAGCACAGACTCTCCGCAATCGATTAAATAATTTTTTCCAGCTGCTTGATTTTCTCATACTCGCCGAGCACCACCAGGGTATCCCCGCTTAAGATGCTGGTTCCCAGGTTGGGGTTGAACTGCATCTCCCCCTGACTGCGCTTGATGGCAACGACGATCAGGTCGAAATCCCTGCGGATATTGGATTCCAGCAGGGTTTTATTGGTCATCTGCCCTTTCTCGGAAACCCGCAGTTCCTCCAGACGAAGCCCGAGTTCCCCCCCGGACACGGTGAGATCGATAAAATCGGTCACCGTGGGCCGCAGGACATGATGGGCCATACGGGTGGCGCCGATATAATAAGGGGAAAGAACCTTATTGGCGCCGGCCCGGAGCAGCTTGATCTCCACGCCCTCCACGCCGCTGGAACGGGCCATGATATAAAGATCCGCATTCAGGCCTCTGGCGGAAAGGACGATATAGACATTATCGGCATCGGACGAGACAACGGCAATAAGGCCGCTGGCCTTATCCACCCCGGCCTTGAGAAGCATATCGTCATTGGAGGCCTCGCCATCGAGGAAAAGATATCCCAGCTCACTGAGCTTGTTGATGACCTGGGGGTCATTTTCAATAACCACAAATTGTTTGTTTTCCGCACTGAGCAGCTTGGTGATGACCTGGCCGATGCGGCCGAAACCGCAGACAATGTAATGGCCGCTCAGCTCAGCCACCTTCTTCTTCATATTCAACCTCCCGTAAACAGCCTGAAGCCTGCCTTCAACCACGGCCTCGGTAATCTTGGTGAAAACCAGCATCATAAATCCCACCCCCACCATGATGAGGACCATGGTGAAGATGCGGCCACCGGGGCTGAGGCGAATAACCTCGCCGTAACCCACGGTGGTAATGGTGATGAGGGTCATATACAGACCGTCTAAAAAGGTGCTGCCCTCCAGCACCATATAGCCGAATGCCCCGAAAAGAAGGATAAGTAAGAGCATCAGCAGCGCTCTGACAGATTTTTGCATAATAGAAGGAGTTTTGAGTTGAGGGTTTCGGGTTCTTCTTGCCGGCGTAGTGAATGTATTTAAATTCTCTTAAAAACAGATCATCAAGGTCATCTTGAATGGGCCGGGTTCATTTTACTCTGGAATCCGCCCCATTCCTACTGGATATTTTCCCTATCGCGCAGATCTTTCAACCTGTAAAACCACCAAAGGCGTAAAGAATCAAGTTTCCCTGAAAAATGCCGATAAGTTTATTAAAGACAACCAAGCCGGGAAAAAACATATCTATCCAGGAAGGAACCGCCATGACACGCCAGGAAGCGATCAGAATTCTGATGTTGAGCCCCATTTACTTCCGCATGACCCTTAGTGACCGCAAAGAACTTATCCGGGAATTCTGCATTCTGCACGGCAAAAAAGAGCAATAGCTTCGCAGCGCCGTTTTCCTTTCTCTTCTTCCCTCCTTTCTCTGCAACATCGCAGACAATTCATCCTCTTTTTTATTTTTTATGGCATAGTTTTGCAACATGGGCTATAGTCCTTTGCCAGTTATAGTAAAAGCACCGCAATTACTACATGTTACCTCAATTCTAGGAGAGGAATTTCACACCAAACTTTGCACAAGGAGAGACGGGATGAACATCTTAATTTTCGGTCCGAACGGCAGTGGTAAGGGAACCCAGGGCGCCAAGGTTCAAGAGAAATACAAAATTGCGCATATTGAGTCCGGCGGCATCTTCCGTAAAAATATCAAAGGCGGCACGGAACTGGGCAAGAAGGCGAAAGAGTATATCGACAGAGGTGACCTGGTTCCCGATAATATCACCATTCCGATGATCCTCGACAGACTGAAAGAAGACGACTGCAAAAAAGGATGGCTGCTTGACGGTTTTCCCCGCAATAAGGTGCAGGCTGAAACCCTGGCCAAGGCACTGAAAGATGCCGGCATTGAACTCAATTACGTGATTGAAATCATGCTTGACCGCCAGATCGCCAAGGAAAGAATCATGGGCCGCCGCCTGTGCGCCAACGACAACAACCACCCCAACCACATCGCCTTTGAGGCCATCAAACCGGTAATGAAAGACGGCAAGCTCGTCTGCCGTGTCTGCGGCGGCGACCTGAGCGCCCGTGCCGACGACCAGGATGAGGTTGCCATCGGCAAACGCCACGATATTTACTATGATACCAAAACCGGCACCATGGCTGCGGTAAACTTCTTCAAGACCCTTAAAGGGCCGAAGGTTATTTCCGTGGACGGCTCCGCCGGCATCAAGGAAGTTCTCGATTCCATCATGAAGCAGCTCGACTAATGGTAACTTCACAGGTTGATTCGTCTTTTAGACTGTAGTCTGTTAGCAATCATAAGGTTGAAGCCTAGATGCAACAGCGGACCTCATCCGGTTATTTTCCGTTGCTGACAGACTAACTCACTTCAGACTAGTTACCTAAAAAGGGGATGATGGCGGCCAGCCGCGATCATCCCCTTTTTTTAATGCTGCTTCCTGCCGAACTCCCCCCATGATTTTTCATACAGATCATTAAGCGCCTGCTCCAGCCTGAGGCGGTACTCCTCCAGCTCCGCACTCTGCAACTCCCGGGGCACCGTTATCGGCTCGCCATGCCACAAAACAACCTTGGAGAAGGGCAGAGGGATAGCGGTCCGGTCCCAGCTGCGGAAGGATTTGCAGCGGTCCGCCGCCCACCCCACCGGCAGAATGGGCGCGCCGGTCCTGCTGGCCAGCAGGATCGTCCCGGCCTGCGCCTTGCGGGCAGGGCCCTGGGAGCCATCCGCCACCAGCACCGCGCTCTTGCCCTTGGCCATCTCCTTCATCAATCCCTTCAAGGCACCGACCGCTCCTCTGTTACGCGACCCGCGCACCGTGGCAAACCCCTTGCTTTGGAGAATGCGGGATATATATTCTCCGTCCCTGCTGGCGCTGACCATGGCCACCAGCGGAATTTTTACTGCCTGATAGACAATATAAATAACCCCGTAATGCCAGAAGGAAACGATAAACGGCGAACCTGCCCCGGCAAGCCTGGTTAAATGCTCCTGGCCCCGCCGCTGCACCCGGCAGGTGGAAAACAGCACAAAGGAGAGCAGTCGAAAAAAAAGCGGCACAACCCACAGGGAAAAACGGTAGACAAGCCCCTCCTTCTGCCTCCTGTCTTCTGACTCCTGACTCCTGTCGCTTACAGCCATTGCAGCTCCTGTTCCTTGAGAATGATCAACCGGTCACGCAGCTCGGCCGCCTCCTCAAAGGCCAGGTTACGGGCCTTGTCCATCATCTGTTTCTCCAGTTTTTTGATCTCTTTACGCAGATCCTTCAGACTGCGGAACTCCAGCTGTTCTTCCGCCGCCTGGAGCAGCGGGCCATGCTCCCTCTGCTCATACACGGTTTCCATCGCATTTTTGATGGAGGAGCGGATCGTTTCCGGCGTGATGCCGTGCCGCCTGTTATGCTCCTGCTGCAGAATCCGCCTCCGGTTGGTCTCGTCAATGGTGCGCTGCATGGAACCGGTCACCTTGTCTCCGTAAAGAATGACCATTCCCACGACATTGCGGGCCGCCCGGCCGCAGGTCTGGATAAGCGAGCGCTCGCTGCGCAGAAAGCCCTCCTTGTCCGCGTCCAGGACCGCCACCAGCGACACCTCGGGGATATCAAGCCCTTCGCGCAGCAGGTTGATGCCGATCAGCACATCAAATTCCCCCTGGCGCAGCTGGCGCACCAGTTCGATGCGCTCCAGGGTCTTGATGTCTGAATGGAGGTAGCGCACCCGCACCCCCAGCTTCTCGTAATAATCGGTGAGGTCTTCCGCCATGCGCTTGGTCAGAGTGGTGACCAGCACCGCCTCGTGCCGGGCCGCCCGCTGCCGCACCTCCTCCAGCAGATCATCCACCTGGCTTACGGCCGGCCGCACCTCGATGGCCGGATCAAGCAGCCCGGTGGGCCGGATGATCTGCTCCACCACCCGTCCCCTGGCCCGGTCGATTTCAAAGTTGCCGGGGGTGGCCGAGACATAAACCGCCTGGCTGATGCGGCGGTCAAACTCGTCAAACTGCAGGGGACGGTTATCCAGGGCCGAGGGCAGCCGGAAGCCGAAATTCACCAGGGTCTCCTTGCGGGAGCGGTCCCCCCGGTACATGCCGCCGATCTGGGGAATGGTGATATGGCTTTCATCGGCAAACAGGATGAAATCAGGGGGAAAGTAATCAAGCAGAGTAGGCGGCGGCTCGCCGGGACTTCTGCCGGTGAGATGCCGGCTGTAGTTCTCAATGCCGTTGCAGTAGCCCAGTTCACTGATCATCTCCAGGTCGAACATGGTGCGCTGCTCCAGCCGCTGGGCCTCCACCAGGCGGCGCTCTTTCTCGAAAAAGGCCAGCCGCTCCTGCAGTTCCTCCCTGATGGTGTTCATGGCCCGGTCCAGGATCTCCCTGGAGGTGACAAAATGGCTGCCCGGGAAAATGGTCACCTCCTCCATGGTGGCCAGCACCTGGCCCCGCAGGGGATCAACCAGGGAGATGCTGTCAATGGTATCACCGAAGAGCTGCACCCGCACGGCATGCTCCTCCTCGTAGGCCGGGAAGATATCGACCACATCACCGCGCACACGAAACGTGCCGCGATGAAAAGAGAAATCATTGCGTTCATAGAGCATGTAGACCAGCCGCCGCTGCATCTCCTGCAGGGGATAATCCTCCCCCCGTTTGAGCAAGAGGTGCATATTCTTATACTCATCCGGCGAGCCGAGGCCGTAAATGCAGGAAACGCTGGCAACGATCAGCACGTCCCGGCGGGTGAGCAGCGACCGGGTGGCCGAGTGGCGCATCTTGTCGATGGCGTCGTTGATCGCCGAGTCCTTTTCAATATAGGTGTCGGACTGGGGGATATAGGCCTCGGGCTGGTAGTAATCGTAATAGCTGACGAAATACTCCACCGCGTTTTCCGGAAAGAGATCCTTGAATTCGGCATAAAGCTGGGCCGCCAGGGTCTTGTTGGGGGCCATCACCAGGGCCGGCCGCTGGGTTTGGGCGATGACATGGGCCATGGTGAAGGTCTTGCCGGAGCCGGTGACGCCGAGCAGCACCTGTTCCCGCTCGCCCCGTTCGATTCCCCGGCTCAGGGCCTCGATGGCCCCGGGCTGATCCCCGGCAGGCATAAAGGGGGAATGGATCTTAAAACCTGTGCTCATAGCCCTGGAAACTGATGTCCCGGCCGGCCCCGTCCTGCAGGAGCATAACCCCCTGCCCGGCCACAATCCGGCCCAGGCAGGTAATGTCCGTACCGGCCTGCCGGCTGAGGTTGCGCAGCGGGTCACTGTTTTGCTCCGGGGCGCTGAAGACCAGCTGGTAGTCTTCCCCGCCCTGCAGGGCCAGCTGCAGGGGGGAAAGCTCCAGAACTGCGGCGGCTTTCTGCAGCTCGGCCGCCAGGGGCACCTCCTGGGCCAGGATCTCGGCCCCCACCCCGCTCTCTTTGCAGATATGGGCCAGGTCCGTGGCCAGGCCATCGGAAATATCCATCATGGCGTGAATGAGCCCGCTTTGGGCCAACAGCCGCCCCAGTCTGACCTGGGGCTGCGGGTCCAGATGGGCGCGGCAGAGCAGAGCATATTCTGCCAGCCCCTGCAGCCCGCGGCGGCACAGCTCCAGACCGCAGGCCGCATTGCCGAGACAGCCGCTCACCCAGACCAGATCCCCGGGCCGGGCGGCGGAACGGTAACAGACCTGCCTTTCCGCCATCTCCCCGCAGACCGTGATGGACAGCATGAGGCGCTCCCCGGCATAGACCGTATCCCCCCCCACCAGCACCATGTCATGCTCAGCCAGCACCTGGAGAAAACCGGCCACCATTTTGTCCACAAACTCCCTGCCGCAGGCGGCGGAAAGACCGAGGGCGAGCAGAGCAAAACGCGGCCTGCCACCCATGGCCCCGATATCACTGATATTGACACTGGCCGCCTTTCTGCCCAGCAGTCCGGGGGGATGCCAGGCCAGATCGAAATGGACGCCCTCCACCAGGGCATCGGTGGTCCACAGGTCAACCAGCCCGCCGGCCTTGCGCACCACCGCACAGTCATCACCGATGCCCCGCACCAGATCAGCCGCTGTACCGGCCTGCTGCCGGGCGATGGCTGCTATGATATTTCTTTCCGCTAAGTGCTCCACCTTACCAACCCTTCTCAACCGCAGATCAATAAAAAAACAACGGCAATTGCGCTCATAAGCGGCATACTAAACACGATCAAGGCATTCCGCACCACAAAAAAGCTGGCCGCGATCCAGTCCCCCAAGCGGCCCGGGACTCCTGGCTCACCTGGCATGAGGAAGAAGTCGGCATTAATCAGAATGGCAATGGTTATCCACTGGAAACGAATCAGGATAATGACGGGACAGGTAGAGTTGCAGAGCTTCGCGAATCTCCTTCGCGGAGGCGCAGGCCAGCAGACGCACCGGCCAGCCTCTCCACCGACGCGGCCCGGCTTTGCCGGATCATCCTTTTGATATAAGGAATGGCCGGGGGATGCATGCTGAAGGAATCAACCCCAAGGCCGAGCAGCACCGGCAGATACTTCTCCTCGCCGGCCATTTCCCCGCAGATTCCCACCTCAATCCCCGCCCGGTGGGCAGCCTCAACCACCTGACTGATCATCCGCAATACCGCCGGATGCAATGGCTCGTACATATGCGCCACCTGCTCGTTGCCCCGGTCGATGGCCAGGGAATACTGGATCAGGTCATTGGTGCCGATGCTGAAAAAATCGACCTCCCGGGCCAGGGTATCGGCCACGGCAACCGCACTGGGCACCTCGATCATCACCCCCAACTCCACCCGCTCAGCAAAGGGGATGCCGTCAGAGCGGAGCTTTTCCTGCACCCCGGCGACCATCTCTTTCACCTCCTGCAATTCACAGTAGGATGAAATCATGGGAAACAGGATCCGCAGACAGCCGAAAGAGCTGGCCCGCAACATGGCGCGCAGCTGGGTGGCAAACATGGCGGGCTCATGCAGACAATAGCGGATAGCCCGCAGCCCCAGGGCGGGATTCGCCTCGGTGGACCACTGTTTTTCCATTTTACTGCGGAACCCGGAAGACTTGCCCGTTTTAGCAATGAACTGCTTGTCGCCGCCGATATCAAAGGTCCGGATGGTCACCGGAAACGGGGCGGCCGCGGACAGCAGATCTTTATAGGTGGCAAACAGCAGTTCCTCATCCGGATTGTCCAGGGCGCTCAGATAAAGATATTCGCTGCGGAAAAGTCCGATGCCCCCTGCGCCGTATGCAAAGGCCTGGTTGACCTCATCGGCGCTTTCCAGGTTGGCCTCCACCCTGACCTGCAGCCCATCAGAGGTCTCAGCCCGCAGATGGGTATACTGGGCCACCTCCAGATGCAGCTGCTGATACTGCCGCTGCCTGTCCTGATAGTACTCCAGGAGTTCTTCCTGGGGGTTGATAAAGACCCGGCCGGTGGCGCCGTCCAGAATAATCAGATCATTGCTGTTTATCCGGCCGTTCACCTCTTTCAAACCGACCACGGCCGGGATTCCCAGGGTCTTGGCCACAATGGCCGAATGGGATGTTTCGCCGCCCATCTCGGTAAGAAACCCTGCCCGTCCGGACATGTGCAGAATATCCTCGGGCGAGAAATCCCGTGCTACGAGAATCACCTTTCCGTCTATTTCCTCCGGCAGCATCTCCGTGCCGGACAGCTCGCAGAAGATGCGGTCCGCCACCTGCCTGACATCAAGAAAACGGCCGCGGATATAGGCGTCATCCACCTTGGCAAAGGCGGCCTCCACCTGGCCCAGGGCCTTATCCAGGGCCCATTCGGCATTGATCTTTTCAGCGGCGATTATTTCCAGGGTGCGGTCAAAAATCATCCTGTCCCGCAGCATGAGGATATGGGTATCGATAATTGCGGCGTAGTCCGCCATCACCGCGGCAAACTGCTCCCGCACCTGCCGGAGTTTTTCCTCGGTCCGGGCCACGGCGCCGCGGAAACGGCTCTGCTCCTGGGCAAGATAGCCCTCACCGCTGATCCTTCTTTTTTTGAAAGTGCCCCCTGGGTCAACGAGTAAGGCCCTGGCGATGACGATACCGGGCGAAACCCCGATGCCCTGCATGGCGATCTCGGTGGCAACGGATGTGCGGCTGGTCATTCTTCACCAAATTTATCAGCGATCAGCCGGGCCAGAGCGGCAAGCGCCGCTTCGGCATCCGCGCCGGCCGCCTTGATGGAAACGGGTGTCCCTTGAGTGCAGGCCATGGACATCACATCGAGAATGCTTTTGCAGTCCGCCTCCACCCCATCGCGGATGAGCCGGATGTCGGCATCGAATCGTTTCGCCGTCTCCACCAGCATGGCGGATGCGCGGCCGTGCAGGCCGAAGGCATTGGCGATAACCAGCTCCTTTCTGCACTCGGGCATCCCTATTTCACCACCCGCAGGACAGCAGGCTTGCCTTTTTCCTGCGGCTTCTGCTCTTTTTTCGGTGGTCCCTCCGGGCCGGAGAAATCCACTGCTTTGATATATCTTTTTTCGCCGCCCATGGTAAAAATTTCTCCGGCCGGTAAACTGCTCTGTCCGCAAGGTCCAGACCACCTTCTGCGGGGGGACGGAGAGAAGCTGCATGCTTACATGCCACCACTCATCGCGCCTGGTGGTGTCCCTTTCAAAACCGGTGACCAGCGCATAGCTGAGGGTCTGGGGGTTTTCCGTGACAATGATAACGATATCCCCAATGTCGGTAGAATTTTTCAAACGAAAGATTCTATGGAGTTCTTCTAAGATTTTATCCATTTTTCACGATGATGAGATGATTATTGAAAATAAACGGCATAAAAAAATAACATGGCCAGAGAAATGCGCGGAACGGCACTCTTTTCAGTACCCCCTTGAGTTATTCCGGGGAAAGTCAAACAAATTTCGTGGGGCTGCACGGTTCCATTTGCGTAAAATTGTTCTTTGATAATTCGGTAAAACTTTACAGCTTTTCGATTCTTGGTTATGAAGAAAATTGGGGAACGGGAGTACTGATCCCGCACTCAACGCTCACAGCGTTTTTGGACAGCTGCCGTTCCTCTCTCTTCTTCCTCTGCCGCCTCGAAATTGGGGCATGCGCATCAAAGTCTTGATACCGGCGACTTTTATCCTTCTTTTCCTTCTGTGGTTGCGCGGAAGTTCTTGCCCTATTTTCCAGGTCTTTTTCAGGGTTAAACGGCGTATTGTTCTTCAACATGCCGTAAGTAATCCTGAGTATTTTATGCATGCACAGCCCGATTGCCGCCATTTTTTCCATGCCCTTGGCAACGTGTTGTTGGTAGAGATCACGGATTAGAGCGTTCGAGGTGATCGCGGACATTGCCACCATGAAAAGGATGGCCCGGGGTTCTTTCCGGCCTTTTTTGCTCATGCGAACGGCACCGATGCCGTCTCCGCTGATCTTATAGACAGGATGAAGGCCAAAGAAAGAAGCCAACCTTTTCACTGTGGAAAAACGCTCGACCGCCTGTATCTCGAGCATTAAGCCTATGGCCGAATAATCTCCTATTCCCGTAAAGGTTTTCAGCAGTTCCACCTCGGGAAGGGTGCACTCTTCCACCAAGATTTTTGTCTGCGCTTTTATGGTCTTTTGGAGGTGCTGGATCTGGCCGACAGTAGCACAGATCAGTTGTCCTGTGATAGCGTCCGTGGCCGATGCAATACTTGTCTTGGCGCCGGCGACCAGCTCTTTGGCGCGACTGGTCGATATATATGGGATCCGCGCCACCGATATTGCCCTGGCTTTGCCCAACTTTGCGGCTGTTGGGTATTGTTGCAACAGATTCATGACCCAGCCGGGCGTCCCTTCCTGGCAGTACTTCATGATCTCGGGATTCGCACTATAAAGCAGGGATTCAAGTTGGTTGAACAGCTGGGTGCTCTGTTTGGTCAACATCTTGATAAAGGACCACTGTTTTCGAAGACTCGCCCAATAGTCTTGTTGCTGGTAGATCACCTTTTCTGGGTGAGAAATCAAATATTCAGCAACACCTTGGGCGCTGATCTTATCCGTGATGATTCTTTTCAGGCCGGCCTCGTTATTCTTGCAAACACCGGCGGGATTGAGGCGAGCGGTTTTGACGTTTAGCGAACCCTGGAATTTACTGAGTGTTTTGTACCAGTTGTTTTCATAGCCGCCGGTGCTTTCCAGCGCGGCACAAAGTTCCGCGTCAGGATGTTTCTCAAAAAAATTGAGAAGTCGATCATACAGGAGACTATGGCCGGCAATGGTATCATCCAACTGAAAGTTTTCCTCAACCCGCTGTTTTCGGTTATCGAGGATAACAAAGTCGGAATACCCTTTGCTCACATCACCACCCAAAAAATAGTGTTTCATGACAACTCCTTTTTCGATTAATACGGTTAAAAAATACCAGGAATCATCAGCCTTGTGACATACGGTGTCAACGCACCACGTTATTCCTCGACTTAGACCTGGTGGAAGGAAGACACTCAAGGACGGGCTCGAAACCCAAGGGGTGAACCTTCTCTTCCACAACTTGATAGTTTTACCGAAAAAAGGCTACGAACAATTTGCAAATAATAACTTTCGCGGGGAGCCCGCTTCGACTCATGCCGACGGGTAAAACACCGGCATTGGCCTCAACCTCCCCATTATTGTTTTTGTATGGTTTGTTTGTAAAAAAGACCATACAAGGGGTATAAGGAGCCGTAACGAAATTGAAAAAATGGCATGTTATTTCGTAACGGTCCTTTAAGTTAAAGCATGAACCTTTATTACGCAAGTGGGACAGATCACAGCTGAACCGACCGGCTCTTTTTTTTGCCGCATGACGCCTTATGCCCGCGATAGGGACAGGTCATAGCAAAACCGCCCGGGAGGCTCTTTCTTCTGCCACAGGATAACAAGGCCATCACATCTCTTACAATTCATACAATGGGGAAGACAAAAAGACAACCTTAAGCCGCCTTCATTTCCCGCATTGATATTTTACAGGAAAATGGTATGTGTTAGTTCGTAAAATATGATACGTGGCCCCATCGACATATCATCTTGCCAGCCGCAGCAATGATGCATAGTATAATTTTCACCAATGGCTTGCTTCCAGCCAATTCAGCATACAGGAGCCAGAACAAAACGTTATAAAATCAACATGCTGAATTCTAACACCTGACTCCTGAATGCCAATTCCGGAGATCAGGGCGGCAAACATGTCACAAAAAATACTGCTATTTCGGCAAAATAGACCATGCCGGAAAGTTGAATTTTAAAGATAGCCTTCCTCTTTACCGGGGAAGAAGAAAACGTCAGCGACTCCACCAAAAAATATATGGAACCTTTTCAAACAAGAATTTGTCTAGCCTGCAAAGAACAGATTTTATTGCTCCTGAGCATTTCGAGCAGGTCTTTGACAGAAAAGATCTCTTCTTGCCGGCCAGAAAATACCCGGTTGCAAAAGTGTCCGCCCCGGGTGTTTCATGAATAAAGACGAATCAAAGACGGATACTGAGCAGCTCGTTCAGGATTTTCTTGACGGTGATGCCCAGGCATTTAACCGTTTGGTCATGCTTTACCAGACCAAAATCTACAACCTGGCCCTGAATTATGTCAAAAGCCCTGAAGAGGCGAAGGATCTGGCGCAGGACATATTCGTCACCGTGTATCGTTCCCTGCCGAAACTGCGGGAAAAAGAAAAATTTACTTCCTGGCTGTATCAGATTGCCATCAATCATTGCCGCAACCGCTACAAGAAACTGAGCAGACGCGGTTATTTCAGCAATATTTCTCTTGATGATGAAGAATCGTTTCTGCAGATTGCGGGTGATGAGGGACCGGAAAAATTACTGCAGCGGAAAAATACCATCAATCTTGTCCGTGCAACCATAGATTCCATGGCGGAAGCGGAAAAGGAAATCATACTTTTACGGGATATCCAGGAACTTGCCTACGAAGAAATAAGCGACATTCTTCATATCCCGTTGGGAACGGTCAAATCAAAGCTGAACAGGGCGCGGACTTCGTTAAAAGACCGCTTAAAAAAACATTACCAGGATTTGTGAGCCACCTTATGCGATGCCAGGATTGTCAAGAATTATTCTCTCTCTATTTTGACGGGGAAATTGACCAGATCAGCAGGTCCAACGTGGATTCTCATTTCGATATCTGCCCGCAGTGCAAAATGGAATGGCAGGCCTTCAAGAACAGCATTGATTTCCTGCGGGACATGCCCATGGCCAGTGTGCCGCCGGGCTTTCTGGCAGGCATCCACCAGAAACTTGAGCCCCGGACCCCCTGGCAGACGGTGAAAGAATTTCTCACCGGCAAAGGCGAGAAAAAATGGGCATTATCGACCGCCTTTGCCATGCTGGTCATCGGCTTTGTCACTGCCTCGCTCATTCAGCTGATCCCCGTTGCCCAAACGGACAGGGACAGCAATACCCCCCCGGCGATCCAATCCGGCCAGATGGCCGAAAACAACCGCAACCCAGCGCAGTCCCCTCTTCAGCTGGCAGAAAACGAGGGCGGCAAGGGCGGGCAACAGGACTTTTATCCGGGGGTTCCCCTGCTTTCCGAATACGAGGGGAAAGATTCTCCGGTCATGCAGCAGTTGGCCATGATTCCCCGCCGTAACACCGAGCAGCATATTCCAACGGTTGATTTTGTTTCCACCGGCGCTGGCCATACTTCTTCACCCTATCTGGACGCACCGTTCGGATCCTTTGCCTCCCAGCAGCAGATTCCGGCCATCAAGCCTGACCTGCAGATTACCATCCACGCAGCGCCCAGGGCCGAACAGATGGCCATTGTCAAACAGATCGTCCAATCGCCTCTCTGGCGGGCAGAGCTTTACGACCATAACACGCTGTTGCTGTCTGTCCCGGCCAGCAGCTATGACCAGCTGCTGCAGATCTGCTGCACCGAAAAAACATCATTGTCCCCGGAGTATGCCCGCAATACCCGGTACATCTCCCTGAAACGATTTTTAACCGTTGCGGTCAAACTCGACTGATATTTTCACCATTTTACAAAATCAAACCTAGCAGAAAAATTATTCTTTACTGTCACCCATGTCCTCTCTATTATGAAATGATATGCGGACGACTCGGATAAACATAGACAAGGAATTACCGTAATGCAGATACATCACAGGAAAACTTCGCTTGTTGCACTGCTCGTATGTGCAGCCTTCCTACTTCTGACCCTGCCCGCCCTGGCCGGAGGTCCCGACACCTTTGCCCCCCTGGTTGAAAAATATGGGGACACGGTGGTTAACATTTACACCACCCAGACCGTCAAAGAACCTCCCATCCCCAATTTCCCTTTTCAGGAGCATCAAGGGGTGCCTGAATTTTTCAAGAAGTTCTTTGAACAGCAGGGACAAGGCTACCACGGCCAGATCATCCCCCAGAAACGGACCAGTCTGGGGTCAGGCGTCATCATCTCAGCCGACGGCTATATCATCACCAACAATCATGTCATTGACGAAGCGGATGAAATCAATGTGCGCTTTGCCAATCATGAAGAGTACGAGGCGAAAATCATCGGCCGCGATGCGAAAACCGACGTGGCCCTCATCAAGATTGACCCCAAGGAGACTCTGCCCTTTGCCACCTTCGGGGATTCGGAAAAACTGCGGGTCGGTGACTGGGTAATCGCCATCGGCAATCCCTTCGGCTTTGAGCAGACGGTTACCGCCGGCATTGTCAGCGGCAAGGGCAGGACCCTCGGCAGCGGCAACTATGAAAATTTCATCCAGACCGACGCCTCCATCAATCCCGGCAACTCAGGCGGCCCGCTTTTCAATATGGATGGACAAATGGTCGGCATCAACACCGCCATTTACAGCCGCAGCGGCGGCAATATCGGCATCGGTTTCGCCATTCCCATCAATATGGCCAAAAACGTCATTGAGCAGTTGAAAACAACCGGCAAAGTGACCCGCGGCTGGCTGGGCGTGATGATCCAGAACGTCAGCCAGGATCTCGCCAAACAGTTCGGCCTCGAAAGACCCATCGGCGCCCTGGTCGGCGAGGTTTCTCCCGGCGGCCCGGCAGAGAAGGCAGGCATTCTTCCCGGTGACATTATCGTTGAGTACAAAGGCAAGGAAATAACCCAGATGAATATGCTGCCCGCCATGGTGGCCCAGACCCCGGTTGGCGAAACAGTCAATGTTGCCCTGTTCAGAAACGGCAAGAAGAAAAATGTTTCGATCACCGTGGCCAAGCTTGAAGAGGATGAAGCGACCGCTGAAACCGGGCAGGAGAGCGTTCTCGGCCTGACCGTCCAGCAGCTGACCCCTGAACTGGCCCAGTCGCTGAAAATCAAGGACAAAGAGGGAATCATTGTTGCCAATGTCGAGCCCGGTTCTGCTGCGGAAGACGCTGGCCTGCGGCCCGGTGACCTTATTCTTGAAGTCAATCGTCAGGAAGTCAAGAATATGGAGGAATACAATAAGGCTTTAGCAAACCTCGACAAAAAAGAGAGCATTCTCCTGCTTGTCAAGCGTGACACGCACACCCGCTTTGTGGTGCTTGAAGCGAAACAACAATAATCAACTTAAAAAGTTGAGGCAACCGCTTCAACCAGCCTGCTGATGAGAACCGGGTCCTTGCGGCCCGGTTCTGTTTCAATGGCGGAATTGACGTCCACCGCAAAAGGTCTTACCTCGGCGATGGCCCGGGCCACATTAGCCGGTCCCAGGCCGCCTGCCAGAATCACCGGTTTGCCCGGCTGCAGTTTACGGATAAGAGACCAGTCAAAGGTCTTTCCCGTACCCCCTGCCTGTTTTTTGTCATAGGTATCCAGCAGAAAACCGGAAACCACCTCCTCATAGGGTTGCAGATCCATGGCTGTGAGTCCTTCATGCACCTGAAAGGCCTTCACCACCCTGGTCTGAAACCGCCGGCAGTAGTCGGGTGATTCGGCGCCGTGCAGCTGGATGACGCTAAGATGGCAATATTGCGCAATTTCCGCCACCCGTTCCGCCTCCTCATTGACAAACACCCCCACCGCGGCCACAAAGGGAGGCAGAGTGCTGATAATGCCCCTGGCCCGTTCCGGATCGATATATCTGGGGCTGGCCTTGGCAAAAATAAAACCCAGGGCGTCCACCCCTGCGGCCACCGCGTGCCGCACTTCCGCCATATCCGTCATGCCGCAGATCTTGATCCGTGTTCTGGATCTCATTGGTAGCTCCTTTGCGCTTAACGTCACACGATCATACTTGCAGCGACATGGCGGCAGCTCTCACCGGCCCATCAACTCGCGCACCGCCAGTTCCCTGCCGCCCGCCCGCATCAGCGTTTCGCCGACCAGGACCGCGGCAATGCCGGCGGCAGCCAGGCGTCTGATATCCTCCACGGTGCGGATGCCGGATTCACTGACCACGGGAATTTCTGCGGGAATCTCCCGCTTGAGGCGGAAGGTTGTCTCCAGATCCATGGAGAAGTCCTGCAGGTTGCGGTTATTGATGCCGATCAGCGGGCTGCCGGCCGCCAGGGCCTTGTCCAGCTCCGCCTGGTCATGGACTTCCACCAGGGCGTCCATGCCCAGCTCCCGGCTCTGGGCCAGGAAATCCTTGATCTGCTCTGTTTCCAGGATGGCGGCAATGAGCAGAATGGCATCCGCCCCGAATCGTGCCGCCTGGGCAATCTGCACCTCATGGATCATGAAATCCTTGCGCAGCACCGGCAGCCCCACCGCAGCCCGCACCTGCGGGATAAAGGCCAGGCTGCCCTGGAAGAATTTCTCATCGGTCAGCACCGACAGGGCCTGGGCGCCGCCTGCCTGGTATTGCCGGGCAATGGCCACCGGGTCAAAATCCGCGCAGATGACCCCTTTGGAAGGCGAGGCCTTTTTGGCCTCGGCAATCAGCGCTACGCCGGCAAAGGCGGTGAGTGCCCGCTGAAACCCCCGGGGCGGGGCTACCTCCTGCTGCGGCTCATCAATGCCTTTAGCCAGCAGCTCTTTGACCTCCAGGCGTTTCCGGGCAACAATGGTATCAAGAATCACCTTTTCCCCCCGCTTCCCGGCAGAACCGCACCAGGGCCTCCAGCTTGGCCATGGCCGCGCCCGACGCAATGGTCTTCCGGGCCAGGGCGACACCTTCCCGCAGGTCCGGGGCAAGTCCTGCCGCCATCAAGGCCGCGCCGCTGTTCATCAGCACCATATCCAGACAGGGACCGGCCTCGCCGCGCAGCACCGAGCGCAGCTGGCCCGCGGAGATCTCAGCGGTCAAACCGCCTTTGATATCCGCCAGGGTGGCCCGGGAAAGCCCCACATCCTCGGGAGAGATGGTGTAGCAGGTCACCCTGCCGTCATGCAGATCAGCCACCGCGGTTTCGCCGGTTATGGTGATCTCGTCGATATTGCCCGCCCCGCAGACCACCAGGGCGCGCTTTACGGAAAATCTGCTCATGACATGGGCAAGCTTTTCCACCAGCTCAGGGGTATAGACGCCCAGCACATAGACATTGGCCTTGGCCGGATTGGTAAGCGGCCCCAGCACATTGAACACGGTCCTGATGCCGATCTCCCGCCGCGGCCCGATGGCATACTTCATGGCCCCGTGCAGCATCGGGGCAAACATGAACCCGATGCCCACCGTGCGGATGCACTGGCCGATCTTTTCCGCGCTCAGGCTCAGATCAACCCCCAGGGCCTCCAGGACATCGGCGCTGCCGCAATGGCTGGAAACGGACCGGTTGCCGTGCTTGGCCACCTTGAGCCCGGCCCCGGCCACCACAAAGGAGGTGGTGGTGGAGACATTGAAGGTGCCGGAGGCATCCCCGCCGGTGCCCACCGTATCGACCAGGATCTCGCCGGGATCAGCGGCATCCACCGGGGTGGCCTTGTCCCGCATGACCCTGGCGGCGCCGGCAATCTCGTCAATGGTTTCCCCCTTCATCCGCAGGGCGGTGATAAAGGCGCCGATCTGGGCCTGGGTGGCCTCGCCGCCCATGATTTCGTTCATCACCGCGACCATCTCCTCTTCGGAAAGATCGACCCCTGCCACCACCTTGCCAATGGCTTCCTTGATCA
The DNA here is from genome assembly GCA_963729825.1 of uncultured delta proteobacterium. Classification (GTDB taxonomy): domain Bacteria; phylum Desulfobacterota; class Desulfobulbia; order Desulfobulbales; family SURF-16; genus SURF-16. The sequence continues at coordinate 15,041 of CAVSQR010000035.1, read as the reverse complement.
TAGGTTATCTCCTCGCTCAATTTGGGATTCGGATTGTCGCGATTGCGGATTCTACACGATCCAGCATCCGCAATCCGCAATCAAAACATCTTCTCATAATCCGGGCTGACAAAATTCTTCAGCAGCTGCACCCCGTGCGGGGTCATGATGGACTCCGGATGAAACTGCACCCCTTCCACCAGGAGCGTCTTATGGCGCACGGCCATCAGCTCGCCCTGGTCGGTGCGGGCCGTCACCAGCAGGCAATCGGGCAGATCGGCATCGGCAACCACCAGTGAATGATAGCGCATGGCGTCAAAAGGATTCGGCAGGCCGGTGAACACCCCCTTGCCGTCATGATGGATGGGGCTGGTCTTGCCGTGCATGACCCGGCCGGCCCGCACCGTGGAGCCGCCGAAGGCCTCGCCGATGGACTGATGGCCGAGGCAGACGCCGAGCACCGGGATCTTGCCGGCGAAATGGCGGATGGCGGCAATGGAGATGCCGGCCTGGGGCGGATCACAGGGCCCCGGTGAAATCAGCAGCCGGTCCGGCTTTGATCCGTTCAATGCCGGCAATGTCCACCTGGTCATTGCGGAAGACGACCAGCTCCTCGCCAAAGCCGCCGATGGTCTGCACAATGTTATAGGTGAACGAATCGTAATTATCGATAATGACAATCATATCGCCATGTCTAAAATCCTTTTTCGGCCAGTTCCACCGCCCGCCGCAGTCCCCGTGCCTTGTTGAGGGTCTCCTGGAACTCCATCTCCGGGTCGGAATCAGCGACAATGCCGGCCCCGGCCTGCACCCACAGATTATCGTCCTGGAGCACGAAGGTCCTGATGGTGATACAGAAATCCATATTGCCCGAAAAACCGAAATAGCCCACCGCCCCGGCATAGGGCCCCCGCCGCTCCGGCTCCAGTTCCTCAATGATTTCCATGGCCCTGATCTTGGGCGCCCCGGACACGGTCCCGGCCGGGAAACAGGCCCGCACCACGTCAAACTGGTCCCGGCCTGCGGCCAGCTGGCCGCGCACGCCGGAGACGATATGCATCACATGGCTGTAGCGCTCGATGACCAGCAGATCGTGGGTTTCCACCGTGCCGTATTCCGCCACCCGGCCAACGTCGTTGCGGCCCAGATCAACCAGCATCAGATGCTCGGCCCGCTCCTTGGGATCGGCCAGCAGTTCCTTTTCCAGGGCCAGATCCTCCTCCCTGGTTTTACCCCGCGGCCGGGTGCCGGCAATGGGCCGCACCTCGATCCTGCCCTCCTCCAGCCGCACCAGAATTTCCGGCGATGAGCCGATCTGGATATTGTTGCCCAGCTTGAGATAAAAGAGATAGGGGCTGGGATTGATATGGCGCAGGGCCCGGTAGAGCATGAAGGGCGGCAGATCCGTCTTGGCGTGAAAACGCTGGGACAGCACGACCTGGATGATGTCGCCCGCCATGATGTATTCCTTGGCGCGGGCCACCATCTGTTTGAAGGCCTCGGCGGACATGTTGGACTCAAAGCGGTGGGTGTGGCCCTGGGTGTCGTTGTCAACCACATCATAGGGCAGGGGCCGGCGCCTGAGCCGTTTGATAACGGCATCAATCCGCTGGCACGCCTTCTGGTACGCTTCCTCCAGATTGTCGCCCGCCTCGGCAACCACGCAGTTCACCACCGTCAGTTTCTGCTTGAGACTATCGCAGATGAGCAACAGGCGGGGCACCATGAAGGAGCTGTCCGGAAAATTATCCGCAGGAGGATTATTGTCAGGCAATCTCTCCATGAACCGGACCATGTCATAGCCCAGATAACCCACCGCCCCGCCGAAAAAACGGGGCAGGAAATCACTTTCCCGGCAGGCATGGAAAGACTCCAGGATACTCTTCAGCTCGGCCAGCGGATCACCGGCACGTTCCTCGGTCCGGCCGTCACGCTGGATGACGATCTTCTCCCCCCGGCTCTCAAAGGTGAGCAGCGGATCAAGGCCGATAAAGGAATAGCGGCCCCACTTTTCTCCGCCTTCCAGACTCTCCAGCAGAAAGGCATGGGACTCGTCCCCGGCGACTTTGGCAAAAACCGTCAGCGGCGTATCAAGATCAGCGACAATCTCCCGGCATACAGGTATCAGACTCGCCTTGTCGGCCAGCTTTTTAAAATCATCCAGTGCTGGTTGGTACATCACTCATAAACCTCCATGTCCGGGAAACAGACCAGGTCATAACCGCCACAAAAAAAAAGCCATGGGACCAACAAAGGGGCCCATGGCTTAACACTCTTTTCCGTTACTGATTAAAAGGTATCGACTCTGTCATTGCTTACAACCCCTGCATGGCAAAGGGGTACCAAACGTACTCCTAAGCAGCGGACTGGGTGCTGGCAATAAAGCTGTTTACCCGTTTGGTCAGCCGGGAAACTTTCCGGGATGCCGTGCTTGCATGCAGTGTTCCCTTTGAAGCAGCTTTCTGAATAACCGGGATAGCTGCCTGTAGAGCCGCCTGTGCCTGATCAACTGACTGTTGCTCAATGGCTGCATCCACCGCCTTGACTACGGTTTTCACCTTGCTGCGGGTTGCCCGGTTACGGGCTCTGCTGACAAGACTTTGCCGATTTCTTTTTAAAGCAGATTTGTGGTTAGCCAAAATGATTCTCCTCTTGTTACTTGAGAGGACCGTTGATAATAATCCTTATCGAGGTCCCTTTATGATATCATAATAAGACAAAACAATTTCACATCAAAAAAAGCGTTATATAAAATACTTTCCCTTTTCTGTCAAGAAGCAACCGCGCCTTTCTTTTTTTCAAAAAAAATACCGGGATCAGCCACTCGCTGCTCGCATAATCAATCATAATCATATATATTTAAACAGGATAAATAACAAATCTCAGCTTTTCCACACTCCCCTAACCTTTCCAGGAGAAGAATTTAAATTTCATGTTTGAGGTTCTCAAAGGCTTACGCTGGCAGGATGCCGTCGATATCCTGATCGTTTCCTTCATCATTTACCGGATAATTCTCATTATCAAGGGAACCAGAGCGGCCCAGATGCTGATCGGCATCGGTATCCTGATCGTGGTTTATTTCGGAGCGAGAGAACTCGAATTCATGACCCTTTACTGGCTGCTGGGCACCTTTCTCAGCTCCATTTTTCTTGTCATCATCATCGTTTTCCAGCGGGATATTCGCCGGGCCCTGACCCAGGTCGGCCAGACGCCGTTCACCAAAAGCACCGACGAAACCGCCGAGGCGATCGACGAAATCGTCTATGCCGCCAAGTATCTGTCCGACCGGAAAATCGGAGGGCTTATCGTTATCGAGCGGGAAACGGGACTCAAGGACTATATCGAATCCTCTCATATCGTTGACGCCAAGCTCAGCATGGAACTGCTGGTCAGTCTTTTCCATACCACTTCTCCCTTACATGACGGCGGGGTGATCATTCACAAGGACCGGATCCTCACTGCCCGTTCCGTGCTGCCCCTGACCAAAAACCCCTTCATCAGCAAAAAACTGGGGACCCGCCACCGGGCGGCCATCGGCATTTCCGAAGAAACGGATGCGGTGGTCGTGGTCATTTCCGAAGAAACCAGTCAGATATCCCTTGTTCTGCACGGCGGCATTACCAGCGGACTGGACGTTCCCTCTTTACGCAACCGCCTTGAGGCAATTTTAACCCCGAAAGAATTTGATACAAACAAATGGAAAAACTGGCTGCAACGAAAATAGCTGCAAAAATAGCTGCATGGCGCAACAGGCCCTGGCCTAAAAATTGGGTCCTCAAGCTCATCTCTTTCTTTTTTGCCTTTTTTCTCTGGTATTTCGTGGTGGGGGAGGACAAGGTTGACACGACCTTCAATATCCCGGTTGAAATACTGAACCTGCCGGCAGAACTGACCATTTCAAACCCGTTCAAGAATGAGCTCGAACTGACTGTCAATGGTCCCCGGGGTCTGATACGCAATCTTGCCGTGCAGCACATCGCCCGGTCCATTGATCTGTCCAGGGCCGAACCGGGAACAAGGGTTTTTCAAAATACCATTGACTCCATTTCCCTGCCCCGCGGCATCCGCCTGCTGCGGGTCAAACCCACGGACATCATTCTCCAGCTCGACAAACTGGTTAAAGAAAAATATCCCCATCCAGTACGTGACAAAAGGCTCCCTGCCTGAAGGATACGAGCTGGTTTCCATCACCCTGGATCCGGCCTCCATTCCCGTTACCGGCCCCGAGGCCTCGGTCGAGCAGGATAGATTCCATCTCCACGGCAACCATTGACCTGTCACGGCTCACCAGCTCCACCACCCGGCCGGTGGGGCTGAAGCTCACCCCGGCGATCAAGGATCTGGTAGGCGAGCCGATTGTTACGGCCGCCATTGTGGTCAAGGAAAAAATGGAGCAGAAAAAAATTTCCAACATCCCGATCAAGCTTCTGCTCAGCGGCAAAAAAACCTACACCTTAAATCCGGACGACGTGACGGTGGTTGCCCGCATCCCCTACACCACCCTGAATAAAACCAAAGACCTGAAAACCCTGTTCCGGGCGCGCATCATGGGGGTTGAGCTCCCGGCGGGCACCCACAAGCTGACGGTGGAAATCATCCCGGCCCAGGACATTGAAGTCCTTGAAATAAAACCGGAAATGGTCATCGCGGAGATCACGGAAGAAGAGGACGGCAACGGCAAATAGGCCGATTGGCCCCTCCATCATTATCAGCACCCCGTCCTTCTAAAAAAACAGCTACACTGAGGTAATAAATGAGAAGACTATTTGGAACCGACGGTGTTCGCGGCGTGGCCAACACCTATCCGATGACCACTGAAATCGCCATGCAGATCGGCCGCGGCATTGCCTTCCAGGTGAAGGATATGAAACATGGCCATCGCATCGTCATCGGCAAGGATACGCGGCTTTCCTGTTATATGCTGGAAAACGCCCTGGCAGCCGGCATATGCTCCATGGGGGTGGATGTGCTGCTCTGCGGTCCCCTGCCCACCCCGGGCATCGCCTTTATCACCACCAGCATGCGGGCGGATGCCGGGGTGGTCATTTCCGCCTCCCACAACCCGTTTCAGGATAACGGCATCAAGATCTTTTCCAGGGACGGCTTCAAACTTCCGGACGAGAAAGAGGCTGACATCGAAGATCTCATCTTTTCCCAGAAAATGGCGGCCCTGCGTCCGGTGGCCGACGAGGTGGGCAAGGCGGCCCGCATCGAGGATGCCCGAGGGCGCTATATCGTCTTCCTGAAAAATACCTTCCCGAGAAGTTATACCCTGGACGGCTTCCATATCGTCCTGGACTGTGCCAACGGCGCCACCTACGGGGTGGCGCCCCATGTCTTTGAAGAACTGGGGGCCAAGGTGACCAGGATCGGCGTTGAGCCGGACGGCAAGAATATCAATCATGAATGCGGCGCGCTCTATCCGCAGCTGATGGCCGATAAGGTCAAAAAACTCGGGGCCGACCTGGGCATCGCTTTAGACGGCGATGGCGACCGGGTTATCGTCGCTGATGAAAAGGGCAATATCATCAACGGCGATCATATCATGGCGGTCTGCGCCGCTGAACTCATCAGCCGTAAAAAGCTCAGAAAAAAGACCCTGGTCGCCACGGTGATGAGCAATATGGGGCTTGAGCAGGCCATGGAGCGAATGGGCGGCAAACTGGTGCGCAGCCAGGTCGGCGACCGCTATGTGGTGGAGATGATGCGCCAGCAGCATTACTCCTTCGGCGGTGAACAGTCGGGCCATCTGATCTTCCTGGAGCACAACACCACCGGCGACGGCATCCTGGCCGCCCTGCAGCTGCTGGCCATCATGATCAAACGCCGCAAACCGCTTTCCGAACTGGCCTGCATCATGGAATCCTTTCCCCAGGTGCTCAAAAATGTCCGAACCGCCAAAAAGATCGATCTGGATCTGGTGCCCAATTTTCATGAAACGGTCAAACGCATGGAGCAGAAACTGGGCAACGACGGCCGCATCCTGGTGCGCCACTCCGGCACCGAACCGGTGGTCCGCGTCATGCTGGAAGGCAAGAACCAGGACACCATTGACGCCATGGCGGATGAACTGTGCCAGCTCATCAGAAAAGCTGGATTAGTCTGACTGGTCTTACTAGTCTGACTGGTCCTACTGGTCCAACTGATCTTACTGGTCAGTTGGACTAATCAGACCAATAGGACCAGTAAGACCAGTCAGACCAGTAAGACTAATGAGAATAAGACTTGACAAACTTCTCCTTGTCCGCAGCCTGGCGGAAACCCGGCACAAGGCCCAGGCCCTCATCGGCGCCGGGCAGGTGCTGGTCAACGGCCAGGTGATTGATAAGGCCGGCACCCAGATCGCTGAAGAGGCCCTGCTCGAAATCAAGGAGAGATGCCCCTATGTGAGCCGCGGCGGATTGAAGCTGGCAAAAGGACTGGATTTTTTTCATATTGACCCCACCGGTTTGGTCTGCGCCGATGTCGGCGCCTCAACCGGCGGCTTCACCGATTGCCTGCTGCAGCACGGCGCGGCGAAGGTCTACGCCATCGATGTCGGCTATGGGCAGCTGGACTGGAAGCTGCGCCAGGACCCCCGGGTGCAGGTCATGGAACGCACCAACGCCAGACATCTCAAGCCCGGCGACCTTGCCGAACCCCTGGATCTTGCGGTCATTGATGCAAGCTTTATCTCGCTCAGGCTGCTGCTGCCGCCCCTGCTCGCTTTTTTCAGAGACCGGCCTTTGATCCTGGCCCTGATCAAACCGCAGTTTGAGGTCGGCAAAGGCAAAGTGGGCAAGGGGGGAGTGGTCCGGGACCAGCTTCTCCACCAGGAGGTCATCGACGAGATCAGCAGTTTTGCCCAAGGTCTCCACCTGCAGAGTCAAGGCATCACCGACTCCCCCATCCTGGGGCCAAAGGGGAATCAAGAATTTCTCATCCTTCTTTCCGGGCAATAAAATGGCTTTCAATTTGACTTGACCGGCTGATAGTGCTAACGTAAAAAGCTAATTGCATGAGCGCTTTTTCTCTTTAATTTCATGCTCAAATCGGTATTGAAAAAGCTGCATGCTCTCAGCTTTTTTATCCCTCAAAATGACGGTTTAATTAAGAGCAACGAGAAACAACCCTGCTTTGGAGATTGAAGTAATGATGAAGAGACGGAAAACATCGCAAAAAAGGTTCCTGGCATGCCTGGGAATATCCTTACTCACCTTTTTCTTTGCGGCGAACGCCGTTGGGGCGGAATACGGCAGCGTCACCAAGGACGGAGTCAACATCCGTTCAGGCCCGGACAACAATGCCGAAGTGTACTGGGAGGTCTTCAAAGATTTTCCCCTCAAGGTTCTGCAGCGGAAAAATGACTGGGCCAAGGTTGAGGATTTCGAGGGCGATTCCGGCTGGATGTACGCCCCCCTGCTGAGCAACAAAAAAACCGTTATCATCAAAGCCAAAAAAGCAAACATCCGGGTGGGTCCCGGCGAAAACTATGAAATCGCCGCCTCCGCCCTCTACGGTGTTGTCTTTACCCCGGGCAAGACCGAAGGCGAATGGGTGCAGATCAGCCATGCCGACGGCACCACAGGGCTGGATTAACAAATCGCTGATCTGGCCGTAACGTTTATCTGCACGAGAAACGGCAATGCCATGGAGCATCACGCCTGAGCGCGGCGGTGCTCCGTGGCTCGCTCCCCCTTTTTCATCTGCCGCCGGCAAAGTCCACCGGACAGCGCACCGTCTGGCCGGCCTTGTTCTGGAAAAGCAGATAGCCCTTTTCCACGCCGAACAGCAGCAGGTCCCTGGTGATTTGCACATCCTGGCGGCAGTATTCGATGATCTTGTCGAACTGCCCCTCTTTAAACCATTGCAGCGCCAGCAGCCCGCTGCCGCTTTTTCTGATGCCCAGGGTTTTTTCCGCCAGCCGCTCCAGACTTAAGCGGTAACCAAGCCGGTTGTGCACCTCTTCCAGGATATCCAGGGTGGGCAGCCGGGACAGATCAACATCGGTATAGGCGGAAAGCACCCGGTTGTCGAAACGCTTGTTGTTGAACCCCACCACCAGCTCAAGCTGCTGCAGATGGGCGATCAAGCCTGCTGTTTCCTCCTCCCGGTAGACGGAAAAACTATCAGATGCGCTGTCATAGACCACCGCCACGCTGATCCCCATGCGCTCGGCCCGGTGCCAGCCCCCCACCTCTTCCGCCGATCGCCTGGTCTCCACATCAAAGACCCCGAAGCGGTCCGGCAGCCGGGTGCTCCGGCATGTTGCCGTGGGTTGCGTCTCAGGGGAGGCCGTCACCATTTGCCGGGATTCGTCGGCTGCCGTCCCCGCCGCCGCCTGCTCCAGCAGCCCCTCCAGCACTGCCAGGGCCGCCGCCTTGTCAATGGGCCGGTTACCGGACCCGCATTTGGGGGAGTGGACGCAGCTCGGGCAGCCGACACTGCAGGGGCAGTGGGCAATGGTCTGGCGGCTGACCGCCAGCAGCTCCCGCATGCGGCCGAAGACCTGGCGGGCCAGCCCCACGCCGCCGGCATAGCCGTCATAAATAAAAATCGCCGGGCGTCCGCAGCTGCGGATGCAGGGGGTAGGAGATGCCGCCCACATCGTTGCGGTCGCAGAGCACCAGCAGCGGGAAGATGCCGATGGCGGCATGTTCCACCGCATGGATGCCGCCCATGAAATGCATCTGCTGCTGCTCCAGGCGATGCTGCAGCCACTGCGGTACCTCGAACCACAGCCCCTCGGTCTCAAAAACCTGGGCCGGCAGGTCCAGATACTCGGTGCCGATGGTCTTCTGCCCCCGGATGAGCTTGCGCTGGAAACCGGTGACCTGGTCGGTTACCCGCAGATAACCCAGCGATGCCTTGATATTGCCCTGCTGCACCGTCTCGTACACCTCGATGATCTCGGTTTCCTTGTTCGACATGGCCCGGGTGAAATAGTTGACCCGGGCCGGCCCCACCCTGACCAGCCGGCTGTCCAGATCCAGCTCGTGCACCAGCCAGGTGCGGCCCATGTGCAGGTAAATGGCGCCGGGATGGCATTCCTTGAAGCAGCGGTGTTCATCGATCTCCCCCAGCAGCTCAAAGTCCTCCGCCTTGCGGATGGCGTAGCTCCTGCCGCTGCCGCGCAGATCAACCTCCCGCTGGGGATACTTGCGGGCGGTAAACCAGGTATCCCCTTCCACATTGAGCAGCAGATCCGCCGAGCCTGCAAGATCATCCACCTCGCGCCGGCATTTTTCATCGGCAAGCCACGGCTCAGCGGCGGTCAAAGGGGCTTCGGCCGCGGCGCAGAGCAGATGCCGCCGCATGATGACCTGATTGTAGGGGTTCAACACCGCATCCTCCACCGGCCGGGTGAAGAAATCCTGGGGATGGCGCATGAAATACTGATCAAGGGCATCCTCCTGGGCCACCAGCATCACCAGGCAGTCACGCTGTCTGCGCCCCACCCGGCCGCCGCGCTGCCAGGTGGACATGATGGAGCCGGGGTAACCCACCAGAATGCAGATATCGAGATTGCCGATATCGATGCCCAGTTCCAGGGCGCTGGTGGACACCACGCCCAGCAGTTCGCCGGAGGCAAGCCCGGCCTCGATCTCCCGCCGGTCCTCCGGCAGAAAACCGGCCCGGTAGGCGGTGAGCTTGTGGCGCAGATCCCCCAGCCGGGACTGGGTCCAGGTGGCCACCAGCTCGGTCATCTTGCGGGACTGGGTATAGACGATGGTGCGCAGCCCCCGCTTCAGGGCCGCCTCCAGCATGAGGCTTGCCGTATGGGCCGCCCCGTCCCAGGGATTGACAAAGATGAAATGCTGGTCCCCCCGCGGGGCGCCGCTTTCCCCTATCAGGGCGACTTTTCGTCCCAGCAGGTTGCCGGCCAGCTGGGCGGGATTGCCCACGGTGGCGGAAAAGAGCAGAAACTGCGGGTCAGCGCCGTGCAGGCGGCAGATCCGCTGCAGCCTCCTGAGCACCCAGGCCATGTGGCTGCCGAACACCCCGCGGTAGGTATGGACCTCATCGATGACCACATGGGTGAGACTGGCCCAGAACTGGGACCAGCTGCCGTGATAGGCCAGCATGGACAGATGCAGCATGTCCGGATTGGAGATGAGAATATTGGGCGGATTGTCCCGCACCTTCCGGCGCTGGTAAGCCGAGGTGTCACCGTCGAAAATCGCCGCCGTGGGCACCTGCTGCCCGCCAAGTCCGGCGCAGAGCTCCCGGATGGTGCGCAGCTGGTCCTGGGCCAGGGCCTTGAGCGGAAAGAGATAGAGGGCGGAGGTGTGCCGGTCCTGCAGAATCGCCTCAAACACCGGCAGATTATAAATAAGACTCTTGCCGCTGGCCGTGGGGGTGGCCACGATCACGTCACTTTTGCCCCGGATCCGGTCAATGGCGGCCACCTGGTGGCTGTACAATTTGCTGATCCCCAGCCCGGCCAGGGCTGCCCGCAACGGAGCCGGCAAAGGAGAGGCGAGCCCGGCAAAACGGGCATCCGCCCCCCTGATCCGTTCATGGTGCACCACCTGCGGGCCGAAACGGGCCGACCCCTTCAGGGCAGCGATATATTCAGCAACGGTTCCAGTCTGATGAGGCATGATCAGCAAAACACATGATAAATTTAATTTCCGGCAAGCACAAATGAGGTTGCAAGCGCGCTCTTCTCCATATTTAACATTGAAAGGAAAAGAGAAAAAGGATAAATGAAGAGGTTTACAGTGAACTCTTTGCCCGTGAACGGCCAAACATCGATACCCCAAACATCAGCATGCTAGCATATCATGAATAAAAAACCCACCATAGCAATTATCGGCCCCAGGGGTTCCCATGCCTGGCAGGCGGCCTGCAAATTCTCCCCGGACAGCGAAATCAGCAGCTATTTCCACATCAATGCCGCGGTCGACGATTTCAGTAGACAGGAGGCGGATTTTCTGCTCCTGCCGGTCTATAACACCAGGATAGGCGGCATCGTCCGCTCCTTCCAGATCATGGAAAAACTGCCCGGCAGTTTCTGGATCGACAATATCGTGCTGCCCATCCATCTCTCCCTGGGTTCCCTGGAAAAGAGGGAGAAACTGCGGATTCTGCTCGGCACCAAGTCCGTGCTGCGCCAGTGCGAGAACCATTTTGCCAAAATTTACCCCGACATCTCCCTGCTCAGCGTGCCGGATCTGGAAATGGCCATTGCCGAAATCAGGGAAAACAATCTGCTGGACCGGGGGGTGATCGAGGCGGAAGAGGTGCTGCTCGACCACGGTCTGGTTATCCGGGAAAGGGAAATACTGTCCCACAACAAGACCCGCTTTGCCGTGCTGGGCCACCAGCCGGCAGCCCGCACCGGCTATGACGCCACCTCCATCGTCACCATTCCCCTGAAAGACCGGGTGGGCATCCTGTTTGACACCCTGGGCGAATTCACCCGCCGGGGCATCAACATTCTCGACATGCGGGCCGAATCGGATGCCAAAACCCAGAAGCTGCAGTTCTATTTCGAGGCCGAGGGCCACCGGGAAGACGCCGCTGTCGCCGCCGCCCTGGAAAGCATCGAAAAAAAGATCATCCAGGAAGAGGATTCCCTCAAAATCCTGGGCAGCTACCCGCGGGTGGACATGCGGGTCAAGCTCATCAAGACCTTTGGCTTCATCGGCACCGGCGACATGAGTAAATGGTTCGCCGACAAGCTTGAACATGAAGGCTACAAAACCATGCTCACCGGCCGCTCCACCGCTCTGCGGCCGGAACAGATGATCCCCGAGGTGGACGTGTTGCTGATCTGCGTGCCCATCAGCAACACCCCGGATGCCATCAGCAAACTACGGCCCGCTGCTGCGCGACGGCCAGGCCCTGATCCTGCTGGCCGGCGAGGCGGAGAAAACCCTTGATGCCGCCCTGGCCCATACCAGCGAAGGGGTCGAACTGATGCTGGTGCATAATCTCTGGGGGCCGGCCGCCGCCACCATGAAGGACAAGAACGCCTCGGTGGTCAGAACCGCCCGCAGCGGGGCATTCTGCAGTGAATTCGAGGCCTTCCTCTACAAGCACGGCGCGGGTATCTGCCATGACACGCCCAGCGGCCACGACCTGCTCATGGGCGTGGGCCAGAAGCTGCCCACCACCGTTTCCGTGGCCCTGGCCCGGGCCCTGGCCGAAAACAGCATCAATACCGCTGACATCGTCACCCATTCCACCCTTACCTCAATGTACGGTATCCTGGCCATGGCCAGGATCCATAACCAGAATCCCGCGCACCTATGCCGAGATCATGGCAACCGGCGGTGACGGCCGAAAGATCGTCAAGAGTTTCGCCGAAAACCTCCTCAGGCTCATTGAGCTGTCGGAAAATGGCAGGATACGGGATCTCTGCGACTTTATAGATGAAAACAAAAAATATCTCTCCGAGGACTTTTTGAAATCATCCATGAAACAGTCCCTTGCCGTGGATGAAGTGCTGGGGAAAATGGTTTGAAAACCAGTCTCGACTGGTCCGACTGGTCTGACTAGTCTTACTAGTCAAAGGCAATAGACCAGACCGGGACCAGTGAGACCAGTGAGACAAGTGAGACCAACAAGACCAATATGAATACCCTGCTGCAATATTGCGACGCCCCCGCTGCTGGGGGCATTCATCGGCTACATGACAAACTATGTGGCCATCAAGATGCTGTTCCGCCCTTTGCACCCCTGGAAAATTTTCGGCCTCCGGGTGCCGATGACCCCCGGTGTCATCCCGGCCAAAAGACACCTGCTGGCCGAAAATATCGGCGAGATGGTGGGTGAACATCTGCTGACCGGCAGTGACGTGAGCCGGGCCATTGCCGGCAGCCGCTTCCAGCAGGACCTGCAGGAACTGATCAACTCCCGCATGACCGACCTGCTCAAAAAAGACCTGGGCCCCATCACCACCGTTATCCCGCAACGGTTCCACCCCTACTTTCATGCCAGCATCAAGATCCTCCGGCTCCGCTTTATCAACCAGATGCATGCCTATCTGGAAAGCGAGGATTTTGCCGCCACCATTGACAAGGCGGTGACCAGTCAATCTGACGCTCTGCTGGCAAAAAATCTCAGCGACACCTTTCCCCCGGAAAACCGGGAGCACTTTTACGCCTTTCTGGAAAAGAGCGCCCAAGACCTGCTGGCCAGCCCGGCGGTCCAGGAATGGGTCGCCGGCCAGGTACAGCAGAAGATCGATTTCACCCTGAGTGAAAACCGCTCCATCCACGATATCATCCCGCCGGAACTGTCGGCCCTCATGCTGGACCGGCTGGAACAGGAGGCGCCGGGCTTGCTGGAAAAATTTGCCCGGATGCTGCAGGAACCGGCCATGCAGGGGAAAATCACCGATACCATCTGCAGCGCCATCAGCAGCTTCACCCGCTCCCTGGGGCCGCTGGCCGCCATGATGACAAGCTTTATCAGCGCCGAGACCATCCGTGGCAAGGTGAACGGTTATCTTGAAACAAAAGGAGATGAGATCGGCCAATGGCTGGCCGATGAAACCGTCCAGCGGGAAGTGGCCGCAACCCTCCGGGACAAGGCCGATGAATTTCTCCGCACCCCCCTGGCCGAGCTGCTGAAGAATGTCGACCCACAGAAAATAAGGGAGATGAACCTGGATTTCAGTAAAAAGGTCAGCGAACTGCTGGCAAAACCGGGGACGGCAGGCTCGCTCACCGGCATCCTGCGGGATGCCTTTGCCGGTCAGACCCAACGTCCAGCGGCCGAGATCATCCGCGACCTGTTCGGTGCCGATGCGGTACAGAAAGGCCAGCAATGGACCGCCGCCGAGGTGACCGCTATCTTGCGTTCAGCCAAGGTGAAACAACTGCTCACCAATCTGGTGGTGGAACTGGTTGAAAAAAAGCTGCTCAGCAAACCCATCGGCCCGCTGGCGGACCTGCTGCCCAAGGATGTGCAGCTCTCCTTTGCCGAATATCTCCTGCAGCAGGTGAATGACCTGATGGTCCGGGAGGTCCCCGGCCTGGTGGCGTCGCTGAATATCAGAAAAATCGTCACCAAAAAGGTCGACTCCCTGGATCTGCTGCGGCTGGAAAAACTGCTCATGGGCATTATGGAGGAGCAGTTCAAATACATCAATCTCTTCGGCGGGCTGCTGGGGTTTCTCATCGGCCTGCTCAACCTGCTCGTGCTGGAGTTTTAGCGGGAGCGGGAGGCGGACGGGGAAATCATCCTGGCTTTTATGTTGCCGACCATTCAGATCAACGATCACTTTGACACTCCCGCAAACCCATGCCGGAAATCCCTGAGCCATCAATGAACGGACCGAACCCTGAACTGCAGCTGGCCGACGATTTCGTCCGGTACACCGACTGCCATATTTTCCTCACCGGCAAGGCCGGCACCGGCAAGACCACCTTTCTGCACCAGATCAAAAAAAATACCAGCAAGCGCATGATCGTCACCGCGCCGACCGGGGTGGCGGCCATCAACGCCGGGGGAGTGACCCTGCATTCATTTTTCCAGATGCCCCTGGGTCCTTTTGTGCCGGGCAGCGAGGCATACGGCCAGAATCTGCAACGCAAGTTCAACAGGGAAAAAATCAACATCATCAAGAGCCTCGATCTGCTGGTGATCGATGAGATCAGCATGGTGCGGGCGGATCTGCTCGATGGGGTGGACCTGGTGCTGCGGCGCTACCGCCGCAGCGACCTGCCCTTCGGTGGCGTGCAGCTCCTGATGATCGGCGATCTGCACCAGCTCTCGCCGGTGGTCAAGGAGGATGAATGGCAGATCCTGCGCGACTATTATGAGTCAGTCTATTTTTTCAGCAGCAATGCCCTGCGGCAAACCGAACTGATCGCCATTGAACTCAATCCCGCCGCGCCGGACCAACCGCTTGAACCCGGACCGATGCACGACGAGCCGGATCGTTTCACACCCTCGTCACGGGACAGATCGAGGCAGGGCTGGCGAAATGGAAATGAAGCACGGCGAACATCGCACAGCGAACGCCGGACGCCGGACGGTTCCCGGCGCCAGGCGCCTTTGGCCCTTTGGAATTCGAGGGCCGCAGCGACCCGGAAACCGAAGTTGGGGAGCACCCCCGCCTCGGTGTG
>CAVSQR010000034.1:0-22406 GCA_963729825.1 uncultured delta proteobacterium | reverse complement strand
CGGCTCGCTTTCCACCCTGGCATCGAGCCCGCTATCCTGGGGGAAGAGGGCAGGGGACAGAAGTCGCCAGTCCTGTGCCGTCATGGCGGTCCGTATTTCATCTGCCAGCGGCCGTCTTCCAGCTCCAGCCAGAAGAGCCACAGCCCGCCGTTGCCGTCCACCGTCGCCGGAGGGGATTTGCGCTGGCTGTAGCCCGGCCAAGGCCGCGGCGTCAGACCTACCCGCCGCCGTTGCAGCGCCGGTACCGGATGAGCCAGGTGCCGCTCTGCTCTCGTCATAGGCATTCCAGAAAAGCCACAGGACGCCTGCCTGGGAGGGCGGCGGCGGGACGCTGTCAATGGTGGACCCTCCGTCAGCGAGCTGCTCGGCGACCAGCCGTCGTAGCCGACCAGGTTTTGTGCGAGATATCCCAACGGTCTTTTTGCGGGTATGATAAGAAGCCAGATAACGCCGCTCTCGCCGGTGGCCGTCGCCGGCCGTCCCTCATAGGCGAAGTTCAGCGAAAGCGGTGACTCCTGCCTGCTGCCATTCCCCTTGCTCATCAAGGCGCAGGGTCCACAGGTTGAGCATTTCCGGGTTATTGCTGAGAAAGATGTTGTGGACAATTCCTTGATCCTGCTTTCCCAGTTGGTAAGCCGCTTCACCGTGGCTTCCACGGTCGGGATCAGTCCCACGGTTTTGTAAAGATGGGGGGCGTTGCTGATCTCGTTGCGCTGGGCGTCGATTTCCAGCCGGAAGTCGATCTGCCAGGCGATCCACTGGGCCAGCAGGGGCAGCAGCCGGCCGTCTATGCTGGCGGTATGGTGCAGATCGAGTGCTGCCCCGGCATGGCTGTAAAGTAGATCGAGCATGCTGCCCGGCACCTCGAGAAAACGCCGGAGCTGCCCGGCCTGGACGAGCTCTGCCGGTAAGGAGGCCGGATCAGTGGGAGCTGCCGTGTCATAGCGGTGATAGATACGCGGCAGCAGCTCAAACATCCGGCCGCCGAACCCGTAGGCCGAGGTGGCCATGGCCACGCAGCGGTTATGATAATCAAAGGCATAGGCCGGGGGCTCGCCCTGGTAGGGGAACAGGGTGTAATAGTAGTGGTCTCGCCTGCAGACCTGCATCGATGATGGAGTAAAGCGCCTCGCCGCCCTCGGTAAAGCCGGTGGCGAGCCCGGTGCCGTCCGCCACGATGACCCCGTCTTTGGCGGAGACGGGAAAGGTCTTTTCCCGGCGCACCACCCTGATGCCCGGATAGCCGGTCGGGTCGGGGTTGGTCCACGAAAGCGCTATCCGGTTACCCTCAGGACAGGCTGATGCGGTGATCATTTTGAGACGCATGGTCAGCTTTCACCCTCGATAACGATTCTGATGCCCTTGGCATAGGCCGGGACATCGGCAGGAATGATGGGGATCTCATTCTCCTTCATGGTGATCTTGCCCGTCGGGGTTACATAACCGGCCGCCTGACCCTGGCGCCTGAACTCGCTGATGGTGACATAATCCAACCCTTCCACCGACTCGATTGCCTCGTAGAATTTGGACAGATAGATGGTCTGGGCGAAATCGACATTGTCAAAGGCCAGCAGGGCGGCCGCCGCGGTCATCACCTTTTCCTTCACGTCATCAGGCGGATAGTAGCTTTTCACCCCGATGGCGGCGGTGATGTAGAGCTTGACATACTCCACGTCCTCGATGGTGATGATGGTGGTCACCGGCCGCTTGTCCTCGAAGTAGGCCAGCAGACCCGCCTCCAGCACGTCGCTCACCCGGCCGCCGCCCTCGGGCGCCACAAACAGGGTGACCCGGTTCCAGCTCCCGGAGACGGCCCGCACCTTGCCCACCCCCTTGAAGTCAAGGGCCAGGGCCTTGTAGTCATCCTCGGTGACCGCCCGTTTCAGGGAGCGGAACACGGCCGGGGCGTGCATGACCGCATGCTTGATGCTCTCCCGGTCCGCGCCGCCGGTGGCAGCCTCCGGGTTGGTCACCTTGATGCCGTTTAACACCAGCTGCGCGGCGTCGACAATGGTCTGGATGGTGGCTGACGGGGTATTGCCCTTGAGACCGCCGCCCACCCGGTAGATGGCCCGGATGGTCGCGCCGCCCGCGGGTATGGCGCCAAAGGCGCCGTCGCCGAAGATGACGGTGGCCGCGTCCTGATCGTCGATCTCCACGGTGTAGTCCTTCTGTTTTTCCCGGCTGAAGGCCAGGCTTTCCTGCAGGGTCCACTCGTCGATGGTCTCGCCCAGGCTGGTGGTGATGATGATGTCCCGGTTGATTTTCTGGGTTGCCCCGGCTGAGCGCAGGATCAGCCCGGCATGGGCCAGGGTGAAACGCTGGTTTTTGCTGCCGTCGGAAAAGCCGATGATCTCGCTTTTAACCAGCCGGCCTTCCTCCACCGGCATCGCTCTGAAGTACTTTTTGTGGGTTGCCGCATCAACGGCCAGGGTGCTGCAGTCGATCACCAGATTGTCCTCCCGGCTGTATTCAAAGCGGACGCTGGGCTTGTCCTTCTGGCTTTTGGTGGCAAAGGCATCGCCGCGGCGGATGGTGATGACGGCAGTGCAGGCGGCCGGAATGGTCAGGTCAAGGGTGGCGGAGGCAGGGGCGGCGGTGGCCAGCCGGTAGCCGATCAGTTTCAGATGATCGATAACGCTTCGTCTGCTCTGGGCCGTGCCCAGGAAGCTCTCATTGGCCACCCGGTCCTGGTAGTAGCTGAGGATATCGCCCATGTGGGCAAAAAGCTGCAGCAGGACATTGCCGAAATCGGCCTCCGAGGCATAGCTTTTCCACTCCGGCAGCCGGGCCGGAATGAGCTCACGCATGGACTGCAGCAGACTGTCATAGTCGCGGGCCATGTAGTCCACAATGATCTGTTCGTCTATCTTCTTGATCTCCGCCATTTTTTTCCCTTCGGGTGGTAGCGTTCCAGCGCTTAAACGCTTGAACGTCTTTATCGAAAATGTATCCGCACCGTCTCCCGGCTCAAATCCTGTCTTTTGGTATAGGAGATCTCCACGGTGATGGTCTCCTCCCGGGACTCCACCTCAATGCCGTCCACGATGATGTCCTCATCCAGCCAGCGGGCCAGGGCCTGGCCGATGGTGAACTCCATGGCCGCGGCAAGAACGGTGTTGTTGGCCTCAAACACCAGGTTGAAGATGCCGCAGCCGAATTCGGGCATGTTCACCCGTTCGCCGGGCGCGGTGAAGAGCACCTGGATGATCTTGCCCCGGATGGCCTCGTCGCCGCCGCTGGCGATGATGCCGCCCGCCTTGTTCACCGCAAAGGGGAAGCCGAATGTGGTCACTTCACCTGCCATGGCTGTCACTCCACATGTCCCTGTCCTGCCGGATAATTGGTCTCGGTAAATTGCAGATCCGCATCTTCGGCTGCAATGGCCACACTGTGCGAGTGGGCGCTGGGCGGGGCCGTGCCGGTGGCTCCCTGCACACTCACCTTGTCGATGGTCCTGATCTTTTTGATCTCCATGTTCGACTTGATATGGGAGACCACGCCGTGGGCGATGGCATGGGAGAGCTTCTTCCAGCTGGCGCGGATATCCGTCATCTGCTCCTCGCTTGCGCCGTCAATGGGCTCCATGACCTGGCGGATCTTGTCGTAGATCGCCTTGGTCATGCCCTGGGAGGCGTTTTCATCGCCGATAATCAGGCCCATGGTCGCATTACTCCACCTTTATTTTTTTTGACAGCAGGGCGTTCACCCCGGAAAGGGCCATGGTGAGATCGACCATGCTCCCCGGAAAGAGCGGGGTCGGGGCCCCCATATTGCCCACATGCTGATGGGTCATCAGCCAGTTGATCAGCCCTTCCATGCACACCCGGCCTGAGCCGCCATTGATCTTCACCCCCGGTCCCGCCGGGAAACCGCTCATGGCATCCATCTTGATGATGTTGCCGTTGGCGTCGCTCACCTTTACCCCCTGGCTGTCCATCTTGATCTCGTTGCCGTTCATGTCCGTGCAGGTGATGCCGTTGCTGTCCAGCAGCACCTGGTTGCCGCCCGCGTCTTCAATGGTGATGGTGCCGGCCCCGTCTTTAATGGTGATGCCGTTGGCATCCAGGGTGATGACATTGCTGTTCACCGCCTCGACAATGGTGATCAGCTCCTCGCCGTCCTTGTCCTCGAACTGGATGGAGTGGCCCTTGACGGTTTTGATGATCTTGCGGGTGGGCGGGTCCTGCACGCCGCCCTGCTCCGCGCCGTCGGCATCATTGGGTTTGGGCAGCTCGCTCTCGCCGTCCGGCTTGCTCCAGAAGGTGCCCACCCAGATGGGGAATTCCAGATCCCCCTCTTCAAATTCAACCCACACCCCGGCGTTGACCTCGGGGATGAACAGCATGCCCTGGTTCGCCTCGCCGCCGTATGGCACACAGGCCGCGGCCCAGCCGGTGACAATGTCATTGCCCAGAATGCTGGGCACCTTGAGTTTCAGGCGGCCCAGCTGCTCGGGGTCGGCGTTATCCACCACGATACCACGGTATTTGCCGTAATAGCGGTGTTCCACCTTATCGACCAGTCTGGAAACGATCTTTTCAAGTGACAAGTAATCCCCTCATTAAAATAACGTTCCAGCGTTCAAAACGTTCAAACGTTTCGGCGCCGGTGGGCAGCAGGGCGTTGCGTTTTACCTTAAATATCTGCCGGTAGCCGTCATCGGTGAAAACGTGGGTGACGTGGCTGACAAAGTAGATTCCGCTGTATGTCTCGCCGATTCCCCTGATGGTCACCGTTTTCCTCGCTTTAAGCACATGCCCGTACTGGTTGGCGGTGATTTCCCCTTCCCCTTCCACGAACCATTCGCCCTGATGGTACAGTTCCCGGCACAGCGTCGTCATCTCCGGGGTGCCGGTGGCGGCGGTGCGGCTGACGAAAACCTTGGCCGGATCCATGCCCGGGCCGAGATGGCCCGGCACATCCTCCGCCCCCAGGGCCGTCTGTTCACTGGTGGTGGCCTCGGCCTCCAGCACCTCTTTGCTGGCCCGGTCGATCTGGAACATGGCCACATTGGCCGGAGTCAGCGCATTGACCGCCAGTTTGAGACGGTTGACCGTGGTTTCGCTGCCGAAGTGGACGGACAGCACCGGCTGGGGCGGATCATCCAGCCGCGGTTTGCGGAAATAGGCCGTCTCGCCCTCCACATAGCACTCAAAGCCGTTGCGCAGGGCCAGCCGTTTCAGGAACTGCATGTCCGTCTCCCGCTGGATGATGGTGGACAGCGCCTCGTCATGAATCACCTCGGTGTCCTCCACCTCGGGCACCAGGCCGTAGGTGGCGAGGATCTCGGAGGCGATGTCGCTGTCCTTCTTGTTCGGCCAGTCTTTGAGCTTCTCCACCCGGTCCATCAGCACACTGGCGTCCATGCCCCACACCTCCAGCACGCACCGGGCCGGGTCGGCGTCAAATTGCGGCCTGACATGGGTGATGTAGCCGGACAGCAGCTCCTCGTCAGCCTCGGCCAGGCCTGCGCGGACACTCACCTGTTTCCAGACCCGCAAACGCTCGTCATCCAGGATGCCCCACGAGCCCCCCTGGTCCAGCAGCAGGGAAAACTGCAGGCGGAACATGCTCGCCAGTTCAATGTCATGTTCAACCTCCAGACTGATGAGCCGCGGATAGAGGTCGTCCGCCTCTGCCCCGTCGATCTCGATAATAAGATTCTCATTCTCCATATCAGTCTTTTCAGGCCGGCGCATCGGGCGGAATAATGATCTTCCTGCCGATCCTGCCGCTGTTCTCCGGGGTGCCAGCGATAAATCCAGCCGCATTGATGGCCGCGGTCAGCTCCGCCTCGCTGATGGTGAGGCGGTTGTAATCAATGATCACCGCCCGTTGATAGCTCTGGCCGGCCACGGCAATCGTCTCGCCGGCCACGGTCAGGGTGTCCTCGGTGAGCAGCACGTTATCATCAAAGCGGTAGCTCGCGACACCGACCAGGGCCGTCAGCTTTTTGGCCAGTACACTCCAGGGCGGCTCACCCGCCTCGGCATCATGGCCAAGGGCAATGCGCACGCATTTCAGCACGCCTGAGCCGAGCAGATCAAGGGGCGAGAAAAATTCCGGGTTGGCATCAATGATGCGCCACCATTTTTTCGGGGCCTTGTAATAACTGTAGGCCAGGTGATCGAGCCGGTCGCCTTCCTCGATGGTGTGCTGAAAGGTGCCGTCGGTATCCGGCGTGGCGCGCAGGGTCACGGACTTGAACCTGCGGCCGCGGGCGTCGATGGTCACCGCAAACGGCTGTTTTCTGTAGCGTGAGTTCTTGAAAAACATGGCTTATCCCGGAATCACCACATCGGTAATATTAATCAGATTGGTCACATTGAGCACCGACATGACCTCTTTCATCGCCTTTGAATACTTGAAGACCGGGTTCGGTCCCTCGATCACCGTCAGGCTGACCGCCACGCTGGCCCGGATGGGGTTGAGGTCCGTGCTGAACTCCGTCTCCGTGATGTTCATGCTGTTGATGTTCACCGGCAGCACCCTTTTGCGGCCCCAGATGAAGAGGATCATCGGCGGGTTCTCCCCGCGGGTGAAGGAAAAGCCGCCGGCGGAGCCGAGCAGCGCGCCCAGTGCCGCGCCCAGCATGCTTTCGCTTTTGGGGTAGACCATCAGTTCCAGGGTGCAGAGCTGGGGCATGATGCCGAACTGCTCGGTGATGGGATCGCCGTCATTGAGCTTGTCCGTGGCATCCAGGCGGATATCAAAGGAGATGGACTCCTCGCCCACCTGCACCTGCTGCTGCCGCTGCAGCTCCAGCAGATCGGAGAACTCCTCCCGCTGGTGAAACTGCCGCAGCGTCGATCTGCCGGCCGCGGCCCTGGTGGCCCGCGCCTCCTCGGTCTCGCCTGCCGGCGCGGTCTGGGCCGGGGCATTGGGCACGGAAAATATCAGGCTGCGGTTTCTGGTAAGCTGCACCGGATTGAACTGGAACGGCACAATCAGCGGAGGGATGCTGAGTCCATACTCCACAAAGGCGCCGCGCAGAATTTTCGGTTTATTGGCAAAGCCGCCTGACATGATTATCTCCAGAGTGAGGAGTGAGGAGTGAGAAGTGAGGAGATTAAAGCAGGGCGGTTCGCGAACCGCCTCTCCACTATCTCCTCACTTCTCACTTCTCACTCCTCACTATTTTCACAATTTGATGCCCTGCAGACGATCGAGGATGGCCTGCAGGGGAGATTTGTTCTCCGGCGCCAGCACCTCACGCATCAGGGTCAGGGTCTGCAGGGTCTCTTCCGTGAGTCCCAGGTAGCAATAGCCTGTTTTCTCATCAGTCTGTAATTCCATGCTGTAGCCGAACTTATCCTTATGGGATAGCACGTCGATTTCCAGTCCGCGCTGCTCCAGTATGTCAAAAAGGCTCTTGTATTCTTCGCGGCTGATCACCGCATTACCCCAGAACGGTTGGTCCACAAGCAGGTCCCGGCGCGAGGCCGAGACCAGATGGGCCCGGTAGAACGGCTTGTCTTCGTGGCCGTTCCAGAGGATGCGCACCGAGAAGTCCGGACTGTCTTTCAGCTGATCATGCATGGTGAATATCCATTAAATTTATCCTTCTTTATCCCTTTGCCCCCTCAGGTAAAGGTCCAGCCCGGAAACTCCGAGGCCAGGGTCATCTGATGGGTGGTGACCAGCCCGCCCCCGGGACTGGTGGGGGTACGGGGAGATACGGTTCCCGCCGTGTCAATGGAAAAGCCGTAGGCCAGGGAATCGAGCCGGGTCACCGCGGTGCCGTTCACGCCGTTGAGCGACAGCACGGCATCCCAGGTGGTGGTGCCGGAGGCCGGGGCATTGCGCGACGGGTGATCGATAAAGGTGGTCGGCCGTGGCCGCCGCCTCGGCATCGGTCCAGTAAAAGGGCTTGGTGTCGTCATTGGGCCGCGGATCCACGTAGGGCGAGGTGGTCCCGCCCAGGGGCACATTGCTGTCAATGGTCTGGGTCCAGCGGTAGCCGTCCGGATAGTCGGCGGAACTGGTGCCGTTGGTGATTTCCACCTGGATGCCCACCCCCCTGGCCTCCGCGGCAAAGGAGGTGAGGGAGGCGTTCTGGTCCTGGTCGCCGGTGGTCTGGTTGGTGCTCTTGTCCGGCAGCCGCGGCGCAAATGAGCCGTTGCTGTTCAGCTGCCCGGTTGCCCCATCGGCCGAAAAATTTGTCAGCCGGATGCGGGGCAGGGAGGACTGCCCGGAGTCGTGACTTTTATCTCCCATGGCCTGCATGGCCTGATTGCCCATGGCCCGCTGCAGGGACTGGGAGACAGGCGCCATGGTGTCGGCCTGGCTGTGGACCGCGCCGGCGGCACTGCGGCTCCTGCCCTGGTTTTCGTGATCGCGATGCTGTTTTGTGTTGCGTGCGGCAAACATGATACGTAACCTCCTCAGGTTCTGGTAGGATCAGAGCGGTTGATGGTTTCCTCATTCCACAGCTTGCCAATTTTCTCAAACTCCCTTTTGACCCCGTGCATGATATGCTCCATGCTGATCTCCTCATTGCTTTCCGCGGCCAGAAAGGCGGTATTTAAGACAATGTTGCGGATGCTGCCCCCTGCCACCTGGAAGCGTCTGGCCAGGAAATCATAGTCGATGCCGTCACGCACCGGCGCCTCGCCGGGAAAATGGCTCCGCCAGATGCGGGCCCGCAGGGCGGCATCCGGGAAGGGGAACTCGACAATGAAGCGGATGCGCCGGGTAAAGGCCTCATCCATGTTGGAGCGCAGATTGGTGGCCAGGATGACCATCCCCTCGTACTCCTCCATCTTCTGCAGCAGATAGCTGGTCTCGATGTTGGCGTAGCGGTCGTGGGCGTCCTTGACCTCGGTGCGTTTGCCGAACAGGGCGTCCGCCTCATCAAAGAAGAGAATGGCGTTGCTGCGCTGGGCCTCGGCAAAGATCCGGCTCAGGTTTTTTTCCGTCTCGCCGATGTACTTGCTGACCACGCTGGACAGATCGATCTTGTAGAGATCAAGCTGCAGCTCTGCCGCCATGACCTGGGCCGCCATGGTTTTTCCCGTGCCCGGCGGGCCGGAAAACAACACGCTGAGCCCGCGGCCGTAGGCCATCTTCCGGGCAAAGCCCCATTCGCCAAACACCCGGTACTGATGCCTGACCTGGGCGCAGATCTCTTTGAGCAGCGCGGTTTTTTCCTCCGGCAGCACCAGGTCGGCCCAGCTGTATTGGTCCTCAATCTTGACGGACAGTTCCGCCAGCTTATGATGGGACTGGCTGCGGCAGGCGGCGATGAGAGCGGACAAGGACAGTTTTCTGTCCCGGCCGTTACCGGCCTGCAGGGTCCGGGCAGACCGCGCCGCCCGCTCGATCTGCCCCGGGGTCAGGGCGAAGCGCCGGGCCAGCTTGGCCGACCATTTTCCGCTGATGTCGGCGGGCTCTGCGGCCAGCATGTTCTGCCAGACCAGCTCCCTGATGGGAACCTGGGGCGCAGGCACGGCAATGGACACAAACTGCAGCTCGTCAAAGCATCCCTCGCCGGACCAGGCCTTTTCCCCGGCCAGGAAGACCAGCCAGCCATACTCGGCAATGGCCCTGGCCGTCTTTTTCAGCAGCGCTGTGCCCTTGTCCGCCCGCTCGGTCAGCACATCGATGTTGTCGAAAAAAAGGATGGAGCGGGTCAACAGCCCCTCCCGCAGGGCCAGCCGCATGGTGTTTTCCCATTCCTCATCACCTGCGGGCAGCAGGTCCAGGTCAATGACCAGCATGGGGCATTGCAATTCCCGGCAGATGGCCTGGGCCAACGTGGTTTTGCCGGCGCCGGCCGGGCCGTGCAGCGAGATCACCGTTTTTTCCCTGACCATCTCCCGTTTGATGTGGCGGCTGGCAAGACTCAGCAGCCTGGCCTTGATTTCCGGCGCCGCCGCTGCCTCATCCAGCGTTACAGTGGGGGAGAGCAGCCGGGCGCAGCGGCTGAGCCGGCTATCCAGGGCGTTGTTGCCCATGATGAAATCGACCATCCGGCGGTCCACCTTGAGCAGCATGGCCAGATCGCTCGACCCGGACGGACTGTGGTCATCAGCCGCGACTCTGCAGGATGCCGCTGCGCAGCAGCGTAGCCCCGCCGGCGAGCAGCTGCCGCAGCTGCCAGCGCTCCTCGCGGCTGTCGCCGAGCAGCTGCAGAACCAGATCCACGGACGGTTTTTGGCGGGTGATATCGTCCTGCAGATAGGCATACAGGGTGTCGTACCTGCGGTCCAGTTCCGGCGCCAGGCAGACGACCAGGGCCTGCAGCTCAAGGGCTGACAGGCCGAACATCCGGGCCAGGCAGGGCAGGGCCAGAAAGATCTTCTCCTCAAGGCTTGCGGCCACCCTGGCGCTGATCTCGTGGCCCAGCAGCTCAAACTGCCGGTGACTGGCCAGGATCTCCTGGGTGTCCGGGCAAATGGCCCTCGCCTTGCTGCAGCAGCCGGTCAACCTGGTCATGGGAGATATACAGGCCGCTGCCGGGCTGCTGCTCCGGCATCCCGGCCCGCAGCCGGAGCACCTGCCGGCTGATCAGCAGGTCGAGCCGGGTCAGTTCATCAGAGAGATGAGCGAAACTTGCGCCGTAGGGCAGGGGCCGGCTGGCATCCTTTTTCATGGCCTGCACACTCACGGCGTCACCTCAAAAAACAGGGTCTTTCTCGTCAGATGGGAGATGTCAACCCGTATTTCATAAAAACCGGGGGCAAGGTCGGCCGGGATGGTGACGGAAAAGGAGTCAGCCGTCAGCTCATGGCCGGCGAGGACCGGCCTGCGCATCAGTGACACGTAGGCCTGCCAGCCGGCGAGATTTTTGCCGCTGACCGTCACGCTGGCCCCGGCCGGGGCCGCCATGGGCGTGATCATTTCCACCGTGGGCGGCAGAAAGGGGGCGGCTACCTGGGGCACGCCGATGTGCCGCACCCGTTTGGCCATGGTCCGCTCGCTGGCGGACAGCATGTCGAGCTGCACCACCGCCACCTCATAGGCCACGGAAAGCCGGTAAGGCTGGGCAAAGGTGCTCCACACCGTGCTCATCTCTTCCAGCACGATGGTGGAGGGCATCACCTTGATCTGCTCCCTGGCCCCGGCCAGTTCGTCTGCCAGATAGTCCGCCGGGATGACCGGGTTCTCATAAAAAACGCGCATGGCCTCGCCCAGGATCTCGTGGCTGGCGGCATTGCCTGTCTGCGGGTCGATGATGGCATAGGGGGTCAGCAGATAATGGAGATGCAGGGACAGGGGCGGCGGCACGAGCCGGGCCGGATTGTCGGCCCTGGCCTGCCAGTCCATGTTCTTGAGCAGGGGGCTTTCCTGCACCTTGTACAGATAGAGGTTGACCCGCCGGTCCACGCCCTTCTCGTGGGGAGACAGGATGGTGACATCCACCTCCGGGGTCAGGGTCATCTCTCCGAGCAGGAGGTTGCGCAGCGATTCGCTGACCAGTCCTATTGCAGTGGATACGCTCACGGTGGGGTCCCTTACCTGATCATCTTTAAGGTTGTGCGAGCCATACAGCTCCGTTCCCAGAAGGCGGCCGGCAAGCGGCCACGGCTTCTGCTGCCTGAGGTGCGGTTGATCACCACAATCTGCTGCAGAGGCGGCTGGGGCGGGCGTTTCCGCCTCGGCTGTGGTGGTTTGCTCACGGTCCTTGGGCTCGTGGGCAGAGGTCTTTTTGCTGACCAGTTCATAAAATGTCCGCCGCAGCTCTTCGATCTGCCGGGCGCCATCCTCATCCGGCCGCCGGGCCGGTGTGGCGGAGGCAAGACGCTCTGCACCCCGGGGAGCTGCCGCAACCGGCGGATGTTCCTGCCGCTGCGAAGGGGCGATATCCGCCTTGGCTTCCGGCGCTGCCGCCGGAATTTCTGCTTTGCCTGGGCGTCCAGCGCTTTTATCCGCCGTGCTCTGGGGCAGCTTGGCTCTCTGTCCCGGCGCTGAACCTGGGGGCTGGGCCGCGGTCGTGCCTGCTGCTGTAAACCCCTGCGGCATAAGACCCTCCGCCTGGACGGCAGCGGGGAGCAGCCGCGATCTCCATTGGGGCTGCCGGTCCGCGGGCGGGCGGGCGGCATCCGGCCTGGGCTGTTGGGGCATGGGCCGCTCGTCATGATCCATTGCCGTACTCTCCTGCCGGTCCTGGCCGGCCGGCAGAGAAGCGGCAGGTTGCGCCATGCTAAGCGATTGGTCCGCTACGGAAAGGTGTTCACCCTCCACGCTGGCAGCCAGGGCGCTGAAAACCTGCCTGACCGTTGACCTGCCGGGGATGGCAATCTCCTGTCTGTTGGCTGGTCCGCCGCCATTTCGCCGGCTAGTCGGACTTCTGTCCGGTGCGGGCTGCCGGGGCTCTTCTGTTCCGCGGCAACAGACCTGACCGGCCCATGATCCGGCATCACCGGTGCAGCGGGACGCACCTGGGTCTGCTGGGGAGCTTGTTCATTGCCGGGAGGATGGGCCTGGGCTGCCGCAGGCCAGGGCTCGCCCCGCTCCGGGCGACGGCTGCGGCAGGGACTGCGCCATGCGGCAGCCTGCGGCCACCTGTGGGGCCTCACCCTCGGCCATCCGGGAGGGCGTCCTCCTGTTCGGCCAATGGCGAGGGGGTAAAGGGCGCTGGCAAGCTTGACCGCTGCTGGTAACGGAAGGCCCCCGGCGGCAGCGGCCCATGACCCTGCATCCTGCCGGCCGTGCGCTCCGGCAGTCCGAGCAGGGACCGCACCATCCTTCCGGCCGGGCTGAGGTCGCCGCTCTGCTGCTTCGGTTTATGGGTGTTTTTTTCAGAATGCATGGTTTAACCGTTCCATTTCCTCGGAGAGAACCTCAATGTAGCGTCGCCGGTTCTGCCGGGTCATGCCGAGGATTTCCTTTTCGCTCCAGTGATAATGATAGGCCAGATAGTGCACCTCTTTGAGCAGCAGATCAAGCCGGGTGTTCAGCTCCGCCAGCACGAACTCCTGCACATCAAAGGCGGCGGTAAAGCTGCGGTCGCACTCCGGGCAGATCGCCTTCATGCTGGAGCCGAGTTTCGGGGCCAGCCGGTCCATTTCCTCTTCAATTTCCATTTTGGCCGCGGCTGACAGCCTGGCGATATCGGCCAGGGCCGGCGGTTGGACGGCATCGATGCTGTGCACGCAGCGGGCCAGCAAATTGTCCGCCGCCAGCTCCTCGTCACTGTCCAGCAGCTGGGCCAGCATTTCCTGATCCTCGCCGTTGGGCAGCCGGAAAGTGACAAGGTGGCCGCCCGCTGCCGGCGAAAGCTGCAGCCGGTGCCGCAGGGACTGCTGGCGCGAGCGGGTCACCGGGATGTTTTCGGTGGCAAAGTCGATATCCACCCGCGCCCCGCAGTCCGGTTGGGAGCAGCGGATGACCGCCTGGATGTCCCGGCCGAAGGTCATTTCCCGCAGCTTTAGCAGGAGGAAGAGCCGGTCGCCCACCAACAGGCGGCGGACCATCCCCTCCGTCACCCCATCGAGGCTGCCGATCCTCTCAATGCAGCGGCTGAGCAGGGCGGTGACCAGCACCGGGGCGGGAGCATTGTTTCTCCCCGCCAGCATTTTCTCGCTAAAACCGCTGAGCGGGGCGAGAATGACCCGGCCATGCACCTGGCCGTCATCGCCAACAAAGCCCCCCGGCAGCTCAAACGCCATGCGATCCATCGCTCACCTAGCTTTCGGTGGGTTCGGTGACCGCGGTGTCGCGCTCCCAGCCCTCATTTTCCAGCTTGATGGTCTGGATCATCACCTCGTTGCCGCCGGCATCGAGTCCCGGCAGGGCCTGATATTCGGAGACCCAGCAGCGGTATACCTTGTAGGACAGCACCTTGCTGCCCTGCAGGTTGAAGACGTCGATGACGACATCCTTGCGGAAATTCTTCAGCGACATGGAGGCGTCGCTCTGAAAGTTATTGATCAGGTTGGCCCACTCCTCAAAGGTGGTGTCATGGGTGACCCCGGCCTCCA
This sequence comes from uncultured delta proteobacterium, assembly GCA_963729825.1. Taxonomy (GTDB): domain Bacteria; phylum Desulfobacterota; class Desulfobulbia; order Desulfobulbales; family SURF-16; genus SURF-16. The sequence continues at coordinate 8,478 of CAVSQR010000034.1, read as the reverse complement.
GGGTGATGCCGTCATAGGAGGTCTTGCCCGGCAGTTTACGGCTGGTGCTGGGATCTCCGCCCTCCCGCCATTCCTTGACCTCGGTGCTTTTTTTCAGGGCGCTGCATTTGGAGAGCCCTGCCACGTATTTGCCGTCCCACTTGATTTTGAACTTGAAGTTCCGGTAGGGATCAAACCGGTGGGTGTTTACTGTAAACTGTGCCATATCTTTTTCTCCCCCATCGCTTGGGCTTTGTTTAATTATCCCACAAGAATGTATTTGTCCACCTTCTATTCAATCCGCAATCCGCAATCCGAATCCCAAATCAGTTTTGTCCCGCCTTCTGGCTGATTTTCACCACCACGAACTCGGCCGGCTTGAGCGGCGCGAAGCCGACCAGCACGTTGACGATGCCCAGGTCGATGTCCGCCTGGGTGGTGGTCTCGCCGTCGCACTTGACAAAGAAGGCCTGGGACGGGGTGGAACCCTGGAAGGCGCCCTGGCGGAACAGGGTCATCATGAAGGAGCCGATGTTGAGCCGGATCTGGGACCAGAGTTCCTCGTCATTGGGTTCGAACACGGTCCACTGGATGCCGTTGTAAATGCTGACCCGCAGCATGATGGCCATGCGGCGCACCGGGATGTACTTATATTCCGGGTCGGAGCTGAGCGTGCGCGCCCCCCAGAGCACAATGCCGGAGCCGGGGAATTTGCGGATAACGCAGACGCTCTTTTTATTTTTATTGAGATTGCCCTGCTGGATATCGGTGAGATCCGTCACCAGGCCCACGGCCCCGCCGAGCACCGCCTCGGTGCCGGCCGGCGCCTTCCATACCCCCCGCCTGGCGTCGATCTGGGAATACATGCCGGCCACAAAGCCCGAGGGCGGCACATTGATCGGCTCGGCGGACAGGCCGGTGGGATCAAGGGACTTGAGCCAGGGAAAGTAGACCGCGCCATAGGAGTTCGGGGTATTGATGTCGTCCCGGTACTGCAGGGCGTCTTCCAGGCTGATGTCGTCCCGGTCCATGTCGGCGATATAGAAGCAGTCGGACAGCGGCCGGTTGCGGCAGTAGTTCATGCCGGCGTCGGCCACGGCGGTTGAACCGATGCCGGGCACGGCGATGAGGGAGACGTCCCGGACGGTGTCGAGCCAGGCAAAGGCGTTGGTGTAGTCGATATCGTTTAAGGGCAGGGTGCCGTCGCTGCCGGGCTGCACCGCGCTGACCGCACCTGCCACCGTATCGTCGCCCAGGAAGAAGAAGTCATCGGCCGGGGTGTTCTGGGGCCGCATGGCGGATGAGCCATACACCTCGGTGCCGCCGTTTCGTCTGCCGAGGCGCAGGGCCCCTGCCGCATTTTCCAGCGGGTCGCCGGCCGCGACCACCTCCACCTTGGAGCTGGCGCTGGTGTTGCCCGAGGCAATGCGCAGCATGTTGGTGCCCTGCACGGTGACGGTGACGTTGTAGGCACCCGCCGGGGTTGATTCCCGCAGCGGGGTCATGGCCCGGATGGTGGTCTGGATGGCCCCGCGGATAACGGCCAGATCGCTGAGGTCGGCCCCGGCCAGGGCCGCGGTCAGATCCACCGTCCGGTAGCCGTCGTTGTTGATGTTGATGCGGAATTTGCGCTGATTGGCCCCGAGCAGGGCGCCGCCCAGGGTGATGGGCGCGCTCTGGCTGTAGCCGGCAATCTGGTTGCTGTTGGCCGTGTTGACCGTCACCGTGATATATTTGGAGCTGGTGTTGAGCACCGTCTCGACAAATTCCGGGGAGGCGGGATTCATGGAGAGATTTTCATAGGCCTCCACCTGCACCGGGTCTTCATCCGGGGTCGGGTTGTCCTGATATACCGTCAGATTGAAATCATTGGCCGGGTCATCGGCTGAGGCGCTGTCAACGATCACCATGAATTTATTGCCCCAGGCCCCGGATGATTTGGCGGAAAGGGTCATGCTGTTCTGGGCCGCGGCGCCCCGGTCACGGATGGTCACCGTGGCCGTATCGGCGCCGGAGGCCACGCGGCCCACATAGCACTGGGTGCCGCCGTTGTTGAAGAACTGGAACACCGCGTGGGCCAGAAAATAGCCGTTCAGAAAGCCGCCGTAAATGGTCTGGAACTCGGTGAAGTTGAATATCTTTTTGACCTGGCCGATGGGACCTCTTTCCGCCACCCCGAAGAATGCCGCAGTTGATGTGCCGGCAGCTTCGATCGGTCTGACGCCACTGGAAACCTCTTCCACATACACACCTGGATACGTTAAAACTGCCATAAATTCCTCCTTTTTATTTAAGGATTTGCTTTCTTATTTTTTTGTAACTTTTGGTGTCGCCTTCTTCGTTTTTGCCGCAACCGCAGCCGGCTTTTTAACGTCCATCACTTCAATAATACCTCGGTTGTGCAGCCTGCTAAGCTTTTCATTATGGGCAATTTCCCCATCCATGATTTCCGCGGAGGTGTCGCCGGCATTCAGGTAGCAGGTGAGACCGCTGTTGAAGCGGACCATGACGGGTCTGTTTGTTTTGTTGCGTATCGTGACGGCCATATGCAATCCTCATCAACGTTATAATGAATAATGGGGCGGTTTTGCGGGGTTGCCTTGCTGAACGGCTAACGGAAAGTGATCAGATAAAACGCTTTATTTTCAATAGGCAAAAGGGGTGCCAGCAGAGCAAAGCAGTTGATTGCCGCAGCAATAACAGCGCTGTTCCGGCAGCTTATTTTTTGAATGTTTTTGAAGAGTTCGGCGGCAGGGCAGGTCGAAGTGCCGATTTGTGACAGGCAGTTGTCACCTGCGGGTGTTACAGCGGGAGGATAAAGACAGGCAATGCTTCGCCGCGGGCAGGCGCGGCTGCTTCCGGACAAAGAACCTCTGTCGCCGGGGTGCCGCCGGATGGCCGGAGTGAAAGGGGGTGTTGAATTTCTGTAACAGAAGTTTTGCGGGGTAGGCGGCAGGCAGGTAGGGGCGTTTCATGCCCGCCCATTAAAACCAACCCGGCAGCTAACTTTCAGTTCCGGCAAGCAAGTTTTGCATTGCCTGACGAGCTCTATTATGGTTAGGGTAATGCAGTGAGATGCATCAGGCGCACCTTACCCGCCCGCTGGAGTCTTTGAGCGGCAGGCGTTCACCTCGGAGTATGAAAGCTTGCATTTTCTCGGCAGACCCGGCGGTAACGAGGTTTGCGGTGGAAAAAATTGGGGAGGAGAGACAATATGCTCATAAATGGCGCATCAGCAAATGACCTATCATCAGACAAACGGGAGCATGCGCGGTTTAAGGTGCAGGAGACCGTCTTTGCCCTGCTGGAAACGGATGGTGAGCGGCAGCCGGCCCTGGTGGTGAATGCAGGCAAAGGCGGGGTCTGTGTGCATTATTTCCGGGAGGAATGTTCATGCCGCTGGCAGCGGTTGACCATCTCCTCTTTCCATGCCTACAGTTTTCTGGGTCAGTTGCCGGTTGAAATCGTTTATGACAGGCCGGTGACCAATGCAGGCAACGGTTATGCAAACGGCATGTGCCGCTGCGGACTGAAGTTCTCCGAGCCGACCTATACCCAGCAGGCCCTCTGGGATATTTTTCTCGAGCAGAATGCCACATCCATCAATGGCAAGGCGTCTCCGGAATTCTGATGGCCGCCAGTCAATTTTGAAGATGCAGGCAAGCGAAGCGGAGGAGGTATTCGTGCAAACCGGGGAACGCAGGAAAAACAAGCGATACAGGATCAAATCGGGCATCGCGGCGCTCATGCTGGCGGACAGCTCAAAGATCGCCAGAATCATAGACATCAGTACCACCGGGCTCTCCCTGGTCTGCGGGCAATGCGAGATGAAGAAAAACAGCCTGCTTGAGATGGATATCCTGCTGCTGGATGACATCAGGCGGCCGGATAATGATATCTTTTTCCCCAACGTGCAGTGCACCGTTGTGGCAACGGATTTTTTTATTGAGCATGTCGGATACTCCCAGCAGTCGATGACGCGCTGCAGCGTCAGGTTTCATAGCGAGATCCCGCTGCATTCCTATCCGTTAAACCGGTTTGCCCGGAAAAAATCAACAGAATGCCTGGAAAAGAGCCAGAATGGCTGAAACTGCCCCAGGCTCTTTCCCCTCCCCTTCATTTTTTCTCCAATTTCTTTTTACCGTTCCTGCCGGGTGAAAAATCCCGGCCGGGGAAATGTCCTTAAGGGGCTGGAAAGAAATGTGCATCCTATCCGCCGGCAACCGCGGAAAGGAGTGGTCAATTTATCAGAAAAAGAATAGGATGCGGAGAAAGTAATAAAGGCGGTCGGAATGGCGGAAGAGAAAGGTGGCTCCGGAAGAATCATTGCTTTGCTGAGACGGGCGGAACTGCTGCTGGAAGACAGCGGGACCGGCCGGTCCAGTCCGGAAGAACTTGCTGGGATTGTCCACGAGCTTGCCCGCCATCGGGTTGAGCTGCAACTGCAGGATGAGAGCTGGAAAGAAGGGTTGCGGAAAGAACGGCCGAGCTGAAATCTGCGAATTTCCGGCTGCAGCAGGAAATAGAGTTGCGCAAGGCGGTGGAAGAGGCGCTGCGGAGCGGCGAAAGAAGCTTTCAGCAGCTTGTCTCCATGTCGCCGGCCGGTATCTATCTGACTGATAAGAGAGGCCGTTGCACCTATGTGAATAAGCGGTGGTGCGACATGGCCGGTCTTTCCCCCGGGGAAGCGGCCGGCCTGGGCTGGCTGAAAGGCCTGCATCCCGAGGACCGGGGCTACGTGAAATCCGCCTGGGGGAAAATGGTGGCGTCCGCCGGGCAGTGGGGGATGGAATACCGTTTCCGGAACAGCAAGGGCGAGACGGTCTGGGTCTATGGCCTGGCAAACCCGGTGCTGGATGATAAGGGAAAGATAACCGGGTATATCGGCATCAATACCGATATCACCCCTCTGAAGCAGGCCCAGCAGCAACTGCAGGAAAAGGAGGAAAAATACCGGACGGTTGCCGATTATACCTGTGATTGGGAATACTGGCTGAGTCCCAAAGGGGAATATCTCTACATCTCGCCGGCCTGCCAGGAGCTAAGCGGTTATAGTCCCGAAGAATTCATGGCTGATCCGGCTCTGTTTCTCTCCCTCATTCACCCTGATGACCGCCGCAAGGTAACAGGGCATTTCACCGAAGAATATTTTGACAGATATCTGGAAAGTTTTGACTTCCGCATTGTGGCCAAAGGCGGGGAGGTCCGCTGGGTTTCCCACGCCTGCCGGCCCGTGTATAATTCCCAGGGCGAATTTGTCGGGCGGCGGGGCGGCCTGCGCGATATCTCAAACCGGAAAAAGATTGAGGAACGGTTGATCAGAAGTGAAGAGCGCCTGCTGCTGGCCCTTGACGCCTCCTCCGACGGGGTCTGGGACCGTAATCTGCTGACCGGTGAGGTTTATCATGGGGAAAACTGGCATCGCGTGCTGGGCTACAGCGATGCGGAGGCCCGGGCCCTGACTCTTGCCTGGGAGGATCTCATGCACCAGGATGATCGTCAGCCGACCCTGGCCAAGGTTGCGGAGCATCTTCAGGGGAAAACCAGCCGGTATGAGTCGGAATTCCGCATGCGCAACAAGGCGGGCGGGTGGCAGTGGATTCTGTCCAGGGGCAGGGTGGTTGACCGGGATGAAACGGGACGCCCGGTCCGCTTTGTCGGAACCCATACGGATATCACCTATGGCAAGAAGGTTGAAGCAGAGTTGCGCAAGGCCCATGACGAACTGGAGCAGAGGGTTGCCGACCGCACCAGGGAGCTGGAAGAGACCAATATTGCCCTGGCGGTCCTGCTGAAGAAAAAAAGGGAGGACACCCGTGAACTGGAGCAGCAGATTAACGCCAATGTCAGAAACCTGGTCGAACCCTATCTGGCGAAACTCCAAAAAAGTCCGTTGACCGGAGAGCAGAAAAACCTGGTGGGTATTCTCAAGTCCAATCTCGCTGAAATCCTCACCCCTTTTACCAGCACTTTGTCCTCAAAATTCGTGCAACTCACGCCCACCGAGATCCAGGTGGCAAATCTTGTCAAGCAGGGAAAGCGAACCAAGGATATTGCCGAATTTCTCCATCTCTCTCCCGGCACCATCCATATTCACAGAAAAAATATCAGAAAAAAACTCGGGTTGACCAACCAGGGGGGCAACCTGCAGTCAGCGCTTTCATCCTTTGTCTGATTATTGCCACAAGATCCATTCTTCGCTGCTAAAGGGCAGATGGAAAATAGATATATTTTCTATCTATTTTCTATGCAAATTTCCCCCATTGTATTTGATTTGTTGTCAGGTATCATTGTTATTACCTGTCAAACTGTCTGCCCCGTTTGCCGGGAAATCCGCTGCGACAAGTAAGATTGCCTTTTTGCCGTAAGAAAAGGGATATGCGTAAACATAAACACTGGAGATGGTGAGGGTATCTTAACATGGAAAACATGGACGGCAAACAGCAGTTGGGCGTTGTTCTGGTTGAAGATATTCCCGCGGAGGTGGCGGACAGTGAAATCTGTCAATTTTTCAGCCACATTGACAATGTGGCCTCCGTTTCCGTGGTCCAGGAGGAGAACCTGGCCGCTTTGCCCCGGTTCTGCTGGGTAAAAGTGAGAAATCCTTTTGCTACCCTGGCAGTCCTCAGGGGTATGGAAATTGCCGGGCGCAGACTGCCCATGCGTTTCATGGGCTATCTGTATCCCGCGCCGCCGAATGAGGCAAGGCCGGTCAATGTCTGGACTTTCGGTAATTGCTCCAGCGCGGATGGGGGAACCACGATGGCGAAGGAAAAACCGAAAAAGGGGGGGGAATGGGCACAGAATCGGATGAGGCAAAACAGGAAAGGCGCAAGGACAAGCGGTTTGCTATGAAGGATTCGGTTTTTGCCATGCTTGACTCCCATCCTTTCGGCCATGCCGCTGCTGTTCTGGATGTGAGCAGGGGCGGCGCAGGCTTGCAGTATTGCAGCAGCACTGACGGGCGCGACTGCGACTGGAAGAGGCTGGATGTCATTTCCTCATATGAGAATTTCATCCTGCGCAAACTGCCGATTGAAATCATCTCTGACCAGCTGGTCGCTGATAAACAGGGCAACCCGCCGGAGGAGGGGATTAAGCGCTGCGGCGTTAAATTCCGCAATCTGACCTATACGCAAAAGGCTTTGCTGGATATTTTCATCGAGCAGCATGCAATCGCTGGAAAATAGCCAGCGAATTGGCCAGCCTCGGTAAGCCGTTGTAAAAAATGACCTGGTCAGGAGGATTTTTTATGAAAACGAGCGAACGCAGGAAAAACAAAAGGCAGCAGGTAAAAAAAGGTATTGCCGGCCTGCTGACGCCTGACATCCCGCAAGTCGGCAAGATCCTTGACATCAGTGCCGGCGGTCTTTCCTTTGTCTGCCGGGAATGCGACCTGCCGATCAACAGCCCGGTTGAGATGGATATCCTGATCATGGACAAGGATCTTTTCTTTCCCAATGTTTCCTGCATCATTGTGGCAAAAAGCGTCTATTATGATGAGGTGATCAATTGCGGCCCCATGAGAATGAAACGTTGCGGGGTGAAGTTCAATCCCCTGAAGGCACACCAGCGTCTCAAGCTGAATTCCCTTATTTTACCGGAAAAGAATCGGAACGCCTCTTTGTGAACAGGGCGGGCAATACGGCTGGTTGACCAGCATTTTCCGGGCGGTTTCTTTTTTTGCCGAAATTTCCCCTGCAAATTCACCCCTTCCAGTCATGATGAATTCGTAAAAAGTCTCTTTTCACCACGGAGCTCACAGAGGTCACAGAGAAAATATTTTTAATTACAATTAGTTATCTCTGTGGGCTCTGTGCTCTCTGTGGTTGACTTTTTCCAGTTTTTACGAATTCATCAATCATCCTTGTTGCACCAGTCAGCAGCCTGTGGCACTCTGTGACCGGAGGCGGTTGGCGCTGGTTTCTTCTCCCCTTCTCCTTTTCTCTTTTTGCCCAGTGTATTTTTGTTTGTGCTGTCAAAATAGGAAATTCAGCGGCCGTGCCTTTTAAGGCCGGGGAACGTCTGGTTTAAAACGCAGGAATACCTGACAATTGAGGGAGGTGCATTGTTGAAGGCCGAAGGCTATTACCTTGGGGTGGATCTCGGTTCCGTGAGCCTGGACGGCATGGTGGTGGACGGAGCCGGCCGGGTGCTCTGGCACAGCTACCGCAAGGTGCAGGGCCGGTCCCGGGACGCGGTGGCCATGTTGTGCCGCCAGCTCTGGCAGGAATGGCTGCGGCCCAGCGGCATAAGCTCGTTTACCGGCGCCATGGCCACCGGCAGCGGCAAGGAGATCGTGCAGGAGATGCTGGGGATGCCTGCGGTGAACGAGATCGTGGCCCACGGCACGGCTGCGGCGCAATTTGCCGGGGGCAGGGCCTCGGTGATCGAGATCGGCGGCCAGGACTCCAAATTTATCCTGGTCGATGAAAAAGGCCCCTATGATTATGCCATGAACGAGCTGTGCGCCGCCGGCACCGGCGCCTTTCTCGATGT
>CAVSQR010000033.1:0-12570 GCA_963729825.1 uncultured delta proteobacterium | reverse complement strand
CCTTAACACCTCGGAAAGTCTCGGCTATGTAGATATCCCCTCCAGGGAAGCGCATGGCTATGACTATCCGGCCGAGCGTGTTTACGCCATGGACCATCAGTTTGCCCAGGCTGACTCGACCCCTGACACCAAGGGCAAGAACAACCTGGACGGCAAGAGCGTCTCATGCGATGGTTGCCATACCGTTCGCGACAATCCAAAATTGACGGAAAACGGCGGCACCCTCGTTGCCCCGATGCCCGCTGCACAATGGTCTGCCCCAGCTGCACCTTGAACGTATCGGCTGCGTGACCTGTCGCGTGCCCGAGACCTACTCAGCTCCCCGGCCGTCTGAAATACCGCGACTGGACAGCAGGTTTTGCGCGCGGTACCTTCAGGAACACCCTGGACTGGAACTATGACCTGGTGACCGGCAGCCATAAGACTGTTCCGTCACTGCGGAAATGGATCACCAAGAACGGCGAGACCAAGATCTACCCCTTCCTGCCGTCCCTGCTGCCCACCTGGTATGAAGTGGTGCCCAACAGCGGCGTGCTGCGTACAGACGATGCCGGCATGGTTGCCGATGGCGAGCCCGCGGATAACATCATGGATCTGAGCAACGGCACCGCCACCTTCAAGTCACCGCTCATGAACCGTGACGTGCAGAGGGTTGCCGAGTATGTTCGTGACAACAACCCGTCATTTGACATGCGTCTCAACGGCGGCAACACCGTGCCCCTGTTTGACGGCTTCCAGATCGTTGACTCCTGGGAGATAGACACCGAGGCCGAGATCAACGCCATGCTGGCCGGCTTTAACGCCAATGTCAATGGTTCCGACGCCAAGGCTTCTCACGCTAAGTTCCTAAACGTTATTCAGGCTGACTTCGACGTCACCCACGGCATTGTTCCCAAGGAATGGGCTCTGGGCGGAAGCGCGCGCGGCGGTTGTGTCAGCTGCCACTCCAGCATGAACGCGGCCAGCCCCAACTACTCACCGTACTCAGTGGGCTTCTTTGAGGGCTACGTACAGCCCGTGGCCAATGCCGGCATGCCCGGTTTCGGCGTAGGCGGCTACGAGATCGTCAAGAACTGGATGGCCATGTTTGCCGATTTCGACGCGGCTGCCATGTGCGGCGCCGGCGATCCGACCAAGACAGCAACCGATGGCATGGGCGGTATGGTTAACCCCTACACGGACCACCACAACTTTTACTTCAACCCCATGACCGGCCAGCCCAACATGAACGCCCAGTGTGCTTCCTGGTCCTGGTTCTCCAATAATGCCATGTTCGGCACCACCGGCACCAACGCTACTTTGCAGCATGTTATCGGCATGATGACCATGACCTTTGATCAGGCCATGGGCTTCCCGGCCGGTACCGCCATGCAGATGGGTATGTACGACGGTGTTGCCGGCATCCAGGGCTTTGCGCTGAAAGAACTGCAGACCCAAGGCGCGCTGGGATGTAACCCGTTCGCCGGTCCGGTCAGCTTCAGCCCGGCTCCTGACATGAATGGAGATGGCAAAGCCGATCAGTCCGTGAACAACTGTATGCCGAACTATGCCGGCATGCCTGGCATGGAAGCATACGCCGGCATGATCAACGGCACCTGTTCAGATACCGTAGCAGGTGATGCTAATCCTTCAACTGGTAATGGTATCGGTGCATGTAGTGGCGGTTTCCGCAACGGTGGTGCCTGTGATTCAACTGTTGACTGTGAAGGCGCCATGACCGATATGGCTGAGATCCAGCACAACCCGATGGGTCTGCTGCTGAACAGGCATGACGCAGTGTCTCACTTCAAGATCGATCTGCAGCAGGTTTATGGCAACATCGCTGATCCGACAACCACCAAGGTGAAGTGGGCTGTCAGCGGCGAGAAGAACCCGAGTAACGCGGCCCATGTCAACTCATGGGATCAGGCAAACTACTGCTATGATTACATGGGCGGAGCCAATCCCATGACTCCGGCGGTTGTTGCCTGTAGCTCCGATGCGGCCACGGCCATGGACGGCAAACGTCACATCGCCACCGCCATCAACGCCAACCAGCTTCTCGGTTACACCCCGCAGACCCTGGCCCTGCTGATGAACCCCGGCACGGCCCAGGCTGCCAAGACCTATGTGGTCGAGGCCGGCTTCAGCGGTCTGCCTTCCGCTGATACGGACCTGACGGTGACCTATGACGCCAGCCGTGCAGCATGCTACAAGAAGGATCCGGTGACCAGCGTCATTACCCAGATGACCTGTACCTATGACTGGGATACAACCGGTGGTACGGTCATGGGCGGCAACGGTTCAAGCCAGGTTGTTGTACAGTATCCGGCTGCCGGTCACCTACACGGCATCCCTCACCATGACCATGGTTGATGACCCCGCCACCCTGGGTGACGAGTCAAGTGTCAGCGACAGCCAGAGTATCTCGGTAAATGCCGTGGTGGTCGAGCCGCCGGTGCCGGTGATTGACTTTGCCGCCAGCGTGGCCGGCAAGGTTGTCACCCTGACTGCTCCGACCCTGGATCCAAGTGTGGTTCGCGCCTACATCTACTGGGGCGACCGGACACGTACCGTTGTCTCCAACGTAGCCACTCTGGCTAGCGGTATTAACCATACCTATGCCCGCGGCGGCCGCAGCTACAACATCATCGTTGAGGCAATCGACCTGAAGCATGTTAAAACCACTTTTACCTCCACCGATGATGGTGACCTCACCGTAACTCTGCCGTAATATGCAAGTGAGTGACCGAAGGTAAAGAGTAACCAATGACTGAGCAGGCGGGCACAAGCCCCGCCTGCTCTTTTCATTTGAGATTTAAGTATTGGGCTTGAAGAGGGTAAAACAGAACAGTTCCGCGACCTTGCCGCCTGGTATGTTGCGCTGTTGATGGTTTTCCTGCTTAGGAGCCGTTACGAAATAACCTCGGCTTTCTGAACCATTTCGTTACGGCTTGGCTTACCCCTGTTTGAAACTTGATATTTAGGACTTAAAAAACTTTTCATAAGGAGCTTTTTATGAAGCAAAGCAAATATTTGGTTAGGGCAATTTTTCTGGGGGCGCTGCTCCTCACCACTCCTGCGGTGGCCAGCACTCCGGCCCCCGCTCCGGCTGCATCCGGGAGCGCCGTGACCAGCGGGCAGGCGGTTGCCGGCATGGATAAGAATGAGATAGAGGCTAATCGCACAGAAGACGGCGGAGGCCAGGAAGGAGATCGTGGCCCGGGTCAATGGCGCCGAGATCAATATGTACGACCTGCTGGGCATGATGAACAGGGTGGCCAATGCCTTCTACAAGGATGTCCAGGAACCCACCGGGGAGATCACCAAAGAGATCAGGCAGCGGGCCCTTGACCGCCTCATCTTTGAGGAGCTGGCGGTGAAGGAGGCTGAAAAGCAGGGTATCAAACCCAAGGCGGAAAGAACCAGGGAGGTAATCGATAATCTCAAAAGCAGCTATGGCTCGGCAGAGGAATTTTCGGGCTATCTTGCCGACCTTGCCCTCACCGAGGAGCAGCTCAGGGCCAGGATTGAGCGGGGCCAGCTTCTTGAGGGCATCACCGGCCGCGAGGTGTACCAGAAGACAAGTAACGATCCTGCAGGCGGTGGATAAACTCTACCAGGAGTACAAGGCGGCCGGTAAATTAAAAAAGGCGGCTGATTACCAGATCAAAGAGATACTGGTCATGGCCGGCAAGGATGAAGAGGCGACCAGGGCCGCTGCGGAAAGATTGCTGGCCCGATTCACGCAGAACAACCATGACTTCGGCAAACTGGTGCTTGACGGCACCTTCATTGTCCGCCGGTTCCAGGTCAATAAGGACAAGAATCCCGCGGTATTTGAAAAAATGCTGGGCATGCAGACCGGCGAGTTCAGCGGCGTGGTGCTGGATGGGGATACCTTCCATATTTTTGAGGTGCTGCACAAAGAGCCGGCCCGCGATCTGACGGAGGATGAGGCGCGGACCATGCTGGAAGACCGCCTGGCCCCGTATTTCCAGGAGAAGCGCCGGGCCGAATGGGTCAAGGAACTGCGGAAAGATGCCAAGGTTGAGGTCCTGCTGGATAAATAACGATCAAACGTTTAAACGCTTAAACGCTGGAACGCTGGAACGTGAAACCTTCACTTGACCATTTCACCATCAACGAAGAGGACCTTCTTCGTGTGGCCGTTGGGGAAGGTGAAGACGCCTTCCCCCTGGCGTTTACCGTCCTTGAAGGTCCCTTCATAGGTGAGGCCGCTGGCATAGGTGAAGATGCCGCGGCCATTGCGTCTGCCAAGACGGTATTCTCCTTCGTATTTTGCCCCGCTGGCAAAGGTATAGAGGCCGTAGCCGTCACGGCTGCAGTTGAGAAAATGGCCGGTATAAACCGAACCGTCATCCAGCTCCAGGCTTCCCTCGCCATCAATGCAGTTGCCTTTGACGCAGGTGCCCTTGGTGTTATTGGGAAAGGTGACCCGTCCCTGGCCGTTCACCACCTGGCCGTTTTTAAACTGCCCGAGATACTGGTGTTTGGAGGGGAAACTGACCCGCATCTCGCCGTTGAACAGGCCGTTTTTGAATTCGCCGCGATATTCGGTGCCGTCAGGCAGGGTGAGGGTGCCTTCTCCCTGATAGCTGTTGTTCTTGAAATTGCCGGAATAGGTGGTGCCGTCATCAAATTCCATGCCGCCGAAACCTTCGCGGATTTCATTTTTGAATTCGCCGCTGTAACGGGTTCCGTCAGCCCAGAGCATGATGCCCCGGCCGGTGACGCAGTTGCCCCGTTCGCATTCCGCATCGCTGCCGTCGGCAAAGAGGACGTAGCCTCCGCCGTCATACTGGCCGTATTTGAAGCTGCCTTCATACCTGGAGCCGGACGGCAGCAAAAGGACGCCCGTGCCGCTTGGCTTACCGGCGGCAAACGATCCCTCATAACGGCTGCCGTCATCGTAGAGCCAGCTTCCCTGGCCGTTCTGGCAATCTCCGGCAGCGCATCGGCCGGCTATTTTTTTGGCCGGCTGGGCAGTGTCGCCTTTTTGCTTGTCCGGTTGGAACCAGGAGCAGCCCCCTGCCAGCAGCAGGGCGGCAACCAGCAGAGAAGAGGTTGTTTTTTTCATGTTGACGCACCAAACAGGGTTGGGAATTTTGCCAAGCAAGACTTGCTGCCGGGTCAAGGCAGCAGGCCTGCGGCCGGATGGTTTCCGCCGGGCCTGTTGTTTGTGAGGCCGGCAAGGTTCGTGTCGCGAAAAGAACGATAACACTATGACATAAATATTATTTTGATAACTTGACATCACCAAAATTTTTTGTCAACAATCAAAGCTGATGAATTTGAAAAATATTACTAATCTCTTTATCATCTACTGCGTATGTGGCTTTATATTCATGCAGTTTTTGCCATCTGGGGCAGCCCGGGCCCAGCAGGGCGGAACCTTTCTGGCAACTGTCGGGGCAGGGGATTGCGTCAAGTGTCATGAAGAAATCGTCCTCACCCTGCAGCGCAAGGGCGAGGCCCACCAGCAGCTCTGCCTGGATTGCCATCAGGGGCATCCGCCGGCAGACATGGAGATTGTCCCGTCCTGCAGCCGCTGTCATCAGGAGGGGCCTCATTTTACCTTGCCCGGCTGCCTGACATGTCATACTGACCCGCATCAACCCCTGGAGATCAGCTTCAGCCGGGATATAACCGCCCCCTGTCTGGCCTGCCATGCCGAGCAGAGTGAGCAGCTGCTTGCCAACCCGAGCATGCACAGTAAGTTGGCCTGCTCGGCCTGTCATACCTTTCATGGCCAGATCCAGCCCTGTCAGAACTGTCATCTGCCCCATGCCGACACCATGGGCGGAGACAGCTGCCAGGGCTGCCATCAGGCGCACATGCCCCTGGTGGTGACCTACGGCGGCAATATCGTTTCCGAATACTGCGGCTCCTGCCATCAGGATGTTTATGAGGCCATGGCGGCCACCTGGTCCAAGCACAGAAAAGTGCCCTGCGTGCAGTGCCATGCGGAGCGTCATGCCGCCATTCCCCGCTGCCAGGATTGTCATGGGGTGCCGCATCCCCGGGAAATCTGGGGAAAGTTCAAGGAATGCGGCGACTGCCATGGGGCGGCCCATGAGCTGTGGGCAACCAAGGCCAGTAAAAATAAATTCGCCAAGGAAAATTAAGAAGATCCGGTATGCACTTTGACAAATCGACCTTAAGGCGGATTTTATCCGCCCGTAACGGCACGGCCGGAGGGGGAAATCGTTTTGCCCCCGTGTTTTTTCTTGTCCTGGCGGTTTTTCCGGTTGTGCTCCTTGCCGCGGCAGATGACTGCCGGGCGGATAACTGTCTGGCAAACGGCTGTCATGGGCAAATCAAGGGGAAACAGTTTGTCCATGCCCCGGTTGCCGGGGATGACTGCCTCTCCTGCCACCAACAGGTGAACCCGCAGCATCCCTCTGCGGCGGGACAGGACTTTGCCCCAGCGGCAGAGGGCGGCGACCTCTGTTTTCAGTGTCATGATCAGCAGGGGTTCAACGGCCGGCAGAAACATGGCCCGTCCGCCTCCGGGGCCTGCACCGTCTGCCATGACCCGCACAGTTCCGACCAGCAGGGTCTGCTGAAAATGCCGCTGAAACAGCTGTGCCTTGACTGTCACCAGGATTTCGCGGCCAGCATGGAGGAGGCCGCCCATCTGCATACCGCCATCCGCAAGCTTGACTGCGGCGCCTGCCATCTGCCCCACAGCAGCGACCAGCCCGGTCTGCTGAAGGGGGACAGCATCAATCTCTGCTTCGGCTGCCATGAGAATATCAAAAACAAATATGATACCTCCCTTGACAAGCATAAGGCCCTTTATGTCCGGCAGCGCTGCGGCAACTGTCATTTCGCCCACTTTTCCCAATATCCGGCCCTGCTGGTAAAAGAAGGGGCTGATCTCTGTTTCACCTGCCATGGCCAGGATGATCCGGGCCGCTCCGCTGCGCCCCTCAACATCCGCAAGGAGATAGAGGGCAAGGAGGTGGTGCACGGTCCGGTTGCCGAAGGAGAATGCGGCGCCTGTCACCAGGTGCATGGCAGCAACTTCGCCATGCTGCTGACCGGCCCCTTTCCCCGGACCTTTTATGCCCCGTATCAGCCGGATGAATATGACTTCTGCTTTGAGTGCCATGATAAGGAGCTGCTTACCGCCCAGCCGGTAAAAAATCAGACGGGTTTCCGTAACGGCTCGGACAATCTCCATTATCGCCACGTGGCCAGAAAACAGAAGGGCCGCACCTGTCTGGCCTGCCACAGCGTGCACGCCAGCAGTGGCCAGAAGCTGATCAATCCGGAAGGGATTGCCTTCGGCAAATGGAAGATCCCCATCAGATTCGCGGCAACCGATACCGGCGGCGGGTGTGTGCCCGGCTGTCACCGTTCCCTGGATTATGACCGGCAGACCCCTGTTGATTACAGCAAACCCGGCGCGGCGAAACCGCAGCAGGCCGCAGAGCCGCCTGTTGCCGGGCAGAAAAGCAGGCCGGCGGCGGCTAAGGACGCACTGGAAACAGAGCCACTGGATACAGAGCAGATCACACCATGAAACGGCTACTCCTCATATTTCCCCTTGTCTGCGGATCATTGCTGGCGTTAGCCGGCTGCTCCAGCGATCCGCTCATCAACCATAAAAGGCTGACCAATGTCTTTGACGGGGTGCCGGACCTGCCGCCGCTTGAGCAGCTGTGCAAGGATAATATGGCTGATATCTTCAACACCTATTATGAGGAGCGGCTGGGCGAGGCCGCGGCCGGTTCCATTGAAGAGGAAAAGACCGTTGCCGTGGGTTCAAGCCATCCGCCCTATGCGGAAAAAAACTGCCAGGGCTGCCATGACTTCAAAAAGAAGAACCTGCTCATCTACCCGGCCGATCAGCTGTGCGAAACCTGCCATGTCGGCTTTGTCAAAGGAAAGTACATCCATGGCCCGGTCTCGGTGCGGGACTGTCTGGCCTGCCATCTGCCGCACAGTTCAAAAAACAAGTCGCTGCTGCAGGAGAGCGTGAGCGAGATCTGCGCCAAATGCCACCAGGAGGAGCGGCTGGCCTCGCAGATGCATAAACTGGTCATGAAGCACGATATGGAATGCGTCAACTGCCACGATGCCCATGGCGGGGACACCCCCTATTTTCTGAAATAATCAGATCACTTTTGCCGGGGAATCAACAAGGTGAATTTTCAGCCTATGCGACCATTATTTTTCACCATTATCATCCTGGTTTTTTTTCTGGCGGCAGGCTTCCAGGCCCTTGCCCAGACAGGCTGCGTCACGGCCCAGTGCCATGCGGGATTTACGGAGAAAAGGCAGACCCATCCCGCGCAGAAACAGTGCGCCTCCTGCCATCTTGACCCCGAAAACCAACATGCTGCCAAGGGCGGCGAACACCCCCCCGCGCTGCATGAGGATATGTGTGTCTCCTGCCATGACACGGTGCTTGCCCATCGCTATCCGCATTCGCCGGTCAGTAAGTCGGGCTGCCATCTCTGTCATGATCCCCATGGCGACATGGCCAGAAAACTGCTGCCGGAAGGCTACTCCGCGAAACCGTTCATCAACTATGACGCCGGGGCATACAAGCTCTGCTTTTCCTGCCACAAGCGGGATCTGCTCATGTTCCCGGACACCTCCTATTCCACCGGGTTCCGCAACGGCACCGCCAATCTCCACTATCTCCACGTCAACAAGGCCAACCGGGGCAGGAGCTGCAAACTCTGCCACGAAATGCATGGGGCGGAGCAGCCGAAGATGATGGCGGATACGGTTTCCTTCGGCAACTGGCGGATGCCGGTGAATTTCAGGATGACGGAAAACGGCGGCAGCTGCTCCCCCGGCTGCCATGAAACCAGGCAGTATGACCGTAAGGCCAGGCCGGGACAGCCGGTAAGCCGGAATACGGAAAATAATGAAAAAAAATGAAGGAGGTGATGTGTGGTGAGTGAGGCCCGGCCGTATCAGGTTATTGATAAATCATACATGCCCATGCTGGTTATCCGCTGCGCCCTGATTTTTATTGTTGGCCTGCTGATCACCGCGGGTATTTTCTTGCTGCTGATGCGTCAGCCCATCGGACCGACCTATGGCGACGGGTTCCGCCTGCTGGCTCAGCTGAACCGCGATATCTTCTATAAATCCCTGATCATTTACGGCAGCACGGTGCTGGTGGCGCTGGGCTGTATCGCGGGCAGCATCATGCTTTATTCCCACCGGGTTGCCGGGCCTGTTTATCGCCTGCGGCTTTTTGCCGGCCGGATCGCAGCCGGTGAGGTCAGCGCCCGGGTCACCCTGCGGCAGACTGACGTGGTGCACCCCCTGGCCGTGGAAATGAACCGGCTGAACGATAATTTCCGCCAGACCCTGACCGGGATCAGCCAGGAGATGGCGGCCCTGGAAAAACAGGCGGAACTGCTGGAAAAATCCCGGGACCGGCGGGCGGCGCTCAATGAAATCAAAGATGGGGCGGAAAGGATTGCCGCTCTTATCGGCAAATACAAACTGTAATTGCCGGCGGTATGAAAAAGTCCGTTCTTCTTTCCCTGCTTTTTGTCTGCGCCCTGTCGGTGCTGGTTTATTGTCTGGAGCCCGGTCCCCATGACTTCAAGCAGAGCGAATGCGGCATGTGCCACCAGGGCGATCCGGGCTCAGTCAACTCGCTGCTTGCCGGCCAGTTCCACAGGGGCCTGCATGAAATGCCATGGTGACATCCTGCGCTCTGGTTTCATGCATCCGTTTGATGTGCGGCCCGGGCGGGTGAGTATTCCCCGGGACTTCCCCCTTGCCCCGTCAGGTTTGCTGGTCTGCACCACCTGCCATGGCGTGCATGCGGCCCATCTCGATGCGTTCGGACAAAAAACGTATTTCCTGCGGCGGCAGGAACGGGGCCGGGCCTTCTGCGCCGGCTGTCATACCCAGAGCACCCTCACCGGCGGCCATGAACTGGGGCTCGGCGAGGCGCATTTCCAGTCAAAGTATATCTCCACCGGTTACGGGCAGGAGCTTGATGAAACCTCGAAAAACTGTATTTCCTGCCATGACGGCACCTATGGGTCCTCGGTGTCTCTTTCCAGCGGGGTCTGGCAGCACAGCAGCAATTACGATCCCGGGGGTGGGGGGCTTTCCCGCAAGCATCCCATCGGTATTAATTATGAAGAGGCCCGCTTGCGGCATGGCCGGAAAACGGATCTGCGGCCCCTGGCCATGGTTGATCCGCGTATCCAGCTGTATGACGGCAGGCTGGGTTGCGGCACCTGCCATAACCCCTATTCCCATCTTGAGGATGATCTGGTGATGAGCAATGAGCGCAGCGCCCTCTGTTTCACCTGCCATCAGATGGATTGAGGGAGGAGTGAGGAGTAAGGAGTGAGGAGTGAGGAGCGAGGAGTGAGAAGCAGGGGCGGTTCGCGAACCGCCCTGTGAGGGAGATGGGTAGGGGCAGGCCTTGTGCCTGCCCTGTGAGGGGAAAGGTAGGTGAGGAGTGAGGAGTGAGAGAAGTAGGGGCGGTTCGCGAACCGCCCTGTGAGTTTTTTTCTCCTCACTCCTTACTCCTCACTCCTCACTATTCACTACCAAGGAGGACAGATGACACAGAAATTCAAGCGAAGAAATTATTTCATCGACAGGGTTGTCCAGGGCCGGTTTATCGCCGGTTTCTCCGCAGCCTCCCTGGCCGGGGGCGTGGTGGCGGTTTGCTGTTTCCGGTATTTTGCCCGGCAGAAACTGGATGCCACGCTCTACGCCATGAGACTGCCCGATGTGCCCATGAGCAGTCTGCTGATGGGGGAAATGGTTGCCAGCACCATTCTGACCGCCATTTTCGTGGTGCTGCTCTTTGTCATTACCGCCCGGCAGGTTTTTGCCCGGATCGAGGGGCCGTTAAAGAAAATGGCGGGCTGCCTGGCAGGCATTGCTGCCGGTGATCTGCGCAGTGAAGTGAAATTGCGGGAACAGGATGAATTCCAGCAGTTCGCCGCAGAGGTGGACGGCATGGTGCGGACCATGAACAGCAAATTGTCCGGCCTGGGATTCCAGGCAGAAAAGATCAGCAGTCTGTGCGGCAGGGCAGGGGAAGAGGAAAACGTCCCGGCGCGTATCAGGCATCATCTCTCCATAATGAAAAAGGAGATGCAGGTTTTTCAGCTATGATGCCCAGATTTTTTCTTTGTTTTCTGATCATTGCCTGGTTTTTCAGTGGGGCATCCCTGTCAGCCGCCGGGCCCCATGATGACTCGCAGGTCAGGTGCCTGGATTGTCATGTGGCCCTGCCCCTGGCAGAAGGGGTTGCCCTGCGTTTTCATACCGATAGCCGGGATATCTGCCTGAGGTGCCATGGGGCCTATTCCTGCAAGCCGCCACCGGACAGCGGCGAGTTCCGCCACCCCGTCTCGGTTGTCGCGCCGTTTGCTGTTCCGGCGGATATGCCTCTTGACGAAAAAAACAGGATCGGCTGTATCACCTGTCATCTTTTTCATGAGGGAGGCAGGGCAAGGGAGGAGAGGCCTGCCTATCTCCTGCGGCGTCCCTTTGGCCCGACTTTCTGCCTCACCTGCCATGAGAAATTGTTGGGGCCGTGAATGGAAAATGGCTGGAAAGGCAGGAGTCAGGAGCCGGAAGCCAGGAGACAGATCAGTTGTCTATACGGGGTGTGAGGTTGGTGCTGACCAAGATATATAGCAGATTTTTCTCGGGCCGTCTGGCGGCAGTGTTCCTGCTGGTCCTGCTGCTGTCCTTTTTGGCGGCCGCGGGATACGCTGCTGCGGAGTTGCCCCGTACCGGTCAGCAAACCTGTTATGACGATCAGGGGGCAACGATCGACCATGCCGGCACCGGGCAGGATGGGGATCTGCAGGCCGGGGCGGTATGGCCCGACCCGCGTTTTACCGATAATGGCGACGGCACCATAACGGACCGTCTCACCGGCCTCATGTGGCTGCAGGATGGCGGTTGCCTGGGCCGGTTGAGCTGGCAGGGGGCCATGGATGTCGCCGGGGGCGGGGGCGAGGCGGCCCGGCGGGCCAGCTGCCAAGGGCTTGCCGCCTACAAGGATTGGCTGCTGCCTGAGATCGGCCAGCTGGAGGTGCTGTTTTCCGCGGAGGAGGTGCCGGCCGGGGGCTGGTTGAACAGGCACCGGTTCAAGAATGTGCAGGCCGCGGCATACTGGTCAAGGACCAGTGGACCGAACCCCTATCGCGCCTGGGTGTTTCATTTCGACAGCGGAGAAGTCAGGCTGGCCGGCAAGATTGACCCCAATTTCTCTCTGCTGGTCCGGCAACCAGGGGCCACGGAGGGTGCGGAGGCAGCGCCGCCCGCCGATCAGCCGGTCACGGCCGGCCGTCTGGTTGACAATGGCGACGGCACCGTGACGGATCAGGCTAGCGGGCTGATGTGGCTTAAAGACGGCGCCTGTCTGGGAGACGCGGCCTGGCAGGAGGGGCTGCGGATAGTAGCTGATTTTAACCGTGATCCGGCAAAATACGGCTGCCGGGATCTGCAGGCCCGCTATCAGGACTGGGCATTGCCCAACCGTCATGAAATGCGCAGTTTGATTGATCACCAGCGCGATCTTCCCGCTCTGCCGGCTGACGCCCCTTT
>CAVSQR010000032.1:0-18570 GCA_963729825.1 uncultured delta proteobacterium | reverse complement strand
AATTAAAGGAATACCATGACTCACGATATAACAAACGAACTCAACAAAGTCATTGCCTCGGATCACCATGATCCCTTTCTGGTGCTTGGCGTTCACGTTCTGGAACATGATCCGAACTCCGCCGTCATCCGCGCCTTTCTGCCGCTTGCCGAATCCGTGCGGCTTGTTCTGGAGGGGGAAAAGAGGGATATGTACAAGATGCGGGAGGAGGGGCTGTTTGAAATTGTCGTTCCCGACTATGTCGTCCCTTTTAAGTATTCTTTTGAAGCAACATACTATAACAATGAAATCCGCACCCATATCGATCCCTATCAGTTTCTCCCGCAGCTTTCGGAATATGACCGCCATCTTTTTAATCATGGCACCCATTATAATCTCTATGACAAAATGGGTGCGCACCCGGCCGTGATCAATGGTATTGAAGGGACAATGTTCCGCGTCTGGGCACCTGCCGCCCGCCGGGTCAGCGTCATCGGCAATTTCAACTATTGGGACGGCAGGGTTCACCAGATGAGGGTTCTTGGTTCCTCGGGCATATGGGAACTGTTTCTACCCGGCATTTCCCCGGGTGAAATCTATAAGTATGAAATCCGGACACCCACCAATGACATCATGGAGAAGTCTGATCCCTTCCAGTTTTTTGCTGAGGTCCGGCCTAAAACTGCTTCAATTGTCTGGAATATCAACGATTATGAATGGCAGGATAAGCCCTGGTATGACAAAAAACGCGGCGGCAAATTATATGACCAACCCTGTTTCGGTCTATGAGGTCCACCTGGGATCCTGGCAGCGTGACCCTTCCAATCCTGAGAGATTTCTTTCCTTCCGCGAACTGGCCGGCAGCCTTGTCCCCTATGTGAAGAAGATGGGATTTACCCATATTGAACTCATGCCGGTCATGGAGCATCCCTTTGATGAATCGTGGGGGTATCAGACCACCGGCTATTTTTCCGTTACCAGCAGATTCGGCACCCCGCAGGATTTCATGTATTTTGTTGACTGCTGCCACCAGAATGATATCGGCGTCATCCTTGACTGGGTCCCGTCCCACTTTCCCACGGATGGCCACAGTCTGGGTCGCTTTGACGGCACCGCCCTTTATGAACATGCAGATCCACGGCAGGGATCCCACCCGGAATGGCGGACATTAATTTTTAACTATGCGCGCCGGGAAGTGAGTAATTTTCTCATTTCCAACGCCCTTTTCTGGATCGACAAATTTCATATTGACGCTATCCGGGTTGATGCCGTGGCCTCCATGCTTTATCTGGATTACGGCAGAAAAGACGACAACTGGATCCCCAATCGGTACGGTGGCAAGGAAAATCTTGACGCCATAGAGTTCATCAAGCATCTCAACACTATTGTGTATCAACGTTTCCCGGATGTTGATATGATCGCCGAAGAGTCAACAAGCTTTTATGGGGTCTCCAAAGCAACGGACCTGGGAGGCCTGGGATTCGGTTTCAAATGGAATATGGGCTGGATGAACGATATGCTCGACTATTTCAGCCGTGATCCCCTGTACCGCAAGTTTCATCACAACAATCTCACCTTTTCGCTGCTCTACGCCTTTTCTGAAAATTTTATCCTGCCTTTGTCCCACGATGAAGTGGTGCATGGCAAGAGATCACTTCTTTCAAAAATGCCGGGGGACCGATGGCAGCAATTCGCCAACCTGCGGCTTCTCTTTTTCTTTTTATGGACCCATCCTGGGAAAAAACTTCTCTTTATGGGCGGGGAATTCGGCCAGATTTCAGAATGGTACTGCAAGGTGAGTCTGGACTGGCATCTGGCGGAGCAGGAGGCGCTCCATCACCAGTTGCAGTATTTTGTAAAAACACTCAACGAGCTGTACAGATCCGTTCCGGCCCTGTGGGAAGTGGATTTCTCCCATACCGGCTTCAAGTGGATGGACTTCAAGGATGTGGACCAGTCCATCATCGCTTTCGCCCGTTTCGGTAAAAATCCTGCCGACCATGTCGTCTGTCTGCTCAATATGACGCCGGAGGTACACTATAATTACCGGATCGGTGTTCCGGAACTGACTGACTACAAGGAGATTTTCTGCTCCGACGAAAGTTCATTCGGCGGCAGCAATGTGACCAATCCTGATATCAAGGTTGCCATTGATGAACCTTTCGGAGAGGCAAAGTATCATATCAAGGTGACCGTGCCACCCCTGGCAGGGATCATTTACCGGCCTGCGGGAAAATAGAGGAGCAAGCCATGTCCCATTCAATGCAGCCCCCGGGCGATAAAATGAAAAAGGTGCTCAGCTGGGTAGGTGAGATACTGGCGGAGCATCCGAAAAAAAAACGGACGGACGTTTTCAGAGAGGCCCAGGTGCGTTTCGACCTCTCACCACTTGGAATGCGAGTTTTTAGACAGTCATTTTACCAAAGAGGACAGTGCAAAAGGACGGTCATAATTTCCATCCCCAGAAGTGCAGGAATTCCGGAAAGTTGCGCATGTCGGACGCGCTCCGGCACCAGGGTCTGAGGCTGGTGTAAAATATCGTTTCTGAGGTGAGAGGATCTCCGTATTCCTTGTCGCAACCGACGTTCAGGTCGAGGGCCCACCAGCTTATCAGCAGCATCTCCCATGGTTTATAGGAGCCCTTCACCAAGCCGTTGCGCCACCCTTCCCCCTCAAAAAAGGAGGTGACGCTGCCGTCTTCCAGGGGGATTGTCTTTAATGCCCCCATGGGTTCCAGGCGGATGGGGAGAGGCGAAAAAATCCGCAGCACCTCTCCCTCTTCCGTAAGCTGCAGGTTCATCACCCGGTGGGTGCCATCCCGCAGAAAGACCAGTAATCTCTTTTTTTCGCCGGAATCGTCAGGGTAATCAATCAGCGCCGGCAGACTTTCCCCCCAGAGCTCTTGCCTTGTGGGCTGCCATCCGTCCGGATATGCCCGGCGCGGCAGGTAAGAGGTGGGAGTTATCGCACAATAGCAGCCGCAGGTGTGGACTGTCGTCACCAGGAGCGGCTGATTCTTGCCGTCCAGGGTGAGGATGACAAGCAGACCGGGGTTATTTCCCGCCGTCACATGAAAGGGGATGAGACTAAAAGGAACCGCCGCAAAATGGATTCGGTAGATCAGGTTGGTATAGTTGCCTGCCGCCGTTGAAAAGGTGCGCTGTTCGGCAAAGATCACCGCCTCCGCCGGATCGATGAAAATTTCCTCAGAATTGGCCTCCTGTTTGGCAAAGCGGGCGGAGGGCCGGCCGATGCGGTTGTGATTTTCCCTATATGTCTGCAGGACGAACAAGGGGGCGAATCGGGCCAGCAGGTTCTCCTCTTCGGCAGGGAAGTATACCTTGGCAGGATCGTCGGCAACAACCCCGGTCAGCGTCGCACAGGAGGCAAATGCCAAGGGTGAAAAAAGAACCAGCAGCCAGAGCAGATATTTTTTTTGAAAATAAGTGAGCAGCCTTCTCATTTTTTATCCCCTGTTAATGCTCCTCTTTTTTTCCCGGCATCGGCATCTTCAGATACCGAATCCCTTCCTTATCAAGCATTTTTTCCTCTGCCGGGGTCACCACTCCTCTGATATTTTTTGGTTCTTCCACCCCGTAGTGGATTTTCAGTGTTTTCCGGGTAAAGTCGCTTCCCACATCCTCGAAATTTTTTTCGACAAACTCCTGCAGTGTCCGCATGGTCTGCTCCACTGAATCGGCAAGGCGGGCCGGGTCCATTTCGGCAGACGGTTGCCTGTCGGTCAATGTTCCGCAAGACTTCTGGTAGGCGACAGGCGATAAGACTTTGCGGAGACATCGTCTGCCACCGCATTTGGGGCAGGTGAGCAGCCCTTCCCTCTGCTGGCTGGCAAATTCTTCATGATCCTTGAACCAGCCCTCAAAGAGAAAACCGCATTCGCAGGCAAGATCAAAAATAATCATGAGTTCAACCAGTCAGTATATCCGCCGGCAAGAGCGGGCCAGGAAAACCGCTCGGTAAGCTGCCGGCTGGCACTATTATCAAGTCTTTCCTCCTGTAATCCCTCGGTTAATCGATGCAATAACTCCTCATCATGATAAAGATAATGCCGGGGGAAAAGTTCCGGATAGGAGAGTCTGTCCGGCAGCAGCGGGCGGCAACCGGCGCGTACCGCCTCGATAACCGCCATGCCGTAAAATTCATGATTGGCTGTTGATACGATAATGGTGCCCCGGCGCAGCCATTGATAATATTTTTTCCGGTCAGCCACATAACCGACATGCAGCAGCCGGTGACCAAGGCGTTCCCGTGTTTTATCAAATATTTCAGGGTGCTGTTCAAAAGACTGGCCGAGAATCACCAGCCTGTAATCCACCTGCAGGTCATCGAGCTGAAAGAGGGTGCGGAAAAAGAGTTCCGGGTTCTTGTCATATTCCCAGCGGTGATTCCAGATGATAACCGGGGACCTGCCGTCAGCCGGGCTTGCAGTCGGCAGGTCGTCAAGTTGCGAAAAATCCAGGGCCGGATGCAGCACCACGGATTTCTTCCGCAGTTCCTCGGCCAAGTTCAGTTTCATGTCCGGAATCTTTTTTTCCATTTCAATACATCCCTTGAAAAAAGATTCCATATTGTACAGGGAATTGAAAGCCACGTGATCCGAGCAACAGGCGCTGGTGAAATTGGTCACGGCAAAGTGCAGATCACGTTCGTGTTCAACCTGAACGGGATAGGCAAACTGGTTTTCATGAAAATAGGTGAAAACAGGCACCTCCCGCAACCAGGCAGGCCCCATCCCGCGCAGGGCCGCCACATCGACAAAGGTTGAGCAGAGTACGGCATCGCAATTTCGTGTGGCCGGCAGCTGAGCAGCAAAATACGGCGCGGAAAAGCGCATCCGCCACTTCCACTTTCTCGCCGGCAGGGTGATCAGGTGAAAGGAAAAGGGCAGATGTTTCTGCAGCCCGGCCAGAAAGCTCTGGTGTGACCCGCCGCAATACGGTTCAAGAACAAGAATGTTCTCTCGAACCAACTAGGCTTCTCCCAGGGTGTCCATGGCCTGTTTGAAAGCCGAGGCGGAACGGGCGATCACCTCATCCTCCACACAGAAAGCCAGGCGGATATAGCCAGGCAGGCCAAAGCCCTGCCCCGGCACGGCAAGAATCTTATATTTCTGCAGATGGGCGACAAACCGCACATCATCGCTGATCGGGGTTTTGGGGAAAATATAAAAAGCCCCTTTGGGCGGGATAAAATCAAAACCGGCAGCGGTAAGAATGTCACAGAAGGTCTGGCGCCTGCGGGCGTAGATGGAGGTATCCACTGTCACCCCCTGCAACTCGGCGACAACCCGCTGCATCAGCGCCGGGGCGTTGACAAAGCCCAGGATCCTGTTGGCCAGGGTCATGGCGGCCAGCAGACCGCTTTTTTCCGTGATGCCGGGATGGACGGCAATATAGCCGATCCGCTCACCCGGCAGAGACAGATCCTTGGAGTAACTGGAGACGACGATGCTGTTGGCGTAACTCTGGAAAATACTGGGCACCTGCTGGTCGTCAAAGATGATCTTGCGGTACGGTTCGTCACTTAACAGAAAGATGGTTGAGCCGAATTTCTCCTGGCAGGCGGAGAGCATAGTGCCCAGCGCCTGCAGATCCCTTTCCGGGTAAATCTGCCCGGTGGGATTATTGGGGCTGTTGATGATGATGGCCTTGGTTTTGTCGGTGATGGCCCCCTTGATGGCAGCAAGATCCAGACTGAAATCATCCCTGGTCGGCACCACCACGCTTCTGCCGCCCTGATTGTCGATATAAAATTTATATTCGACGAAAAAAGGGGCAAGGATGATGACCTCCTCGTCCGGGTTAAGAATTGCCTTGAGTACCACATTCAGCGCCCCTGCCGCGCCGCAGGTCATCAGAATGTCATCAGCCCCAACCGGCATGGCCTGTTCCGCCGAGATCTGGCCGGCCACCGCCTCACGCACAAAGGGATAACCGCCGTTGGGCATATAGCTGTGCACGCCCGCTCTGTTATCTGCCGCGATCTTCTGCAATACCCGGTCAAACTGGGGAGGCGGTGCGATGTCAGGATTGCCCAGGCTGAAATCAAAAACATTTTCCGCCCCGAACTGTTTTTTTAATTTCGTCCCCTCTTCAAACATCTTGCGGATCCAGGAGGAGGAGGCTGCGAACTCATTCATTTTTTTTGATATGCCCATAAAATAACGGTCCTTCAATGTTAATGTTAATTATTGAATTTCTTTTTAAGATATTGATAAGCCGCATTTAATTCTTTCATTTTCTCTTCAGCCACGCCCCTGAATTCCTCCCCGAGATGGCCAACCTTGTCCGGGTGGTATTTCATGCTCAGCTTACGGTAGGCCTTTTTGATTTCTTCAAAGGTTGCCTCCGGTTGCAGGCCTAACACCTCATAATACTGCTGTTCCTGGTTGACCGCGGCATGCCGCCTATGAATATAGCGGCTCTGAATGGACTGGAGATCATAGGAAGAAAGCTCAAGATACTCAGCGATATTTCTGGCCAGCTCCAGTTCCTGATTCGTGACGCGCTCATTGGAAAAAAAGACCTGGTACACAAGCTCCACCAGGATCAGCCGCGGCTCATAGGCAAAGGAACTCCTGAACTGGGCCAGCAGCGTTTCCAGTGAATCCGGGTTGCTGGTTGCGTCCTTGATCAGCTCATTGACCCAGAACATCTGGTTTTGATCGTAATGGAGATGAGCGCGAAAGAAATTTTTGATCGTCTGCAGTTCCGCCCGGGTGATCTTGCCGTCAAACTGAGCGACTTTCACCAGAATATGGACGAGAAGCGAGACGAAATTCTTGCGGGACTCGGTCTGGGACTGCTCATAGTCGCTCACCTTGCGACGGATATAGAAGGAAAATGCCCAGAAAGCGACAAACATGGCCAGAAAAAGAAAAATCCCCGTGGACAGCAGTATGCCGATCACATTGATAAGCAGTGGCGCGCCGCCAAAGGCAAGCAGGATCAGGGCTGCAACCAGCAGACATCCGCCGCAGCCGGGTTGATTATGATGCTGGTACTGGTATCTCATCAATCATTCTCTGCAAACAGTGCTTCGACAAATTCATCGGCGTCAAAATCCCGCAGGTCGTTCATCTGTTCGCCTATGCCGATAAAACGGATGGGGATGTTGAACTCACGGCAGATATTGACCACGATCCCGCCCTTGGCGGTGCCGTCGAGCTTGGTCAGGGTAAGGCCGGTTACCTCAACCGCCTCGCCGAACAGCCGGGCCTGGGAGATGCCGTTCTGTCCGGTGGTGGCATCGATAACCAGCATCACCTCATGGGGGGCCCCGGCAATTTTCTTTTCCATGACCCGTTTGATTTTTTTCAGTTCTTCCATGAGGTTGACTTTGGTATGGAGACGTCCGGCGGTATCAACAATGACCACATCAATTTTCTTTTTTCTGGCATGCTCCAGGGCATCAAAGACAACTGCCGAGGGATCAGCCCCGGACTTCTGGGCAATGACATCCACCCCGATCCGCTCCCCCCAGATCTGCAGCTGTTCCACGGCGGCGGCCCGGAAGGTATCCCCGGCCACCAGCAGTACCGATTGGCCGGATTTGATAAATTTGTGGGCCATCTTGCCGATGGTCGTTGTCTTGCCGACCCCGTTTACCCCGACCACCATGATGACAAAGGGCCCCTCATTGGGCATCACCAGTTCGGCCGGCGCGTCCGAGCTGTGCAGAAAACCGGCGATTTTCTCCTTCAGTACCTTTTTCAAGGCGAGAGGATCGCTGAGTTCATTTCTCTTGAGTTTTTCCCGGGCGCTGTCCATGAGTTCCTGGGTGGTGCCTACGCCAAGGTCCGCGGTGATGAGAATCTCTTCCAGATCATCAAGCAGCTCTGGATCAATGATCTTTTTGCCCAGGAAGAGTTCATCCACCTTGCTGATAAAGGAGCTTCTCGTTTTCGTGAGCCTCTCCTTGAGCCGGCTGAAAAGAACCCCCACATCCTCATGAAGAATGCTGGCAGCTTTTGGTGCCGGAGTTTCCTGCACCTCTGCCGGTTTTGCCGCAGGAAGTTTCTCAACGGTTTTCTCGATGGTTTTCTCAACGGCAATAGGGGCCTGTTCCTCTTTGCTGCTCTCTGCGGCAACAGGCTCTTCTTTTTTGCCGATTTTCAGCTTCTTTTTAAACCAGCCCAGCATGGCATACCTCGAATCATTTATAATTTTTAATCATATCATTCATGAAAGTGTTGATCCCAGCCAGACAAAGGCTGCAATCAGATAAAAATGGCTTTCAAGCCAGAATTCAAGGCGGATGCCCTGAATCACCTTTTTTTTCTCATAGAGACGGGTGAGCAGCAGCAGCGAGCAAACCGGGCCAAGCATCCAGATGCCGCTTTTGTCCGTCATGCCGATGGCGGTGAACAAAACCAGCAATGCCGCTAACATGGCCATGCTGAAGTAAAGCAGACGGATCGATTTTTTTTCCCCGATACAGACCGGCAGGGTCTCCTTGCCGGCAATCATGTCACCCTGGACGTCAAAGACATCAAAAAGCACCGTCCGGATAAAGACAAAGAGCCCGATAAGCAGAAACACGGACAGATTCTCCGGTGAAAAGGCGTTGCTGTTCAGGGCCGGGATCAAAACCGTCACAAAGGACCAGGCCAGGGCGACAAAGAACGTTTTCGAGCCTGGGATCTCTTTGAGTTTGCGTACCCGGATGATATTGGTGATCACCCGGGGGATGAAGGGCACGCTATAGAGAATGCCGAGCAGGCTTATCATGAGCAGCAGGACGAAATGGAGGGTGCCCTCCAGCAGGGCAAAATAGACCGACAGGGCCAGGGCAAAGGCGGACAGGACGAGAAGCGGCATTGAGTAATGGCGCCAGAAAGCCTCCTGCCGCGGGTCATTGAGTCTTTTGGTCTTGTAATCGGCGTAACGATTCAGATTATGAATGGCAAAGAGATAGCCGAAGGTGACAAAAAAATCTCTGGCATCAGGTTGGGAACGCTGCAGGATTCTGCAGATGAGGGCAAGCAGTCCTCCTGCCAGGCTGATAAAGAGATTGGAGGCCATCACCGAACGGAGAAAACTGAAGAAAAAAAAGGTGAAAAGGCTGTCACCCTTGCCGTGACAGGACTCCAGAGCCCGCACGATACGGTTGATCATCCAGGTAGGGGTTGATGCCCCGGCCGTAACGCCGACGCAATCAAATTTGGAGATAACCCCGAAATCGAGATCCTCCTGGGTTTCGGCCATGAACACCTGGCAGCCCATTTCTTCGGCAATCTGCCCCAGGCGCTGGGTATTGGCACTGCCGCGTCCTCCCACCACCACGATGGCCTGGACCTTTTTACAGAGATTTCTTACCTCCTCCTGGCGTTTGTGGGTGGAGTCGCAGATGGTATTAAAAATTTTCCCGTCAGGAAAACGCTCGATGATTTGGTTGCTGAGACGGTTAAAGGCCATCTCATCCTGGGTGGTCTGGCTGACGATGATATAGGGCCCGCTGAGCTTGAGGTTTTTTACATCGTTTTCATCGCTGACCACCTGCACGGCAGGCTCGGCATAACCCATGAGACCAACTACTTCGGCATGGTTTTTGTCGCCGATGATGATGGTGGTGTAATGCTGATCCCGGTATTTCTTGATGATGGCCTGGACTTTCATCACCCTGGGACAGGTGGCATCCTTCACATTCGCCCCGGCGGCGAGCAGGCGCTCTTTCTGGGAAGGCGGCACGCCATGGGCCCGGATGATGACCGTGCCGGATAATTTCTCCGGGATGTCGGTGAGAATGTCGACGCCCTGCTCTTTCAGCAGGCCGAGCACCTGGGGATTATGGATAAGCGGGCCGAAGGTGACGATTTTCCCGTTTCCCTTATGCACGGTTTCCAGGGTTGTTTCAACGGCCCGGCGCACCCCCATGCAGAAACCGGCCTTTTTGGCTAAAATGACTTTCATCGCCTATGACTTAACCCATGCTCCGTCCTGCAGCAGGAAATGGGGCTTGAAATTTTCCTTATACCGCATGGCCCGGACCTCGCGGATGAGATAACCGAGATAGACATTGCTGATATTGTTTTTACGGCACAGATTGATGAGGTGCAAAATATTAAACGTCCCGAGACTGCGGGCTTTTTCGCCGGAATCAAAATAAAAATAGACCGCATTCACCCATTCGCAGCCGATATCGACAATGCCGACCCCGATGAGTTTTTCTGCGCAGCGGTACTCAACCTCCACCGTGTTGGTGATGGAGTTGGCGAAAAAGGTGCCGTAATAGCCCACCGGCGAGTTGCCCTTGACCGGAAAACGTTCTTTGCAGAAAGCTGCCGCATAATAAGAGTTTTTCCTCGGTAATCTTCAGCGGCCCCATGGAAATGGTCAGATCCTCATTCCTGCGCAGCACCCTCTTTTGATTTCTGTTGGGCGTAAACTCCCCGGAGTCGATTCTGATGGGGATACATTTCCGGCAGTTGGGGCAGACCATGGTGTAGATGGTATTGCCGTTTCTCCGGAAGCCCGCCTCCAGAAAATTTCCGAACAGATCATCGGGCAGCGAGACAAACTGCTGCTGCCGGTAAATCGCCTTTTGGGGCAGGCCATAGGGGCACTCCACGGCAATATCATAGAAATACTTCAGATACTGGTCGATGGAGTATGACGCTGAACCGATATGCTTAAAAGACATCTTACCTGGCTAAAACTAAAAAATTTACCACAGAGAGCACAGAGCTGACTGACTGTAATAAAAAAATATTTTTCTGTGATCTCTGTGTGCTCCGTGGTGAAAAGACTTTTTCCTGGTTCATCAAATTTTCGTGCCTTCCCGGCCGAAATCATCATCAAAGCGGACGATATCATCCTCACCGAGATAGCTGCCGTTCTGCACCTCAATCAGTTCAAGGGGGATGACGCCGGGGTTTTCCAGCCTGTGCCTTTCGCCGCAGGGGATATAGGTTGACTGATTTTCCAGCACCAGAAAAACCTTCTCGCCACAGGTCACCCTGGCCGTGCCTCTGACCACCACCCAATGTTCGGAGCGGTGATGATGCATCTGCAGGGAGAGTTTCACCCCGGGATTGACGGTGATCCGCTTGATCTTGAAGGCCGCCTGCTCCTCCAGGATGGTATAGCTGCCCCAGGGCCGGTAAACCGTGCGATGCAGCAGGTGCTCCTCCCTGCCCTCGTTTTTGAGCCGGGTGACAATTTTCTTGATCTCCTGGGATCGGTTGATCGGCGCCACCAGTACCGCGTCCGCGGTTTCAACCACCAGCATATCCCGCAGTCCGACAGCGGCAATGAGCCGATTTTCCGAACGGACAAAGCTGTTAACCAGATCCTCGGCGATCACATCGCCATGCAGGACATTGCCGTGCTTATCCTTTTCCGCCACCTCCCAGAAGGCCTGCCAGGAGCCGATATCACTCCAGCCGAGATCCGCGGGAATCACGGAAACAAGAGCCGATTTTTCCATCATGGCATAATCAATGGAATCATTGGGACATCTCTGCATGCTCTCCCTGTCCAGTCTGAAAAAATCTTTATCTCGCGTGCCATGATCAACGGCATCCACCATGTTTGTATGGATTGCCGGGGAAATTTTTCCATTTCCGCCAGAAAAGTATCTGCCGCAAAGGCGAACATGCCGCTGTTCCAGAAGAAATTGCCGGCGGCCAGATACTCTTTCGCCTTCTGCCGATCCGGTTTTTCCACAAAGGAGAGCACACTGTTCCCCTCCCCCTTTTCTATATAACCATAGCCGGTTTCCGGGGCGTTGGGGGTGATGCCGAAGGTGACCAGCCGGCCCTGCATGGCCAGATCCACGGCCTTGGCCACGGCCTCGCAAAAGGCCTGGGGCCGGCGGATGAGATGATCAGCCGGCAGCACCAGCAGAACAAGATCATCATCTGCCCGGTCTCTGCAGTAAAGGGCGGCGGCACAGATGGCCGGGGCGGTATTTCTCCCCACCGGTTCGAGAATGATATCAACCCGTCCTTCCCGGCCCAGTTCCTTTATCTGGTTCAAGGTGAGAAAGCTGTGTGCCTCGCCGACCACCACCACAGGCGGCAAGGCATCCGGCAGATTCTCCAACCGTTTTAATGTGCTTTGCAGCAGGGAGCACTCCTCCGTCAGGTTGAGCAGCTGTTTCGGATAGAGTTCCCGGGATAAGGGCCACAGCCTGGAACCTGAGCCGCCTGCCAGGATGATCGGTTGAATGCGGGGCATGATGTTCTCCTGAAAAAGTAATATCTATTCAATACAAGAAATATTTTTGTCGTGCATCATTAAATTGGTGCAAATCGTCCTGCCAGCTCTCTTCGAGCTCGGCAATTTCCACCCCGTCCGCCAGGGCTTCCCTCACCTGCTTTGAGCCCAGGATGAGATCAAGGGGCAGCTTGTCGAACTCATATTCATAGGGGGGAGCCTTGAAGGCAAAATCCGTTGGGTAAAGTCTCATGAAGGCCTGCAGCAGGGCCAGGGAGAGGCGATACGGCCTGAAGGACAAATGGTCGGTGACATGCAGTTGAAAGCCCTGGCAGTTGTCCCCTGCCCATTTATTGGCCGTGGGCTGGAACATCACGGGCCGCAGGAAACAACCGGACAGCAGGGAGTGATCCAGAAATTTGTCAATCTGGCTCAGATTGAGGAAAGGCGCGCCAAAAAGCTCAAAAGGCAGGGTCGTTCCCCTGCCCTCGGAGATATTGGTCCCCTCCCAGATGACCTGGCCCGGGTAGACTGCCGCGGTGGCGGGGGCGGGCATATTGGGCGATGGGAAAAGCCAGGGCAGGCCTGTTTCGGCAAAGGTCATCCGCCGCTGCCAGCCCTGCATGGGGATGACCTCATAATCGGCATGGATGCCGAAATGGTTGTTAAACAGCAGGCCGAGTTCGCCGAAGGTCAGGCCGTGCCGCATGGGAATCGGGTAAAGGCCGACAAAGGAGCGCAGCCCCTCATCCACCAGATTGCCTTCAATATGGATGCCGTCCACCGGGTTCGGCCGGTCGAGCACCACCACCTTTTTGCCGGAGCGGGCCGCCTCTTCAAGGCAGTAAGCCAGGGTGGACATGAAGGTGTAGACCCTGGTGCCGACATCGATGAGGTCAACCAGCAGCACGTCAAGATGCGCAAACATCTCCGCAGTGGGCCTTCTCGTCTCGCCATAGAGACTGAAGACCGGCAGACCTGTCTGCGGGTCGCGGCCGTGGTCCGATTCGATCATGTTGTCCTGTTTCTCACAGAAGAAACCATGCTGCGGGGTAAAAAGACAGCTGAGCTGCCCCGGAAAGGCCTGGGCTATGAGATCACGGCTGTGGCGGAAGAAGCGGTCCGTGGAGGCTTGATTGCAGAGCAGGCCCAGCCGTTTGCCTTTCAGGGAGGCCGGAGGGGCGGCGATGAGTTCCTCAATGCCCAGCTTGACCATTGTCTTTGATTTCAAAAGTTCCATGGGTTATAGTATTTTCCTGATTTACAATATCATTGAACAAAAGGATCACTATAATGAAAATAGCAATCAGCGGCAAGGGCGGTGTTGGCAAGACGACAATTATGGGACTGCTTGCCAGGCAGACGCAAAAAAGCGGCAGGGAGGTGCTGGTGATTGATGCCGATCCCAGCCCGCACATGGCCCAGGCCCTGGGGGTGGAAAACATCGGCGACATCACCCCCATTGCCGAGATGAAGAAAATGCTCACCGACCGCTCCGGCAAGGTCGAAGGTTCGCCCTTTTATAATATCAACCCCAAGGTTGACGACCTGCCCGCGCAATACATGCTGGAAAAGGACGGGGTCAAGCTGATGGTGCTCGGGGCGATCCAGACGGCTGAGGGCGGCTGCGCCTGCCCGGAAAACACGGTATTAAAACGGCTGCTCACCAGATTGCTGCTCAACCCCACCCAAACGGTGCTGCTCGATATGGAGGCCGGGGTGGAGCATCTGGGCCGGGGCACCATTGCCGGGGTGGACGGCCTGCTCATCGTGGTCATCCCCGCCATGTCAAGCGTGCGGACCGGCCTTAAAATCCGGAAGCTGGCCAGGGAGTCCGGGATTCCCCGCATTTACTTTGTCGGTAATCTGGTTGCTGACGAGGAAGACGAGCTCTTTCTGGCCGATGGCCTGGGCGAGAAGCCTCTGGTCTGCTTCCCTGATTCCAACAGGATCAGAAAGGCCGAACGGGCAGGAATGCCGATCACCGAGGCCGACGAGGCAATGAACGGGGTTGCCGCGCAGCTGCTGGCCGGACTCACTGAGTTAATGCAAAAATAATGACCGTGGCAGGCCAAGTCGGTTTTCCCCGCGCGTCGCCATCAGCCGAAACACAGTCCGCAGTCCGGGCAGGTGGTGGTGGAGGTCTGGAATTTGAAGCCGCAGGCCGGACAGGTGGCCTGGCTGGCCTCGGGATTGAAAACCGCATCACAGTTTGACAGATCGTGATGGTTCAGAGCGGTTGTTCGTTCAATATGGGCCTGAACAATGGCAAAGGCATCCGGCGCATCCTGCCGGCGCACCTGCAGATAAAAGGTGGTCGGACAGCAGCCTTTCTTGCAGGAGCTTCCTTCACCGGTGATCAGATAGCCGATATTTTCCGCCTGCAGTTCCTTTTCCATGGCGCGGATCTCGTTGAGCTGCCCTTTATGAATGGCGACGATATCCTCGCCCGGGCCGATTTCCCCGGCCCGGGAATTTTTCCTCGCATTGGCACGGGTTACGGCAGCCAGCATGTCCGCGCCGCTCAGCAGGGCCACCCCGCACGCCGCACAGACCTCAATTTCCGCACGATACTCGTCGTTGCATTTTGGGCAATATTTTAATTCCGGGTCAATCATCTTTCACTCCACAACATTCTTTTTTTATACGGCGAACCAGGGTGTTAACCAAGGTCCTGGTTCGCGAGAAGGTAATATCACATTTCAGCGGATATCCCTCGATGTGACAATCACGGTGTCGAAAAAATCCATTCACCTCACAGCTGGCTGATGCAGAAAGGTTTTCCTCCTTTCTCCTCACTTCTCACTTCTCACTTCACAAAATATAACGGCTGAGGTCTTCGTTGTCGGAGATCTTGCGCAGCTGTTTTTTCACGTATTCCGCGGTGATATCAAATTTCTGGCCGGCGAGTTCCGGGGCGTTGAAGGATACCTCTTCGAGCAGTCGTTCCATGATGGTATGCAGGCGTCTGGCCCCGATATTTTCCGTTTTCAGGTTTACCTCGGTGGCGATCCTGGCCATCTCGCGGATGGCCTCCTCCTGGAAGGAAAGTTCAATGTTTTCCGTGGCCATCAGGGCAATATACTGTTTGATCAGGGCATTTTTCGGTTCGGTGAGGATGCGGTAAAATTCCTCCTCGCCCAGGGCATTCAGTTCAACCCGGAGGGGAAAACGGCCCTGGAGTTCTGGCACCAGATCGGAGGGTTTGCAGAGATGAAAGGCGCCGCTGGCGATAAACAGGATATGATCGGTTTTCACCATGCCGAATTTCGTCGTCACGGTTGCCCCCTCGACAATGGGCAGCAGATCCCGCTGCACCCCCTCCCGGGAAACCTCCGCCGAACTCACCGTCCCCTGCCGGGAGGCGATTTTATCTATCTCGTCAAGGAAAATGATGCCGGACTGTTCGGTCCTCTGAATGGCCAGTTTGATGACCTTGTCCATCTCGATAAGCTTTTCGGATTCTTCCCTTTCCAGGATCACCCGGGCCTCGGCCACACTCAGCTTGCGGCGTTCTTTTTTCTGGGGAAAAATCTTGCTGAACATGTCCTTCATGCCCGAGCCCATATCATCCATGCCGCTGCCGGAAAAAATCTCAACCAAAGGCATGTTCTGGGGCTGATCAACCACCATTTCCACCAGCTTATCATCCAGCTTGCCTTCCCGCAGCATCTGCCGGAACTTTTCCCTGGTGCTGCTTTTGCCCGGATGCGGCATCACTTGCCTCCGGTGCGGGCAGGGAGATTGTTTTATTGACAATGGGCAGCGTTGGGGGCACCAGCAGATCCAGCAGTCTCTCTTCGGCCATCACCGCGGCCTTCTCCTTGACCTTGGCCGTTTCCTCCTTTTTGACCATATTGACCGCCAGTTGGGTGAGATCACGGATCATGGATTCCACGTCCCGGCCCACATAACCGATCTCGGTGAATTTCGATGCCTCGATTTTTAAAAAGGGAGACTGGGCCAGATGGGCGAGACGCCGGGCGATTTCCGTCTTGCCGACCCCGGTCGGGCCGATCATGATAATATTTTTCGGGGCGATTTCATCCCGCAGGGGCGGCTCCACCTGCTGCCGGCGCCAACGGTTGCGCAGTGCCACGGCCACGAAACGCTTGGCATCCTCCTGGCCGATGATGAATTGATCAAGTTTGGCAACGATTTCTTTGGGGGTAAAGGAATGGGGAAGAGTCATATTTTTTCCACGACAAGGTTGGTGTTGGTATAGATGCAGATCTGGCCGGCAATCTCCATGGCCGCCCGGCAGATTTCCTCGGCCCCGAGCTCGCTGTGGCTGATCAGGGCCTTGGCTGCGGCCTGGGCATAGGGGCCGCCTGAGCCGATGGCCAGAATGCCGTCGTCGGATTCAATCACATCGCCGGAACCGGATAAAATGAACGAAAAATCTTTATCCGCGGCAATGAGCATTGCTTCAAGCCTTCTGAGCATTTTATCGGTACGCCAGTCCTTGGCAAGTTCAACGGCAGCCCGGGTCAAATTGCCGTTATACTGCTCCAGCTTGCCCTCGAGCTTGTCAAAAAGGGTAAAGGCGTCCGCCGTGGCGCCGGCAAAGCCGGTGATCACCTTGTTCTGATAGAGCCGCCTCACCTTTTTCGCCTGGTGTTTCATGATGGTGTTTCCCATGGTTACCTGGCCGTCACCGGCCACCACCACCTCTCCTTTATGCCGGACGCAGATGATGGTGGTTGAGCGGATTATCGGCTGCTTGTCTTCGCTTTTCATTTTCTTGGTCATCCATCCCGTATTATATCATATTGATAAAAAAATACTGTTTCCTGTTAAAAATCATCGCTGAAATGTCGACCCATGACCTGCCGATTTTCAGGTGCGTCTGGCCTTGGGATGTGCGGCATCATACACCTCCATCAGATGATCGATGGTCAGGTGCGTGTATTTCTGGGTGGTTGACAGGCTGGCGTGCCCCAGCAATTCCTGCACCGAACGCAGATCCGCCCCCATCTCCAGCAGATGGGTGGCAAAGGAATGGCGCAGGGCATGGGGGGTAACCTGGGCCAGTAGCCCGGCCCGCCCGGCATAAAAGCTGACCAGCCGTTCAATGCTGCGGGTGGTGATCCTTCCTCCCCTGACATTTAAGAAAAGGGCGTCCTTTTCAGGCTTGTTGCCGCGCTTCACCCGCGCGGCAGTAAGTTCCTGGCGCTGCGGGAGATAGAGATTGAGCATGTCCAGGGCAGGATCACCCGTGGGGACCAGACGCTCCTTGTTGCCTTTTCCGGTTATCTTAACCATTCCTGCCTGAAAATCAACCCTGTCAAGGTTTAAGCCGGCAAGTTCCGCCACCCTCATTCCCGTGGCATAGAGCAGCTCCAGCATCGCCCTGTCGCGCATGGCAAAGGTGTCCCTGCCGTCAGGCGCTTCAAGCAGGGAGAACACCTCGTCGACGGTAAGAAAGACCGGAATGTATTTCCCCTGTTTGGGCATGGAGACCTGGGAAAACGGGTCACTTGCCACGATTTTCTCCCTGATCAGGAATCGGAAAAAGGTGCGCAGGGCGGAAAGTTTGCGGGCCACGGAAGAACTTTTGCAGCGCGAGTTGAGATGATACACATAGGACCGGACAAAAAGCGGATCAAGGGCGGCCAGATCAGGAGGCTCTTCGGCAAAGGCCAGAAAATCCTCCACATCTCTTTGATAATTGGTCAAAGTATGCGGTGAATATCCCTTTTCAACATCGAGCCACTCGACAAAGCGGGCAAGACAGTCATTATTTGCCGAGGGTTTTTTGGGAAAGCTGGCGGTCATTCTTGCGTAATGGACGAGAGGATGTTAAATAAGTATTCTTGTTTTTTTAGTAAATAACATTTTCAGGATCTTATGGCCAAAAAAAATTTTGAAACAGCCCTGTCAAGACTCGAACAGATCGCCGGAGAGCTTGAAGAGGGAGATCTCACCCTGGAAAGCTCGCTGAAAAAATTCGATGAAGGCATGAAGCTTGTCCAGTTCTGCAACCAGAAGCTTGAAGAATCACAACAACAGATCGATATTCTGCTGAATAAAAACGGCTCCCTCACGCCAGTGCCTTTTCAGGCGGAAGAAGACGAATCCCCGGAAGAGGAAACTTAAGTGGACCTCAAGGCTTATCTGGAAAAAAAACGGCTGCAGGTTGAGGAGGGTCTCGAGTCCTTCATGCTGCAACCCGAGGGACTGCTCGCCCACCACCTCAAAGCCATGCGTTATTCCCTGTTTGCCGGCGGCAAGCGCATCCGGCCGGTTCTCTGTCTGGCGGTAAGCGAGGCTTTGCACGTTGACCCAGCGCCCTATCTGCGGCTGGCCTGCAGCCTGGAGTGCATTCACACCTATTCCTTGATTCATGATGATCTGCCGGCCATGGATAATGATGATCTGCGCCGGGGAAAACCGACCAATCACAAGGTGC
>CAVSQR010000031.1:0-16880 GCA_963729825.1 uncultured delta proteobacterium | reverse complement strand
GCCACGTATTGCTAGCCGGCGGGTGCTGGGGGTCCAGGCCTTCGGCGCCGCCAACGATGCAGTGCTGGCCCGCATCAACGCCGCCGCGGCCCTGATCAGCAAGGGCGGCACCATCGACGACTTCAGCCTGCTGGAAATGGCCTACGCCTCCGCCCTTTGCCACGGCTATCGACGCGCTGAACGCCGCGGCCAATGTGGCGGACAATATGGCCTGCGGCCGGCAGCGCAACGTGGCCATCCAGGATTTCCTTGACTGGATTGCCGCACCCATCACCCGGCCGGACTGGCTTGCACTGGACATCCGCCATCCCAAAGAGGTTGAGCCTTTTGTCCAGAAGTTCGGCGATCTGTGGCTGGGCATCCCCTATAACGAGATACGCCGGCGCCATAACGAGCTGCATGCGGACAAAACCCTGATCATCATCTGCGATGCCGGCACGCGCTCCTATGAAATCCAGGTCTTTCTGGACAGCCTCGGCCGCAAAAACAGCCTGGTGCTGGGAGGCGGCTTTAACGTCATCTCCCGCCTCGGGGTGGACTGGTGGCCGAAAAAATAATTAAAAGCCGTTACGAAATAATCTCTTCATTTTTGGGCATTTCATTACGGCTCCTAAGTTGCCTGTTGCGTCTTCTGCGTGTCAGGTTTGGGCCTGCCGGTAATTTTGCCCTTGGATTCGAGTTGCTATTTCCGTTGAATCGAGTAAATTAATCTCCCCAGGAAATGAGAAAAGTTCAGAAAACGAATATGGAGGAGAGAACATGAGCGGGCATGGGCATGGAGATGGACACCACCACGAAGACACCACTGTTCCAATGAAGGTTGGTATTTTCCTTATTTGTACATTTGCTGTTATTGCATTGATAGCAATCCTTTAGCAGAGTGTCGCCGGGGCAGCGGCTGCAGGGGCCGTTTAAGCTTCCCTGGCCGCGTTGCCTTTTGGTTGTCGCCTGCGCGGCGCGAAAACGGATTACTGTTAAACCGGACATTGAGCAGCTTGTCATGTCCGGTTTTTTTTATCACAGGGCAGTTGTTTTTATGCCGATTCATCACGGCTGCCCGAGCGTGTATTGGGCCAGATAGCTGTCCTGCCAGTAACTGTGCTCAGGGTTACGGAAAAACTGTTTAAAGAGAGCCAGGCTTTCACTGCGCAGTACGTGGGGGATTATCTCCGTATTTGACTGGCGGTAGAGAGGCGCGAGCCCTGTCCGGGAGAGCCCGGTACCGCCGCCCATGGCATCTTCATAGGCATAGACGATGGTCGGAATCCGGCTGAGCAGCAGGGCGGCATAGCACATGAGGCAGGGCTCCATGGTGCAGTAGGCGGTAAGCCGGGTGGGGTTGATATCCGGCCTGGCGGCAAAGAGATTACGCAGGGCGACGATTTCAGCATGGTCGAGTTCGTTTCTGGATTGTGCCGTGGTATTGAGCCTTCTGCCTCGGGCCGCCACTTCGTTGTCGCAGACCAGGACGCACCCTACCGGAAATTCATTTTCCGCCAGGGCGTGGCGGGCCTCCTGCAGGGCCTGTTGCATGAAATGTTCGTGATTTGTCATCCGGCTGCCTCGGGGGAAAGATGAAAAATTACAGCTTAATAGCCGGCGGCCGGCGCGTCAACCGGTAAGAGACGGGGGATCCTAAAATTACGGGAGCTGCTTGCCCAGCAGAGAATGGTCCGCGAGTGTTTCACCGGGTCGGCCTGCCTTGATGGTGAAGATCAGAAACAAATTGAATAACAATAATAAGTTGTCCATACGTGAGGAAATCGAAAAGAGAGAGAAAATGTATCTCTCGCCTTACGCCTGTTTGAGCGCGGAAAGCAAAGGCCGCTTTGTGCCGGTTGAGATATGCCCTATCCGCAGCGCCTTCCAGTGTGACCGGGACAGTATTGTCTATTCCAAGGCTTTCCGCAGGTTAAAACACAAGACCCAGGTTTTCCTCGCACCCACCGGGGACCATTGCCGCACCAGATTGACCCATACCCTGGAGGTTTCGGAAATTGCCCGCACCATCGCCCGGGCTTTATCACTCAATGAAGACCTGGTGGAGGCCATTGCCCTGGCCCATGATCTCGGCCACACCCCGTTCGGGCATGCAGGTGAAAGCGTGCTCAACGAACTGCTCCCCGGCGGGTTTTCCCATTACCGGCAGAGTTTGCGGGTGGTGGATGTGCTGGAAAACGATGGCCTTGGTTTGAATCTCACCTATGAGGTGCGCGACGGCATTGTCAAGCACTCCAAGGGCTATGGGGAGGTCTTGCCGGATAATGCGCGGGATCTGCCGGTGACGGCGGAAGGATGCGTGGTGCGCTATGCCGACATTATCGCTTATCTGAGCCATGATCTGGATGATGCCATCCGTTGTCTGGTCATCCGCAAGGAGGACATCCCGGCAAGGTGCCAGCAGGTGCTTGGCAACAAGCACGGGAAGCGCATCGTCACCATGATCCAGGCAGTGCTTGCCGCGACTGAACCGCATAACGGCAAGCTGGTATTCGGCATAGCGAAGGAAATCGGAGAGGTCATGCAGCTGCTCCGGCAGTTTTTATATATCAATGTCTACAGTTCGCCCCAGGTGCATACTGAATTTGTCAAGGCCAGCAAAATGCTGCGGGAGTTGTACAT
The DNA here is from genome assembly GCA_963729825.1 of uncultured delta proteobacterium. Lineage (GTDB taxonomy): Bacteria > Desulfobacterota > Desulfobulbia > Desulfobulbales > SURF-16 > SURF-16. The sequence goes on along the minus strand of CAVSQR010000031.1, from coordinate 14,258 downwards.
CTATCTGCTGGATAACCGGGATTTTCTGGAAAAGGAGATCGGTTCCTTTGCGCTGAGCGCTTCTCCGGAGAGGCGGGTGGTTGATTTCATTGCCAGCATGACGGATCGTTATGCCCAGAATATGTATCAGCGGATTTTCTGGCCCCGGGCCCTGGCATAAGATGGGGCTGTTTCTATGGTAGTTTCGTATTTTTTAATGGTTAACCGCAACAAGGGATGATTATTCATCACAGATGGAGTTTTTCATGTCAGAAGAAATAAAATTTCTGCCCTATGAGCTGGCGTTGCAGATCGTTGGCAACGTGATTGAGGAAGAGCATATCCATGAGACGAACAGGCGCATCCTGACCGTCTATGACAAGCAGGGCAAGGAGCTCTGCTGGTATGACGCGGAGGAGATTCTTGCCGAGGCCAAGCCGGATAACCCGAAGGATAAAGATTCGCTCAAGCAAGCCGCGGTCGAGGTGATTATGCACCAGATCCCGGTATGGGCCATGGAAGATGTGCTCAAAAGGATGGAACAGCAGGCCGGGCAGGAAAAGAAGGAAGGCTGATGGGGGGCTGGCGCGCAATGCGTTATAGCACCCCTGCCGGCATGGGCGGCACCCTGTCCGCCCCGAGGATATAGCCGCCGTCAAGTCTGATAACGCTGCCGGTCATAAAAGCGGCATCTTCGATCAGGAAGAAAACCGCCTTGATGATGTCGGCCATCCTGCCGGTGCGGCCGAGCAGGGTATGGTTGATAATGGCCTGCTGTTCTCCGTGGGTAAGCAGGGGCCAGCCTCTGGTGCCTTGGGCATGCCGGGTCTCAAAGAAGCCGAGCATCAATTCGTTGACTCTCACCTCCGGCGCGCCCTGGCGGGCCCAGGTCTCCGTAAAGGAGGAAACAGCCCGGTTGGCGGCGCTGTAACCGTCGTTGAAGATGAGGCCGGCCGGGCCTGAGCGGCCCACCAGCGCGGCGATTGAAGAGATCTTGATTGCCGTCCCGTCGCCGGAGGCCTTCAGCAGGGGCAGGGCGCGGTTAAAGACAAACCATTTGGCCTTGAGGGTGGTTTCCATTTCAAGGTCCCATTGCTCAGGGGTGTAGGGACCATGGACCACCGGCATGCCGCCCCGCTCAATATTGTTGATCAGGATATCAAGCCCGCCAAAGCGGTTTGCGATTCTGTCGAATAAATCCGCGATCTCGCCGGTATGGCGCAGGTCGACTTTTACCGCCAGGTGCTCATGGCCCAGGGCGGCAAATTCCTCCTGCGTCTGCCTGCTTTCTTCAGGCCAGTCGTAGTAGGTGAGCGCGACCTTTGCCCCGGCAGATGCCAGGGCCAGGGCGAGATGTTTGCCGATTCCTTTTGCCGCACCGAGAACCAGTGCTGTTTTCCCTGGTATTTTCATGGCAGGGAAGGGGGAGATTACAGAATGCTCTTTTGCTGCCCCGGCAGCATGGAAAGCGGACCGATATTCTCCGGATTGCTGACCTGCAGCCGGGTGCCGGGATGGATCACGTCGCTGCTCAGGTTGTTCCACTGTTTGAGCTGATCGGCCGTGAGATCATAGCGGCGGGCAATGGAATAAAGGGTGTCGCCGCTCTGCACCTGATGGAAGACGGGTTTGGCGTTGGCGGCAACCGTTTCCCGCTTGACGCCGGAACGGTTGACGACGAGATTGGCTGCGCCGCTGGTATCGGTGACATAAAGAGCAAGCTGCTGTCCTGCTTTGATCTGATTGATATTGCGCAGGCCATTCCAGGAGGCGATCAGCTTGGGGGTGACATTGTAGCGGCTGGCGATGAGAGCGATTGTTTCGCCGCGCTTCACCTTATGCAGCACCAGGCGGTTTTCGGCCTGCTTCGCAGCCTGCAGCGGCAGATCTTTCTCCATCAGGGCGTAGTTGTTGATCTGATAGGGGATGCGCAGGCGCTGGCCTTTGCTCAGCTTGGGTTTGCGCAGATTATTCGCCTTGAGCAGGGTTGTTTTATTGACACCGTAGAGCCGGCATATTTTTGTCAGGGTGTCTCCTCTGTCGACCACATGCGTCTTGTAGTCGATGGTGACGGTTTCCTTGACCCGGGGAAGATTTTTTGCCACCAGCTCTTTCTGGCCGACCGGGACTTTCAGCTTATAACTGTCATGGTGCGGCGGGGTGACGAGTTGGGGCAGGTTGCGGTTCAGGGTTCGCAGTTCGTCGAGGTTGGTGGTTTCGCAGGCAACCTCCACGGCACGCAGGGAGGTTCCGGCAGGCACCTCCACGGTCTCGTAAGTCAGGGGCGGCTGATAGTTGATGCCGGTGAAGCCGTATTTTTCAGGATTTTTGGCGATGATAATGGCGGCAATGAGTTTGGGAACGTATCTTTTGGTTTCACTGGGCAGGTACTGCTCCTGGGCCAGCTCCCAGAAGTCGCTGGCATTAGAGTTCTTGATGCCTTTGCTGATCGTGCCCCCGCCGGCGTTATAGGCGGCCACCGCCAGCTGCCAGTCGCCGAACATGTCATACAGGTCGGACAGAAAGGCCAATGGCCGCTTTGGTGGATTTTTCCGGGTCGCGGCGATCGTCCACATACCGGTTGATTTCCAGGCCGTAATCAAGGGCGGTGGAATGCATGAACTGCCAGGGACCGACCGCATTGGCCGTTGAACATGCCGTGAGACTGTAGCCGCTTTCAATCATCGGCAGGTAGGCCAGGTCCTCGGGAAGGCCGGCCTCCCGCAGTTCTTCCTTGATCATGGGCAGATAGCGGGTGGAACGTTCAAGCCAGCGGGTGAAGATATCCCGTTGCTTGTTCTGGAAAAAATCCAGATAGAACTCAACCTGTTTGTTCATGGTCACCGGGAAATCATAACTGGCCTCTTCAGGCGTGTAAGGATTTCCGGGCACCCAGGCACCAAGGGTTTCCAGTTCTTGCATCTCTTCGGCAACGGTTGCCTCGGGTTCGGGTACGGTTACTTCATCAACCGGTGCCTCCGCCTCAAGCACCTCGGCGCCGTCGTCAGCCTCGTCCGCGGCGAAAGTGGCTTCGGCAGCGGGCAGCCTGGTTGTGGAGTCGGTTGCCGCGCAGCCCCACAGGGAGGCCAGCAGAAAGGGCAGGAAAAATAATGCCAGATATCTGGGTTTATGTCGCATTCTTTATAGTCCACAATGGCTAGGGTTGATGCGCGGTTATGAATGTTCCCTGCAAGCAGCCAGAGATGATGAAACATTCATGATTTGTGGGCCTTTCGACTGGAGAAGTCGATACATCATGAAAAGGACTTGACATAAAATAATGCCAAAACGCCTTTAATTTCTTACATGACATGGCTGGCAAATGCAATTAAATTGTCGCCGCCGGCATGCTTTTCTTGCGATTGCTCCGGAAAAGCATTATGAGAAGACTTTGATATTGTCTGGTATTTTTTGATAATTGTTGGTGAATTTAAATTCATTTTTAATATTGTTAAGGGAATGTTTAAGAAAATTCTATTTATTTTTGCAGCGCTTACCTCTCTTGCCGTAATCTCTTCTGTTGCCGCCTTCCTGTGGCTGGTGGTTTATCACCCCGGCGAGGCCCTCCGGCAGGAAAATATTGAAAAAAGCCTGGCCAGGGAAAGCCCTGTTTTCTGCAGAGACGGGGTGACGAAGATCGGTGTTTTTTTTCAGGACGCCCATCGTCAGTATGTGCCCTATGGGCAGTTGCCGCAAAATTTTGCCAACGCCCTGATCGCCGCTGAAGACCACCAGTTTTTCAAACACCACGGCATCGATCTCCCCGGCTTTACCCGGGCCATGTTTGCCAATATCCGGGCCGGCAGAATTGTCCAGGGCGGCAGCACCATCACCCAGCAGACCGCCAAGAATCTCTTTGAGCGGAAAGGTCGCTCAATAATGGCCAAGCTGACCGAGCTGCTCTTTGCCCTGCGTCTCGAATACCATTACCCGAAAGAAAAGATACTGGAATTCTACGCCAACCAGTTTTATGTAAGCGGCAACGGCCGGGGGTTGGGCGTGGCGGCCCGTTATTATTTCGACAAGGAGCCGGAACAGCTCGATCTGGTGGAAGCGGCCTTTATTGCCGGCAGCGTCAAGCGGCCGAATTATTACAACCCCTTTATTAAGAGGGATGAGGCCGGAACCGCAGAGGCCAGGAGCAATGCCAAAGTGCGCACGGCATACGTTCTGGGACAGATGCACCGGCTGGGGATGATCTCCGGGGAAATATACCAGCAGGCCCTGAGCCGAGAGATTCCCTTTAAGCAGGGGAAAATGCAGTTCCGGCTGAACACCTTGATGGATCTGGTCAAGGACGGGCTGGATGATCCGGCGGTTGAAGCGGCCTTGCTGGAATACGGCATAGAAAACGTGGCCACCTCCGGGGTGCAGATATTTACCAGCATCGACAATAAGCTGCAGGACGGCAATCTCTTTGCCCTGCAGAGCGAGTTGAGCCAGCTCGACGTCAAATTGCTCGGCTACGACCGTTCCTCTCTCCAGAAGCGTTATGCCGAGCTGCCCTTCGGGGCCGGCAACACGGTATCTGAAGGGCAGTTTCTGGTGGCCCGGGTGCAGGAAATCCAGACCGGCCCCCCGGCACGGGTCCTGGTTTCCTTTGCGCCCGATGGCCAGGCCTCGGACAAGCCGGGGATTATCGATGAACAGGGATTGAAGCCTTTGCTTGCCTCGCTGGTGCAATACAAAGGGCAGCGCTGGAGCACCAGCAGCATCAGGGATCTGCCCCTGCTGCTGAAAGAGCTGCAGGTGGGAGATCTGGTCTACCTGTCTGCCCGGGGGGGGAGTGCTGAAAAAGGGGAATATTTTTTCAATCTGGAAAAATATCCTGAGCTGCAGGGCGCCTCCCTGGTGCTGCAGGAGGGAAAGATTCTGGCCCTGGCCGGCGGCATGGATAATTATTATTTTAACCGGGCCGTGTCGGCCAAGAGAGCCATGGGCTCGGTGGTCAAACCGCTGCTCTATGCGGCGGCAATCCAGCTTGGCTGGAATTCCCTGGACCAGCTCAACAACGAGCGGAACATGTTTATCTATCAGCGGAATGCCTATATCCCGAGGCCTGATCACGTCAGTCCCCATAAAAGGGTTTCCATGAGCTGGGCAGGTGTGCACTCGGAAAATGTGGCCTCTGTCTGGCTGCTGTATCATCTCTGTGACCGGCTGAGTCCTGCCCAGTTCAAGGATTTGCTGGCCGGAGTCGGCATGGCCCGGGAGAAGGACGAATCGTATGAGCAGTATACCCGGCGCGTCAGGGACAAGATGGGAATATTGATTGATGAGGCCGCCTTGCAGAAGACCGCCTTTGAAATGGCGATGGCTGCCAGCGAGGTGGATCTCCTTTTTGCCGGCAAGCAGGATGAGTGGCAGAATCTCGGCCTTTTCCACTACAGCGACAGTTTTGAAAAGGAACTGGATGACCTGACCGAGGATGTGAGGGCCGACGAACGTGAACTGCGGCAGCAGATTATCAGCCGCAGTTTTGTCCGATACAGAAATCTGCAGCAGCGTCTCCTGGCTGAAGCCGGCTCGCTTGCCGAAACATCAGGCGGTTACCTGCCGGGGCTGTACTTTCAGCCTGCCGCGGCAAAGGATGGCGGAGGATGGGCAGGCGGTTCATTAACTGCCGGTGATCATTTCATTTACAGCGAAGACAATCCCGGCTATGGCTGGCTGCCGGTCAACAGGGCTGATCTGCAGAGACTGCTGGCCGACATGACCCCGGAGGTGGCCGCCCGATTCTGGGGTGAGGTGCGCATTGACAATATGCTGAGCCTTGCCACCCTCGATCTGCTGCAGGACAATTTCCGGAAAGAATACGAAAAGCTCTCTGCCCAGCCTGCCTATGGAGATGATGTCCTGCATCACATCCGGGATTTCCAGGTGCTGGCGGGCCTGAGGTATCTCATTGACCTCAGCCGGGCCATGGGGGTCACCAGTGAGCTTGAGCCTGTTCTCTCCTTTCCCCTTGGCTCCAATGTCATGAGTCTGCTTGAGCTGGTCCGGGTCTATGAAGCGCTGACCAGCGGGATCTCATACAATGCGGCGGAAAGTGCCAATCCCGGTCTGACGCTCATTGACCGGATAGAGACCGCGGACGGGGAGGTGATTTATGAGCGGGAGGTCACCCAAAGGCGGGTCATTGATGCCAAAACGGCAGTGGCGGTCAGTGATATTCTGCGTAATGTGGTGCGATTCGGCACCGGCCGTTACGCCAACAACATCCCGCTGCGCAGCAGCGATCCCGGAGTGCAGGGGCAGCTTGCCGAGCTGCAGATGACGGTGCCCGTGCTCGGCAAAACCGGGACAGCCAATCGTTTCACCAACTCGTCTTTTGCCGGGGTGGTGCCTGCCGTGCGGGACAAGAGAGATGGCCTCATCGTTGACGGGGGCAGCTTTGCCCTGGCCTCGTATGTGGGTTTTGACGACAACCGGCCGATGGTCCATGCCTCCACCCGTATTGCCGGCTCCAGCGGGGCGCTGCCGGTCTGGACCAAGGTCGCGCAGAATATCATCTTTGCCAGGGATTATGCCGGCTCGCTGGACATGGCTGATATGGCCTTTTCCGGCAGCAGCGAGGTGCCGCTGTTTTATCCGGCCCTGGGCCAGATAGAAGCGCCTGTGGCAATTAATGGCGGCGGTCTTCCGGTGTCCGATCGGGCCGACGGCCAGGATGCGGTTTCCGTGGTTACCTTCGGCAAAGTTCTTTCCGGCGGAGAAATTGAATTGGAGCGCTATTTTCTGCCGTACTGGCGCAATAGTGAACAGCAATAACAGTGGAGTAATTGTAAAAATATCATGATTGAGAAGAATTTTTTTGCAGGCAGGCTTATGGCGGCGGCAGCGGTTCTATTATTACTCGGCGGCTGTCAGACCGCCGGGGGATTGCTTTTGCCCAAGAAAAAGGTGCCGCCATATGAGGATATGGGAAAAGCGGCGCCGATGGAGGGGGAAAGTACTGCCGCGCCTGTGCCGCCGGTCCCCGCCGCTCTGGCGGAGAGGAAAGCGGACGAACCCGCACCGGGAATGCCCGCGCCAGGCCGGCTTGACCCGGCGGTGCTGGCCGGCATGTCCGACTATGTGTCCACCCGAATCACCCATTACCAGGGCAAGCAGGAGCAATGGCAGGGGCTGGGGGCAAGCTTTTCCCAGCATGACCTGGCCCTGCCGCAGCCGGAAAAATGGCAGGAATGCACCGGCGCTCTCCGGACCATTCTGGACGGCTATCTTGCCCTGCAGTCCACCTTGAGCAGTGACAACGGGTTTGCCGGCCTCGCCCCGCCCGCCTCGCCCTATGCCGCCTTCCAGCAGGATATCGCTTTTCTTGAAAGCGATTGCCAGACAATTTTTGCCGCAGCCGCCGCGGTCATTCCCGAACAGTTGCAGGCATACCGGCAGAGCGTGGCCGGCCAGGCGGAAGGGGTGGTCCGCTACTGGGCTGCCCAGGGCGACAATGAGAAGGTGGTGGAGTCCTATGAGAATTTGATCGGCGCAGGCGCCGAGGCGGGAGTATCGCCGGAAACCAGGGAGGCGTATGCCCGCGCCCTGCGGGCTACCGGCAAGCTCGAGCAGGCGGCTGAAGCTCTGCTTGCCGCAGCGCAGGGTAAGGATGCTCTGCAGGCGTGGCCGCTTCGCCTGCAGGCCGCGGAGCTGCTTTTTGCCGAGGGGAAATTTCCCCGGGCCCGTAAGGAATATGAACAGGTGGCCGGTCTTTTTTCCAGCCTGAAACAGGCGGATGTGCAGGTGGAAACCCAGCTTGGCCTGCTTGCCGGGGAAGATGCACATGGGCAGGAGCTGGAACTGTACCGGCGGGCCCTGAAAGGCTGGCTGCAGTATGACGGAATAACCTTGTCCCCGGATCTGGTGGAAAGCGTGCAGCGGCTTGAGGAGGCTTTCCCGGAATCAATCTATACCCAAATGGCGCGCGCCCTGCTGGACAAAGCCGGCGGCCCTGCGCAGCAGAATGTGGATGAGGCCATGGCCCGGGCCAGACAGCTGGCCGCTGAAAGGAAATTCACCCAGGCCCTGGAAGTTCTGGCCCCCTGGTCCCGGGAGGCCCAGCCCGGAGAGGCTGTTTCTCCTGCCAAGGCGCTTGAAGTGGAGATCAGAGCACAGCAGTCCCAGGAGACCGTGCTGCAGCAGATGGAACAAAAAGAGGCCTTTGATGCCAAATGGCAGAAGGCTGTGGCGATGCTCGATGATCAGCAGTTTGATCAGGCCATTGTCCTCTTTGAAGAACTGGTGGATACGCCATACCAGGATCAGGCCAGGGCAAAAATTTCCGAGGCCGTGAATCTGGCTGCCGCCCAGCTGCGCATGGAGGCGGCGAATTTATTTATCAAGGCCCGGAAAACGGCGGCGGTTGATCAGAAAACAGGCCCTGCTGCTCGAATCGCGGCGCCTGCTGCTTCTGGTGCAGGAGAAGTATCCCCAGGCGGATATTATCGACAAGGTGAGGCAGAACCAGAAGGCAACGGAAGACCAGCTGCGGGCTCTGGACCCCAATCTGCTGGGCCAGGAGTAAGAGTTTGCTGTCAGGCAGGCTCCGGGAGAAAAAGAGGCGGCACATTTTAAAAACTTGAAACTTTGCGCCTGATTTGCGCAAATATAAATGAGGTGAAAAGAAAAGATCCCTTTGGGTCATAAATTTTATTTTAAGCCTGAGGTTGCTGTATGGTCGGTGCCGAACAGAGCGTGAACGGACTGCTCGATGACATGGCGGTCAAGATTATGATGATCGAGCCCGGCGACCTCTCGTTGGTCGGTGAACTCCTTGAAGTCCTGGAACAGCTGACCGCCCATGAAGATATGGCATCCCAGGCGGTCCTGCGGCGGATGGCCTGCGCCTTTCAGGCCGCTCTCCAGGATTTGATCATGGCTGAACTGCCGGACACGGCGGAAAGCTATCAGCAGCTGGCCGAATGTATCTCCCGCATGCAGGAGGTGAAACGCAACAGGGACGACCAGCACGCCGTGGCCGCCTTCTGCAGCCATCTGCACAGCATCGGCTGCAGGATCGATCCCGCCGGGCTTGCCGCCGGCCAACAGGATGCAGCCGGTGCAGCGGGCCGGGATGACAATAATGATCCCGCCTTCCTGCGGGATAAGGAGCTGCTGGAGTGTTTCATCGATGAGGCCGGGGAGTATCTTGCCTCCATTGAAGCCAATGTGCTGGAGCTTGAGAAAGAGCCGGGCAACAGCGAAGCGGTCAACGCCATTTTCCGGGCCTTTCATACCATCAAAGGAACAGCGGGCAGTGTTTCCCTGCCGGAGATCAGCAGCCTGGCCCACGCTGTCGAGAATCTGCTCGACGAGGTGCGCAGCGGCCGCATCAGTATGGATGCCGATGTCATCGAGCTGGTCCTGGCGGTGGATGACAGTCTGAAGCTCATGGTGGCCCATGCGCAGGACGTCTACTGAACACGGAGTTGCCTATCATCCCGCCTCCATCGACGGGCAGCTTGCCCTGATCAGCAGTCTCCTGGAGAAAAAATGCGGCGGCAGCCGGCCGGCGCCTGATGAGGCGTCTATGCCTGCCAAAGTCCCTGCCGCCGAAAAACCCCCGCCATCTGCCTCCAGCCGCGGCGGGCGTGCCTGATTTCATGAAGGACAGTGATCTGCTCAGCGGTTTTATCTCCGAGGCCTTTGAACATCTCGAAGCCATTGAACTCAACGTTCTTGAGCTTGAACAGAATCCCAACGACCAGGAAATCATCAATAACATCTTCCGTCCCTTCCACACCATTAAAGGTGTTTCCGGTTTTCTCAATCTGATGACCATCAACAGGCTGGCCCATGCCACGGAAAATCTGCTCGATGATGTCCGTAACGGCAAGCTGACCATGAACTCCGGCATTATTGACATTGTGCTCGGCGTGGGCGATTTTCTGCGCACCATGATCCAGAACCTGAGCGATGTCCTGGAGAAAGGCCAGGAATATTACCAGCAGTACCATATCAATGATTTTCTGGGGCGCATCAAGATCTGCCAGGAGGGCAGCGAAGCCGGACAGGAAGAGGAGCCGGTGCAGGTGGTTGCGGCTGCCCCGCCTGCTCAGGAAACATGGGCGCCCCGGCCGGCAGCAGATCCGCCAGCCGGCGAACCGCCGGCCCCGGTCATGAAAACGGTTGAGGCGGGGGTTGCTGCCGCGGGTCCCGCCCAGAAGAAGAATATCGATGCCGCCATCAAGGTTGACATCAACAAGCTCGACGGGCTGGTCAACGCGGTGGGTGAGCTGGTCATCATGCAGACCATGGTGCGGCATAATCCGCTCATCGCCAGCCTGTCGGATCCGAAGCTGAACAAGGATTTCTCCCAGCTGACCCGCATTACCACGGAATTGCAGAAGACAGCCATGTCCATGCGCATGGTGCCCATCCGGCAGACCTTCCAGAAGATGACCCGGCTGGTGCGGGATCTTTCCAAGAAGACGGGCAAACTGGTGAATCTGGTCATGGACGGGGAGGAGACCGAGATCGACCGCAACATGGTGGATTCGATTTATGATCCCCTGGTCCACATGATCCGCAACTCGGTGGATCACGGCGTGCAGATACCCGAGGAGCGGCGCAAGAGGGGCAAGCCCGAAGCAGGCACGGTGCGACTCAGCGCCTACCAGAAAGGCGGCAATATCATCATCGAGATCGCCGATGACGGCGAAGGCCTCAATACGGAAAAGATACGCAATAAGGCCCTGGAGCGCGGCCTGATCCAGCCGGGGGGCAGTTACTCTGATCATGAGATCAACAATCTCATCTTTCTGCCGGGTTTTTCCACGGCGGATAAGATCACCGATGTCTCCGGCCGCGGGGTCGGCATGGATGTGGTGAAAAAAGGGGTGGAGAAGCTGCGGGGCAAGGTGGAGCTGCAGAGCACCGCCGGGGAGGGCTCGCTCTTTCTCATGCACCTTCCCCTGACCCTGGCCATCATCGACGGCATTGTCGTCCGGGTCGGCGCCGAACGCTATATCATCCCGACCATCGCCATCCGGGAGTCCATGCGGCCGCGGATGGAAAATTACAATACGGTGCAGGGTAAGGGCGAGACGCTGCTGGTCCGTGACTCCCTGCTGCCCATTATCCGTCTGTATCATGTTTTCGGGGTGGCGGATGCCTGCACGGACATCGGCCAGGGTATCGCCGTGGTGGTGGAAAATGAGGGCAGACAGCGGGCCCTGCTGGTTGACGAGCTGCTCGGCAAACAGGAGGTGGTGATCAAGAGTCTCGGCGGCTATATGAAGGATATCAAGGGTGTGGCCGGCGGGACCATACTTGGCGATGGCCGGGTGGGTCTGATCCTTGATCTGGCCGGGCTCATCAGTGTCAGTGAGGAGATGGGGCCCGGACATTTAAATCGCAGGAATGCTATTCAGCAATGAGGTGATGGGATGGCTAATGTTGACAGAGTGCAGTCTGCGGTAAAGAAGAACGTAAAGGCCCTGGCCGGCAAGTATCTGACCTTTGATCTCGGCAAGGAAGAGTACTGTATCGGCATCCTCAAGGTCCGGGAGATCATCGGCCTGATGGAGATCACGGCTGTGCCCCATACCCCCCGTTATATCAAGGGGGTCATCAATCTGCGCGGCAGCGTTATTCCCGTGCTTGATCTGCGCTCGAAATTCGATATGGAGTCAAAGGAATACACGGAACGCACCTGCATCATCGTCGTTGAGGTGAAGGGGGAAACCGAGGCGGTGCTGGTCGGGCATGATTGTTGATTCGGTTTCCGAGGTGCTCAACATTGTCGAAGCGGAAATAGAACCGCCGCCCACCTTTGGCGGGGATGCGGTCGAGACGGATAATTTCCTCGGCATGGCCAAAATCAAAGGGCGGGTAAAAATTCTGCTGGATACGGACAAGGTGATCGGCGAAACCGGTCTTGGCCGCCTGGCCACTGTCTAAGGTGAAAACTGCTGTGCCGTTTCAGGGAGTTTCCGTGGATCATATTTTCCAGCAGTTCCGTTTGACGGATAAGGATTTTGAAAATTTCAGCGCCCTTATCTTTGCCAAGACCGGAATTCACCTGAAGCCTGAAAAGAAAGAGCTGCTCAACGCCCGCCTGGGGAAAAGGCTCAGGGCCTGCCGGCTCGGTTCCTTTAAGGACTATTATGAGCGGGTTATGCACGATGCCACCGGCAATGAACTCGTTCATCTCATCAATTGCGTCTCCACCAACTTTACCAGTTTTTTCCGGGAAAACTCCCACTTTGACTATCTGGCCGCCACCGTGCTTCCCCAGTTTGCCGCCAGGGGAAGTTCCGCCGGCCCGTGCAAGGTCTGGTCCGCCGCCTGTTCTTCCGGCGAGGAGCCTTATACCCTGGCCATGGTCATTGCCAGGTTCATGGCGCGCCATCCATCATTTAAGCGCCTCCATTCTGGCCACTGATATCTCCACCAAGGTGCTGTCCATTGCCGAAAAGGGCATCTACTCATTCGACAAGATAGATAAGGTGCCGGGTGAATTTCTGAAGAATTTTTTCCAGAAGGGGATGGGCAAGTGCAACGGTTATGTCAAGGTGAAGGATGAGCTGCGGCGCCTGGTAACCTTCCGGCACATCAACCTGATGGACAGCTTCCCCTGGAGGGAGGAGATGGATGTGATATTCTGCCGCAATGTCATGATTTATTTTACCCGGGAAACCCAGATGGAGCTGGCGGAAAAGTTCTATCACTGTCTTGCCCCGGGGGGCTATCTGTTTATCGGCCATTCGGAAAGTCTGACCAGCATCAACCATCGCTTCCAGCAGACCGCCACCACTGTTTATCAGAAAGTCAAATAGCCATTATGAAAGTCATTGTCGGCATATCGGATATGAAGGTCAGCAACAACGTCAAGGAGACGCTGATCACCTATTCGCTCGGGTCATGTATCGGCGTGGTGATCTGGGACCCGGTGGTGAAGGTGGGGGGATTGCTCCACTATATGCTGCCTGATTCGCGGCTTGACCAGGCCAGGGCCCAGAAAAAACCGTTTATGTTTGCCGATACCGGCATACCGGCCCTGTTCAAGGAATGCTACAGCCTGGGGGCGGTCAAGGGCCGGCTGATCGTCAAGGTGGTGGGCGGTTCGCAGATTCTTGATCCCACCGGTCTTTTCAGTATCGGCAAACGCAATTATCTGATCCTCAGCAGGCTTTTTGACAAAAATCATATCACCATCGCCGCTGAGGATATCGGCGGATCGGTCAATCGGACAGTCAGTCTTGAAATTGGTACGGGCAGGGTACATTTAAAGGTTTCCGGCAGGGGGGAATTTGAACTATGAACCGCGTTGATGAAATTCTGGCTTTGATCCGTCATGTGCCGCCCTTTCCCAAGGTGGCGGAAAGGGTGATGCAGCTGCTCAAGGATCCTGATGTGACGGCCCGTCAGCTGGCCGAGGTGATCCAGTATGACCAGGCAATCACGGCCAATGTGCTGAAAATCTGCAATGCGGCTTACTTCGGTATTCCCCGCAAGGTCAATTCCCTGGATGAAGGGCTGGTGGTTATCGGCCATGACATTCTTAAAGACATCATCATCGCCAGCAGCAGCGCCCGTTTTTTTCAGGGCAAGGTGGGGGCGGGATACGGCCTGGAACAGGGTGATATGTGGCGCCACTCCGTGGCCACCGGCATCATGGCCAAGCTGCTGGTCAGACATATTAAAGATGTTGATCAGGGCAGCGCCTTTACCGCCGCCCTGCTCCATGATATCGGCAAAAGGTTTCTCAGCAGTTTTGTCGCCGATGACTTTGAAAAGATCGTTGATAAGGTGAGCCGGGAGAACTGCACTTTTGTTGAGGCGGAGCAGGAGATTCTCGGTATCAACCATGCGGCGCTGGGCGGTATGATCCTGGAGAAATGGGGGTTTGATCAGCAGCTGGTCGATGCCGTGCGGGAGCATCATAATGCCGCGGCCCTGGAGAGGGAGCCGTTGACCGCCCTGGTCGCCCTGAGCAACAGCCTGGTCATTTCCATCGGCATCGGCGTGGGTGAAGACGGCCTGGCCGCGGAGTTGCGGGGGGATGGCCTTAAACAATTCGGCATAACCATGGACATGCTGCAGATATGCATGGCGGATCTGCTCACCGAACTGGACCGGGCCCAGGAGCTGTTGAACATTTAAAGCTGGTCCGTCAGGCGTGACGATTGAACAAAACCGCAGGCGTAGCTGCGCTGCGGCGAGAATTTTGTGATTGAGAAGCGGCCAAAGGCGGCCAAAAGACGAATGTAATAACAAAAGTTTTATTTACGGACAAGCTCTTAGCGGCCGAAAACTCAAAATCCAGAACTGTCACGATA
>CAVSQR010000030.1:0-11211 GCA_963729825.1 uncultured delta proteobacterium | reverse complement strand
TTAAAATGTTATCAATCAAATAAATTGTTTTTTTCCGTTTGTTCAGAACGTTATGGAAATCCATCATGGTTGCCGGTTTCTTCGTTTCTTCAAACACGCCGTTTCTTCTTTCTTCCGGTCAGTGACCGGGTTTTTTGTTTTTTGGAATACTGAGCCGGTTCCGGCAATCTGCCGGAATCGATTCCGACTTGAAAACAATTCTCAAAATCCATCAGTTTCTTATGTGTTTCGTCCACTATCTTCAAGCAGCGGGCAGCAGCATGGCTCGTTTCTTCATCCCCTCCCGGTCATCCTGGCGATTTCCTTTTCGATCTCCGGGGTAATCTTTTCGATGATGAAGGAGGTCATGTTGTAGGGGGTGTAATTGGTGATGTGCTTGAGCTTCAGATACAGTGGCTCCGGCATCTTGAGAAGTACCTGTTTCATGACATCCTCCCGCACATATGGCTCCTCCCAGGGGTAGACCGTTTGGATCGGTGCGGGCGGGGCGATAGTCGGCTGCACGGCGCCGGCGGCAAAGGCGTCCAGGGCCGCGTCCTTGTCCTTTGCTGCCGGCACGCCGCGCAGGGGGCTGCTTTTCTTTTTAGTCACCATAGATCTCCTCGTACAGTTGGTTCATTTCGTTGACCGCCTTGCGGTCCTGGCCGTACTCGACCACGGCCAGGCCGTCTCTGGCCGCCTTGCGGAAGGCGATGCGGTCCCTGATCATGGATTCGGCCAGGGTCAGATGCTGAAAATTTTCCCGGGTGATGAATTCCCGGGTCTCCCGGTCCTCCCGGATGGCGGGATTGGTGGCGACCCGGTTGAGGACGATGAAGGCGGCAAGTTCTTCGTTCAACCCCTTGGCCATCTCCACCAGGGTGTCCATCTGGCGGATGGTCCAGATATCGAACTGGAAGGGCTGCACCGGGATATAGGCCCGGTCGGCCACGCCGAGGGCGTAGCGCAGCTCCATGGAATCGCGGCCGCCGGCGTCGATGATGATCTCATCGTATCGTTCCGCCAGGTCCCGGACCTGGGCCGGCAGGCCCTTGCCGAATTTCTGCACGCAGGCCACCCGGGGCTCGATGTTTTCCTCTTCCCGGACCGTGGCCCAGAAGGAGGCTGTCCCCTGCCGGTCGGTGTCCAGCAGCAGCACGTCCTTTCCCTTCATGGCCAGCATGGCCGCGATATTGATCGCCAGCGTCGTCTTGCCGGTGCCGCCTTTTTCTCCGCCGAAAACTGTGATGCTCATAACATAACTCCATTAAAGTAATATACGGTATATATAGTCTATATTATTTAGCCGATACAGAATGTGCAGGCAATAAAAAAACGGCTGCCCAACCAGAAAGGTTGGAGACAGCCGTTTGCGTTACATGGTTTCGTTCATGCCGCTTCGGGAAGATTCTCTTCTTCCCCGGCAGCCAGGCCGGCCTTGTCCAGGACAAAGTCGGCGGCGTTCTGCGCCTTGGCCGCGGCGGTGAAGATCGCCCGGTTGTCGCCTTTGAGGATCTGCAGCCAGGAATTGATGTATTCCGGGTGGCGCATCTCCTCGAAAGGGATGGCGGTTGCGGTGCCCAGGAAGGCGGCGCCGATCTCGGCCACCAGTTCCTCGAAGGCATAGTCATTGTCGCCGAAGCGTTTGCCGAAGGTCCGGGCCAGCCGGGCCGGATGTCCGGTCCAGTGGATGATCTCGTGATAGGCGGTGGCAGTAATAGAAATCGAGATTCTCGAAGGCGGTGCGCGGCGGCAGGCTGATCCTGTCGGCGGACGGCACATAACAGGCCCGGCCACCCCCATGTTTCAGCACGGGCAGGGTCAGGATCCTTTCCGCCATTTCATTGTCTTCCTGATCAACGACCTCGCCGGGTGCAAGGGCGGGAAGATCGAGCCCTTCGCACTGCTCCACGTTGAAGACCGTGTAAGCCCTGGCAAAGGGGATGACCTTCTGCTGCCTGTTTTCATCCGGCTCCGGGTCAAAATCCGGTGGATCGCTCTCCGCCCGCAGGGGCAGAAATTTCCAGAAGATGACATGCACGCCTTTCTCACCCTTCCTGATACTGCCGCCGAGCTTTTCAGCGTTTCTGAAGGTGAGCCAGCGGGGATCGACAAAGCCCTGCAGCATGGCCACCAGGTTGAGCAATATGGTGTTCAGTCCCCGGTAGGGCCGGTTGGTGAGCGCGTTACGGAAAACGCCGTACTGGACAGCATCCCAGGGCCGGGCCCAGGGAATGACGCCGTCATCCAGGGCGGTGATGATCTTGTCGGTGATTTCTGCATAGATGTTCGGTTTTTCGCTTTTCTTGTTCATGATCTTGTCTCCTCTGTGTGTTGCGAGGGCAAGATGACCCCATCGGGGCCGATCCTGCCCCAACGGGTTTCATGATGAAAAATGACCTGACTCGCTCAAGGCGGTGATTTCGTCGCCGACGATCAGATGATCGAGCACGCTGACATCGATCACCTTCAGGATGTCCTTCAGTTTATTGGTAAGCTCGATGTCCTCGCGGCTGGGTTTACTGTCGCCGGAGGGATGGTTATGGGCCATAATAACGGCGGCGGCATTGTGCCGCAGGGCCTCCTTGACCACTTCCCGGGGATGGACCGTGGCGGAATTCACCGAGCCCCGGAACATCTCCACCCAGGCCAGCACCCGGTGCTTGCTGTCCAGAAACAGACAGGCGAACATCTCGCACTCGTTGTCGCTGAGTTTGGCGGAAATCGCCAATTTGGCCATATCCGGCGATACTGATGAACACACCGCGCCTGAGCTGCTGACTGCTGAGCCGTCGGGCCTCGATCAGTACCGCGTCTTTGGGAGCGGGGAGATAGGACCCGCTCTGGTCTTGGATAAAAAGCATGTCGTGCCTCCTTGATTGAAAAAGAAAGGGGCACGACACCCCGAGGGGCGTGGTGCCCCCTGGGGAAAAAACTTGTTTGTTCGCTGGTTGATTACTCTACTTCATTTCTCTGGGTGAGCAGGGCCGCACCGGCAATGTAGTCTTCCGGCAAGCCTCCTGCCTGATGCAGTAGTACGGTGGCAAAAATGTTGACGCGGTGCGGCTTGAACTTGCCTTCCTCGTCAATCCACATGATGCGGCCGTCCAGAAGGAAAACCGCCTGCAGCAGGGAGCAGCTCAAAAGCGAGTGCATTTCATCCAGAGTGAACCTTGCCCCCTTGGCGGAGACCTCGGTCCTTTTTCCATCGGGTGTGATGAGTATTGCCATGTCTGACTCCTTAAATAAAAGGGGCACGACACCCTAGGGGCGTGGTGCCCCGGGAAAAAGATGCTGGTTATGCCGCGTCCCGTACCTCGGCCAGCACGAAATGACTGACATTGGCCGGCCGGTAGATCCGGATCGGTTTGTTGTTGATCTCGCCACGGCCCTGACGGTCGTAGCTGCCGATCTTGCGGCCGTTCCAGTACACATCCCCGGAACGGAGCATGAACCTGTTGCCGGCCACATAGGCCACGGCGCTGTCGCCACGGACATAGACCCGGCCGCGGATGATCAGTTCATGCCTGATCTGTGCGGTCAGCCCGTCTTCCGTGGTCATGGTTGTGGTGGTTGTTATGGTGGTTTCTTCATCGGTGCTGATGCCCTGGTCGTCATCGATGGCCAGCATGGTGGTCAGCTCCCGCTGCCGGTAGCTGTTCCAGGCCGCGTTGACATCGGTCACCGTCTTGCGGCCGGTCAATGCCTTGGCCAGCTCAAACACCATGCTGTTTTCCGATTCGGACAGCGCCGCCAGCCCCTGGTCGGACAATTCCCCTTCCACGGCAAGCGACGTCTCCATCTTCTGGGCCATGAGGGCGAGCGCCTTGTCCTGCATGGTGTCGCTATAGGCCATGAAAAAGACCCGCACCGGCAGCTGCTGGCCGATCCGCCAGGAACGGCGGCTGGCCTGACGCAGGGTGAACACCGAATAGCCGCACTGAAAGAAGATGATGGTCGGAAAATCCAGCAGGTCCAGCCCGGTTTTCACCAGGTTGGGATTGCAGAGCAGGCAGTCGTATTGACCTGTATCCAGGTTTTTGCGCAGCCACTCCTCCCGGTTTTCCGGCTTGACCGCATGCCCGCGCAGCACCAGCGGAGAAAAGCCATGTGCTTTCAGCTTTTCCTGCAAGGTGGGGAGCAGGTCGCGGCTGCCGGTATGTTCCAGAAAAATGGCAGCCTTGCGGCCCTCTTTGCGTTCCGCTGCCAGGATTTCCAGCAACCGCTTTTCCTTGGGCAGCAGATCGATATCAAGTGCCGGCGCCGAGGCAATGACCTCCTCGACCCCGTTGCGTTCAAGAGTCACCTGTTCGGGATAGCGGCAGCCGTCCGGATAGGCGAGCAGGCTCTGCAGCATCTTGCCGAGCAGACGCATGTCGCCACGGGCCAATGCCTTTCTGGTCGCCTCCGTCAGGGTGTCCGCCAGTTGGTTGTACTGTTCCCGGAGTTCAGCATGCATCGGGGTGGAGACGATGATCTCGTCATAATCCGGCAGGGCCTCGCTCACATCGGTCAGCCGCACAAAGGCGGATCGTTCGAGGAGCAGGTCCGGCAGCAGCAGGGGCGAGATGCCCGGCGCTTCCTTGACGCGAGCCCGTCCCGATCTGCGGCCGATGCTGGCCTGGTTGAAGTCCCCGTCAAAGTCGTCGGCGGAGTATGTCCGCTGGACAACCCCGTACCGTTCGGCAAAACCCAGGGTGCGGCCGTACTCGAAACCGCACTTGCACCATCTGCCGTGGAAACATGCGCCAGAGCAGAAAAAAGAGATCCTTCGAGTAGCCGCCCATCAGGGTGCCGGTCAGGGCCAGGACCTTTTTCGAGCGGGCGATGAGACATGACATCGCCTGGCCCTGGGCCGTGCCGCCGCCTTTGAGTTCGTGCACCTCGTCGAGGATCACCAGATCAAAAAAACCTGCCGGCAGATACCGCTTGATGAACTCGGCCTTGGCAAAACGCCGGTGCCGGGTGCCATCCGCCGACCACATCCTGGCCTGGCAATGTTCGCAGACCGGGGCCTGGTCGGTGGTCCGGTAGAGAACCGGATTGCCGCAGTCCGGGCAGCATTCCGCGCCGAGCCGGGTGATGGTGCCGATTTTTCGTTGATAGTGGAGCTTGGCCCGTTCCTTGCCCAGAACCCACACCTCGGTGCCTGTCGGCCCCGTGGTTTCGAGCTTGTTGGCCAGCAGTATTCCCAGGTCGCGATCGTTGAGGTTGACGCAGGTGCAGGCCGGCAGGGTCACTTCCGCCTCCCTGATCCATTTCCTGACCAGATGGCCCGGACACTGGATCAGTATCCGTTTGGCCGGTTTCGGATCGAGAGAGGCGATGGCCAGACTCATCAGAGTCTTGCCGGTGCCCATCTCGCCGACCAGAAAAGCGCCGCGGTGGTCTTCCTTGTAAAGTGCCCTGGCTATCGGCAGAATGCCGCGCCTGGTCTGGGCCTCGAACGGCGGCCGCGTGAGGCGGGCAAGCCGCTCGCGGGCCTTTGCGTCCCAGTCGTCTTCAGCCTTGGGCCGGTAAACCGGGTTCATGTTTTTGATCACCTGGGATTTCAGTACCTCGCCCCATTGATCGAGAAATTGCGCTAAGGCGATTTGTTGGGTCATCGTTTGTCCTCCTTGGCAGGGAAGGCAAACGAATCCCGCCAGGGGAATCGTGTTGCTTCCCCTGGCGGGTTGATTGGTATGCTTATGTGAGATGTTGTTGTCTGATCCCTTCCAGGACCTGTTCCTCGAAATTTTCTTCCTCCCAGCTGATCAGCCACGCCTCCTGGAGTTGACTGTTGCCGAAGGAAAAGAGCTTCTCCGGATGCAGGATCTCGTCCCACAGCCAGTCCCGCCACGCGGGTTTCAACGGCATGGTGGTGCTGTTGTCCAGGCGCAGAAAGGCCCGTTCCTTGACCATGGCCAGATCCGGGCCGAAGACGACCGCGGACATGCCCGCCTCGGAAGATGGGCCGGTCCTGCCCGGGAAATGCTCGGCGCTGATCATGATTTTGTTGACGATATCGCCGATCTTCTTGGCGCGGATGGCATGGACGGTGCCGTTTGACCGGCAGAGTTCGAACACTGCATTGCCGGCATCGGCAACCCGGCACAGGCCACCGCTGATAAAATGGGCCGAGGCCGCCTGGACGTGAGCCGGGCTGCCGATCAGGCTGAAAAGGAAGGATTGGGCTGTATCACCGGCAAATCGGGCGATAAGCGCATCGCAATAGGTGACAAAGCCGTTGCTTTGGACTGTAAGGTAGTCGTGAATGTTCATCGTGTCTCTCCTTGATGGCAAGGGGAGACACCCCAGGCGGGGAAGGCTCCCCCGCATGGGTTTGATTGAAAAAATTGTTATTGGTTATTGGATGGTCATCATTTCCGCCCGCATCATGTCAATGGCTTTGACCGTGGGCAGATACTGATCCCGTGTGGTTATGATGGCCTCGCCCTTGGCGTTTTCGCTGACGCTCTGCACCTTTTCCGTTTTGCGCACCACGCCCTTGATAACCAGGCGGCTGCCGTTCATCTCGATCTCGCCGTTCATGTACCCGCCGGCCAGCATGAGAGCCAGATGGCCGTTTTTGAGCGGGGCCAGGGGACGGATCGAGTTGCACTGTCCAGGCACCAGGTCCTTGCCGAGGAGATCGTTCAGCAGGCCCGATTTGCGGACCAGCGGGATGACCTCCAGCGGGTCGATGCGCGTGGACTTGAAGGTGAGCATGGGGCTTTTCGGGGCGGGGATGATCACCTGCGCCGAACAGGCCGCAAGCTGGGGCATGATTTTAAGAAACTCATCCGGTTCCCAGCCGCTGAGCCGAGCCAGACTGCGCTCGGTTTCGGCGGACTGTCCTTTGTGGACCAGTGACCGCTTGCGGCCCAGAACCACGCATTGTTTGAAGACCTGAAACTCCTCTGCCGGGAAGGCGAACACCTGCAGCATCTCGAAATGCCGCGCCAGAACAGCGGCACAGAATTTCAAGACCGTGTACGGGATGACCAGCACGAGCCAGCCGTCCCTCTGCAGGGTTTCCTGATAGCGCTTCAGAAAGCGCGCTTCCAGACGTTCCGCCTTGCTGTCCGGAGACATTTCATAATCATAGGGCGGATTCAGAAAGAGCAGACCGAAGGAGGCCATGGAGATCCGCATCTCCACCAGGGCGTCGCCCCAGAGCAGACGGGATATTCTGGTCCGTGCCTCGATTGCCCGCTGATGGTCGAGTTCGACCCCGTAAGTTATGGCGTTGGTTCCCGCTGCCAGTTTTGCCAGGGTTTTCCCCTCGCCGCAGCACGGGTCGAGTAGTCTGGCATCCTTATCGATATCGAGTAATTGTTTAAGTTGGCCGCAGACCCTATCCGGTGTGGGATAAAAGCCGGCCTTTGCCTGTGAACCAAGTCTTGCCATGGTTATTCACCTCTTTTTTCTGATTGTGGTGACCGATTCCTGCCAATTCGGGCTGATACTGCCCATGACTTCCACTGCATCATTTCTCCCTCTATCAGGGAGGAGCAGCAGATTTTTGAGGGCCTCGAAAAGCAGAGGTGCGGCCTGGATGAGGCGGACATTGCCTGCGTCCCGCCGTTCGACGATCAGATCGCGCCGGTCGCCCTCTTCATCCGAGATGTCGTAGCCATCAGGTCCCCATGTTTGTTGCTCGTGGCGGGCCTCTTTAACGATGTAAGCGCCTTCCGTGTCCGGATGAGACTCCACCGTCCAGGGTCCGGGGGTGATTTCGAATGCGATATTTTCATTTAACTGGTCATTTTTCATAACGATCTCCTTGCGAAAAGCCGGGGAAACCGCCCCTGCCGGGAAATGGTTTCCCCGGTGGGATTATGGTTTATATTGTAAATCTGCGCTTGATCAGTGTCGGTCTCAGAACGGCACGTCATCGGAAAATGGCGGTTCCTGGCCGTCTTTCGGCGGGGCCGGAACACTATCCGTCTTGTCGCCGCCGCCGAGCATTTTCATCTCGCGGGCGATGATCTCCGTGGTGAACCGGGTGTTGCCGTCGCTGTCTTCCCATTTTCTGGTCTGCAGGCGGCCTTCGAGATACACCCTGGAACCCTTGGCAAGATACTCGCCGCAGATTTCCGCCAGGCGGCCGAAGGCCACAATCCGGTGCCATTCCGTGGCTTCCTGCTGATTGCCCTCCGAATCTTTCCACCGTTCAGTGGTCGCAACCCTGAAGTTGGCGACTGCCACCTGGTTTTTGGTGTAACGGGTTTCCACATCAGCGCCTAAATTGCCGATCAGCATGGTCTTGTTCAACATGGTATTTCTCCTGTAATTTGTGCCAGGGATGTATTCCCCACTATTGGGGAGTGCTTTCTCCCCGGCAGGGTGAATGGTCGTGAAAAGAGGGATTATGCCGCCTTCTTGATTTCCAGAAAGGAATAGGAGCTGGTCGCCTGAAAGTCTGTCAGGGACTGGCCATACTCTTTGAGAAAATCGGCGAGCCGGTCCGAATCCAGTGTCTTTCTGGTGCGGGTTGCCTTCTGCAGCAGTCTGCCATGGGCCTTGATCGGTCCCCGGGCTGAAACAATAGCCAGGAGATCCCTTTTACGAATGTCGATGTCCGTCTCCAGATTCTTCTGTTGCTTCTGCAGTTCGGTGAGGATCTCGACGCTCTCGGTGAGTTCCCGGACTTCTTCAGCCTCGAATTTCGGGCAATCGGCCACAAAGGGGCAATAGCCGCACAAGGGGCTGACTTCCATGGCCGGGATTGCTGATGAGTCTGTCATGACATGTCTGGTAGTCGTTCCAGATGGTGCACGCCCGCTCGATCAAACCTTCAAAAATGGTTGCCTGCGGCGTGTAGCCGTTGAACAGCGCCATGCCTGACGATCCGAAGTTGACCGCGAGTATTGCGCCTTTTTCCACGGTGTAGTCAGGATAGGCCGCGGCCAGCAGTCCCATCTGCAGATAGAGCTGGGTTTCCCAGGAGCCGTATGGATCCGTCGGGATGGTTTCCGGTGATTTCACTTCCAGAACGGCCATGGTTTTCCTGACCTTGGAAGTAAAGACAAAATCGATGTGGGCCGTGACCGGGACATCGCCGGCATAGCGGACTTCCACCTGCCGCTCGAAATTGGTGAATCCGGCGGCGGTGAATGCTGCAGCGACAATTTCCTCAGCCATGTGGCCGCGTCGGAAACGAAGCAGAGTCACCAGATCGGCTTGCGGGGGATTGATTTTTGAAAGGATTGTTTTGCGTGGACACGCCCCGATCTCGGATACGCCGAGATAGGTGGCACGGTCGCCAAGCGTTTCCACGGTGTGCTGAATGGCCAACTGCTGAAGAGCGGCCTGCAGGGTGATCATGAACTGGTCTGACATGGTATCCTCCTTCTGTGATGATTGATGGGGAGGATACACGGATTCCCGCCAGGGGAATGGTATCACTCCCTCTGGGTTACGGGTGGTGTGGGTGTTTGGTGCTTATGCTGCTTTCTTCATCCAGGTCTTCTCAGTTTTATCCCACTGGAAACCGGCGGCCTTGAGCAGTTCCTTCTTGTCGAACAGCCTGTCGCCGATGGCGACGATGACACCTTGACGGTCTTCAAAGGTGACGCCGGCAATCTTGGGCATGGCCGTAATGGTTTGCTGCTCTTGTCCGCAGTTTGTTTGTCCGCTTGATTCTTGCCGGACTGGGTTTTCGGGGGATTCTTCTGATAGACGTTTGTCAGCAGACCCTTGTAGGAATCACTGCCGATTGACAGAAGTGACATGCATTTCTGGATGGCATCGGTGATCGCGCCCTTCTGGGCATCGCCGACATTGCCTTTGACAATCTGCATCTGGCCTTTCTGCGATCCTTTGCAGAACCATTCGCCGTCGACCTTGAGAAAGAGTTTCACCTCGGCAACCGCCTGGGTGTCGAAGATCTCCTCCTTGGTCAGTTCATACCGCCAGTTTTCCGGGCCAAGAAACTCGTTGACGCTGTCAAAGACATACTGAGGCCGATAGCCGTATTTTACCTGGCCGATGACCTTGCCGTCCTTGCCGGTCATTTTGATTTCCTGGACCGCCTCGATGCCGAAAGAGCGTAATCTTTCGTTGATCAGATTGATCTTTTCCTGAAGTGTTGCTGCCATTGTTGTTTCCTCCTGTTTGTTGTGGAAGGGAAACAACAACGCCCCGAGCGGGAGCAGAAAGTTGTTTCGCTCCCGATTGATGGGGTAGATGGTGATTTTACAGTGAAAAATATGAAACGCCTGCCGAACCTGGAAGTTCACATTGCCGTGCAAAAAGAACACTGCGGGTGATTAAACTTGGGAACGTCGACGTAAATAAAAGATGGGGGAAAATGGATAATGGATAAAAGATGAGGCAGCCATGCGAGAATTATATGGAGCTGAAGGTTCGCATCCGCGATTAAACCTGTACGCACCAATACATGCGAGGCTGTGGTACCTGAAATTCAAGAACACAGAAAGAGTGTTCAGCTAAGCCCTGAAAAGGGATATCTCATTGTGAAATGAGCCGGAATAATGACCTTATTCTTATGCGTTATTGTTAAAAAGGCAAGTGGAAAATTCCAAGGTTGCAAATCTCGACCGTCAGAAATCTGGCAAGTCTATGGTCGGCTTTCCAAAACCATCGCCAATGTACTACCACAGTCATCCCCACACCTTCGAGCACGACCATGAGCATACCCACCATGGCGACGGTTCCGCCCATGCCGATAAGCATGAACTGAATGGTTCCACCCCGCATCAACATGACCATGCGGACCATGACAAAGAAGCCCAAGATCACAAAGCACTCGTGAACCATTCCACTCACCCTGTTATCGGCTCTAATTAAGAGTTCGGAGAGTAACATGGGGTTGGAAGAAGAACTGAGAATCAAGACCTGTGTTGGTCGGCCTCATAGTAGAACGTCAGATTTTTTGCAAAAGTTCGGAAGAGATAACCCAAAGAATATTACGCCCCCGCAAAACAGGTAACCCCAGGAAAAACTAGAATTATGCCCCCTGATAATAATATTTTAGGAGGATCGATCAAATGAACAAAATGGCGCCATGCTCACAGAGCCTGCCGCAAGGTCGAATCAAAAGCTGAGGCGGAAATGAAAGGCTGGACTCGATGCGCTGAGCCTGGCGGCACCAACTCCAGCACCGCCCTCAGATCTTCATCTGTAAGCAGCGGCCGGACATGGGTGGTGCGAAAGTGATGAGGAACACCGCTGCCGGCAATAAGGGCGATAGCGCTGCTGATATTCTCGGCAGCGCCGGCCTTC
>CAVSQR010000029.1:0-18274 GCA_963729825.1 uncultured delta proteobacterium | reverse complement strand
GCCATCCAGCGGCACGACGATGCGCCGCCCTCGACCGTCGCCTGGACGTCGGCGGTCTTGTACCCGTAGGGGGACAGGGCGCTGACCGTGCACGGCCCGCGCCGAGCCAGGCGAACCGTGCCGCGGACGCCCTCCAAGAGCACCGGCGGCTTCCCGATCGCGATCAGCGCGCCGGCCGCCGCGGCTATAGGCCATGTCGGTGTTGCGCGGCGGCCGACCGCCGTGATCAGGATGTGCCGGCTTTCCTTCAAGGGTTGCCATCCCACGTGTCACCAGGATCGAGGCGACAGCGGTTCGAGGTGCGGATTTCGCAATCGGCCAGCTTCACGGCCCTTGTCCGCAGGAACCCCACGGCCGCCTGCGTGCCGTGGCGTGTTGGCGGTCACATAGCCCCGGCCGTAATTCCAGTAGAGCTCCCCGGTGGCCGAACGGATCTCCTTGTCTCTGCACGTCGAGGTAGGGATTCAAGTCGATGGAGAAGTCAGGCTGGTCATCCTTGGGGAAGCGGATGCCCGTCTTGTACAGGTGCGGAAAGAGCATGGCCACCTGGTTTAATCCGACAAAAAAACGCCATTTCTCCATGGAGATAATAAGCGCATGATCACTCTCATTGAGGCAAAAAACTTTCGCTGCCTGCGGTATATCAGCCAGCAATTGGGGCCGTTTCACGTTCTGGTCGGCCCCAATGCCAGTGGCAAAACAACCTTCCTCGACGTGGTGGCCTTTCTGGGCAGCTTGGCTTCCAATGGCCTGGAGTCGGCTGTTGGTGAGAGAACCAAGAATTTTCAGGATCTATTGTGGCAAAGGTCCGGCTCTGAGTCTGAAATGGCCATTGAGGCGGCGTCCCCGAAGAACGTCGCAGCCTGCTGCGGGATAAGGAGTTTGACACGGTTCGTTACGAGGTCTCTTTCGGCATTGATGCCACAACCGAAGAAGTCGTCATCCAGACGGAAAAGGTGCTGTTGAAGAAATCTTCCTCCGGCGCGACACAACCTCAGCAGCTTTCACTTTTCCCCATGGTGCATGTACCGCCGGCGACCATCATGACGCCAAAAAGGAGTCCACGGGACACAAACGGTCATCAATAAGGTTTCCGGCGGCAATGATAATTTCTACTCTGAGGTTTATCATGAAAAGGGCAAGGGCTGGGCGCCGGCTTTCAAGCTTGGTCCCCGCAAGTCGGCCCTTGGCAATCTGCCGGAAGACGAATCGAAGTTTCCCGTGGCAACCTGGCTGAAAAGGTTGTTGACCGAAGGCGTTCAACAATTTGTTTTGAACAGCCTGCTGATCCGTAAAGCCAGCCCGCCCGGACAGGTCCGCGGGCTTTAAGCCGGACGGCTCCAACCTACCATGGGTTCTGGATGCTCTGCAGAAAAATCATCCTGATAATTTTCAAAGCTGGCTTGAGCACCTGAAAACCGCCCTGCCTGATCTGGAAAATGTTCGAATCATCGAACGGGCCGACGACAGGCATCGCTATCTGGTCATCTGTTATCGCGGCGGGCTGGAGATTCCTTCCTGGATGGCTTCTGACGGCACCCTCCGCCTGCTGGCATTGACCTTGCCCGCCTACCTGCCGGATTTTACCGGGGTTTACCTGATCGAGGAACCGGAAAACGGCATCCATCCCCGAGCGGTGGAAACCATGTTCCAGTCCCTCTCTTCGGTTTATGATGCGCAGATTCTGCTGGCCTCCCATTCCCCCGTTATCCTCAGCATGGTCAAAGTGGAAGATGTGCTGTGCTTTGCCAAAACCCAGGAAGGAGCAACTGATATTGTGCTGGGGAGCCGGCATCCGGCCCTCAAAGATTGGCAGGGAACAACAAGCCTTGGAGTTCTTTTTGCCGGAGGGGTGCTGGGATGACAAGCGGACAATATCCCCATGAGCTTGTTGTTCTGGTTGCTGACAAGGATATGGAATTAGCAATCAAGGGCATTCTCGGTCGCACGCAGGCCATGGGAATACGAGAACCAATGCCGGTTGTTCATGTGCATCCGGAAAGAGACCCGGGCTGTTTGTTGCGCGGTCATGACTTTCTCAGTCTCTTTCGAAATCAGTTTGCCCATGCCCTGATCCTGCTCGACCGTGAAGGATGCGGACAGGATAGATCAAGAGAGACATTGGAAACGATGATTGAGAAACGGTTGTCAGAATCGGGATGGGGCGGACGAGCCGCCGCCGTGGTCATCGACCCTGAGCTTGAAATGTGGGTGTGGAGCGACTCGCCACAAGTTGATGCCGTGTTGGGCTGGCAGGGTAAAAGCCCGGACTTGAGAAGCTGGCTGAAAGCCAAGAACTTTTTACAGGAAGGACAGGCCAAGCCGGAAAGACCAAAAGAAGCGATGGAGCTTGCCCTGCGAACGGCTCGGAAATCTCGATCATCCTCCCTCTATGACCAACTTGCCCGCCAGGTCAGCCTGGGACGGTGCGTTGATCCAGCCTTTATCAAGTTGAAAACCACCTTGCAGACATGGTTTCCGGTTCAGCAGTGATGTCGGTAGTCAATTTTTCACCACGGAGCACACAGAGATCACTAAGAAAACATTTTTAATTACAGACAGTTATCTTGTGGGCTCTGTGCTCTCTGCGGTAAGTGGATAATTTTCAGTTTTACAGTCAACAAATCTCATTCATTTAAATAAATTTCACACTAAGGATATCACCATGAAGAAAATAGCGGTACTAGCCGGTGACGGCATCGGCCCGGAGGTCATGAAAGAGGCCATCAAGGTGCTTGATGCGGCCCAGAAAAAATTCTCTTTTCAGCTCGACTATGTTTTTGAGGATGTGGGCGGCTGCGCCATTGACAACCATGGCCAGGCCCTGCCGCCCGCACACCCTGAAAACCTGCGAAGAGAGCGATGCCATCCTGTTCGGCTCGGTGGGCGGTCCCAAATGGGAGAGCCTGCCCCCCGAGCAGCAGCCGGAACGGGCCGCCCTGCTGCCCCTGCGCAAACATTTCGACCTGTTCTGCAACTACCGGCCGGCCAGGGTCTTTAAATCACTGGTGGGCGCCTGCCCGCTGCGGGCCGACATCATCAAGGACGGCTTTGACCTGCTCTGCGTGCGCGAGCTGACCAGCGGCATCTACTTCGGCCAGCCCAAGGGCCGGGAAGGCAGCGGCCCCGACGGAAAAGGCCTGGGACACCCTGGTCTATACCCGGGCGGAAATCGAGCGCATCACCCGCATGGCCTTTGATGCCGCCCGGCTGCGCCGCAAAAAGGTGACCTCGGTGGACAAGGCCAACGTCCTGACCACCATGGTGCTGTGGCGGGAGGTGGTCAAGGAGATCGCCAGGGAATATCCGGATGTGACGCTCAACCACATCTATATCGACAACGCCACCATGCAGCTGGTGCGTGATCCCCACCAGTTTGACGTGCTGCTCTGCGACAACATGTTCGGCGACATCATCTCCGATGAATCGGCCATGCTCACCGGCTCCATGGGCCTGCTCGCCTCGGCCAGCCTCAACAAGGACAAATTCGGTCTGTTTCGAGCCGGCCGGCGGTTCCGCCCCGGACATTGCAGGCAAGGGCATCGCCAATCCCATTGCCCAGATCCTGTCCGCCGCCATGATGCTCCGTTACAGCTTCGGCCTGGATGAGGCGGCCAAGGCCATTGACCAGGCGGTGGAACGGACGCTTGATGCCGGCATCCACACCCGCGACATTGCCGTGGACCCGAACAAAGTGGTCAACACCGCGGAAATGGGCGACGCCATTGTCAAAAATTTACTCAATGGGTAAATGAGACGAACTCGCAACAATTCTATTGTTCACCACAGAGCACGCGAAGTACACAGAGAAATATTATTTATTACAGCTCGTTAACACTGTGCACTCCGTGCGCTCCGTGGTTCATTCCAGGAGTTCTGCCATGACATCCCCTGCCGTCAGCGTGGTCCTGGTGGAACCCCAGGGTGCGCTCAATATCGGCTCCGTCTGCCGGGTGATGATGAATTTCGGTTTTACTGAGCTGCGCCTGGTCAATCCCCGGGCGGATCATCTCAGCAAACAGGCCCGGGACATGGCGGTCAGCGCCAAGGATCTGCTCAGAAAGGCCGGGGTGTTCGGCACGCTTGCCGACGCCCTGGCCGACTGCAGTCTCTGCCTGGGCACCACCCGCCGCTTCGGCAAATACCGGCAGGATTTTCTCGAACCCCAGGAGATCGCCCCCCTGCTTGCCCGGCACGATGCCGGGGTGAAAACCGCCCTGGTCTTCGGCCGGGAAGACAACGGCCTTACCACCGCGGAACTCGATCTCTGCCAGTTTTTCGTCACCATCGCCACCGACCCTGCCCTGCCCTCCCTCAACCTGGCCCAGGCGGTGGCCATCTGTCTGTACGAGCTGAGCCGGGGACGGCAGGGACAGGAGGCCGAGCCCGGCGGCTTCGAGCCGGCCGACAGCCGGACCCTGGAAAGCATGTATCAGCACATGCGCCGGACTCTGCTTGATGCCGAGTATCTTGACCCGCAGAATCCCGACCATATCCTGCACACCTTTCGCCGCATCTTCGGCCGGGCCGGCCTTGACCAACGGGAGGTTCGCGTCCTGCAGGGTCTGTGGAGCCGCATCGACTGGCTGAACAGCCAGCGCCGACCATAGCAGCCATGTCGGTTGACCATCACTTTATAACCCAGCTTCTGGACTGGTTTGCCATCCACAGCCGGGATCTGCCATGGCGTCATACTTACGCCCCCTATCATGTCTGGATTTCCGAAATCATGCTGCAGCAGACCCAGATGGACCGGGTTGTCTTCTATTTCACCAGATGGCTTGAGCGTTTCCCGGATATCGCCAGCCTTGCCGCAGCCGATGAGGACGAGGTGCTCAAATACTGGGAGGGGCTCGGTTACTACTCCCGGGCCAGGAATCTGCACCGCGCGGCCAGCACTCCTGGCGGAGCAGGGGCATATGCTGCCCGCCCGCTATGAGGCCCTGGTCAAACTGCCCGGCATCGGCCCGTATACGGCGGGCGCCATCATGAGCATTGCCTTTAATCAGGACTTTCCGGTGGTGGACGCCAATATTGAACGCCTCTTTGCCCGCCTGTTTGATATCATTACCCCGATCAAAAGCCGCGAAAACAAGACCCTGGTCTGGCAAAAGGCTGCGGCAATGCTGCCTACCGGCAACTCCCGCAATTTCAACCAGGCCCTGATGGAGCTTGGCGCCCTGGTCTGCCTGCCCAAGAATCCCCTGTGCAGCCAGTGTCCGGTTAGCCTTTACTGCCAGGCCCTCCAGCTGCAGATTGTCCATGAGCGGCCGGTGCTGCCGCCGAAAAAGAAGACTATTTTTATCCAGATGGCCACCGGCATTCTGAGGAGGGGCGACAAGGTCTTAATCCAGAAAAGACAGGCGGATGATGTGTGGGCTAATCTGTGGGAGTTCCCGGGAGGGCGTCTGAAAGAGGGAGAAACGCCGCAACAGGCGGTGGTGCGGGAATTTCTGGAAGAAACAGGACTGCAGGTGGGCGTGACAGGAGAAATCACCAGCGTCAAACACAGCTACATGCATTACCGGGTAATTCTGCACGGCTTTTTCTGTGATGTCGTTGCTGGGGAAGAAAAAGAGCCGGCCCTGCACGCGGCCCAGGAAAACCGCTGGGTCCGCTTCACCGAACTGCACCGGTTCGCCTTCCCGGCCGGCCACCGGAAGCTGATTGAATATCTTCGGAACAGCTCAGGGATTTAAGGTATTTAGACTTTTAAGTCTGTAGTCTGTTAGTAAAAACAGTTGAAGAAAAAATAACAAAATCCCCTAATCACCATCAGACTATCTACCTAAACACCTATCCACCTATTTTCTCAAAACGAATACGATACAACCAGACCGAGTTTCTTTATCTGCTCCAGCAGCTGATCCATCTTGACCGGTTTGGTCATATAGGCCTCGCAGCGTCCTTCCTCCTTGGCCTTCCTGATGTTTTCCGGATCAGACAGGGCGGTGATCATGATCACCTTCACCTGGTATTCAGGAATAACGCCAAGATCCTCTTCGATTTTCCTGATCTGCACCAGGGCATCCTGGCCGTTCATCTCAGGCATCATGATATCCAGACAGACCAGATCAAAAGGGTCTCTTTCCTGCAAAGCCTGGGTAAAAATTTCAATTGCCTCCCGCCCGTTTTCAGCCCCATAGGTTGTACCTACATCAGCCAGCATTTCCTGAAGGATGACCCGCGTCATCACATCATCTTCAGCAATCAAAATCTTCATGGTTGGCCCTTTAACTTATTATGATCTTTACCTTCACCAAAAAATACTTACCAGGCAACGGATTTTTTTTCACCTTTTTTTTACATTTGTTAACGGGCCGTGGCCAGGGCAAGGCGGGCAGCCCGCAGGGAGGCCCCGCCACTGCCCAGCTTTTCCCGCACCTCGGCCAGGCCTTTAAGCATATCCCGCCTTTTCATGCTGCCGGGCCAGATATCCTGCAGGGCCGCACGGATCTTCCCGGGCTCAGCCTCATGCTGCATCAGTTCTTTGACCACCTCGCGGCCGGCGATGAGATTGACCAGCGAGGCATAGTCAACCTTGACCAGCATATTGCCCACCAGCCAGGTCAGGGGCGACACCTTATAGGCAACCACCATGGGCACATCGAGAATGGCCAGTTCCAGGGTCACCGTGCCGGAGGCGGCAATGACCAGATCACAGGAGGCCATGAGATCGTACCGGTCCTCGGAGATGACCTTGATCTCAAGCCCTGGCCGGTTCAACCCGCAGTCAAGCAGATCTTCCATGGTGAGGCTCGGCGCCAGGGGAAGCAGGATGGTCAGGTTGCCATGGCTTTCCCGCAACCCTGCCGCGGTTTCCAGAAAAACGGGCAGCATGGCGCGGATTTCCTTTTTTCTGCTGCCCGGCAGAATTCCCAATAAAATACTATCCGGCCTGATCTGATGGAGCCGGCAGAAATCATTTCTGGACATGGTGCGCCGGACCGAATCAAGCAGCGGATGGCCCACATACTCAACCTCAACCCCGCGCTGGTGGTAAAACTCTTTTTCAAAGGGCAGGATGACCGCCATCCTGTCAATGATTGAGCCGATTTTTTTGACCCGGCCGCTGCGCCAGGCCCAGACCTGCGGACTGATATAGTAAAAGATGGGAATGCCGAGCTGTCTGGCCTTCTGCGCCAGCAGCAGGTTGAAATCAGGGTAATCGATGAGAATCAGCAGGTTGGGCGGATTGTCCCGCAGTTCGTTAATCAGTATGTTCCGGGCCGCGCGGATATCCTTGAGATGGGCGATGACCTCAACCAGGCCGACCACCGCCATGGCCGCGGCATCATATAAAATGTCAACGCCCTGCCGGCGCAGTTCACTCCCCCCCATGCCGCACAGGGAAAGATCCGGGGCAAGCTGCTTCATGGCGGCGACCAGATGGGCCCCATGCAGGTCGCCCGAGGCCTCGCCGGCCACAATCATTATCCGCCGCATAAAAGGTCTTTATGCCTGCTGATATGATCCCTGATCTGGTTGATAATCTGCAGCGCCACCTCAAGGGCCCGCCTTCCTTCAAGGCCGGAAACCTTCGGCCTCTGCCGCAGGCGGACATTGCTGACAAAATCCGTCAGTTCCGCAGCCAGGGCGTCCTGTTCGGTAAAACAGAAATGTGCTGTTTTTTCATTGGGATAACCTTCCGGGGTCGAACCGGGGAGACGCTCAATGATCTTTATTTCCTTGGTGGCGTAATTTACCGTGAGAGAGCTGCCGGGTTGGTAGATGCGCAGGCTGCGCACATTGTCATGGGCCACGCGGCTCACCGAGACATTGGCCGTGCAGCCGTTGACAAAGAGCAACTGGGCCGCGGCCACATCGGTTTCCTTGGTCACCACCGGCACGCCGATGGTGGAGATGGATTCCAGGGGAGATGGAACCACGGTGAGGATAATATCAATGTCGTGAATCATCAGATCAAGGATCACATCCACTTCCACGCCCCGGGGTTTGAAAGAATGAACCCGCTGGGATTCGATGAACACCGGGCAGGTCAGATAATCCTGCATGGCAACGATGGCCGGATTAAACCTCTCCAGATGGCCTATCTGGAGAATACGATTGCCTTTTTCCGCCTTGTCGATCAGATCATCAGCCTCGGCCAGGGTAACGGTCATGGGTTTTTCCAGCATCACATC
Source organism: uncultured delta proteobacterium (assembly GCA_963729825.1). Classification (GTDB taxonomy): domain Bacteria; phylum Desulfobacterota; class Desulfobulbia; order Desulfobulbales; family SURF-16; genus SURF-16. The sequence continues at coordinate 10,130 of CAVSQR010000029.1, read as the reverse complement.
GACGTTTTCGGCAAAGCAGTCACTGGCCACCTGATGATGCAGAGGGGTCGGCACCACCACACTTACCGCGTCAACCTGCCGCAAAAGCTCCCGGTAATCCGCAAAGGATTTCGTCCTGTTGGCCTGGGCAACCTGGCGGGCAGCCTCGCCTGAAACATCCGCCACCCCGACCAGTTCCACATCAGCCATTGCCGCATATTTCTGGGCATGGAATTTGCCGAGATACCCAACCCCGATTACCCCAATTCTCATTTTCTGCATAATGTCTCTATCTATATTTTACAGGTCAACCGGCCAAAAAAATCGCTGATTTGTTCAGCATATCCGCCAAGGTGGAATCAAGGAGCTGCCGAATCGACGAATGCTCAGGCACGGGCCTGTCCAGCACATTACCCAAAAAGCCCTCGACCAGACAGGGAAAGAGGCGGATGCCGCCTGGCGCCCTTTGCCCCAGATCGGCTTGAAACAACTCGCGGTAACTGGAAAATCTCGCCACAAACACATTGGTTATTGCCTGGGAGAGAGAATCAATCTGCTCATCTTCAAGCTCCTGTGGACGGGAGGCGATAATCCGGTCGACAATGCTGACCACAATCGACCGGTTGAAATTTTCCACCTCCCCTGCCTCCGGTTTGCTGATGCAGCGCAGATAGCAGGCGGTTACCCAGAAGGCGCAAAAAACGTCAAATTCGTTTGCCCTGATGGCATATTCGTCGATGCTCCCCTTCCTCAGGAAATCCGTCAGATGTTCCGAACTGACCCGGTAAAGGGCAAAAAGCTTTTCCTGAATGGACACTTTACTCATTCAACTTCCTGACTTTGGTCTATTTTGCCCGAAATACGGCATGTTGTGACACAGCTGCCACCATAATCTCCGTCATTGAAATGCAGGAGTCAGGAGATGGAATGCAGAATATTTGATTTTATTGCGTTTTATTCTGGTTCCCGGCTCCTGCATAGTCAACTCGCGGCAAACAGGTCTTCCGCCACATGCCGGCGGAAAAAGCCGACCGGTTTGCGTTTTCTTGCCGCCAGTCTAAATGAAAATAAATCTTTGTCAATAAACTAAGGAATCAGGTAAGATGATTTCATAAAAACATCTGACGCATGAACGCAATTTCATTTCCAAAAAATGTAATCCTTTATAATAGTTAAAAAATATGACGCAGCAGCTGTTTCAGTCCATGGTTGTCAGGGAAGAACCTGACAATGTTTTTATCAGAGAAATAAAAGAAAAGGACATTTCCGAACTTCCTGATCACGATGTGCTCATTGCCGTACATTTTTCTTCCCTCAACTACAAGGATGCCCTGTCCGCATCCGGCAACAAGGGCGTTACCCGCCGTTACCCGCATACCCCCGGCGTGGATGCCGCAGGGATTGTCGTGGAAAGCCGGTCCGGAAAATTCAAAACCGGGGACGAGGTCATTGTCTGCGGTTATGAACTGGGCACCAAAATGCCGGGCGGCTTCGGCCAGTTCATCAGGGTCCCGGCGGAATGGATCGTGCCCCTTCCCTCCGGCCTGAGCCTCTACGAGAGCATGATTTACGGCACGGCCGGTTTTACGGCCGCCCAGTCAGTGCTTAAAATAGTTGACCACGGCGTCAAACCGGAAGACGGTAAAATCCTGGTCAGCGGCGCCACAGGCGGAGTGGGCAGCGTCTCGGTGGCCATTCTGGCCAAACTGGGCTATCAGGTGACAGCGGTAACGGGCAAGAGCGAGGAACATGCATTGCTGGCGCGACTTGGCGCGGCAGACATCCTCACCCGCCAGCAAGCCACTGACACAACCGGCAGAATGTTACTCAAAGAGAAATGGGCCGGGGTGGTTGATACCGTTGGGGGTGACATTCTGACAACCGCCATCAGAACCACTCGCTATGGAGGCATCGTCACCTGCTGCGGCAATGTGGCCTCGCCGAATCTCAACATCTCTGTCTATCCGTTTATCCTCAGGGGAGTTACCTTAAGCGGTATCGACTCGGCCAGCTGCGCACTTGCCGTCCGGCAGAGGATCTGGAACAAGCTCGCCGCAGAGTGGAAAATCAGCCAACTGCACGAACTCGCACGAGACATTGATTTATATCATTTAAACAATGAGATAGACAATATACTCAAAGGCAAAATAAAAGGAAGGATTGTTGTCCGGCTCTAACCTGGCCATTGCGGCAATCCGCTAAGAATATCGCATAACTTACGGCATGAGCGTATGGAAACGGAAAAAAAATATATCAAGGATGTTGACAGACTGGTTCCCAGGCCGGACATCGCCCTGGAGGTCTTGCAGATGGCTTACGACAACCAGGTCAGTATCCCGGCCATGGCCAACAAGATCGAGATGGATCCCAACCTGACGGCCAACATGCTGCGGCTGGCAAATTCGGCATATTTCGGCCATATGCGTGAAATTACGTCAATCAAGGATATCATTATCCGGCTCGGCCTGGAAACGGTGAAAATTATCGCCATTACCGGCGCGTCCGCCGGTTTAATGCGATCTCCCCAGCAGGCCTACAATCTTGAACCGGGCACCTTATGGCATCACTCCCATGCCACAGCAGTGCTGTCATCGGTCATAGCAAAATATGCAAAAGTTGAGGACTCCGGCGCCATTTATACGGCCTCTCTGCTCCACGACATCGGCAAGGTAATTTTGAACCGGCCTCTGCAGATTGCCATCTCAAACAACAAAAATCTGGGCCGCAAATTCAATTCTCTCATTGAACTGGAGCAATTCCTGCTGCAAACGGATCATGCCAGGGTCGGCATGGCGCTGCTGCAGAAATGGGGACTGCCTGACAACATCACCATACCGGTCGGCTTCCACCACCGGCAGAATTGCCCTGAGGCTGATCAGCTGAATGTCAGAATCGTCAGTCTGGCGAATTTTCTGGTGGAAAGTATTGGTATCCGTTCGATGCTGCCGGAAAATTTCACATTTAATGTGCAGGATTTCATTGATCAGAACCAGCAACTGCCGGATGTGCCCAACTTCCAGGACAACATGGAAAAAATTATTGATGAATTTTTCTATCAATTCAACGAGACGGCAAAATTATCGAACTGAAGCGGCAGGTCGCAATCCCGTCCAATTTTAACCTGCATCACCCCCGATAGATACTATTGCAATTCACTTTCCGTGAGCAAGACGACCTTGTTGCCGCCCTCGCTTTTGGCCACATGCATCGCTTTGTCCGCCAGAGAGAAGAAATCCTCATGGTTTTCCAGATTCATCGCGTTATTTGCCGCCACCCCGACACTTATGGAAATCTGACGGCCGCTCTCACCATTATCGAAAACAAACTGGCACATCTGGGAATGGATATTGCGGGCAATGATCTGCCCTTCAACGGCATCAGCATCAGGCAGAAGCACCCCGAACTCATCGGCGCCGATGCGGCCGCAGATATCGGTATTGCGCACATGGTTGACCAGGATGGCGGAGATTTCCTTTAACAGAAAATCTCCGAATTTTCTGCCGCAGGAAGAATTGATCTCCTTAAATTTATCTATGGTGAAGAGCATGAAAACAAGTCCGCTGCCACGGCGGGCGGCAAGTCTGAATTCACGGGCGAGCACCTCGATGAAATGGCGGCGGTTGATGAGACCGGTCAGATCATCCTTGACGGCAAGCTCATTGAGCTTGCTCAGCATCTTTTTGCAGTCGGAGATGTCCCGGTAGACAACAAGGCATTGCCAGACAAAACCATGATCATCTTTGATGGGATATGCCGAAACGGCAAACCATCTGTTCTCCAGAAATGGCTCCTGGCGCTCGACATGATACGATTTGCCGGAATGAAAGACCTTGCAGGCGGGGCAGTGAGTTGATGGGTTAGTGAGTTGATGGAAAAACTGAAAACATTTTTTGCCCAGCAATTCTTCGGGGGCGAAATTGTCGCAGGTTGCCTTATTGGCCCGGACAATTTTAAATTCACGGTCAACGATATACATCAGATCGTCAACAACATCAAAGGTTTCCTGCCAGAGACGGTTATGATCAAGATGCCGGTCCAGACTGTTTTCGGTCACGCCTGCCCCTGCGGCTTGTTCCAGTTCCCCGATCCTCTTGCGTAATCTGGCCACGTCTTCGGCCAGTTCTTCTCGCGATTTATTACAGTAATCCATGCCAGCTTATGCCCCTTCCCTCGAATGCGTTGCAACGACTTTTAAGCAATAGCCAGAATTCCTGAACCCCGCCGCTTGAAAAAAATTCCTGCCCGCGGGGCAAAGAAAATGTCACAAAATAAAACAACCTGTTGGAAAATTCCAGGAATAATTTATAATAATTGCCCAATGCAATTTCAACAACGATGTCAGAGATGCGGGACATGCTGCAAAAATGGTGGTCCGATCCTTCACCAAGGGGATCTGCCCCTTCTCCGCAAGGGGATCTTTTCGCTGCAGAATCTGGTGACCATCAGAAAAGGGGAGCCGTCCTTTAACCCCTTTACGGGAATGGTGGAACCGGCCTCTTATGAAATGATCAAGATTGCCGGCAAGGGTCCAAGCTGGGAGTGCATTTTTTATGATGCCGACCGGTCCGCCTGCATTATCCATGCTGACCGGCCGCTGGAGTGCAGACTGCTGCAATGCTGGGATACCGGGGAAAATTGAGGCAATCCACGGCAGGGAGTGTCTCAGCCGTTTCGATCTGGTTGCGGACCAGGATCCCATCAGGGACCATATCAAGAGGCACGAACAGCAATGTTCCTACGCCCGGACGCTGCCGTTTCTGGACCAGCTCTCCTCGCCATCGCCGGATAAGGCAAGCATGGAGGAATTGCAAGGCCTCATGCAGCAGGATCTGTTGCTGCGGGATCAGGCTGTCTCCGCATTTGGCCTCAGTCTGCAGCAGGAGCTTTTCTATTTCGGCCGGCCCCTCTTCCAGTCGCTGCAACACCCGCGGCTGCGCGTGAACATGTCCGGCCCTTCTCTCCGCCTGGAGCTTGTCCGGTCTGCCTGAAACAGCAATTACTGCTTCCCGCCGCCCAACCCCGGCATTTTCCCACCAAGAGGGCTTCGGCACAGCCCATTACCCCGCCTGCTTGACCACCTATAATCCGGCCTTGGCAAAAGAGGCGGCGACAATCTCCCTGGCCTCCTGCTGGATCAGTTTCAGATGGGCCTCACCCTTGAAACTTTCCGTGTAAATCTTGTAAACATCCTCGGTGCCCGAAGGTCTGGCGGCAAACCAGCCGTTTTCGGTGACGACTTTTAAGCCGCCGATAGGGGCCCCGTTGCCTGGAGCATGGGTCAGTTTGGCCAGCACCGCTTCGCCGGCAAGGGTCTTGGCCTCAACATCCTCAGCGGACAGATTGGCCAGCACCTTTTTCTGTTCAGCCATGGCCGGGGCCTCAATCCGCTCATAAAGCGGGGAGCCGAACTTCTGCACGAGCTCCCGGTAATGCAGCCCGGGGTCTTTGCCCGTGACCGCGGTGATTTCCGCCGCCAGCAGGGCCATGATGATGCCGTCCTTGTCCGTGGTCCAGACGCTGCCGTCTTTACGCAGAAAGGAGGCGCCCGCGCTTTCCTCCCCGCCGAACCCGTATTCACCCTTAAACAGGCCCTGGACAAACCATTTGAATCCCACCGGCACCTCTGATAATCTCCGGTTGATGCCGGCGGCCACCCGGTCAATCATCGAGCTTGAGACCAGTGTTTTGCCCACGCGAAGATCCGCACCCCAACCGGGACGATGGGTAAAGAGGTAATTGATGGACACGGCCAGGTAATGATTGGGATTGAGCAGGCCTGACTCCCGGGTGACAATGCCGTGCCGGTCGTAATCAGGGTCATTGCTCACGGCGATGTCGAAACGGTCCTTGAGGGCGATGAGCGAGGCCATGGCATAGGGTGAGGAGCAATCCATGCGGATCTTGCCGTCCTTGTCCAGGGTCATGAAGGAAAAGGTCGGATCAACCCGGTTATTCACCACCTCGATATTCAGGCCGTACCTCTCGGCAATGACGGGCCAGAAGGCGATGCCGGAGCCGCCCAGGGGATCAACGCCGATTCTGATGCCCGCCTTGCGGATGGCCTCCATGTCAATAACCTGCTGCAGGTCATCCACATAGGGCCGCACAAAATCATGGGCCACGGCCCGGGCAGAGGCAAAGGCCTCGGTCAGCGGCAAGGAGCGAACCCCTTGCAGCCCTGCGGCGAGCAGCTCATTGGCGCGTTGCTCGATCACCTTGGTGGCATCACTGTCCGCCGGTCCGCCATGGGGGGGATTGTACTTGAAGCCGCCATCCTCCGGGGGATTGTGCGAGGGCGTGATCACCACCCCGTCGGCCTGATTACCGGGATGCTTTTTATTCCAGCCGAGAATTGCATGGGACACCACCGGGGTGGGCGTGTATCCCCTGCCCTGCTGGTAGCGCACCTCCAGCCCGTTGGCGATAAAGACCTGCAGGGCGGTGGCAAAGGCGGGTTCGGACAGGCCATGGGTGTCCATGCCGACAAAGATGGGACCGGTGACGCCCTGGGAGAGGCGGTATTCGACTATCGCCTGGGAGATCGCCTTGATATGAGGCTCATTGAAACTGCTCTTGAAGGAACTGCCCCGGTGTCCCGAGGTGCCGAAGCTGACCTTCTGCTCATCCAGACTGACGTCCGGCGCATACTGGTAATAGGCGGCAATCAGCCGGGGGATATTGCATAAATCTTCAGGTAACAGCCGGTTTTCCTGCCCGTGGGTGCAGAGCCATTCGTTACCTCCTGTAACAGTTTCGCATCATAGTCGGTGTGAAGACAGTATAAACAAACCGCCGGACTGCATGACAGGCAGACATCCGGACGCTTCAGTGAGCAATAAACAACATAAGCGAGCGGAATTCAAGCATTACATCCGTCAGACAGGAAAAACCTGTTTGATAAAAGAAGCATGGGCAACCGGCTTTTATTGAAGAAGGCAGAATGCAGAATTTCCGCCGCGCAGAACTTGGCATCCAAAAACCGGCTGCCGGCAGATAAGATGGGAGCGCCTGGTTCAACAGGCACCGATATGGAAGGGAAATGATGATGCGGCTTCAGGTTTGTGTCTTAACTGCGATACAAACCTGAAGCCGCTGTTATATGTCCGGGACGGTGATTGTCTATCTCAGACCGGGAATCTGGTAGGTATGGGTAAATATGATGACCTGCAGATCATCATCCGACATGGAGGTGAAACCGCCAATATCGGAGGTCAGAGTAGGATCGACATTCACATCGTGAAAATACCCTTTTACTTATGTAATCCGCTGTATGTACCCAGTTGCCGGTCGATGTTTCCTCCAGAAACTCGAACATGCCATCGTAGTCATATGATCCATCAGTCATTGCGCCCCTGTGCCCGACCGCGGTGCTGACCAGCCTCACCAAATGTTTCCATACGATCGTAGCCGGTTACCGTGTTGTAATTAAAATAGACGGGATTCTTGGCGTAATTGATGGCATCGGGCAGAGGATTGCCGTCCGCATCATAGGCACTGTAGCCGACCACCTTGTTGATGCCGAGAACCGAGTTGATATAAACGATCTTGTCGGTGGTGATATTACCCTTCTTGTCTGCCGCGGCAGCAAAAAAGGAGGCGGCAAGCGGGAAATCACCCCTGCACACGCATCATTGTCGGAAGGTGTCACCACTCCCCTGATACTCGACACAAACTTCGCCATCAGCACAAGGGGTGGTGGAGATGACCATGTTGCCCGTGTCATCCAGGTACAGGCTGCCATCCGCCTCCATTTTTATATAATAAGGTGACAATATTTCCGGCATCGACCAGATGTCCGAGTCCAAAGGAACTCATCTTGTCAATGTCAATGGTAGGCCGCGGGGCATCCGAAGGGCCATCTACCAGATCAAGCAGCTTATTGATCGGGATACCGCCATAGAGCGAATAATCAATGGGAACTCTTTCCGCAGCCGGAGTGATCAGATGCCCGTCCTGCATGAGCTTGAGATAAAGGGCAAGATTTTCCTTGGGTGAGTCGATGGCCTTTGTCACTGTCCTCCAGCAGAAGAGGTCGTTGTCTCCCCATCCGCATTCGGTGAGAAACTCGTCATAGATGTCCGTGGTCACCATCAAACGTCCCGAGGCATCTATCTTGATGTCTTTGGCCGCGTTCAGCGAGCGGATCGCCTCGTCAAACGAAGCGTCCAGTACCGCCTTGGGCGCCCTGGCCAGATTCAGCCGGCCGAACTCAACCTCCTGCACCAGATCAGCCCAGTAGATATCCTTCTATAATAGGTATGCTCCATTCCAAGGTATCCGCCGCTATACCGTTCGCCAGCAAGGAACATCTCCGGCAACGGCTCACATTCGGTTCTCTTCCAGGTGGCATCATAGGTCATCATCAAAGGGATACGGTTGTCGCTGAGATGAGATTTCTCAGAAATATCACCCCAGCGCTCAGCATCGGCCACCGGCTGCACGCATTGACTTGGCAACGGGGCGGGATAGTAGATATTGCCCGTGGCCGGATTGATGACAAAATCCCTCGGGTTTCCTCATCAATGATGGTATAAACGGCGAACTCCTCGGTCAATATCGGCTCGCCGCCCACGGCCGTGGCCGTTGTCCATTTTTGCCGCGCTACCGGATAGGCGGAGGGTATCCCGTCAGGATCAACCCACGGCACCCATTCATAATCTGGAGTGCCATCACTTTTAAAAAGCGGGACGTTCTTCATCTCACCGCCTTTATAGCGGGCAATCCTGTACAGGTCACCATACAACGCGCCGGAATCCGACATCTTGTCAAGCAGAGGTCCCTCAACGATAACCACCGGTTCCTCCTCCGTGACAATCGGGTCTTCCGTCGTAACGGCCGTATCCTCTACCACAACCACCGGCTCCTCCACAACATACACCGTTTTCTTAGCAAACAATGGCGCCGGAACCGCCAAAAAAGCGAGAACAGCGGGTAAACATGCAAACCTCAGCAAACTGCTTCTCATAATTTTCATATTCATAATACGATTCCTCTTTTTTTCATTTTCAGGCTATTCTTTTCCCATAACGTTTCTTTTATTCCCCTGTGGTTTCGTGGCTGATATAGATATCCACGTATGTACAGGCTGGGAGAAACAAGCTTCGGCGCATATTCAGCCGCTGTTGTGTCTGATGCATCAAGCGTGGCGAGCGAGGTGTTGCAGGGGACGGAGAACTCCTCCTTGAGGATGAATTTACCCTGGGTAATGGAGTAATTTGCCTCCTCATCGAGACTGAAAGTCAACCGGTACCATCCTGAGCGGTCCACATCAGGCTCTTGCTGCATCAGGGCCAGATTCCAGTTGTACAGATAAACAATCTTGCCTGGGCCATCAATCGAAGCTGTGTACCAAGTCGGCCTGGCATGCACGCCAAAACCCTCGTAGACCGCACTGCTGAAAAGGGGCTCACCAACTGGGCTGCCGCCTTGCCCGTCTATTTTCTCAATGGTAAGCCGGGCACAGATGCTATAGACGGTTGCCGTGCCGGATGCATAGGAGGCGCCGGTCGTGCCCCAGAGCGCGTCCACCTCCTCCTCCGAGGTAATGACGACCGCAGAGTCCTCCTCAGGGAGCAGAGTCAGGTCACAGGGAAGAATACCGGCGGGCAGCGGCGTCATCTGGTATCCGGTCATGCTCTCGGCCAGACTCCTTCGAGAGAGTAACCCCCACCGGGATGACTGACATTTCGTCCCAGTTCTTGCCGACGACCTCCTGGGACCAGTCCACTGTCACGGACACCGGTGTAGGAATCGTTGCAACCAGGGCATCGGCACTCCACTGGGCCTGCCAGAGGCTGTCGGTCGCCTGAAGAAAGTACTTCACTCCCTGATAGCAATATGCTGTCCCCCAGGTGGGAGTAAGACCTCCCGGCAAACCTGATTTTTCATAGGCTGGCAGGCCTGTCATGCCATAGCCTTCGGCAAAAATGGCCGGAACGGACAGATTATTTGACACCTCTTCTTCAGGTTCAACCGGCGGTGCACCAACTGCAGCATTGAATGGGGTTGCCGACAGGAGCAGCAGGCTGATGGAAGCAACGGCAAAAACGGATGTTTTCAATTTCTGTTTTCTCATCATTCATTCTCCTTTTTCATTTCATCATTATCGTTTGCCAAAAATTTATCGCCAGGCTTCTTTCATTTTATTACCG
>CAVSQR010000028.1:0-7664 GCA_963729825.1 uncultured delta proteobacterium | reverse complement strand
ATACGGAAAATTCATTTTCCGAGGTAACAGGCAATGCCGGCCAAGTTGGCAGCTTCCTGGGTGATATTGCCACTGCTTCAAAGGAACAGGCCGAGGGAATCGATTATATCAATAAGGCCGTGGCCGAAATGACCGGAGTAACCGCAGGATAATGCGGAAACAGTGTCCTATCTGTCTGAAGCCGCACAGGTGACCAATCAACAGGTGGGCGAGGTGAAAGAGGTGATAGACGAGCTGGCCCATCTTATCGGTCAGAAGACTTTCGCCTTTGCAGCGGGGGAAAAGATAGAACCTGAAAGACAGCTGCCATTGTCAGACGATGGCACCGCCCCGGCGGAGGCTGCAGTTTGAGGGCAGAAATTTTTTTCAATAAGGCCATGTCACGCCATGGCAAAATGGCAGAAACGGTTTCTCAGCCGGGGAATCACCGCTGCTGCTGGTTGCCCAGCCAGTAAGGATCCGCTACTGCTTGCCGGTATGCGGCCAGGGATTCCGGTGAAGAGTTGACCCTCAGATTGCTGTACGTTTCATCTCCATTCTGCCAGCGTTCATGCCAGTAAACCGCGGCCTTGACCCGCGGATATTTTTTTTGGTAAGAGACAAAAGCCTGCTCAAGCCAGGCGGACTTATTCCCTGCTTTGCGGAAATTCCCCCACCCCCCACTCGGCAACGATAAGCGGTTTGTCTGCATCAAGCCGGCAGAGATCCCGATAGCCACTGTCCATGGCCTCTGTAAACGAAATCCACCGGCTATCGGGAAAGAGCTTGCCGTAGACGCTCAGAGCCAGAATGTCCACCACATCAGCGCCGGGATAGTAATTACTCAGAACGTTCCATGGGGCGCTGGGAACGGAAAAGTTGTTTGCGTGAAACACCCAGAGAATTTTGCCGGCTCCGCGGGCTCTTACCCGTGCTACCACATAGCGGTAAGCCTGTTTGAAAAGCTCCGGACCGGCATATCTGGCAGGCTGGTCCGGCGTTGAGATGAGTTGCCCGCCTCCATAACGCACCCCGGACCAGGGGAACCATTGGCCGTTCATCTCCAGGCCCCAGGCCACCAGCAGGGGTTTATCAACGGAACGCGCCTCATCAGCCCATTGGTCGATATACCCGTCCCACTTGCCGGCCAGAATGTTATTCAGACTGAAACTGTCCGGCGGCCTGCCCTCCTCATAGGGCCGATCCCAAGGTGACCAGAAGATCAGCGGAATGGAGCCATGGCGGATAATGAGTTCAACGTTTTTTTTCGGGAATTTCTGCTCTCCCCAATAGCTTGAAGAGGCAATGATGGCCTGGTGTTTACCCACCATGGTTTCGAATTTTTCAATGGCCTCGAGCGTCACATCATCTTCGTAATCCCCGAAGTCGATGTAAGCCCCGGTGAAAGCTCCGCTGGCCGGGAAGACAACGGTCGACATTGCCTCGACGGCTGCCGTTTGGTCGGATGGGGTGACGGTATCCTGATTGTTGCAGCCAGCCAACAGAGCCAGCACGAGCAACAGCAAAGCGGTCGGCTGTTTTAACGGGGCGGAAAAGCGTTTTATCAGCACTTGATACCTTACTGCCAATTTCGTTACGTTCATCTTCTTGATCATTTAACAAAATTTTAGTTTTTAAGGTTAATTGAGGCGGATCTTTCCAGCTTGCCCCAGCCGACTAAGGCACCCTTGACGGCGCGGATAATGGATTTCCAGATCACCCAGGCCAGCAGCGGGCGGTAAAGAAAACGCATGGGCAGGATACGCCAGGCTGCTGTAAGAGGCACTTCCTCCATCCAGCATGCCAATGCCGCCGTCAGCAGATCCAGGGCGAGGAACGCAAATAAATACAGTAAGATGGCGAATTTCATCTCAAAAAACAGAGAAGAAATAAGCAGCCCATCCACCAGCGGGCTGACAGCCACCAGCAGTATCTGAAAAAACCAGATGGAGGGCAGACTGAACCAGCCAAGGGCTTTGTGTTTCGGGTTGCCGACCAGATCCCGGTGTTTCCAGAGACATTGGAGGGTGCCGAAGGCCCAGCGAAACCGTTGTTTGACCAGAGCGTGGAAGTTTTCCGGCGCCTCTGTCCACGCCACGGCCCGGGGTGCATAACCGATCCGGTAGCCGGCGCGGTGCAGGCTCAGGGTCAGATCCGTATCTTCAGCCAGGGTGTCACTGCTGATTCCGCCCGCGGCCATAACCGCCGAGCGGCGCCAGGCGCTTACCGCACCGGGCACCACCGTGATGCAGTTCAGCTGCTGGTAGGCCCGTCTGTCGAGATTGAAACCGCAGGTATACTCCAGGTCCTGAAACCGGGCGACAAGGGTCTGTTTGTTGCCGACCTTGACATGGCCTGATACGGCCCCAATCCGCTCATCCCGCATGGATTGCACCAGGTGCATGATGGTATCGGGCTGAAAAAGAGTATCCGCGTCGAGCGTGACAATGATTTCATGATGGGCGTTGTGGAATCCGACCCGAAGGGCGCGGGCCTTCCCCAGGTTGCCCTGACGGAGCAGCTGGAGGCGGGGATCTTTGCCTGCGATTTCCGCCACCACCGACGATGTCCGGTCAGTGGAGCCGTCGTCGACCACGATGAGCTCGATTGCCCCACCGTAGTCGGTGCGCAGCAGGTTTTCCAGGGTGCGGCCGATCACCTTTTCTTCATTAAAGGCGGCTATGACAATACTGATCGGCGGCTGGAATTCATCCGTCGCGTCAGTTGGGGAAGATAAGAGACGGGATCTGTGGCTCTGAGCAAGGATAGCCACAATCAGGGTGCGCAGGGTGACCAGAATGGTGGACACGATCATGAAGGCCCAGCCGAGTTCGCCAACTACATGTATGATACGGAAGCCGCTGTCGCCGATCAGGTGCTGCAGCGGCTGACGGTTTTCCGGCAGCCGCGGCATGAGCGAGGTGGCAGATGCTCCCAGTAGCTGGCCGAGGGAAACCAGCCGATCCCCGCGGGCCTGCAGATAATCAATGATCAAGGGCAGGGCGGCGATGGTCTGGCTGCGGTTGCCGCCGGCATCGTGCAGCAGGATGATATTGCCCTGAAGACGCTGCTCCTTGACCCGCTGGACAATGGTATCAACTCCCGGTCGAGACCAATCCTCGGGATCGATGTCACTGGATACCGTGAGATAGCCAAGCTCCTGGGCAATTTTAATCGGCACCAGTTCCTCTGGAGAATGAGGCTCGGAATCGGCGTTATAGGGCGGCCGGAACAGAAAAGTCGAATGACCGGTGATCGTTTCAATGAGACGCTGGGTGGCATTGAGTTCGAGTCGGGCACGTTCTGCGGAAACCTCTGCCAGATTTGGATGGGTGTAGGTATGCACCCCGATTTCATGCCCTTCCCGGACAATGCGTTCGACAAGCTGCTGGATTTTTCTCCATGCGCTCGCCCACCATGAAAAAAGAGGCCTTGACCCCCTTGGCCTTGAGGATATCGAGAATGGCCGGAGTCCACTCGGGAGTCGGGTCCATCATCAAAGGAAATCGCCACATCATCCGGGTGTCCCTTGCCCTGGTGGTTGATGGTTGTGTAGGATGGAAAAATTTTATACGTGAGCGTGAGTTTTCCGGCAGCATCCACTGCTGTCTCCCGGTAACCGCTGGCGTGATTGTCCTCGATCATCAGAAAATTTCCCTCACCCAGCTGAGACACAATATTTTTCGGGATCAAGGGGGCGAAGGAAGTCGAGCGCAGCGGACTGCACGGGAACGGGCCGGGCCAGGGGCAGTACCTGCCAGATGGCGGGATCTTCGGTCCCCAGCCGCGAGACGGCAATACCGCCGGCATGCAGCCGGCGGGCGGAACATGCCTGGTTAAAAAACGTCACACCATCCAGGAACCAGACCGTGTGTTTCGTATCGCCATCCATATAGGTGAAGTGGGGATTGTATACCGGCTGATGGGAACGGCAGTTGTGCAGACCTGCCTGGCCGGCCCGGGTCAGGACATCGGCAAAGCCGATGGTACGCGCTTCTTTTTCTCCCTGGGCCCAGTCGTAGCCGTAGGAACCGATGGCGACAACCCATTGGGCAGGTTTGCCGTAAGCGAGAAGGGTCTGCAGCCAGCCGTCAAACCAGGGTTGGGAGGCGATGGGGCCCGGGGGATCGATTTCGGAGTTTTCATCATGCAGCACAGCCACAAAACGATCGACCACTGGGGCAAGGCTTTCAAGGTCAAAGGCTTTCAGTTCAAGGCCCATGGGGATGCACAGCCAGAGCTGCATTTGCTGCTGGTGGAGAGCCTCGGCCAGACGGCTGAGCAGCAGCGTGAGTGGCTGCTGGTAGGCGGGATCAATCTGGTTCCAGTCAATAAGCACCCCTCCTGCCTCAGCCTCCTGGAGATGGCCAAGTAGCTGAGCGATAAATCGGTCCTGCCGATCCTGCGAGCCATTGATCAGCCCTTCAACGGCCTCTGGCTGCCAGGTGTCACCGACAAGGTTGCGCAAGAGCGGCAATAAGATAATTTTTTTGTCATTGGCCACATCCTTCACCTGCCGGTCGAATTTCACCTGCAGGGTTCCTTCACCGTCGACAAGTGTCAGCCATTCCGGGCTGATATGGGTCAGTTGACCGGCATGCGCCATGAGTGAATCATAACTGTCAGGATCCCAACTGGCGTAAAAGCCAAGATGCACCTCGGTGGCTGTGGTATCCATTGCCGGGGTGGCAGGGACCTGGGGCGTTGAGGAGGCAGGCGAAAGTCCCTTGGTTTTGCTGAAACGCAGCCAGAGTGGTGCAGGGAGATGGGATCCGGTCAGATGGTCCTGCAGCTGTAAGCCGTTACGCAAATGAGCACGAAGCTGCTTAACTTCGGCAGGCAGCTGCAACTGCGGCGTTATGATGAGATATCTTACAAAAAGGACGGTTCCCAGGAAAAAAAGCAAACTGGCAATCATCAGAATAAGACGCAGTCGCGGCCAACGTTTGCCTCGTTCATCGCGAAAAATAAATAACGAATCATCAAAGTCAGCCATGGACGACTTCCATATACCGTTGTAGTGGAGGGGCTGTAAGCTTGTTTATCTTTTGGAAAACGGAACGGTGTTTTTTGAGAGATTCAGGAGACGGTTCACCCGGCGAAGGATGCTTTTCGTCTGCATCGTAAGCGAGTTGGATAATCATCAAGGGAATAATTTATTATTTTTAGTAATAACATGGAAGAACACAGGATACAAGGAGGATTTGCAGGTTTACGTTATGAGCAATTTTGTCTGGAGAAAAAAAGATAAAAAAAAAGCGCAACAGAAGCTGGGCATTTTTTGGTAATGGGTAATACTGGTTGATCTTAGCGATCAATACTGGCACCGGCTCCCCTGGGAATACGGATGTTTTCCACCATATCCTGGACGTCAACTGGCGGAGGAGCGGTAATAAAGGAAACAAGCAGTGTGACGATAAAATTGATCAGCATACCCACGGTACCGATCCCTTCAGCACTGATGCCGAGCAGCCACGAGGTGCCGCCCAAAAACTTGATATTGACAATATAGTAAAAGGTGAAGGAAATACCGGCAATCATACCGCAGATTGCCCCTTCGCGATTTGCCCTTTTGAAGAAGATGCCAAGAATGATAACCGGGAAAAAAGATGAGGCGGCAAGACCAAAGGCAAAGGCGACAACCTGTGCCACAAAGCCCGGAGGATTGATGCCGAAATATCCAGACACGCACACGGCCACTCCTATCATGATGCGGCCGACCATCAACCGCTGCTTTTCTGAGGCGTTGCGGTTGATGAGACGGTAGTAGAGATCATGGGAGATGGAGGAAGAGATCACCAGCAGCAGACCGGAAGCGGTTGACAGGGCAGCGGCAAGAGCACCGGCAGCCACGAGGGCAATAACCCAGGGAGGGAGATTGGCGATTTCCGGGTTTGCCAGAACCATGATGTCATTGTCAATGTAGAGCTCGTTTTTGTTGTCGGTGGGGCTGTTTGAAAGAAGTTCCTGGCCGTAGGAACCTTTTTCACCGGTGAATGTGGGTTTGCCGGCAAAGGGTGCGCCAGGGAAATACTCAATAGAACCATCCTGGTTTTTGTCAACCCAGGCAATAAGGCCTGTTTTCTCCCAGTTCTTAAACCAGGAAGGGGCCTTCGAATATTCGATGCCGCTGATGGAGTTGATCATGTTGTAGCGGGCAAAGGAAGCGATTGCCGGTGCGGTGGTATAGAGAATGGCGATAAAAAACAGGGCGTAACAGGCGCTGAGGCGGGCAGCACGAACACTGGGCACCGTATAGAAGCGAATGATGACGTGGGGCAGGCCTGCGGTACCGACCATCAGCGCCATGGTGATGCAGAAAACGTCCAGCATGGACTTGCGGTCCTGGCCGAAGGCTTGGGTATATTCGGCAAAGCCCAGGTCTGTGTTGAGTTGATTAAGAACGTCCAGCAGATATTTGCCGGTATTGGCACCTTCGGCAATGGTGGAGCCGAAGCCGAGCTGCGGCAGGAAAGTGCCGGTGATTTTTAATGAAATGGCAACAGCCGGCACCAGATAGGCAACTATGAGCACCAGATATTGAGCCACCTGGGTATAGGTGATACCCTTCATGCCGCCCAGAGAAGCATAGAAGAAAACGATGGCCATACCGATGAGAACGCCGGTGTTGACGTCCACCTCAAGAAAACGGCTGAAGACGATGCCAACGCCGCGCATCTGGCCGGCAACATAGGTAAATGACACAAAGATGGCACAGACAAGGGCGACAAAACGGGCAATGTCGGAATAATAGCGGTCACCGATAAAGTCCGGAACGGTGAATTTGCCGAATTTCCTCAGATAGGGTGCCAGCAGCAGCGCCAGCAGGACATAGCCGCCGGTCCAGCCGAGCAGATAACTTGACCCGGTATAACCCATAAATGAGATCATCCCGGCCATGGAAACGAAAGAGGCGGCGCTCAACCAGTCAGCAGCTGTCGCCATGCCGTTGGCAAGGGGGGAAATACCGCCACCGGCAACATAAAATCCACTGGTTGTCTTAACCCTGGCAATCCAAGCTATACTCAGATAAAGGCTGAAGGTGAATCCAACCATTATGTAACTCCATGTCAGAGTCGACATTATTTATTTCCCTTTACTTTTCTAACCATTATGTTGCGGCCCCTTATGCAGTCCACGGTGTTTCACTATTACAGTTATTTTTGCACAACGTTTTAATGCGGTTTTTGCTGTTTAAGGAGACTGACTGGAACTTAGGAGCCGTTACGAAATAACATGGCCATTTTTTCAATTTCGTTACGGCTCCTTATACCCCTCAAGGGGGTACTGAAAAGAGTGCCGTTCCGCGCATTCCTCTGGCCATGTTATTTTTTTACAACGGCTTGCGTCAAACTGGTGCCGGTTATTTTATCCTGACGTTCCGGACTCAATTGAAACCTTTATTCGTGAACGTCGAACTCTTCGTCAACTTTCTTCATGATAAAGTAGTAAATAAAGATAAGGGCCACAAAGATATAGATGGCGCCTTGCTGTGCAAACCAGAAGCCAAGCGGAAAGCCGGCGATTTTAATGGCATTCATCTGCTCAACAAATATGATACCGAACCCGTAGGAGACAATTGCCCAAATGGATAGCAGGACAACCATCACTGAAAGATTTTTTCTCCAGTACATGTTTATATTTTTTTTCATTCATTTTCTCGGTTGTAATTTGTTGAGGTACAA
>CAVSQR010000027.1:0-29756 GCA_963729825.1 uncultured delta proteobacterium | reverse complement strand
TTAATCAATTGCGGATTTGGGATTTCGGATTGCGGATTTGGCGGCGCACCCAGTTCACGTGGCAATAGCCATTTTTTACCACGGAACAAACAGAGATCACAAAAATATTTTTTTCAGTTCGTCAGCTCCCAGGCTCCGGGGAAAATGCTGTACCCCGTGCAATCCCCGATCCGCATTCCGAAATCCGCAATCCGCAATCACCCCATCAATTTTCATTTCGCCGGATAAAGGTCGGCTCATCCAGTTCGTCTTCATCAAAAATTCTGACCGTGGTATATTTTTTCCTGGGCTCAGGGTAGCCGCCGCCGTTGGCCACATGTGGCAGTTTGTTCCCCTGACTGAAAGGAAGGGTGGCGCTGGCCGCTTTCGCCTCCGTTTTTTTCGGCAGAGGCGTCACCTTATCAGGCAGGGGCTCCAGCTCCTCCGCCACCCGGATGCCGGTGGCAACCACCGTGACCCGCAGCTCATCGCCCAGGGAATCATCAAAGATGACGCCCAGGATGATATTGGCCTCATCGTGCACCTCTTCGTATATCTTGCTGGTGGCCTCGGTCACCTCGGCCATGGTCAGGGTGTCTTCCCGGGCTGAGATGTTGACCAGCACGCCCTTGGCCCCGTCAATGCTGATATCCTGCAGCAGCGGGCTGGCAATGGCCATGTTGACCGCCTCGATGGCCCTGTTTTCCCCGATGCCAACCCCGGCGCCCATCAGGGCGGGTCCCATTTCATTCATCACCGTGCACACATCGGCAAAGTCCGGATTGATGTAACCCGGCAGGTTGATCAGATCGGTTATGCCTTTCACCGCCTGCACCAGCACATTATCGGCCATTTTCATGCCGTCCAGAAAGCGGGTTTTTTTCTGGGTAAGGGAGAGAATGCGATCATTGGGAATGGTGATGATGGTGTCCACATGTTTTTTGAGCTGTTCCCAGCCGATCTCGGCATTTTTCATGCGGGCCTTGCCCTCAAAGACAAAAGGCTTGGTCACCACCGCCACGGTGAGCGCGCCGAGCTCCTTGCTCACCTTGGCCACGATGGGTGCGGCGCCGGTGCCGGTGCCGCCGCCAAGCCCTGCGGTGATAAAGACCATGTCACTGCCTTTCAGGCAATTTCTGATCTCGTCAATACTCTCCTCAGCCGATTCACGCCCTTTGTCAGGATTGGCGCCGGCGCCGAACCCCTTGCTGACCGTGGGGCCGAGCTGCAACCGGACGTCGGCCTTGGAATGTTCCAGCACCTGCAGGTCCGTATTGGCTGCAATAAATTCCACCCCCTGGAGCTTGCTTTCCACCATGGTATTTACGGCGTTTCCGCCGCCGCCGCCAATACCGAAGACCCTGATCTTTACCCGTGATGTGTCTTCCGCCATTTGAAACTCCATACTTCGCCCCCCTGTCCTGATGAACCTCGCCGAACGTCGTCGCCCGTAGAAATCCTAACTTATAATTTACAACTAAACCCGCAATTATTCTACATTAATTTACCGAACAGCCCTTTAATCTTTTTGGCCAGACCACCGATGCCCTTTGCTCCCCGGTCCCGGAAGCCTCTTTCCGACTCGCTTTTCATGCCGTAAATAACCAAACCCACGCCAGTGGCGCATTGCGGGGTATTGACGATATCCGTCACCCCGCCGATATTGCGCGGATAGCCGATGCGCACCGGCAGATCAAAAATCTGCTCGGCCAGATCAAGGATATGCACCAGCATCGAGGTGCCGCCGGTCAGCACCACCCCGGCGTTGACCAGATTTTTCACCCCGGAATTCACCAGCTCGTAATTGATCAGGGTCAGCATCTCCTCCACCCGCGGTTCCAGGATTTCCCCCATGACCCGCTGGGACAGCTTGCGGGATTTCCGCCCGCCCACGCTGGGCACCTCAATGGCCTGATCCTTGTCGATCATGGAGGATATGGCGCAGCCGTATTTTTCCTTGAGCTGTTCCGCCGCCTTCAGGGGCGTGCGCAGGCCGATGGACAGATCGTTGGTCAGGTTGTTGCCGCCGATGCCCAGCACAAAGGTGCGCTGGATGCAGTTCTCCGCAAAAACAGCCAGATCGGAGGTGCCGCCGCCGATGTCAATCAGGGCCACGCCGAGCTCCCGCTCTTCCGGGGTGAGCACCGCCTCGGCCGAGGCGATGGGTTCCAGCACCACGTCATCCACCTCCAGCCCGGCCCGGTTGCAGCACTTGATGATGTTATGCACCGCGGTCACCGAACCGGTGACGATATGCACCTTGGCCTCGAGCCGCACGCCGGTCATGCCCAGCGGGTCCTGGATGCCGCCCTGGCCGTCCACCTTGAACTCCTGGGGCATGACATGGATCACCTCCTGGTCCTGCCCCAGGGGAATGGCCTTGGCATTCTCCACCACCCGGTCGATTTCCTCCTGGCGGATTTCCCGGTTCTTGACGGCAATGACCCCATCGCTGTTCTGGCCGGTGACATGGCTGCCGGCGATTCCCACATACACTGCGGTAATATTGCAGCCCGCCATCATTTCCGCTTCGGCCACCGCCTTTTTAATGGAGTTGACCGTGCTTTCAATATTGACCACCACGCCTTTGCGCAGGCCGATGGAGGGATGGCTGCCGACGCCGATTATATCCACCCGGTTCTCGACAACCTCTCCCACCACGGCACATATCTTCGTCGTGCCGATATCAAGACCGACAACCAACTCCCCTCTTTCCACATTTGCCATACGTTTCCTCAATGAACCGCCTTATAATCACTCATGCGTACCAGCACCTTCCCCCCGCCTGCTGGGTCCATTTCGCCGTCAGCCAGGTAATTCATATCAATGGCCGCGGCGGAGTCATACTTCTGTTTGCGGTAAAGCCAGGAAAGCACCGTGCTTAATCGATAATATTTTGTCTTCAAATCTCCCCTGCCGAGATAAACCGGAAAGGCATGATCCGCCATGAAAAGCACCAGATCCCCCCCGGAGGCCAGATGAATTTCCGAAATATTCTGTTTGGGCAAGGCCACTGTCCCCTTCTCCCCAAAGATGATAAAATCAAGGGCCTCCAGCAGCCGTTCCTCTTCCTTGACCCCCGGCACCTTGTCGATCTCCACGCCCGTGATGACGGGAAAATCCCGGTCATCAACCGGCAGCACTTCCGCAAAGACCACGCCCGCGCGATCAACATAATAGAGCCCGGATTTCTGACTCACCATGGCCAGGGGCTTGCGCTCCCTGACCGTAATGGCCAGCTTGTTCGGCCAATTTCGTTTCACCTCAGCGGTGGCGATCCAGTGCTGGCCTTCCAGTTTCTTCCGGATCCGCCCGATGCGCACCGCCCACAGATTGGTCTTGACATCCAGCCCGCTCCAGGAAAAGATCTCGTTGGGTGTTGTCCTGACACAGCCCTTGATATCAACCTCTTCAACCTGGAAAAAAACCGAGCGGCTCAGTCCCTGGTAGGCGATGATGCCGGCTGATTCCGCCCATGATAATGACCCCGAAGACGATGCTGATCACTTTCAGCAACTGGTCGCCGAACCAGCTGTGATTGCTGGCCCGGTAAACCTTTAATCCTTTCTTCTTCCTTTTCATCGGCGGCCCAGAATCTTCACTTCAGGCTCCAGGGCGATACCGTATTTCTCCTGGACGGCTTTCTGCACAATCCCCATCAGGTCAAGGATGTCTTTGGCCGTGGCCCTGCCGGTATTGACGATAAAGTTGGCATGCACCGTGGACACCATGGCCCCGCCCACCGTGCACCCCTTCAGCCCGGCCTGATCAATCAGCTGGCCGGCCGTTCTGCCGCCCGGCGGATTCTTGAAAAAGGAGCCGCCGCTGGCCATATTCTGGGGCTGCCGCAGCTTGCGGCGCTGCCGGTAGTCACTGCACATCTGCTTGAGCAGGAGCGGGTCGTCTTTTTTTAACCGGAAAAAACCTTCCAGGGCGATTGTCCCCTTCAGCTCCCCCCAGCTCCGGTAGGCGAAATGCATGGCAGCAGCCTCTCTGGCTGAGACGGCTCCCCGGCTATCCATGACGCTGACCCGGACCAGCACGTCTTTCATCTCGCGCTGCCAGGCCCCGGCATTCATCACGATCGCCCCGCCGACACTGCCGGGGATGCCTGCGGCAAATTCCAGCCCGGCCAGGCCCCGTTCCACTGCCCAGCTGACCAGCTTGGCCAGACTGCAGCCCGCCTCAACCCTGACCACGATGCTGTCCGCGGCATCATCTACCAGCTCAATCTCCGCGAAATCACGGCCGAGCACGATGGCCACACCCTGCAGTCCTTCATCGGCGATCACCACATTGCTGCCCCGGCCGAGAATGACCCACGGCACGGCCAGTGCCTGCAGGCTGCGGATCAACAAAGACAGCTCTTCGCGGCCCTGGGGAAAAACAATGGCCTCGGCCCTGCCGCCCACCTTAAAGGTGGTGTAGCCGGCCAACGAGCCATGCCAGACAATATCTCTGCCCCGGTGGCCGGCCAGGGCCTGCTGCAATGCCGGCGCCCAGTCGGGCAACTGTACGGCAGATTCAGCCGGCAAAGACATCATCTGGTCCCATTTCCCGGCATATACGGCAGCCTCATACATCCCTCCAGTCTCCATATCTCAAGCCATGCCATTGTAAAAGTTAACTAACATCCCAATACCGTGGCCGGCATAAAGGACCGTAACGAAATGGTTGGAAATGCCATGGTCATTTCGTAACGGCCCCTAAAGCGGATAAAAGCTGTTCGCCGGCCCGCAGAATGTCGCCGGCCCCCAGGCTAAGCACAATGTCACCATCCTCCAGCAGGGGCAGCACCATCCCTGCCAGGTCATCGACGCCTGCGGCCAGATAGACCTGCCGCTGGCCATGCTCCCTGATGCCAATCAGCAGATTTTCCGCCGTCACTCCCTCGATCGGCGTTTCACTGGCCGGATAGATCTCGGTCAAAATCAGGATATCCGCGTCATGAAAGGCGGTGCAGAACTCCTTGAACAGCCCCTGGGTGCGGGTGTAACGGTGCGGCTGGAACATGACCAGCAGGCGGCGGCTCGGCCAGGCGCTGCGGATGGCGGCAAGGGTCGCCTTGATCTCCGTGGGATGATGGCCATAGTCATCGATCACCGTGATACCCCGTGCCTCGCCCTTGATCTGCAGACGTCTCTGCACCCCGGTAAATGTCGCCAGGGCGGCGGAAATTTTCGCAAACGGGATCTCCAGCTCCAGCCCCACGGCCACCGCCGCCAGACTGTTCAGCACGTTATGCCGGCCAGGGGAATTGATCATGATCTCGCCCAGCACCTCGGCGCCCCGGCACACCTCAAAGCTGGTGGTCAGGCCATGCGGCCCGTAGCTGCCGGCCGCTGATATCCGCCTGGGTGACCAGCCCATAGGTAATCACCCTTTTTTTGATGCGCGGCAGCAGGGAGGCGATATTGTCATCATCAAGACAGAGCACGGCTGCCCCGTAAAACGGAATCTTGTTGATGAACTGCAGGAAAACCTCCTTGATCTCGTCAATGTCCCGGTAGTAGTCGAGATGCTCCAGATCGATATTGGTCACCACCTCAATCACCGGGGAGAGCTGGAGAAAGGAACCGTCGCTCTCATCCGCCTCGGCCACCAGAAACTCCCCTTCGCCCAGCTTGGCATTGGTGCCCAGACTGTTCACCTTGCCGCCGATCACCACGGTGGGATCAAATCCCGCCTCGGCCAGCAGCCAGCCCACCAGCGAGGTGGTGGAGGTCTTGCCGTGGCTGCCGGCCACGGCGATACCGTATTTCTTCAGGCGCATGAGCTCGGCCAGCATCTCGGCCCTGGGGATCACCGGAATATAGGCCTCCCGGGCGGCAATCACCTCGGGATTGTTGTCTTTCACCGCCGAGGAGATGACCACCACATCCGCATTGCCCACCCAGGTCCCGTTATGGCCCTGATAAACCTTGCCTCCCAGACTCTGCAGCCGCCTGGTGATATCGCTCTGCTTCAGGTCCGAGCCGCTGACACTGTAGCCCAGATTGAGCAGCAGTTCGGCGATACCGCTCATGCCGATGCCGCCGATGCCGACAAAATGAATATGTTTTGTTTTTTTATACAATGTTGTTCAGTTCGTTAATTCTTCAGTTACCTTCTCGAGTCCGACCGTTTGCAACCGATCTTACCCGGCCATCAACCTCTCACACTGCTTGACAATCTCCGCGGTGGCCTCGGGCCTGGCCAGTCGCCTGGCGGCCTGGCCCATCTGCCGGCGCCGCTGTTCATCCGCCAGCAGAGCGCTGATTTCCTCAGCCAGCCTCTGTTCCGTCAGCTCCTCCTGTCTGAACATCACCGCCGCGCCGCCCTGCACCAGATACTCGCCGTTTTTGCGCTGGTGGTCATCTGCGGCAAAGGGGTACGGGATCAGCATCATGGGCAGGCCAAAGGCCGTGATCTCGGCCAGGGTGGTGGCGCCCGCCCGGGAAACCACCAGATCGGCCCGGCGGTAAAGCCCGGCCATATCGGTAAAAAAAGCCGCCACTTCGGCCCTGATGCCCAGCTCTTTATACCTGCCGGCCACCATCTGCTCATCATCCCTGCCGGTCTGGTGGATGACCCGCAGCTGCGCCGCCGAATTTTGCAGGATTGCCATGGCGCCCACCATGAGGGTGTTCACCCGGTGCGCTCCGAGACTGCCGCCGAGCACCAGCAGGGTCAGTCCTGCCTTTTTCTCTCTCTTCTCTTCCGCCGCTGCAGTCAGTTCCCGGCGCAGCGGATTGCCGGTCATCACCCATTTGCCGGGGGCAAAATAGCGCTCACTGCCGGGAATGGAGAGAAATATCCGGTCCACAAGTCTGCCCAGCTTGCGGTTGGCCATGCCCGGCACCGAGTTCTGCTCATGGATACAGGTGGCGATTCCCAGCATTTTCGCCGCAACCAGCACCGGTCCGGTGACATAGCCGCCCACCCCGAGCACCAGCTGGGGCCTGAACTTTCGCAGCAGCCGCAGGGCGGAGAGGGTGGACAGCGGCAACTGCAGCAGGGCGGCCAGGCGCTGCGCCAGGCTTTTGCCCTTCAGTCCCTGGCTGCTGATGGTGGCGGTCTCAAATTTCCGGTTGGCCAGCACCCGGGCATCGGTCTGCCGGCCGGTGCCGACAAACAGCACCCGGCTGCCCGGGTACCGGTCCAGAAAGGCCTCAGCCACCGCAATCCCCGGGAAAAGATGCCCGCCCGTGCCGCCTCCGCTGACAATCAACCTGATTTCCTTGTTTCCCATAAATCCTGACGGATTATACCGTCATTTCCGGCGTCTTCCGGTATCTGTACCTGGATGACGCCATTTTTATCTCAGCCAGGGTCAGCTGATAACACTTCGGACAAAATCCGTACGAATAGGTACTCGTGTCCTCCTCTTTCAGGGGAACCCACCGGCCTGCCTGTTCGTTTCGCTTGCAGCGGCAGCATATCTTTTCCATTTTCATTTTCTCAGTTAGTCGTTTCACTTTTTCAGTTCCGTTGACAGCCGCCTCATCCAGCCATCCCGGCTGCCCTTTCCTACTTGTTCGTCAGATTCCGGACAGCCTGTTGAAACCTCTCCCCGCGGTCGGCATAGCTCTTAAACATATCAAAACTGGCGCAGGCCGGGGACAGCAGCACCGCATCACCCTCCTCTGCGCACCGGGCCGCCTTGAGCACCGCCTCATCCAGACTGTCCGCCATCTCGATGCTGGTCATTCCCTCAAAGGCTCTGGCCATTTTTTCTCTGGCCTCGCCGATCAGCACCATTTTTTTCACCCTGGCCCGCACGCTTTCCGCCATATAGAGGTAGTCGCCCCCCTTGTCACGGCCGCCGGCAATGAGAATCACCGGCTGGGTCATCCCCGCCAGCGCCGACTGCACCGCCCCGACGTTGGTGGCCTTGGAATCGTCATAATAACTCACCCCGTTGATCTCGGTTACCCGGAACAGCCGGTGGGGCGGGCGCTGAAATTGCCCCAGCACCCTGTTGATCACCTCATCCGGACAGGCCATGACCCGCGCCGCCAAAATTGCCGCCATGGCATTTTCCCGGTTCGGCGATTTCTGCAGCTCCTCAGGCAGGTCATATTTTTCCTCATGGCTAAACATCCCCTGCAGGACAATCTTTTCCTCTTGGATAACCGTACCGGGCCGGCCGGCATGTTCCCCGCCGAACCAGAGGGTTTTCGCGGCAATCGGCTTAGCCGCAAGCCTGTCCGCGATCTCCTGGTCATCGGCATTAACCACCGCCAGGTCTTCCGGCTGCTGCCAGGCGAAAATCTTCATCTTGGCCGCCGCATAGTCATCATAGGACGCATAGCGGTCCAGATGATCCGGGCTGATATTGAGCAGCACCGCCACGTCCGGCCGGAACTGGCCCGCCGTATCAAGCTGGTAACTGCTTACCTCCAGAACCGCTATTTCCGCATCCTGCTCCCCCAGCAGGTAATCCATCAGCGGTGTCCCGATGTTTCCTCCGACAAACACCTTTCTCCCAGCTCCCTGCAGCAATTCACCAATCAGTTTGGTCACCGTGGTTTTGCCGTTCGTGCCGGTTACGGCCACAATCGGGATCTGAAGATAAGCAGCACCAAGTCCAAGCTCGCCAACGATCTCAATACCAGCCTGCCGGGCTGCGGCAAGCTCGTCCATTTCCAGCGGCACACCAGGGCTGACTACAATGAGATCGGCATCGAGGAATGTTTCCCTGCGGTGTCCCCCCGTCTCAAAGTAGACATCCCTTTCCTTCAGCCACTCCAGCAGATTACCGTCCAGGGCCGACTCCTTGGCCTTTTCGCTGAGCGCCACCCGGCAACCCAGCCTGTCCAGAAACCGCAAAGCGGCAAACCCCGACTTGCCCGCCCCGACCACAAGAACCTTGCGGGATGTCGGCGAGGCTATGAATTCTTTTAAGCCAACCATGCGATACTCACCGCAGTTTCAAGGTGGCCAGCGCCATCAGGCCGAGAATGATTGACACGATCCAGAAACGGACCACCACCTTCGGCTCCACCCAGCCTTTTTTTTCAAAATGATGATGGAAGGGGGCCATGAGAAAAATCCTCTTGCCCCCGGAAATCTTGAAATACCCCACCTGCAGGATCACGGAAAGAGCCTCCATGACAAAAATCCCGCCCACCAGCACCAGCAGAATTTCCTGCTTGATAATAACCGCCACCACCCCCAGGGCCCCGCCGATGGCCAGCGAACCCACATCTCCCATGAACACCTGGGCCGGGTAGGCGTTGAACCAGAGAAAGCCCAGACTCGCCCCGGCCAATGCGCCGCAGAACACCGTCACCTCGCCCGCCCCGTGCACAAACGGAATCTGCAGATAGGCGGCGAGACCGGCATGGCCGGCCAGATAGGAGAACAGCAGATAAACGCCGCTGGTCACCACCGTGGGGCCGGTGGCCAGCCCATCCAGTCCGTCCGTCAGATTCACCGCATTGGAGGCCCCGGCCACCACCAGCACCATGAACAGGATATAATAAACCCCCAGATCCGGTTTCACGTCCTTTAAAAACGGAAAACTCAGCGAGGTATCAAAACCCGGCTGATTCAGTAAAATAGCTGCCGACCACAACTACTCCGGCAATCTGCAGCGCCATTTTTGCCCTGGCGCTCAACCCCTTGGAGTTTTTCTTCTTAATTTTGCGCCAGTCGTCGATGCCGCCGATGGCCCCATACCAGACGGTGATGGCCAGGATCAGCCAGACGAAGTGATTGGTCAGATCAACCCACAGCAGGGTGGAGGTAACCACCGCGGCAATAATCAGCACCCCGCCCATGGTGGGCACACCCCGCTTGCTGAAGTGGCTTGCCGGTCCGTCTTCCCGCACCACCTGTCCGACCTGATGGCGCTGCAGCAAAGCGGATGAAATACGGACCCAGCACCGTGGCAATCAAAAAACCGGTGACGATGGCCCCGATACATCGGAAGGTGATGTAACGGAAGACGTTGAAACCGCTGAACAGGTTATGCAGCGGATAGAGAAAATGATAAAGCATGAGTCCGCCTACAGCCTGTTCCTGAACTGCTCGATAATTGTTTCCATGCGCATGCCGCGTGAGCCTTTGACCAGCACCAGATCCCCGCTGCCCAGTTCACCCAGGGCGATCAGTTTGACAATGGCCTCCACGATATCCTCTTTGTTCTCCATCTGTTTTGCCTGTTTCATGGTCATACGGGCATCAAGCGCCCCTTCCACCACCTTTCTGGCAAACTGCCCATAGGCAAAAAGATAATCAAAGGCCTTGCAGGCTGCGGTTTCACCCAGCCGGCGATGGGCCGATTCGCTGGTCTCGCCCAGTTCGAGCATGTCGCCCAGGATGGCCACGCTCTTTTTATTTTTCTTCATGGCCCGGACCGTCTCCAGCGCCGCCAGCATGGAGGCCGGGTTGGCGTTGTAGCAGTCATTGATAATCTTCAGGCCGCCGATGGTTTCCATCTGCAGCCTTTTATCATAGGGGGTGAAGCTCATCAGCCCCTGGGCGATCTGTTCGGCCTTTACCCCGGCGGCGTGCGCCATGGCCGCTGCGGCCAGGGCGTTGCCGATGTTATGCTCGCCCAGGCTGCGGATAGTAATTCTCACCTTTTCGCCGCCCACATGCAGGGTGAAAAGCATGCCTTCCTCGCCCAGGTTGCGCACATGGGTGGCCCGCACGTAAGCGTTGCGGCCCCGGCCGAAGGTAATCTGCTCCTGGCTGCAGCTGCGGGCAAGAGCCCTTACCCGCTTGTCATCGATATTGACACAGAATTTGGCCCAGGACTTGCCGCCCTTAAACAGCTCGCCTTTGGCCCTGGCCACCCCGTCAATGGAATGCAGCCCGGCCAGATGGGCGCCCTGGATATTGACGATGCAGGCGATGTCCGGGTCGGCGATGTCGGTCATCCTGGCGATTTCACCGGGCCGGTTCATGCCCATTTCCAGCACCGCCACATCATGGCAGGCATCCACCCGCAGCAGGGTCAGCGGCAGGCCGATCAGGTTGTTTAAGTTGCCTTCGGTTTTCAGGACATTGTATTCCTCTTTCAGAATGGCGGCGCACATCTCCTTGACCGTTGTCTTGCCGGAGCTGCCGGTAAGGGCGATGACCTGCAGGTTGGGCATGGAGGCCCGGCGGTAGGCGGCCAGATCCCCCAGGGCCTCCAGCGGGTCAGCCACCAGAATAACCGGCACGGGCAGTTTTTCTTCCACCATGCTGGAGACGATGACGCCGGCAGCCCCCTTGCGGACCGCCTCCTTGACAAACTCCCGTCCGTCAAAATGCTCCCCGGACAGGGCCACAAAGAGATCTCCCGGCTGCAGGGTGCGGGTATCCGTTGAGATGGCGCGGAAATTGGCCTCGGACGCGCCGCAGACAAAACGCCCTCCGGTGGCCAGCAGCACCTGGCTCAAGGTCCAGACGGGATCCTGCACCGTATTGAAGCCATAGCCGAAATCAGTCGTCGCCGGACCGGCTGCAAGTCGGCAGCACTCTTTTTCCGTGCTTCGTTCCAGTTCCATGCCCTTTCTCCTTTTGCCCTATGCTGCCTGTCTGGCAATATTAAGCTGCTCTCTGGCCTGCTCGCGATCGTCAAAAAACAACTTCCGGCTGCCGATGATCTGATAGCACTCATGCCCCTTGCCGCTGATCAGCACCACGTCCCCCGCCTGGGCGCCGCAAATGGCGATACGGATTGCCTCAGCCCGTTCCTCGACCATGTCATACCCTTTCATCTGCCGGGCCTGCATGAGCTGCTCGCCCTTTGCTTTTGCCAGCTTTTCTTCCCTGATGCCCGCCTCGATCTCCGCCATGATCTGCTGCGGCGGCTCACTGCGCGGATTATCCGAGGTCACCAGCAGCACATCGGCCAGCCGCGCCGCCACGCTCCCCATCAGCGGCCTCTTGCCCCGGTCCCGGTCTCCGCCGCAGCCGAACACGACAATCAAGCGCGCCGGACTCAGCTCCCGCAGGGTCAGCAGCACATTTTCCAGGGCATCCGGGGTATGGGCATAGTCGACAAAGACGCTTGCCAGCTCTCTGCCTTCCCGCGCCGTGTCACCATCCGGCAACACTCTCTCCAGCCGGCCCGGCACGCCCCTCACCCCTGCCACCCCCTGGCAGATGGTCGGCAGATCATAGCCCAGGGCCGTTCCGCAACCGATAACCCCCAGCAGGTTCCGGAGGTTGAATTCACCCACCAGCGGACTTGCCAGCACAAAACGTGCCCCGGCAGAAACGATCTCAGCCCTGATCCCCTGCAGATCGAAACTGAAATTCCTGGCCTGGATCAGCCCCCTGCCGATGCCGCAGGTCAGACAGGCATGCCTGCCCCGCTCCAGCCCGGCGATCAGCCGGTCGCACCAGTTATCGTTCTCCAGCTCCCCTTCTTCCCCATTGCCCAGCACGATGACCCCCTGGCCATCCTCTTTGAGGTAGGAGGAAAAGAGCTTTTCCTTCTCGGCAAAATAGCCGGCCATGCTGCCGTGAAAATCCAGATGATCCCGGCTGATATTGGTAAAAAGCGCCACATCAAACCAGACGCCGTTCACCCGCTGCAGGGCCAGGGCATGGGAGGAAACCTCCATGACGACATGGGTAACTCCCGCAGCAAACATCTGCTCGAGAATCTGCTGCAGCTCCACCGGTTGAGGGGTGGTCAGCGCGGCAGGGAACTCATGGCCCTGATAGCGGACACTCACCGTACCGATGATGCCGGGAATCCCGCCCGCCCGCTGAATCATCGCCTCCAGCAGATAGGTGCTGGTGGTCTTGCCGTTGGTGCCGGTGATACCGATCATCTTCATTCTGCGGCAGGGGAAATCAAAAAAGGCCGCGGCAAGATATCCCAAAGCCCTGCCGGTATCATCTACTTTCATGAGCGGCACGGCACATTTTTCGGCATAATCACGGCAGGCCAGCACTGCGGCACAGCCTTTGGCCACGGCATCATTGATAAAACGGTGACCGTCCACCGTAGCGCCTGCCACGGCGACAAAAAGCATACCCGGGGATATTTTTCTTGAGTCATCCGTCACCCCGCAGATTTCAATATCCATCTCCTGCTCAGGACAAAGGATGGTAAGTTCTGCGGCGGCAAGAAGATCGCCCAGTCTTTTTTTCCGCATCCGCACCATGAATTACCGCTTTGCCTCTGCCTTCAAAATAACCAGGGTCCCCTTTTTCAACCTGCTGCCCGCATCGGGGTGCTGTCTTTTGACAACGCCCGAACCTTCGATCACCACCTTGACATCAAATCCATCCAGCTCCTGCAGTGCCTTGCGGATACTCATGCCCCGCACATCGATCATGGTGTCCACATCGCTTTTTCTGCCCCCCAGCACATCAAACCCCAACTGTTTATTACGCAGTATCCAGCGCTGGAAGATTTCCTCCCTGGATACCGACTGAGGGAGCGTCCTGTTGTTCTCCTTCTGGTGATGCAATTTGAGGGCGGCCTGCAGAAAGGAATCAGTGTGCTGCTTCACCGGCGAAGCCTGCATCAGATCGATTCTGGCATCGTTCATGACAACCAGCATCACCAGTTCAGGTTTACCCACCGTGATCGAGGCAAGGGCCAGTCCATCGCAATGCCGGATCACCATGTCCGGTTTCCCTTCCGGCTCTGCGCTCTGGTCAGCCGCGGCGGCGGCCGGCGCTGTTTCGGCCTCAGGCGGCGGCGCCGGCTCTTTCTCAGCTGCTGCCATATCCACGCGGGGCCGCAGAATTTCGCCCACCAGCACGGTATCTGCCGGGTGAGCCTTTCCCTGTAAAAAAAGAACAAGGTCCCGGCTTGCCTCTGGGCCGATGACCTTGTTCTCCTGTGGCGGCCATGGCCATTCCTCCAGCTTCCCTGCCGCTGAAAGAGTGGCCTGCAAAATGTGCGGGGTGACTGCATTGCCGCCGTTTACCAGTGCGGCATACCCGCACAGCAGCCCTATTCCCGTTTCCTTGCCGCCATTATCTCCAGGCAGGTCAAGCCTGCACTGACCAACTCTGTCCAGGATTTTGCCGAAATCGGAAAAATCCACCTGGCCGTTTTCCGCCGCTGCCCGCTCATCATCCAGGGCAGCCGCCAGCCAGTCGGATGCATATGACCCGTCCTGAAGTTGTACCCATGGCGATTTTTCCGGGCCTTCGCGTATTTTTTTCATCATCCGCGGCACCAGAGATTTAATGATTTCAGCCGGGGCCTGTTCTTCCGCAGCCTGGCCCGTTGCGATGGCCTGCTGCGCCTGGTCAAAGTTTGCCGCATCCTTGAAAATGAGCGACAGTACCCCCGGGTCCACTTGGCCGGCCATCATCCGGTCCCCGCCGTCAAAGCCGCTTGCCGTTCCCAATTTCGTGGCGGAAAAAAACGGCAGTTTAACATAGGCCAGCACCTCGCCCTGGTCCGCGTCCATCAGCAGAGCGCCCACACTGTCATCGCTTCAGCCGTCTGCATCATTCTGCCGTATGTCATTAAGCAGTGCCGTCATTTCCTGCTCCAGCAGCAATTGCATTTTGGCGTCTATGGTGAGAACCAGACCTTTCCCGCCGCCACCCTTGGTTACGGAATCCGGTGCCGCCGAGCCGTCAAGCAGCAGATTGTCATAAAAGAGTTCTATACCGGACAACCCGTGACCGTCTTTTACCTCGCCGATGATCTGCCCCATATTCGCCCGGCTGGAATTAAAACGCTGTTCCTGCTCATAAAAATAAACTCCTGGAAGATTCAACGCCGCAACCGCGGCTGCCTTCTCAGGAGAAATATTTTTCACCACCCACTTATAGCTCCTCTGGGTTTTCAGTTCATTGAGCACATCTTTTTCATCAAGATTCAAGGCATCGGCCAGCAGCCCGACCGTCTTTTCGATGTTGTCAAACTCCAGGGGTTTGACATAGATCGAGTCAACTTTAAAGCTGATGGCAAGCTCATTAAGGTTACGGTCATAAATATTTCTGCGCCTGACTTCTTCCTTTTTCGGCGGTACGGCAAGGGAAACATCCTCATTTACCTTGACGATGTCGTTTTTTGCCCTGTCACCTTCTCCTGGAGGGCTCTGCCGGAAAAAAAGGAAAGAGCCCGCGGCCATGATGAGAATGACCAAGAACCCGGCCAGAAGCTGCAGTCTGACAATTCTTTTCTTCTTCTCCTCATCCTGCCTGTATCCCCCTCCTAAACCCCAGTTGCTGTCATTGTAGCCTTTCATGGTTCAGGAATCCGTACCATTACCCCGCCCCCGGCACTCTGTTCCACGGTGGGGTAGAGCGAAAGTTTTGCTGCAGCAACGGTTTCAATCCGTTTTCTGTCAAGCAGCTGCCCCTTCTGGGCCCGCAGCTTGTTGCTCACCTTCTGCAATGCATGCTTTTCAGCCTGCACTCCGGTCAAAGAGTCCAGTCCACGCCTGATGCTCCACGAAAACCAGTAACTGCCCGCCACGCCGACCAGGGTGGCACTGACGATAACCACGCCGGCCAGTTTCCAGAACCAGCCTCCCAGGGCCAATTTCTGGCCTGGCCCCTTTTTGCTCAGCTTTTTGCCGAGGCTCGGCTTGTAGTTATAGCGTGAAGAAAATTGCGCGGACATCACTCACCCCGCACCGCGGCAACGCGCAGCCTGGCGCTTCTTGAACGCGGATTTGTCAAGATCTCTTCCTCCGCCGCCGTAACCGCTTTTGCCGTTACCGGCTCCAGGGCAGGATTATTTCTAAAAGCCCGCTTCACCAGACGATCCTCCAGGGAATGAAATGAAATTACACAGATACGCCCTCCTGGCTTTACAATACCTGCTGCACTGCCTAAAATTTGCTCAAGATTGTCGAGTTCCCGGTTCACCGCGATGCGCAGGGCCTGGAAAACCTTGGTGGCGACATGAATTTTTTTGGGCCAGAATCTGCGCGGAACAGCGTTTTCGACAATCTTTACCAACTGATCAGTCGTCGCCAGTGGGATCTTCCTGCGGACGTCAACCACACAAGACGCGATCCGCCTGGCCTGACGTTCCTCTCCGTACAAGTAGAAAATGTCGGCCAGCTCCTGCTCGCTGGCCCGGTTCAACAAATCCGCCGCTGTTTCCCGGCTTCTGACATCCATGCGCATGTCCAGGGGCTCGGAACCCTGAAAGGTAAATCCCCGGCCGCTTACATCCAACTGCAGGGACGACAGCCCCAGATCAAGCAGCAACCCGTCAACCCGGTCCACCTCAAGCTCTGCCAGAACCTCCCGGATCTCGGCAAAATTGCGCCGGACAAACTCAACCCTGCCCTGATACCTCTCCAGATTGACCCTGGCCCGGGCCAGGGCCTCTTCATCCCAGTCAAACCCTATCACCCGGCCGCCGGGACTGCTTGCCTCAAGAATCGCCCCGCTATGCCCGCCGAGCCCCAGGTTCCCATCCACATAGAGGCCGCCATCCTGCGGAGCCAGGTAGTGGATTACCTCATCCAGCAAGACCGGCAGGTGTACCGGCTTTGTTTGCATCGGTTAAAAGAGGCCCAGCTCATGCAGGGTCGAGTCAAATTCATTAAAATCCTGCGGCGTTATACTGCTTTCCGCCTGCCAGGTATCCTTGTTCCATATCTCAAAAAACGGTCCCATGCCCATCATCACCACATCTTTTTTCAGATCAAGCTGATTGCGCAGATGCATGGGCAGGATGATGCGGCCGTTCCTGTCGATCTGACACTCCTCCGATCCTCCGATCAGATAGCGGATCATCCTTTGAAACTGGGGATCTTTTTTTTCCTTGCTGAGCAGAGTGGCTTCCATTTTCTCCCACTCCTGCAGGGGATAGATGCGCAGACAGGTGCGCCATGGCGGGGTAATCAGCAGCCGGTCATCATAATCACGCAGGAGCACCTCACGAAAACGGGACGGCACATTCAGCCTCCCTTTCCCGTCCAGCGTATGTTCAGATCTGCCTCTGAAGCGGCTTGGCTGGCTCACAATGACTGTCTCACTCACTCTTTATCCCCTCTGCACCCTATTGCCCCACTTTACACCATAGTATGATACTTATAAGAGGCAACGAACAGAAGTGTCAAGAGGAAATATTGGCCTGTTTTCGGGCAAAAACATGGACGATGCGGCATTTTTTACCACATATTGTGTACCACATCAGGAGCGCAACAATATATGGAAAGAAGGGAGGCTACAGGAAGGAAAAATAGATAAAATTATTTTTTACGGAAAGCGTGGTGTAAAGTGGGGTGAAAAAACATCCCCCACAGAACGGCGCTGTAGGGGCACCCCTTGCGGGTGCCCTGGGATCGGGCACCCGCAAGGGGTGCCCCTACGCCACGGGAGGTTGTCAGGCCTTCTGCAGTGCGGCCAGCCGGTCCGCCGCCTCCTGGCACCGCGGATCAAAACGGAGAATCTTCCTGTATATCTTTTCCGCCAAGCCGTGCTTGCCCCGCTTTTCATACAGGGCGCCCAGCTGGGTAAACAGACTGCTGTTCCTGCCGTCCAGGGCCAGGGCCTTGCGCAACGCCCGCAGGGCGTCATCATATTCCCCCAAGCCCGTCAGCACCGCAGCCAGCCGGGACCAGTGCCGCCAGTCATCGTCAGCAAGCTCCACCGCCTGCCGGCAGAGGGCCAGGGCGATCTCATCCCCCTGCCGCTCCAGCAGGAAGAGCTCGCCGAGCATGCTCAGCGCCGCGGCATCCCGGGGATTGTGGCGGGCCGCCTTCTGCAGACAGGACATGGCCTTGCCATTCTCGCCCAGCCCCTTATAGGCCTCGCCCAGAAACCGGTGCACCGCGCCATGGCTGATATCCCGCACCCCACCCGGCCCCACCTGCTCACCCCGGCGCAGCACAGCCACCGCCGAGGCCCAGCGGCCCGCCTTGCAGTAGAGCTTGCCCAGCTGCAGCAGCAGATCGAAATTATCATCCTGTTCAGCCAGGGCCTTGTCGAAATTCTCCATGGCCTTGCCCTCTTCATCCGTGGCCAGGTAGGCAAAGCCGAGGTTGTAGAGCGCCATGAAATTGGCGGGCTCCAGGGCCAGGGCCTGCTGGAAGAGTGGAATGGCCTTGCGGTACAGATTCATCTGGGCCAGGGTGACGGCCATGCTGTTCAGCAGATTGATATTGGCCGGATCAAGCTGCAGCCCCAGGCGGTACTCCTTGGCCGCCCGGGCCAGATCACCCTCGTTGTAATAGATGTCGCCGCTGATATTGAGACTGACCCCGCCAAAGACCGTCATGGTGCCCGGCCCGTAAAAGCCGGTGTGCAGCAGGGCCTTGCGGCAATTGCCCACCAGTTCCACCTTCTTGAAGCCATGATCGGGGTAGAGGGCGATGCCCAGGGAAAAACTGCCATTGCCGGCAGCGGCCCTGGCCTGGAAATCCCGGCCCCACGCCTCGGCAATCTGCCGGTCAGCCCCGTCCAGATACACAAAGGCCTCATGCTCATCGATACGGATCAGCGGCGCAGCCGCGGTGTCCGGCCAGACACTGGCCTCGCCGTCAGCGACCCGGTCCGCATGGACAAGCAGGAGAGCAAAACCGCCGCTGTCCTGCCAGAGCCTGCGCAGTGCCTCAAAAACCTTTGCCGGCGGCGGGCAGAGGGGATGGGCGCTGCGGTTGCTCAGGGCCTGATGGGAACAGAGGGCAAAAGGTCCACGCTGGCGGGCCACGCCCAGGGCGTCCCAGGCCTGGCCCAGAAATATCTCCACCGCAACCGCCTGCTCCTCGGTCAGACAGGACCTGATGCCGATCCGGCTCCTGGCAAACCCCTCTCTTTTCAGCCAGCGCAGCAGCAGATCAGCCATCTTCATGGTCTGCCCCTCGCCGACCCCCTCCCAGAGAAGGCCGAAAATACCGCTGCCCAGATGGCAGGGGGTAAAGAGATGGCCGATGAGCGAGTCGAGAAAGGCGGCGCTCCTGGCGATGACCGCCAGGGCCTGTTCACCGTCCCGGGCCCGGGGATGAATCTCCAGCAGCAGCAGGGAAAAAGGCGGGTTGCCGCTTTCCTGGGAGCGTTTCTTCTGCAGCAGGGCCTGCAGGCGGTTATGCAGCATGCGGCCGCCGGGCAGGCCGGTGACCGGATCAAGGGCGAATTGTTTCACCCTGGCCATTTCCGTGGAAATCAACCGGCTTTTTTCCAGCAGCATGGATGAGGAGGAGTTCTGATAGGTGCCCGGCGGATTATCCAGGATGGCGACACAGAAAAGAGATTCCCCGTCCCACAGGGGCAGGTAGAGGTGCTCCACCTCTCCGCCGTCCACCACCGGTTTCTGGGCATTGCGCACCATCTCCACCCCGGCCTTCCAGCCGTAATGCAGCTCGCCGCCCGGATGGGGTCCGACAAAATGCACCTTGCGGCAGGGCAGCAACAGGCTGACGATCTCGGCAAATTCCAGACCGAACAGATCAATGTCAGCCTCTTCAAGCTTCCGGCTGCTCCAGTCAAAAGGAAAGCTCATTTCTCCACCACCTCGAAAACCTCAAACAGCGCCGCGGCAAGCAGGGGTATTTCATCATCCGCCACGGTGCGCATATCCAGCAGCAGGGCATCATTTTCAATGCGGCCGATCACCGGCATGGAGGTCTCCCGCAGTTTCCGCTCCACCTCCGTCACCTTCATCACCCGCGGCCGCAGGGCCACCGCCCGGCTGGGCAGGTCCTGCTCCGGCATGGCCCCGCCGCCGACCCGGGAAGCGACCGGGACAATGCTCACCTCACAGCAATCAGCCAGACCCTTTCTGATCCGGCGGATCAGCCTCGCGGCCCGGCGGTCGATCACCTCCGGCGCCATTCCCATCAGGGCCAGGGTGGGGATGGCGGTCAGCGCCTTCTCCTCATCGCAGTAGAGCCGCAGAATGGCCTCCAGCCCGGCCAGGGTGAATTTATCGATGCGCAGGGCCCGGTTGAGCGGATTTTTCTTGATGCGGCCGATGATGTCGCGCTTGCCGAGGATCAGGCCGGCCTGTGGCCCGCCCAGCAGCTTGTCGCCGCTGAAGGTCACCACATCAACCCCGGCCTTGACCACCTCGCCCACGGTGGGCTCCTTCTGCAGGCCGAAGCGGGTAAGGTCCACCAGACAGCCGCTGCCCAGATCCTCCATGACCGGCAGATTGTGCCTCCGGCCCAGCTCAACCATTTCCGGCAGGGTCACCTCGGAGGTGAAACCGATGATCCGGTAGTTGCTCGTATGGACTTTGAGCAGCAGGCCGGTCTGTTCATTGATGGCATTTTCATAATCCCGCAGATGGGTGCGGTTGGTGGCGCCCACCTCGCGCAGAAAGGCCCCGCTTTTTTCCATCACCTCGGGGATACGGAACGAGCCGCCGATCTCCACCAGCTGGCCCCGGGAAACAATCACCTCGCGCTTCTTGGCCAGGGTATCCAGCGCCAGCAGCACCGCGGCGGCATTATTGTTGACCACCAGACCGGCTTCGGCCCCGGTCAGCTCGCAGAGCAGGTCCTCCACCAGAGAGTAGCGGCTGCCCCGCTTGCCGGTGGTGAGATCAAACTCCAGATTCGAATAACGGCTGCCCACCTTGATCAGGCCGTCCATGGCCTCCCGCGGCAAGAGCGAACGGCCCATATTGGTGTGGATGATGACCCCGGTGGCATTGATCACCGTGCGGAAGTTGGGGGTCAGCTTGTCCTTGAGGCGTTTGTCGAATTTTGCCAGCAGCGCCTCCCGGCCAAGATCTTCCAGCTCGCGGGTCCGGCCTCCCAGAATAATCTCCCGCTCAAGGTTAAGAACCTCCCGGACGGCAGCCTTGATAAAACGCACCGGCGCCTGTATGTGGCCCACCCAGCCCAGGAACTCATCAACCTTGGGAATTGTCCGCAATAGCTCCTGCACTGAAGCCGGATGCGTCTTTGTTTCGTCCTGGTCAGCCATATACCCCTCCACATGATCAATAAAACAGCCGCTACTTCGTCACATTTCTTGCCGGCAACACTTATTTCTACTGGAAAAAGACGGACGGCGCAAAATAATTCAAAGATAATCAGGAGCTGCTACGAAATAACCTCTTCATTATTGAGCATTTCGTTACGGCTCCTTATGCCGTCTCTGCCATTTCCGAACCACGATATTATCTTATTATTCAACTTTCCGGGTTGATATAACATTTATACCATCCGGATGGTTTCTGGATGCCGGATCAAGTCCGGCATGACGAATTGCGTGCTGTTTTATTCATGCAACTCATTGTAAGCTCGCAAAATTCAACAACCCAGAAAGTTGAAATACAACGGCTCAGCGGATTTCTCGACTCTTGAGCGAGGAACGCCCACAGAAAAAAGGATTCAAAACCTTGGGAAGCTGAATCGATGGATTTCCCGGAAACAGCGGGGGATATCCCTCAGGCCAGGATTCTTTTGATTTCGCCTTTCAACTTTTCCGAGGTGAAAGGTTTGACGATAAACTCCACTTTCCCATGCAACTCCTCATATCTTCCCGCCCCTGGCCGCAGATAGGCCGACATGAAGAGCACCTTCGTGGCGGGATAGGTCCGCTTGAAAACCAACGCCAGATCCTCTCCACTCATTTCAGACATAACCACATCCGTCAGCAGCAAATCAACATTTCCATCGGCCATTTCAGCAAGCTCCAGACCCTTCCGGCCGCTCACAGCCGTCTGCACATGGTAACCGGTCGAGGCGAGTATATGCTCGATAATTTCCAGTACCGTCTCATCATCATCAATTACTAATATTTTATATTTCTTCTTCATTTCTCTTCCCTTTACGCCCGCAATCCAATCGTCATTTTCACCCATCCCGGACTCTTCGCCACAAGAGCCCGGATATCGTCAGTTCTTGATTTTTCCCACTTTATCACAAGTGCCCTTGTCAGGGGAATAGGCTTTCAAAATAAACAAGCGAGGGAGGGAGGGTCACGTAGGGGCGGTTCGGCGCACCGCCCCTACACCGCATTTCAATCCACGCCCCCGCGCGGGGGGCGACTGTCTCCTTTCAATCCCTTCTGCCACCTCCTTTTCCCCTCGTTAACCAACAACACCTTTACAGATATCCATTCCAGAAAAAACATCTCTTTCCCCGCGCCGTTACAGCCAGCGCGAATCTCCCTGTAATTTAATGGGAGCTCATGGTTCGCGTCGCATATCAAATAATCAGCGGCCCTTCCTGATCGATCCCTTTTTTGGCCCCGACATGTTCAACCCGGTGCTGCCAGTTCGAGCCCAGAAAGTAGAAGCGCAGACTGTCCGCCTCTTCATCAATCTCATCAAGCAGCTTCTGCCGGAAAACCGTCCACTGGGCCGGATCAACGATGCATTCAAAAACCAAACTGCACCCGCTGGCCGAAATTCTTGCAGGCCTTGGCAACGCGCCGCAGCCTTCTCTGCCCGGCCTTGTCCATTGTCGAGACATCATAGCTTACCAGAACAAACATAGGTTCTCTTCCACATCGGCCTTGCCGATGAGGCCCAGCCTAAGGCAACGCAGAGGCATGCCGTATTCGATCCGGACATCTTGACTCCCGGCCCGACTGATCAACCCGCTCATGCATCAGCCGGCCCTGGGCAGTGTACAGATTCTCTACCCACGCCTGCTCGATGTGGATCAGGGCGCACTGCCGCGGACAGAAAAGCAGATGCTGCAGGGCCGAAAGGGGCAGGAGATCGTCTTCTGGGTAAACAGCCATTTGCTTTAATCGAGATCCTCTGATTGACAAAACACGTTTAGCTCTCTAAAGTATTCTTACAACTTTCTTACCTGGAGGTCACCCATGGCAATAACCGTATTATCCAGCAAGGGACAGATTATCATCCCCAAATCCGTGCGAGACGCTCACCAGATGGAACCCGGCCAGAAACTGGAGGTGCTTGACACAGCTGACGGCATCCTGCTGAAACCCGCCCGGCCCTATCCGCCGACAACTCTTTCCGAAGTGGCAGCCTGTCTCAAGTATAACGGCCCGGCCAAAAGCCTGAAAGAAATGGATGAGGCCATAAGGAAAGGCGCCATGGAGAGTGCCAATGACCGGGGTTGATACAAATATTCTTGTCCGGCTGCTGACCCGCGACAATGAAGGGCAATTCCAGAAGGCCTTTGCCCTTTTCAATAAGGATACTGTTTTTATTGCTGACACCGTTATGCTCGAAACAGAATGGGTTTTACGGTTTGCATACAGTTTCAAATCCCATGAGATCCGCGATGCGTTTATCAAACTGCTCAGCCTGCCGAACGTCAAAACGAAAAACCCCGACATCCTGTTTCTGGCCATTGAATGGACCAGCAAAGGCCTTGATTTCGCCGATGCCCTCCATCTGGCATGCAGCAAGGACTCAGACCAGTTCGCTACCTTTGACTCTGATTTCATCCGCCGTTCCAAGGGGTTGAGTAAATGTGTGGTAAAAAAACCCTGAAAGACGCTCTTGCCCGGATCTCCATTATTCCTCCGCAATCAGGTTCATAATCAGCCGGATCAATATTTCCTTCTGCCCTGATTCGCTGGCCGCAGTCAACAGGGCCAGTGCCACGAGCGCCCGGTTATCAAAGCTCCCAGCTCCAGCAGCCCGTTTGCCTTGAGAAACAGCAGAAAAAGAAAAGTGGCGATGTTCACAACGGTTCATCCCCACGTGTGTGGGGAACAGCGACTCTAGTGAGTCAAGCGACCATGTTCATCGACCGGTTCATCCCCACGTGTGTGGGGAACGGACCTGACATGCAGACCTAGCCGATGCTGACCATACGGTTCATCCCCACGTGTGTGGGGAACAGCCATGCGAAGTCAGCAGTCAGCTGGCATCGATGCGGTTCATCCCCACGTGTGTGGGGAACATGCGCCACGGATGAATCGCGCAGGTATGAGCGTGCGCGGTTCATCCCCACGTGTGTGGGGAACAGCGATCATGCTCGCGATCCAGGCAGTCATCAGATGCGGTTCATCCCCACGTGTGTGGGGAACAGCTGTAATTGGCATGCGTCTATCGTCACAATCTAGCGGTTCATCCCCACGTGTGTGGGGAACACGTGATCGGTCGACTGCACTGATTCCGAGCTGCATCGGTTCATCCCCACGTGTGTGGGGAACGGCTCGTACGCAAGGCCTGTTATCGTCAGACATCGTCGGTTCATCCCCACGTGTGTGGGGAACGGCATGTCATCGGTGATCGAACGCTGACACAAGATGCCGGTTCATCCCCACGTGTGTGGGGAACATGTCGACAGATAGTCATCGCAACATGCCGTGCGGCCGGTTCATCCCCACGTGTGTGGGGAACGGCTGCCAGGTCCGGCATGTCTGCCAGGATGCCGATCGGTTCATCCCCACGTGTGTGGGGAACGGCATAGCCGTCATGTCTCTGGTGCTCATGTCGGTCGGTTCATCCCCACGTGTGTGGGGAACGGATCATGTGCAGTCACTCCATGGCAGCCAACTGTCGGTTCATCCCCACGTGTGTGGGGAACGTGATCAGACTGGATGTCACTGATACATCGATCACAGCGGTTCATCCCCACGTGTGTGGGGAACGGCTATCGCCGCACGTTGCGGCAGTCTAAGGACCTGACGGTTCATCCCCACGTGTGTGGGGAACGGCTCATGCATGCGTCGGATCAGTCGCATCGCTGATCGGTTCATCCCCACGTGTGTGGGGAACAGTGCGTGATCGAGCATCAACTCGTAGCACATTGTACGGTTCATCCCCACGTGTGTGGGGAACGGCTATTAGGATCGCCTCTCAGATAGCGACAGTGATCGGTTCATCCCCACGTGTGTGGGGAACAGCTGCATCGACGTCAATCCTCATAGTCTCTGATCAGCGGTTCATCCCCACGTGTGTGGGGAACGGATGCCGCGGACCCGGTCGATGCTGCTCAGCATCGCGGTTCATCCCCACGTGTGTGGGGAACACGCGTCAGTATCTCAGCCATAATCCGTTATCAGACCGGTTCATCCCCACGTGTGTGGGGAACGCATGCGAGCCAGCGCAGCTCATGACGAGTGATCGGTTCATCCCCACGTGTGTGGGGAACGGCGCCTGAAGACTGCGCAGATCGTCGCCACTGCGCCGGTTCATCCCCACGTGTGTGGGGAACGGTGTCACGATCACCGATCTATCAGGCGTATCCTCAGGCGGTTCATCCCCACGTGTGTGGGGAACGGTATGCTGTCCCGCGCCGCTAGCCGGCACGTCGCGGTTCATCCCCACGTGTGTGGGGAACGGATCAGCATCTGCGCACCTGGTCGTCATTACGTCCGGTTCATCCCCACGTGTGTGGGGAACGGCCGATCTGCTTGCTCCTCGTGCAAGACATCTGTATCGGTTCATCCCCACGTGTGTGGGGAACGATCGTGCAATATCGCACCGATTCCGGCCAGTCGCGCCGGTTCATCCCCACGTGTGTGGGGAACAGCGCCGTGTCATAATACACCGTGCCTGTCGATAGCCGGTTCATCCCCACGTGTGTGGGGAACGGTGGCCATCTACAGAATTGATCCACAACTTTTCCGGTTCATCCCCACGTGTGTGGGGAACGGTTGCCTAAACCAGTCAAGCGACCATGCA
Source organism: uncultured delta proteobacterium (assembly GCA_963729825.1). GTDB lineage: Bacteria > Desulfobacterota > Desulfobulbia > Desulfobulbales > SURF-16 > SURF-16. Next base: position 4,342 of record CAVSQR010000027.1, on the reverse strand, counting down.
CCGCCGGTTCATCCCCACGTGTGTGGGGAACGACCGCGCAGATCCTTTATGCCAATATAGCCGTCGGTTCATCCCCACGTGTGTGGGGAACGGGCAATAATGCCGATGGTTTTTACTTTTTTGGCGGTTCATCCCCACGTGTGTGGGGAACGGCACTACGCCGCAGTCGACCTTGGCGCCGCGGGCGACCGTCTTGAAATCGTGCTCGGTTTCGCTGAACATTTTTTTCGCCCAGTCTTGCGCGAAGGCGGAAGCCGCCAATCCGAGCAGTATAACCAGCGATAAACACGAGGTTCTCATCAGGGTCCGTCCTTATGACGTGAAGAATTGTTTTTTTGCAAAAACGATAAACAGGGAGCGAATGCTAAAGGCAGAGCAAACTATCCATCTTAACAGAATATAAAGATATGCCATTCAGTCCCCCCTGTCAAGGTTGAGAAGAGGGGATTTTCAAGGCCGATTTTCCGCATCGAACCGGCAGGCTACCGCCTGAGTACGCCATGGGAAAATAGGCTTGATTTTCGCTTGAAATGGCGCGAAGCTTCAAGTTGAGCCTTGCCGTATGAGGGATTCTAGTATACTTTCCACCAAAAGCAGGGTGCGATAAGAGGAAAGTAGAGACCAGAGATGTTTTCACGATTGAAAGATGGCAGTAAATTCAGGATGATTGGCGAGAAAGTCTCCTACTTCTTCTTTTCGACCTGCAAACATTCGTCCGGGGTGATAATGCCGTCGCCGTTCAGATCGTAATGGGCGAACTCCGCGGCCTTTTCGGGGGTCCATTCGCGGGCGAACTCCGACATCGAGATTTGTCCGTCGCCGTTGGCGTCGTTTCGCGCGAACCAATCGGGAAGGCCCTCGGGAAGACGTTCGATGGGAGAAAGAATGCGATAAGTCTTGCCGCTATTCGGCGGCGTGATCCGGTTGATTCGGAGTCGCGGCCGCCTTCTTGCCGGGATCCGCTCTTTTTCGCGGGATGCCGCCCGTTTTCCGCTAGGTAATAGGCGGTTAATTCTTCCAGGGTGATGACGCCGTTATGGTCTTTATCGATCGCCTCTGCGTTGCGCACGTCTGCCCATTCGCCCCTGTCTCTCTCCAAAGAGCCGCTGCGATCTTTATCGTTTTGCTTCAAAATGGATTCTGCGTGTCGGCGAATGGTTTCGTCGAGTTGGTCCGGGCGTTTCTTGCGGGCGCCTCCGCGGGACTCGAAGCATCGGCGGCGGCTGGGGAAGACGCAGCGACAGTTGCCGTTTGTTTCGTGGCAACGTCGAATCCCGGAACGGCCTGTTTTTTTTGCTCCACGCCAAAGCCAGGCACTAACGGCGCAGCGACGGCAGCGGATTTGGGATCCCCGTTTGCCGGAGGGCCGTCGGAGCCGGGCGGAGAACCGGAATTTCCACCAGCGCCGGAGGACCGTTCGGCCCGCCGCCGCGGTTCCAGTTGTTGCGGGCGTTTTGCATTCCTTCTTGAATGGCGCTGATTTTAATGGGATATTTCGGTTCCAAGCCCGCGCCGCGAATCATGCCTTCGATCATGCGAGATCTCGGCCCCAAAGCTTTAATTTCATTATCATCGATCTGGCCGTCATGGTTGGCATCGATTTGTTGGAGGAAGCCTGCCAAACGTTCTTCCCGCGATCCACCGCCACCATTGGGAGCACCACCCCAGCCGCCGGGGTATCCGCCACCGCCGCCTTGAAAACCTGGACCGCCGCCTTGAAAACCTGGACCACCGCCGGGATAACCGCCTGGTCCCCCTCCACCGCCGGGATAACCGCCATAACCACCGCCGGGATAACCGCCTCTCTGGAAGCGGCCTCCCCGGTCTCCCCCATTCTGGTTATAGTCTCCCTGATCACCCCCGCGGCGACGGCGTCCTGGTCCTTGGTCTTGCGCATTGGCAACAACTGCGGAAAAAATGACGCTCGCAACAACCAAGGTAGCGAAAGAAACTCGCACGGTTCACCCTTTTTAATACAATAAAACGCGAATTTATCGTGTAATTGTCTATTGATATGGGACGTCTATAATTTAAACCCCGGAGAGTAATATAAAGACTGCATAAGGAAGGAATATCCTCGTTATTTCTACAAAAAATTGGAGGCCCCCCACGCTGCTAGAGAATACACGCTGCTAGAGAATAGTGGATTCATGCCGCCGAGTAAATACTGCGTAATATATCCATATTACCCAGTTGCAGTCACATTTCCCAGGAATCCAACTAATGAATTGAAGTTCAGGGAACGATTTTAATTTTTTCCATTTCAGAACAAATTGGCGAAACCTCCGTAACTAGCCGGGGTTTACTTACCTACTCCAGGAAGGATCAACATCGGAACAAGGAACTCAGGCAGGATGCATGATATCCGTAGGATGGGTATGTAATCTGTCACGACAGGTTGGAAAACAGTCCTACGGGGAAGATCAGATGAAATAGTTGGTCCGTGAAGTAGGTTATTAGCATAACAGGGTGTTATGCCATTAGTTTGATGAAATACCCAGTTTTTCAGCCATAGCCGTAAGTCCCTATGTGGTAACAAATTGCGTCAACATTTTTTCGCATAGTTTTGGGATTAAGACGGCTTTTTTGACGTTTTTGCGCAATCGCGGTGAAATCAGTTTTGGTTGCGGCTACGCCGTAGGCTAAAGCATAACCTACGACCTGAGAAATTGGGGCTGCGTCGAGGTGTGAAATCAATGGTTTTGCAGGACTCCAAGGACGCAACGCGAGCGGACTGGCGGCCGCATGCAAGCCAGGACGCGGCGGCGTGGGCGGGCCTGGCATGATGGGCGGTGGCGGCCTGGTGGCGGAATGATGATGCTCTTGCAGAATGAGAAAGTCCAGAAAGAGATCGAATTGGACGCCGATCAGAAAGAAAAGCTCCAGAAGCTGGCCACGAGAGACGCGCAGAAGCCATGCGTGCGAAGATGGGCGATATGTCGAATCTCTCGCAGGAAGAACGTCGGACAAAGATGCAGGAAATGCGTAAGGACATGCAGAAGAGGCCGCGAAGACCCAAAAGAAAGTCGAAGGCATCCTCCTGCCCAAACAGCTTGAACGCATCAAGCAGATCCAACTGCAATCGCAATGCAAGGCGTGCAGGGCTCTCGCCTCTCCCGAAGTCGCCAAGGAGTTGGGATTGACTGACGATCAACAGGCGAAGATCAAGACCATCAAGAAGAAGCGCGGAAGGCAATGGCTGAGATGTTTACCCCCGGCGAACGTCCCTCGGCCGAGGATCGCGAGAAGATGACAAAAGCCCACGAAGAGACCGAAACGAAGCTCATGGATGTTTTGACCGCCGATCAGAAAGAGAAACTGGAAAAAATGAAGGGCCAGAAATTCGACATCTCGGTCTTACGAGCGCGGACCGGGGGGTACGGGGCGGGAACCGTGGCGGCGGAGGCGGCGGTGCAGGCCCCGTCAACTAGCGGTTGATTCCAGCGAAAAAGCCGAACTTTCACACGCAAGCCCGCGGGATACCGCTCGCGGGCTTGCGGTTTAGAAAAATTCCCGGTTTTTGCGAATTTGGGCCGTTTTTTTGCTGACGAGTAGTAGTTGCGCCGGAACGCGACGTGTTATAATAATAGAGAAGCTGAAAATGTGGGGGGCAGGCTCCCGGCAGAAAAACTGCTTTAAGCGAAGTCGTCACGTCGAGACGCCTGTCTGCTTTCTGAATCCTTTGCACTTGACTTGAACCTATCGGATTTCGTTTAGCCCGGAGCCAACGGCGACGGCGATTTCGAGGGAAAACGATCACGATCGATACCCCACTTCGCCCAAACGCCGTCGCCGTTGGCTCCGGGCTAAACGATAAAACATTTTTCCAGGCGGTGTCATGGAAGCGGGAGAAATACTGCTGCGGAAGGGCCTGCTCGATAAACGCCAATTGCAGATATCGCGCGACGCCCAAAACGAAAGCACGCGGCTCGATCAGGCCGCCGTGCAACTCGGCTTTCTGACCGAGGAGCAGGCGCTGCGGGCGTTGGGCGAGGAAGTCGGCTTGGATTTCATCGACCTGGCCGAAACGGAAATCGATCTCTCGCTCATCAAGAAATTTCCCCCGCGTTTCATCTACCGCGAAAATCTCTTTCCCGTCAAGCAAATCAACGGCGCGCTTGACGGTCGCCACGAGCGATCCGTTCAATCTCTATCCGCTGGATGAATTGAGTTCGGCCACCGGATTGACGATCCTGCCGGTGCTGGCCGCCAAGGCCGAAATCGCCAAGCTCATCAAAACGCACTTGGGCGTGGGCAGCGAAACGATCGAGGGGCTGATCGCCCAATCGAACGACGACCGCGTCGAATTGCTCGAGCAGATCGAAAGCGACGGCTCCGAACT
>CAVSQR010000026.1:0-5832 GCA_963729825.1 uncultured delta proteobacterium | reverse complement strand
GATTTGGCAATCTGCAGAAATGATTCGCTGTTGCTGCGGTAGATATCGGCGGAAAGGGCCTTGAACGATGCGGCCAGCTCCGCTCTCGCCTCTTTCAGCAGGGCAAGCTGGCCATCAAGATTAATATTTGCCGAGCGCAGTTCGCTCTTTTCGGCCAGCAGGCGGCGATTGTCTTCCCCTGCCTGCTGCAACAGCTTTTCCAGTTCCGCTGCCTTTTCCTGCCGGCCGGCCAACCGCTCCTGCAATACCGCCTGATCGGTCAGCAGCCCCTGCCTCTCCCCGGCCAGCCGCCGGAACGCTCTACGGTCCAGCAGAAAAATGGTCAGCGCCCCGGCAAGGGCGCCGCCGAGCGCCACCAGGATAAAGACGAACGGGGCAAAGGAAGAGGTCATAAGGATATTATTAATTTAGAATATGAATTACAGTTGGTTCTTGACTTTTTAATAATTATTACTAAAATAAAACCTGTTATGCAAATTGATTAGAGGCAGTTGATATTCTAAGATAATACCAGTGACATTACCACTCGATTTTCAATCCATTTACATTCAATATAAAGAGTTCCAGGAGGATGCGATGTCAGAAGCGATATTAAAAGACGGTGAAAAAGGCGCGGTTTTACAGAGAGACAAGGAGACCTATGCCATAGTTCCCCATTTCAGCGTGGGTCTTGTCACGGCCAATGATTTACGGAAAATTGCCGACGTGGCGGATAAATACAACGTGGCGGCCATGAAAATAACCAGTGCGGCCCGTATCGCCATGGTCGGGTTCAAAAAGGAAGACATTGATCAGGCCTGGCAGGATCTGGGCATCAACCCCGGACACGCGGCCGGCCTCTGCGTCCGCAGCATCAAGGCCTGTCCCGGCACGACCCTTTGCCGCCTGGGCAAGCAGGACTCCCTGCAGCCTGGGCAAAGAACTCGACAGCCGCTATCACGGCTATCAGCTGCCGAACAAATGCAAAATAGGCGTTTCAGGCTGCATCAACAACTGTGCGGAAACGCCGGTAAAGGATATCGGCTTTGTCGGCAAGCCGAAAGGCTGGACCGTCATGGTCGGCGGCAATGCCGCCTCCCGGCCGCAGCTCGCCCGGGAACTCGTTGAGGGATTAACCGAGGCGCAGGCCCTGGAAGTTACCGACAGAATCATCAGGTTTTATGAACAGGAAGGGAAAAAAGCCGAGCGTCTCGGCAAATTTATCGACCGCATCGGCTTTGCTGCCTTTAAAGAAAATGTTTTATAGCTGCCTGGCCCGGCTTATCTGCGGGAAAGAATCCGTCGGCCCGCTGGCCACAACGCTCGCAGCAGCGCCTGGAGATATTTTTTTGAGAGGTCATCATCTTGATTTCAATCTCATTATTTCTTTTTCCGGATAAAAGGGGCCAACAGAAGAGCATTTACTTAACAAACAGCTCTTGACAAGGGGGTAATACCTGTTATTATATCTGGATTTTTCTGATCAACTTCAGGGCCTATAGCTCAGTTGGTTAGAGCCACCGGCTCATAACCGGTCGGTCCCTGGTTCGAGTCCAGGTAGGCCCACCACCCTTACTCGATACTTAAGGAAAAACAAGGCACATTGTTTCGCTGCGCTGTTGTTTTACATTGTTATTTAAGGAAAAATTCAGGCAAGGCAATACTCTGCCGGATTTGCTGAAAAGGTGCAACCTCACACGGGTTGCACCTTTTTTCATGAGGGACCGGTCGCTGTAAAAAAGCAACCAAAACAATCTGCAACAAATGGTATCACCAATCAAGCTTAAAGATATTCTTGCATATGTGGGGCAGTTTGCCCCATGGGAACTGGCCGAACCATGGGACAATGTGGGGCTCATGGTCGGCAACCCGGACCTGGAAGCAACAGGAATGCTGATAGCCCTGGATCCCACCCTGCAGGTCCTAGAAGAAGCAATCCTGAAAAAAGCCAACATCATCCTTACCCACCACCCCCTGATCTTCCACCCGCTTAAAACAATCAACACCGCAACCCCGATCGGACAGTTTCTGAAAAAAGCCCTGAGCCATGATATTGCCGTGGTCAGCTGCCATACCAATCTCGATATTATCAGTGACGGCGTAAGCGATGCCCTGGCCCGGGTCCTGTATTTACATAATACCCGGCCGCTGACCCTTACCGGCAACCGGCCCGACCAGGGTTTCGGCAAGGTGGGCAATCTGCCGAAACCCATGCAGGGCGGGGCCTTTATCCATTTCGTCGCCCAACGGCTGAAGCTTGAGGGCATGATGATTGCCGGCCCGCTGCCGACAACCGTATCCACCATTGCGGTCTGCGGCGGCAGCGGCTCCGATCTTGCCGAGGCGGCGTTGCAGGCCGGGGCGGACGTTTACATCACGGCGGAACTCAAACACTCGGTGGCCCGCTGGGCCGAAGATAACGGACTGTGCGTTATCGACGCCGGCCATTTTGCCACGGAAAACATTATCATCCCCTCTCTGCTTGCGCGAATGACCGCTTTTTTTGCCGAAAACAACAACCCGGCGCCTGTTATGGCCTCCCAGAGGCAGAACAGCCCGCTGCGTTTCTATATTGCCGAAAATATGCCCATAATAATCTAACTTCATGAGGAACGAACATTGAAAGAAGACCTCTCACGACTCATTGCACTCCAGGAAATCGACCTCCAGATCAAAAAACTGGATGACGAACTGGCAAACGGCCATGCGGAAATTATTAAACGGCAGGCCTCCATTGCCGAGAAAAAAGAAAAAATCGTCAAACACAGGTCAACCATTGAAAACGCGGAAAACCGCCGCAAGGAGCTTGAAGCTGAAATTGAAAACGAAGTGGCCCACATCAAAGACCGGCAATCCAAGCTGATGAATGTCCAGACCAACCGGGAGTATCAATCCCTGCTCAAGGAAATCGAGGAAACCAAAAAGAGCAACAAGCGCCGCGAAGAAGAAATCGTCCTGCTCATGGAACAGGTTGAATCCCTGCAGAAAAAGGTCGCTGAACAGGGCAACGTCTGCAACAGCGAAGAGAAACTTCTTGCCGAGGCTGAAGAAAAAATTGCCCTGCTGTCCCAGGAAACCCAGGAGAAAAAGGGCAAACTTGAAAAAACCCGCGAGCAACAGGTCAAGAAGATACCGGAGAATCTGCGCCGCCGCTACGATCAACTGCTGGACAAACGCAACGGCCTGGCCATAACAGGGTGTTATCAACGGGGTCTGCCAGGGTTGTTTCATGAACATCCCGGCCCAGCAGTTCAACGAGGTCCTCAAAGGCGAACAGCTTCTCTCCTGTCCGACCTGCCAGCGCATGATGTTCCATCAGACTCCGGCAAAAGAGGATTAAGGCTGATGGCCAGGGAGAAAGAGGCGGCGGAAATTTTACAGGCCCTCGGCAATCTGCCGGATGAAGTTTTACAGCGATATCTTCCCGCCTTTCCCGTGGAACGCATCAGAGAGGCACTGCATGCCGCGCTCAACGTTCTCCCCAAGACCGCCAGGAAAGCCATCAGACCTCAATCGCTTTTCCCCGAGCAAAATCCCCCCAGGCAAAATGGAAGCCTCCTTCTTTATACTGACGGGGCATCACGGGGTAATCCCGGAGATGCCGGGGCGGGCATCGTGATTCTTGACGGACAGGGCGAGGAAATAATCGCCCAGGGCAGATATCTCGGCACCTGCACCAACAATGTCGCCGAATACCAGGCCCTGATACTCGGACTCACGCAGGCGACGCAGCTGAGCGGCAGGAGCATTGAGATTTCTCTTGACTCCCAGCTCATCGTCCGGCAGATTCAAGGCCTTTACAAGGTGAAAAGCAGCGATCTCCAACCCCTTTTTGCCAAGGTCCAGGGGCTGCTGTCGGCCTTTGACAGTTATAAAATACGACATATCCCCAGAGAAGAAAATAAACGGGCCGACCAGCTGGCCAATCAGGGGATAGATGACAGTTTAGGAGTGGGCGCATGATCGCGCCGGCGCAGGCCGCCGGTGAGGAAAGTCCGAACTCCGCAGGGCAGGATGGTTCGTAACGCGAACCGGGGGCGACCCCGGGAAAGTGCCACAGAAAATAGACCGCCCCGGGTTTCCGGGGTAAGGGTGAAACGGCGAGGTAAGAGCTCACCGCTTTCATGGTGACATGAAAGGCACGGCAAACCCCATCCGGAGTAAGACCAAATAGGAAAGCGTTTGAGGGCTGCCCGTCCGAGGCTTTCGGGTAGGTTGCAAGAGGTGCCGGGTGATCGGCATCCCAGATAAATGATCATGGCCCCGTCAGGGGTACAGAATTCGGCTTACAGCCCACTCCTTTTTTTATACTGCCCAGGGATATAGTCTTGAAGGTGTTCAGTCTGCCAGCGATGGTAAATTACCAGAAGCAGCCGCCAGGCTACTTCTTGCACCTGACAGACTACAGACTAATAGACTAAACACACCTGATCGCACAACATTGGAAGCAATGAAGGCAGCTGCCATCATACCGGCCGGAGGCCTCGGCAAACGCATGGGCACTGGAACCCCCAAGCAGTTCGTCTGCCTGGCCGGAATTCCCCTGCTGGTCCATACCGTCAGGGCCTTTGAGCAGGTTGCCGAAATCTCGGCAATCATCGTTGCCGTACCCATGGATTATCTGCCGCTTACCAGACAGCTCGTTGCACAGTACGGGCTGGCCAAGGTCAAAGTCGTTGCCGGCGGGGCACTGCGCCAGGACTCGGTACAGGCAGGCCTTGCCCAGGTACCCCCGGAATGTGATTTTGTGGCGGTGCATGACGGGGCCCGGCCCCTCATCTCCCCGGCACTGATCCGCGCCTGCCTTGCTGCCGCGCAAAAGACCGGGGCCGCCATGGCCGCCATTCCGGTTAAAGACACCATCAAGGAAGTGGCAGCCGATCAAACCATTGTGCGGACCATTGACAGGAAAACCCTCTGGCAGGCCCAGACCCCGCAGGTGGTGCGCACTGCCACCCTCAAACAGGCCTTTGCCGCGGCAGCGGAAAAATCCTTCATCGGTACGGATGAGGCATCCTTTCTGGAGCTCATCAAGGTGCCGATGTCTGTTGTGGAAGGATCGGAACAGAATATCAAGATCACCCGGCCGGATGATCTGCTCATTGCCGAGGCTATTCTCATGAAAAAAGAACAACCCGGCAAACCCGTGCCGGCCCCCTCGCTGCGCATCGGCCATGGCTATGATGCCCATCGCCTGGTTGCAGACCGCCCCCTGATCCTGGGAGGCATTGAGATCCCCCACCCCACAGGCCTGTTGGGTCATTCCGATGCAGACGTGCTCACCCATGCCCTGTGCGACGCCATCCTCGGGGCGCTTGGCGCAGGCGATATCGGCAGGCATTTCCCTGACTCCGACCCATCCTACAAGAACATTTCCAGCCTGAAACTGCTGGACCGGGTTATTACGGCAGCAAACGAACAGGGCTACAGCTTAAGCAATGCCGATATCACGGTGATTGCCCAGGAGCCGAAACTTGCCCCGCACTTCCCCGCCATGCGGGAAAAGCTCGCCGCAGTCTGCCGTACAGACCAGAACGCCATCAATCTCAAAGGCACCACCACGGAAAAAATGGGGTTTCACCGGCAGAAAGGAAGGAATCGCCGCCCATGCCGTTGTCCTGCTGCAGAGACAAGCGGGCTGAGGTATCCTCAGAACAGCCTGGGTTTATTGCAATTTTTCTTCACAGGCCCGGCAAGGCTTTACCGCCTCGCGTATTCATAAGGTTGGATGAGAATTTCAGCGGGAATACCCAGGAAATTATGCAGATTGCGGATCATACGCAGGGAAAGCGGCCGCCGGCGCATTAAAATGTCACAGACATTGCCACTGCTGCCGAGACACGGCTTGAGGTC
>CAVSQR010000025.1:0-16013 GCA_963729825.1 uncultured delta proteobacterium | reverse complement strand
AAGCCAGGTTGCACATGTCCCGGGACGAATTGACAAGTTAAATGTGAATTTCACAGGCGAATCAGTTGTCAGGGGCCAGGTTCTGGCAGAAATCTATTCGCCTGAACTGATCACCGCACAGGAGGAACTGCTCGAAACTGCAAAAACTAAACAAGTACAACCGGAACTTTATGAAGCTTCTAAAGAAAAGCTTCGCCAGTGGAAAGTTACGGATGATCAGATTGAGAAAGTTGAGAATTCCGGTGTCGTCCGGAATGAATTCGAAGTGGTTTCGAATACATCAGGAACTGTTATTGCAAGGATAGTAAGCGTAGGCGATCATGTAGCAGAAGGCTCTGAATTATTTAAAATTGCAGATCTTTCGAAGGTATGGGTTATGTTCGATGCTTATGAAAGCGATCTTCCGTTCCTGAAAAAGGGAGAAAAAGTATCCTTCTCTCTTCAGGCGCTACCCGGAAAAGACTTTTCAGGCAATATCATATTCATCGATCCGGTAATCGACCCGGTTACAAGAGTTGCAAAAGTGAGGGTTGAAACCTCAAATGAATCAGGCAAGCTAAAACCTGAAATGTTTGCCACCGGGATCGTCTCCACCACACTTAACGAATACCGTAATAATATGGTCATACCGAAATCTGCTGTCCTGTGGACAGGAAAGCGTTCGATCGTTTATGTAAAACAACCAGGGGATGAGCCAATATTTAAATTACGAGAAATTGGGCTGGGGCCGACGCTGGGTAACAGCTATATTGTAACTGAAGGTCTTACCGAAGGTGAAGTGATTGTCACAAACGGGACTTTCAGCGTTGACGCCATTGCCCAGCTTGAAGGTAAACCGAGTATGATGAATCCCGCGTGGAGGGAAAACCATCCTCAATGCCCGGAATGACGCACGGTACCATGAAAGACTTTCTGGCCCTGCTGGTTGAGACGTTCACCGCCTATGGCGGAGAAATCCGCTATAACAGTCAGGTGGAATCAATCGCCATGACGGATCACCAGGCCAGCCACGTAAAACTGGCAGGCGGAGAAACCATCACCTGCGATGCCGTCATTTCAACCGTCGGCGCTCCCGGCACCTTTGCCATGCTCTCCCTGCCCCGGCAGGAAGAAAAATATGCGGGCAGGATGACTTTTGTCGAATCGATTTATATCCTGCCCCGGCAGACCAAAAAAGAGGTGAAAAGCGACCATACCATCATCTTTTACTGCCTGTCTGATCACTGGCAATACTGTCAGCCGGCAAAACCCGTTGATACCAGCTGGGGGGTCATATGTTTTCCCGAGAATTTTCAGGGCATGCCGCTCTCCGACTATTTTCAGATCCGTATCACCCATGCAGCAAATTATGACCTGTGGAAAAAGGCATCATCCCTTGACTATGCGGCAATGAAGCAGGAGTGGGGGGCGCAGTCCAGGGAGATTACCGCTAAAATCATTGGGAATTATCAGCAAAACATTGTATATGAGGACAGTTTCACGCCAATTACCATTGAAAGGTTTACGGCAAAGGCCCGCGGCGCCGTCTACGGCAGTCCGGTGAAGGTAAAGGACGGCAGGACCCCCTGCAGCAATGTTTTCATAGCCGGGACGGATCAAGGCTTTCTGGGCATTGTCGGCTCCATGCTCAGCGGGGTGTCCATAGTCAATCAACATCTGTTAAAAGAGTAACCGCTGAGGTTGTTTAGACTGTAGTCTGTTAGGTATTCAGGGTGAAATCTGTTCGCAGTTATGGCCGGAATTAAGGACCAGAACGGGTTTTTTACTGATTTTCCAGCGCAAACAGACTGAAAATATTTACAAACTAAACACCTGCAGACTAAACACCTCGTCTCATGGTTTATCAGTCAATAGAAAAGGCAAAAGACAGTTACGACGTCATTGTCGTTGGTTCAGGCCTGGGCGGGTTGACGGTCTCCAACCGTCTGGCGCGGGCGGGCCATCAGGTCCTGCTGCTTGAGCATCATCATCGGCTGGGAGGGCTCGCCACCTGGTTTAAGCGCAAAAACCACATCTTTGATGTCTCGCTCCATGGTTTTCCCTACGGCATGGTAAAAACCTGCCGCAAATACTGGAATGAGGCCATCAAGAACTCCATCGTCCAGCTCAAGCATATTGTTTTTGATAATCCCCAGTTCTCCCTGACCACAACCTTTGACCGGCAGGATTTTACCCGGATCCTGCAGGAAAAATTCGGCATTTCCGGCACGGTGATCGATGATTTTTTTGTCACGGTGCGGAAAATGAACTTCTATGATGACCTGGCGATGAGCACCAGGGAGCTTTTTGAAGAGTTTTTTCCGGGCCGCACCGATGTGCACCGGCTGCTCATGGAACCGATTACCTACGCCAATGGTTCAACCCTCGATGATCCGGCCATTACCTATGGCATCGTGTTTTCCAACTTCATGGATAAGGGTGTTTTTACCTTTCAGGGCGGGACCGACCATCTGATCGGCATGATGCGTGATGAACTGGAAGCCAACGGGGTCACCATCTGCACCAACTCCAAGGTGGAACGCATTGTCATTGAAAAGGGCAGGGTGAAAGGCGTGATGGTGGATGACCGGGTGATAAGCGCTCCCTGCGTTATTTCCAACAGCGGCATTACCAACACCGTTGACAGCCTGGCCGGCCGGGAGGCCTTTCCCGAAGATTTTCTGGACGCATTCGACAAGGTCAAAATCAATAACTCCAGCTGTCAGGTCTATATGGGCATTAAACCGGGCGAGTCTTTTCCTGATGTCGGGGACCTTCTCTTTACCTCGACGGCGCCGAACTTTGATTCGCTGGAGATGCGTGATATGAAAACAAAGAGCAGGACCTTTTCCATCTATTATCCCCAGACCCGTCCGGCAAATCCCGACTATACGGTTGTCGCCTCCATGAACGGTAATTATGATGACTGGGCAGCTCTTACCGATGAAGAGTATCAGGCTGCCAAACAGGAGATGATCGAGCGTTCCCTTGTTGACCTCGAACGGTACATCCCGGATATCCGCAGCAAGATCGACTGGCTCGAGGCCGCCACGCCCAAAACCTTTAGCCGTTATACCCTGCATACCAAGGGAGCCTCTTTCGGCACAAAATTCCCCGGGCTTGATATCTCCCGCAAAATTTTCAAGGTTGTTCCCGGCCTTTTTCATGTGGGGTCGGTGGGAATTATCATGTCCGGCTGGCTGGGGGCCATTAATTACGGGGTGATTGTGGCTAATGATGCTGATGCCTTTCTGAGAAGTTGATCATGGCTGAATTTACGGGACAGAAAGTTGTGGTGACCGGGGCCACCCGCGGTCTTGGCCGGGCCATTGCCCTTGCCTTTCTGCAGCAGGGGGCAACCGTTGTGGGACTTTACGGCGGCAATGTCAGGTCGGCTGAGGATTTTCAGAGGCAATGCGAGGCCTATGGCGATCTCCTGCATCTCCAGCAATGTGATGTGAGCGATTATGCGGCGGTTGAAAAGTTTTATGGCCACATCGAGCAGAAGTTTGACACCATCGATGTTCTGGTCAACAATGCCGGCATCCGCCGCGACTCCGTGCTGGCCATGATGAAAGAGGATGACTGGCGCCGCGTCATTGATGTCAATCTTACCGGCTCCTACATCATGGCGAAATTTGCCGTGCAGCTGATGATGAAGCAGAAATACGGGCGCATCATTTTTATCACTTCCCCCATGTCCCATATGGGTTTTGCCGGGCAGGCCAACTATGCCGCCTCCAAGGCCGGTCAGATAGGCATGATGAAATCGCTCTCCAAGGAAACGGCCAAAAGAAAGATCACGGTCAATTGCGTGTCCCCGGGCTTTATTGCCACGGAGCTGATCAATGATCTCAGCCCGGATCAGCTCAGTGAGTATAAAAAAATGGTGCCCATGCGCCGTTTCGGCACCCCCGAAGAGGTGGCAGACGCGGTTCTTTTTCTGGCCGGGCCAAAGGCGTCTTACATCAACGGTGCTGTGCTGGATGTCAATGGTGGACTCTAAGGAGTTTATATTAGCCAGAATTCCCCACAGGCCGCCCTTTCTCTGGGTGGATAAGGTGGTCAGTTGTTCTGGCGGCAGTCTTATCGCGGAAAAAAATATCCCGGTTGATCTGGATATTTTTCAGGGCCATTATCCCGATTACCCGATTATGCCCGGCGTCATTCTCTGTGAGGCGGTTTTCCAGGCCGGCGCCCTGCTGATCGCTGAGCTGATCAGACAAGAAAATAAAGGGAAAAACGACCCCGCGGCACAGGGGGTTCCCGTGTTGACCCGGATTAACGGCGCCAAATTCAAGCGGGAGGTCAAACCGGGGGAAACCATCACCCTTGAAGTTACCTTGAAGGAGCGGGTCGGCACAGCCTGGTTTTTAAAGGGCCGGGTGCTGGTGCATGGCAAAACAGCAGTCAAGGTTGATTTTGCCTGTGCCATGTCAGATGCCATGAACCCGGACCAGCATGAGGATAAATCCGCATGAAAGACGGGCAAAGCTGCCAAGACCTCATGCTGCGGAAAGAGAATCCAAACCAGAACCCGGGATTGAACGGATCATGAGTTTTCTTAATTTGGAAGATAAGGTTTTTGCCGTTTTCGGGCTGGCAAACAGGAAGTCGGTGGCCTGCGCCATTGCCGCAGCCCTGGTCGAGGAAGGGGCCGAGGTCATCCATGTGGTCAGAAGCGAAGAGCGGCGCAAGGCGGCGGAAAAACTCTTCCCGGCTGCAAAGGTGTTCCTCTGCGATGTGGAACAGGAGGAAAACATCATCCGGGTGCGCGATGAAATCGCAGGGTACCTGGGCGGCAGAAAGCTGGCAGGCCTTGTCCATTCCATTGCCTATGCCAATTACTCGGAAGGTTTGCAGCCCTTCCATGCGACGCTGAAAAAGGATTTTCTCCAGGCCGTTGATATCTCCTGTTTTTCCCTGATTTCCCTCTGCAACCATTTCAAAGAACATCTTGACAGGGATGCCTCGGTTGTCACCATATCGATCTCCACCACCAGAATGGCGGCGGAAAATTACGGCTACATGGCGCCGGTGAAGGCGGCCCTGGAATCGTCCCTTGCTTTTCTGGCCAAAAGTTTTTCCGCCTTTTCCCGGGTGCGGTTCAACGCCGTCTGTCCGGGACTGCTGAAGACCTCGGCCTCTGCCGGCATCCCCGGTTATGTGGACAGCTATCTCTTTGCCGAGACGGCAACCCTGCGCAAGGCAGCGGTGCAGACCAGGGAGGCCGCTGATGTGGCAGCCTTTCTGCTGTCGCCGCGCTCCTCCGGCATCACGGCCCAGTGTCTGGTGGTTGATGCGGGCATGGGGATAAATTATTTTGACGCAGAAATTGTCGCCAAGGTTGTTGGTTGAGCCGCCATGCGTTATCGCCGAGTCTGCCTTTATCCGCTGGCCTATGAGGCGCCTCCCCATGTGGTGACGTCAGAAATGCTGGAGCAGCGGCTTGCTCCGCTCTATCAGCGTTTAAAGCTGCCGGAGGGCCGTCTGGAACTGATGAGCGGCATACGGCAGCGCCGGTTCTGGGACAGGGGCACCAGGCCGAGCGACGGCGCAGCCATTGCCGGCCGCAAGGCCTTGGCTGCTGGCCGGTGTTGATCCCGGAGAGATCGGCTGTCTGATCTTTACCTCGGTCTCCCGCGACATGCTTGAGCCGGCCACGGCCTCCTTTGTTCACCAGCAGCTGGGCCTGCCGGAAAAATGTTATGTCTTTGATCTGTCCAACGCCTGCCTCGGCTTTCTCAACGGCATGACCATGCTGGCCAATATGATCGAACTGGGGCAGGTGAAGAAAGGCCTTGTCGTGGCCGGGGAGACCGCCGAGAATCTCGTCGAAACCACCATCCAGCATTTGCTGACCGATGCCTCTGTCACCCGGAAATCGGTAAAATCAAGTTTTGCCTCCTTCACCATTGGTTCCGGCGCCGTTGCCGTGGTGCTGGGCGACCGGGAGGTCCATGATAGCGGCCATCTCCTCAGCGGAGGAGCCGTCCGGGCCAACAGCAGCCACAATAATCTCTGCCAGGGCGGGCACAGCAGCAATGATGGCATTCTGATGGCCACGGACTCGGAAGAGCTCATGAAGCGGGGAGTTGAAACCGCCTTTCTCACCTGGGGGGATTTTCAGGCAGAGCTTGGCTGGGCAAATGATGCCATCGATCATTTTTTCTGCCATCAGGTTGGCCGGGCCCATGCGCAACTCCTGTTTGAGACATTACAGCTTGATCCGGAAAAAAATTTTGAAACATTACCGTTTTGGGGTAATGTGGGATCGGTTTCCGCTCCATTGACCATGGCTGTTGCTCTGGAGCAGCAGATTCTGCTCACCGGTCAAAAGGCTGCCCTGCTGGGCATCGGCAGCGGCATCAATTGTCTCATGCTTGGCGTGGAGTGGTAAAGACAGCGGGCAGCGATGTTCGATGACCTGATTTTCACATAAAGGAGAATGGACATGACGGCACAGCGGGAGAGATTTAGACTTTTATTTGTTGATGACGTCCCGGCAAATATCAGAATTCTGGTGGAAATGCTGCGGCTGGAATATGATGTCATCTTTACCGATAATGGTCCGGAAGCCCTGAAGCTCGCAGCAGAAAATCCCCAGCCTGATCTTATTCTGCTTGATATCATGATGCCCAGAATGGATGGTTATGAGGTGTGCAGGAAACTCAAGGAAAATGAAGCAACCCGGGACAATTCCGGTGATGTTTATTACCGCCCTGGTTGATGAGGAGGATGAGGCCATGGGGCTTGCCCTCGGCGCGGTGGATTACATCCGCAAACCTTTCAATATGGCCATCGTCAAGTCCAGGATCAAAACCCATCTTGATCTCAAGCAGCATCGTGACGATCTGCTGAAAAAGACCGAGGAATTGACCGCCCTGAATGCCCAACTTGCCAAGGAAATTCAGGAGCGGAAAAAAACGGAAGCCATGGTGCAGGAGCATCTGGGCTATCTCCAGCAGCTGATCAAGGAACATGCCTTTCCCTCTTCTTCCCGTAGCCGCTCATCCGACGAAAATACTTCGGGTTAGCATGGCTGCGTCGCAATCCACTGTTGCTGGCTACCCCTTTTCCCCCTGTTCCCACCAACTTCCTGATGGCAATACCCTGTCCTATCTTGATGTCGGGCAGGGGCCTGTCGTGGTCATGCTGCACGGCAATCCTTCCTGGTCGTTTTTTTATCGCAATCTTGCCGCCCTTTTGCAACAGAGATACCGGGTGATCGTGCCGGATCATCTCGGCTGCGGACTTTCCGACAAGCCGCAGGATTACGACTACTGTCTGGAAAACCATATTGCCAATCTCGAGCATCTCCTCGGGACTCTGCGGCTGAAAAAACTGACCCTGGTGGTGCATGACTGGGGCGGGGCCATCGGCATGGGCTATGCCGCGCGCCATGCTGAGCAGATCAACTCCCTGGTGATTTTCAATACCGCGGCCTTTCGTTCCAGCAAGATCCCCTGGCGCATCAGGATCTGCCGAACGCCGCTGCTGGGCGCCCTGCTGATTCGCGGCCTCAATGCCTTTGCCGGGGCGGCAGTCCACATGGCCGTGGCGAAAAGAATGCCCGACGAAATTGCCAGCGGTTATCTGCTGCCCTATAATTCCTGGGCAAACCGTATCGCCACCCTGCGCTTTGTCCAGGATATCCCTTTATCCGCCAAAGACCCGTCCTGGCGGACGTTAACGGAAATTGAGCAGGGCCTTGCCTTGTTTAAGCAGACCCCGATGCTGATCTGCTGGGGAGGCAGGGATTTCTGTTTCAATGACCATTTTTATGGGGAGTGGCGGGCACGATTTCCCGAGGCCCAGTGCCATTATTTTGAGGATGCCGGACATTATCTGCTGGAAGACGCCTTTGACCGGATCGGCCCGCTGGTTGCCAAATTTCTGGCGGCGCATGCGCTGCCCTGCTGATCAATTAGGGCGGTTCGCGAACCGCCCTATGGGGCATCCGGGGTCTTCGTATGCCCGGTGATGAAGAGACTTTTTACAAATTTATCAAGCTTTAATGAATCATTGCCGTTATTGCCCATGTCATACAATATCGCCCAGACCCTGCATGCCGCAGCCGCAAAATTTCCTGAACGCACCGGCCTGATCGTGCCGTCGGCCAAGGGATACCGGCGCTGGACATTTGCCGAACTCCGGGAAAACAGCGCGCGTTTTGCCAATGTTCTCGCGGAAAGTGGCGTGCAAAGAGGGGAGAGGGTCATGCTCATGGTCAAACCCTCCATGGAATTTGTCTGTCTCACCTTTGCCCTTTTCCAGCTGGGCGCCGTGGTGATCCTCATTGACCCGGGCATGGGCTACCGGAACCTGCTGCGCTGTATCGGTTCGGTGCGACCCACTGTTTTTATCGGCATCCGCAAGGCCCATCTCTTTAAAACCATCTTTCGGCAGACCTTTGCCAGCATCAGGATTTCCCTGCTGGCCGGCCCCGGGTTCTGGCCCTTTGCCAAATCACTGGCGCGCCTTGCCGGTCATGCGGGCACAGAATATGACCTGGTTGACTCAGGCCGGGATGAGCTGGCCGCCATAATTTTTACCACCGGCAGCACCGGCCCGCCAAAGGGAGTGCAGTATACCCATGGCATCTTCTCCGCCCAGCTCCGTTATATCCGCAACTACTACCGCATCACCTCCCATGACCGGGACCAGCCGGCCTTCCCCCTCTTTGCCCTTTTTTCCACGGCCCTGGGGGCATGCGCTGTTATCCCGGACATGGACCCGTCCCGCCCGGCCAGGGTTGATCCCCGGAAGTTCGTCAAAACCATCCAGGACCATGATGTCACCTATTCCTTCGGCTCGCCCGCCATCTGGAATGTGATCAGCCGCTATTGTCTGGAAAAGAAGATAACACTCGGGGTGAAGAAGATTCTCATGGCCGGCGCGCCGGTGTCCGGCGAACTGGTCGAGCGGGTGAAAAAAATCATGGCGCCGGGCGGAGAGGTTTTCACCCCTTACGGGGCCACGGAATCCCTGCCGATCGTCTCGATCAGCGGCACGGAAATCCTTGCCGAGACATGGCCTCTGACCAGAAAGGGCAAGGGCACCTGTGTCGGCCGTCCTCTGCCCGGCATCGAGATCCGCATCATGGAGACCGTAGAAGGGCCGGTTGAAGATATGGATGATGCCGGGATGCTTGCCCAGGGGGCGATCGGCGAAATCATCGTCAAAGGGGATGTGGTGACCAGGGCCTATGACCACAATGAGCGGGAAAACCGCCTGGCCAAAATCAGTGATGGCCACTCCTTCTGGCACCGCATGGGCGATATGGGATACCTTGATGAAAAGGGGCGCCTGTGGTTCTGCGGCAGAAAGGCCCACCGGGTGCAGACCGAGAAAGAGACGCTTTACACCATCTGCTGTGAGGCGATCTTTAACGAGCACCCCAAGGTCTTCCGGTCAGCCCTGGTCGGCATCGGCGAACCCGGCCGGCAGCTGCCGGTTTTAATTGTCGAACCGAACGAACGGATTGCCGATGAAGCCGCTTTTTTGGCCGAACTGGCGGAACTTGGCCGGCAAAACAGCGTGACTGCAGGGATCAGCCGTTTTCTCATCCATCCGTCATTTCCGGTTGATATCCGGCACAATGCCAAGATTTTCAGGGAAAAGCTGGCCGTGTGGGCCGCGGAAAAGATCGGGAGGGCCGGTTGATGCAGCGGGTGATCGTCACCGGGGGCGGCGGTTTTGTGGGCAAGGCCGTGGTGCGGCTGCTCATGGCCCGGGGCATCGGCGTTACCGTCATCGGCCGTAATGATTATCCCGAGGTGAGGCAGATGGGGGCCACGGTGGCCCGGGGCGATATCCGTGATCAGCAGTTTCTCGCCACCGTTTTCAGGGATCATGACACGGTCTTTCATGTGGCGGCCAAGGCGGGTATCTGGGGAGATTATCAGGATTATTTTTCCATCAATGTGCAGGGTACGGAAAATGTGCTGGCTGCCTGCCGCGCAAGCGGCATCAGACGGGTGGTTTACACCAGCACGCCCAGCGTGGTGTTTCGCGGCGGTGATCTGGCAGGCGTTGATGAAGGTGCCCCCTATGCTGACCGATTTCTCTGCCACTATGCGGCAACAAAGGTGCTGGCGGAGAAAATGGTGCTGGGGGCAAATGGCCGTAAGTTGCTGACCACGGCCTTGCGGCCGCATCTGGTGTGGGGGCCCGGAGATACCAATCTCATCCCGCGGCTGCTTGCCAGGGGCCGCAGCAGGCAGCTTAAGATCGTTGGTGCCGGTGAAAATCTGGTGGACATCTCCTATATTGATAATGTGGCCACAGCCCATCTGCTGGCGGCTGAAAATCTGGAAAATTCAGCCAGCGCGGCGGGGCAGGCCTATTTCATCTCCCAGGGTGAGCCGGTGAACCTGTGGCGCTGGATTAATGAGCTCTTTACCCGCCTGGGAATTCCCCGAGTGACAAGTCAGGTCAGCTTTGGCAAGGCCTATGCCGCGGGTTTTGTTTTTGAGAAGCTCTACTCTTTGCTTGGCAGAAGCGAGGAACCGCCCATGACCAGATTCCTGGCCGAGCAGCTGGCGAAATCCCACTGGTTTTCCCTGGAAAAGGCCAGACGGGATTTCGGTTACCGGCCGGAGGTGTCCACCGCAGAGGGGGTTGACCGGCTGGTGGCATGGCTCAGCAGGAAGCCAAACGAGCAGCTCCTCATCTCTTGAACCATCCCCTTGTTTTTTTGATATTTTCACGCTAGCGAGGCCATTCTTACCGGGGCCGGACTACAGGTTGAGTGCCTCTTGTTTGAGCGGAAGAGAGATGTCAATCCAGACAAGATTATTGTCTTCCTTGCCTACGTTGATAATACCCCCGTGGTTATGGATGACCACCTTGGCAATGGGCACATCCATGATATCTCCGTTTGTCGCCCCTTTGGCAAAGGGATAGGCCACGGCAAAGGGATAGAAAAAGTCTTTAATATCATCGTCTGAGATAAAGGGCACCCGGTAGGAAAGGGTGATTGTCGCATGTTCGCCGATTTTCCTGGTTGCCACGCTTCATCTCGCCTTTCTGGCCCATGCGGTGATAGGCGTTTTCCATCAGGTTGATCAGCACGGTTTTAAATTTAGCCAGGTCGAGTTGCAGCTGAGGAATTCTCTCGTCAAAGCTTGCCTTGACGGAGAAACCTTTACTGGGGTATTCCGACCGAACGGTATCAACCGCTTTGAGTACCAAGGTGTTGAGGTCGCCGGACTGCAGATGAACGGACTGTGGACCGATATAGGCCAGCATCATCAACAGAATTCTTTCCAGTTTTTCCACCTGCTCGATGATCAGTCTGCCCTTTTGGGTGCGCGGGTCCGCTTCGTCGAAAGTTTTGATCAGCCTTCTTGTCAATCCCCCGATGGAGGTAAGAGGATTTCTCAGTTCATGGGCCATACGGGCGGAAATCTGGCTAAGGGTTTCCAGTTCCTCGGATTGGAGAATTTTTTCCTGCAGTTCTTTCTGGGTCGTCACATCGACGACAATACCATCCATTCGAATAAATTCATTATCCTCGTCATGTACGGCAACCGCATGGTCAACCCCATAAACGATATGGTGATCCGTGTGAATCATCCGGTAATCGACATGGAGATCCTTGCCCTCTCGCAGGCATTCCTTGCGCCGGGCCACCACCCGGGCCCGGTCATCAGGATGGATGTGCACATCCCATAATGAGTGATGGCCGTTCAACTGCTCAGGTGAGACACCCATCATCTGTTCAACGGATCTGTTTAAAAACACGGCCGTTCCGTCTGCTGAAATCATATAGACGATCATGGGCACATTTTCGACCAGGGTGCGATACGTTTTTTCGGATTCCTTGAGGTTGCGGGTGCGGTGGTCAACCATTACCTCAAGATTCTTGGAATAATTCTTGAGCCGTTTCCGTGAGGCCTCCAGCGAAGAAAGCATCTTGTTAATGGACCGGGCCATTGTTCCCAGTTCGTCAGCGCTTTCCTCCGGAATCATGGTATCGCGCCGGCCGGCGGCGATTTCTTCCGAGGCCTTGACAACCTCACGAATGCGTTTGACGAAAATGAAGGACACGCACCAGACGAAAATGATGGAAAAGACAAGGGCAACAGAGCCGATGACAAAGGCAATTGTGCCGTATTGCTTGAGAAGAGCCAGGGTAGGGCTTCTGTCAACACTGATCTCAACCACCGCCACCACCCGGGTGGAAAAATCGCGAACCGGGCCGGCAATACTGGCGAGATGGCGATCACCCAGTTTTCCGTCCTGAATCAGCACTTCCCCGTTATCATAACAGCGATTAAAAAAATCTGAGGTAAGAAGGCCCTTTTCGGTGGTGGAAGTAAAAACCTTGGGATTGTTTGCCTCAGAGGCTTCCCGAATATAAAGCAGAAGATCCGTTCCATAGTTTTTCTTGAACTCATCCAGGAGATGCTGTTCCAGGGAAAGCCCGATCTCAAAAGTGCCGACCTGTCTGCCTTCATGAAACACGGGCACTACGCTTCGGATGCCGAGACCAAAGACCCCTGACTCAATGCCGGCCACTCCTGTGCCGCTTTGCCGGGCCAGATTAATCGTATGCCGGTAGGACTCCATGTCATCGCCGTATCGGGACAAGGCATGAAGGCGCAGAAATGAGATGGCCGGTGGTGTATGAAAATGAAACTGCTTGACGCCGAAATCCTTCTGCAAGGTTTCATAGACCGGCTGCAGAAGCTTAATCAACCGGTCGCGGTCCCTTGCGGCGAAGGCGGCTGCTACATCAGGGTTTTTTGCCACCGTATAGGCAAGGCCCATGGCCATGTTTTCCTTGGAGACAATATTGTCCAGAAAATATTGATATTGATCTCTCAGGCGCTTTGCTTCGTTGACGTGGATGAGGCTGTTCTGGAAACGATAGGAAACGGCAAACAGGGAGGCGGCTCCTATGACAGCAAGGAAAAAGAAAGGAATAATGAGCTTCCATTTGAGGCTAATATCTTGAAATCGCAGTAAATTCAATAGGAACCCTTGGCATATCGGCTGTGCGCGTGGTGTATATGAATGCCTGTAAACCTGATGCCTCAACTAGCTGTAATTATTTATTTTCATGAATGGCTTAAATATAAAAGATTGCAGCGCAGTTCACAAGTAATGTTTTAAAGCATCATTAATCAAGCAGGGAGGGTCATTTCAATTTCAGCCAGTGGGATTCAAGAAGGCCTCTGCATGCTTACTCCGGCACTTTGGCCGGCGAATCATTTCCCTGGATCGCTTCAACCGCAACTCCTGATCTGACAAAGCAGCTTTTAGGCATTTTTTGCTTCGGTAGTGAATTTTTTGATTCATCCGTTTGTTATGTGGAAGAACTTTTTGTTGAGTTTAATTTTTTTTTCCACATATAATAAAAGAGTAAAGTTTCGATTAAAGGAAATGTCCCATTACTTGTTGATTTCATTTATTTTTGTCTTTGGTGTCAGTCCGGTTGTCAAAATCGCAAAGATTCTGTGCCTGTACAATCATTTAGGTGCCGTTACGACAATTCTGACCGTTCCTGTTACGGATCTTTAATGTCGTTTTGGTTTTCAGAATGGCTATTTCTTTTGTTTTGCCGCAATAACAGGTCGTTTTTACGGAAAGGCAATATTTATTCAACATGATCATGTTCAATATCATGAAACAGGAGGTATGCTGATGAAAAGAGTGGGAATCCTTGTCCTATTGCTGTTGCTTGCAGGAATGAATGGCATTGCCCTGGCTGAGACGCCGAAAGAAATTACCTTGGCCAGCGAGGAGTGGACTGATGCCACCAACAAGGACGGTACCAGGTCTCTACTGGGACATTTTCAGGGCGGTCTATGAACCTGCCGGGGTGAAAGTGAATTTTATCATCCGATCTTACGAGGGATCGATCAATCTGGTTTCGACCAACAAAGCTGATGCGGTAGTCGGTTCGTATCAAAATGAGATCAAGGGAATGATCTATTCCAATGAGCCCTTTGATGCTGATGCGATTGTTGCTCTGTTTAAAAAAGGCACCGTCAGCAACTGGCAAGGCAAGGAATCTCTGAAAGGAAAAACCGTCGCCTACGTAAAAGGCTATTCGATTGCCAAATATCTTGACGTCCCGGTTGAGCAAAAGGAGTTTGATACCCGGGAAAATATCCTGCAGGTTTTGGATAAAGGCCGCGTTGATTTCTACCTGGAAAATGAGGATGACCTGGACGAAGTTCTGGAGTTGAAAGTTGTTGACAAGAATAACTTCCAGAAAGAGCCGGTGATGGAATTGGGACTGTATCTTGCCTTTCCGGATAATGACAAAGGCAAGGCCCTGAAGGCTATTTTTGACGAGGCATACCCGAAGCTTGTGGCCTCAGGTGAAATCCAGAAACTGCTGACAAAATGGAACTGGTAAACCGGCTGAAAGGAGGATCGGTTATTTCCCGCCGGCTGCGATCAGGTTGCGGCACAAGCAAAAATTAGGAGCCGTTACGAAATATCTCTGCTTTCTTGGCCATTTCGTTACGGCTCTTTATGCCGTTTTGACCATCCGGATGACGACATTATTTTGTTACAGCGGCTTACCGGATAAAACCCAATTGACGAGTGCTGTGAATGACGAATACCCTGAATCGTAATGTCTTATTTCGTATCTATTCGATAATTCATGCATGCCGGAGACAGTCATGGGTTTTATAAAACGAGTAAATTCCAGACCAACAGGCGTTCAGACCAAACTTGGCATTCTGATTAATGCAGCCACGACCCTTGCCCTTATCTCTTTTGCCGTAGTCAGCTATTTCATCAACAAGGCCAATATGGAGGCCGGGTTGGAAAAGTGCATCACCATGACTTCCCTGCGTCTGGCTGAAAACCTGAAAAATCCACTGTGGAATCTTGATAAGGAAAAGGCTGACAATGTCGTGTCGGTGGAAATGCTTGAGAAGCAGATTGCCGCCGTCGTTGTCTGGGAAAATGATGGGAAAACCCTGTTTTTGGGAAAACAGCGGAATGATGAGGGTAAAATCGTTGATTTTACCGGCCAGGTCACCGGGGATTTGAAAACCAAACGTGTTGAGGTGGCCCAGGATAAAGAAAAATTAGGGGTGGTCGATGTTTTTCTCAGCACCTCATTCATGCAAGAAAAACTGTACAGTTCGACGCTTAATATCATCTATGCGGTGGTAGTATTGAATGTGGTGCTGACCGCCCTCATGTTTCTGGCCTTCAGGAAGGTGCTTACCAATCCCCTCCGGCGGGCCATCGGCGCGATAAACAACAGCAGAGATCAGCTGGCGGTAACCAGCGAACAGGTTGAGACGGCCAGCAGATCTCTGGCGGATGGGGCTCAGAATCAGGCCGCCTCTCTGCACGAAACCTCATCCTCCCTTGATGAGATTTCTTCCATGATCGAGATGAATGCCGAAAATTCGCGGAAAGCCAACGATCTCATGCAGGAAACAAACCAGGTGATCAGCAAGGCAAACAGCATGATGTCCGAACTCACCGCGTTCCATGGAAAAAATTTACAAATCAAGTGAGGAATCATCCAAAATTATCAAAACAATTGACGAAATTGCCTTCCAGACCAATCTATCTGGCCCTCAATGCCGCAGTTGAGGCAGCCAGGGCGGGTCAGGCCGGAGTCGGTTTTGCCGTGGTTGCCGAGGAAGTACGCAATTTGGCCTTGCGCTCGGCAACGGCAGCCAGAAATACCAATGATCTCATTGCCAACACCGGGAATTTAATAAAAAAGGGGACCCTCCTGGTAAAAGATACGGAAAATTCATTTTCCGAGGTGACAGAGAATGCCAGCCAGGTTGGCAGCTTCCTGGGTGATATTGCCACTGCTTCAAAGGAACAGGCCCAGGGAATCGATTATATCAACAAGGCAGTAGCCGAGATGACCGTAGTCACCGCGGATAATTCGGAAACCGTGACCTATCTGTCTGAAGCCGCCCAGGTGACCAATCAGCAGGTGGGCGAAGTGAAAGAGGTGATAGACGAACTGGCCCATCTTATCGGTCAGAAGACTTCCGCCTTTGCAGCGGGGGAAAAGATGAAACCTGAAAGAC
>CAVSQR010000024.1:0-16386 GCA_963729825.1 uncultured delta proteobacterium | reverse complement strand
AAATCCCGTTATGATTGAAGTCCGTGATGGCAAAAAGCAGATGGCGTCCCGCCGGCAGGTAGAGCATAAAGGTTCTGTTGCTGTTGGTAACCACGTATTCTGTGAATTCTTTTTTCCCATTGGCCGAACGATACGCGATGATGAGTGTGGAGTCCTTGTCATCCTCGGCGCTGACGATCCTGCCTTTGATGACCGCGGAATTATATACCGTTGATTCGCTTTCGCCTTTTTGTTTGACCAGCCCGGCCACGACGTCATCTTTCGCCGGGATACTCATATATCGGCAACTCACCGTCCCCGCCATGATCAGAACGACGAAGGCAGATATCAGATAATATCGAAAAAAGGTTATTGGCCCGTTCATAATTTATTATTTCTTCTTTCCAGGTATTCAAGGGTCTTTTGATGATGATTGGCCCTGGCCAGATCCACGGCGGTCTTCCCATCAGCGTTTTTGATGTCTCTGGCTGCTCCGCGATCCACAAGAAAGGATGTGATCTTTTCCAGTCCCAAAGTTGCTGCCACCATCAGAGGGGTCAGACCCTGCTTGTCCCGGAGGTTGAGGTTAACCTTTTTTTTAACAAGGATGGAAACCATGTCCGGCAGGTTTTTGTTAACCGCCTGATGCAGAGCTGTTTGCCCCTGACTATTTTGAATGTTCAGGCGCGCCGCCGGTGTCGATGTCGTCGCGCACCGGACTGACGTTGACGAAGCGCACGCCCGCCGCCCCCATGCGACGCAGGCCGGTGGGAACGGAATGCTCGGTGGCGCCGCCCGAGCTGACTTGAGAATTCTTGGCCGGAACGCCGCCAAAGCTCACGAACAGCTGCGTGTGCTTGGCCATCACGTCGCGCCAGCTGTTGTGCTGGGTGAACAGCTGTTCCATCGGCGCGACGATGTGTGGCATCAACACGCGCGCCGCGCCCAGGCTGTAGGTGTCGGCGTGGCGCACATAGCCGCCAATGCAGTTGAGAAATCGGTGCACCTGGCTTTGCGCATGGTGAAAACGGCCCGCGCTGCCCCAGCCATAGGAGCCGCCGAAGATGGCTTCGTTGCCATGCGTCGTGCGCACCCGCGTGAGTTCGGCAGCGACCAGATCGAGCGCCTCATCCCACTCCACCTCTACAAATTGCTCTTGCCCGCGCAGGGCGCGCCGGGACTCGGCCACATCACCGCGCCGGGCGGCCAGCCAGCTTCGTCGCACCGCCGGACGGCGCACGCGCACCGGGCCGCGCGCCGCATCCAGCATCGTCAAGCCGATCGGCGATGGTGAGGGGTCGCGCGAGAACGCTTGCAGGCGCAAGCTTTGGCCCTCGCCCACGGCCTCGTACACGCCCCAATGCGTTGCGGTGAGTGTCGGGCTCCCCGCCACGGACTGGCCGGCGTTGAACGGGGTGGTGGCGGTCTGATTCGATGCCTTCGAGGTTTCGTGAAGCACCGGATCGGGATGGCTGGTGGTGTGCATGATGTGTTTTCGGTATGTCAGGGCGGGTTCAGAGACGGCCGTGCCACCAGGCCGCCAGGAGCATGAACAGGCCGATGAACGTGGTTTCACTCACCAGCAAGGCGATCGGCCGCCAGCCGAGACGGCTGATTTCCTCGAACGAGGTTTTCACGCCCAAGGCCGCAATCGCGATCACCAGCGCCCAGGAAGATACGCCTGCAGCCATCGACTGCACCGCGGCCGGCACGGCGCCGAAGCTGTTGAGCACGACCAGGGCAATGAACGCCAGCAGAAAGCCCGGAAGCAGGGCGGGGCGCTCCGTTCGGTCCGTTGGCGTGGCCGCCTTCGAATCCGGTCGGAACACCAGCGCCACGGCCAGCACGACGGGCACCAGCATGGCGACGCGAAACATCTTGGCCAGGGTCGCGGATTGCGCCACGTCCGGCGACACGATGCCGCCGGCCCCGACCACCTGCGCCACGTCGTGGATCGCGCCGCCCAGGAACAAGCCGGCCTGGGCAATGTCCAGCTGCAAGGCGCCCCTGACAAAATGTCCGTTACCATCGTGTTGACGACGGGCGGAGAACCGATATCGGTCGAACAGATCAAGCTTTCCCTGACACAAGCCGGCATCATGCACGGCATCAGTCCCGGTGCGCTGAAAATTGTGGAGGGGATTTCCCGGTCCCCGGAAAAGACGGGAAAATTTCTCATTGCCGCCGGAACTCCGCCGCAAATAAAATGCAGGATCATATTCCCTTTTTTAAAAGGCAGACCTGATGCAGGACACACCTTGCAACAGGCGGCGGAAGAACTCGATTGCGCCGGGCTGCAGAACCTGTTTTCCGCACCTGACCTGATCTCCGTTCATGCCGCCGCTGTGATGGCCAAGGCGGTGAATGCCGGAGAGGTGCTGCTGGAAGTAAAGGAAAACCCCAATGCCCAACCCGGGCGGGACGTTTTCGGCCGGGAAATCGAATGTATTGCCGAGCCTTTGCCTAAAACCGGCGACAATGTAAAATTTAATGTAAATGGCTGGGCCTACGAGGCAACGGCATATGGCTACGTCCTCGTTGCCAAAGACACCCTGTCCGTTCTCCCTCCTCTGTGGATAACAGCCGACCGGGCGGCCGCCTATTATATCTTTCTGCCCCAGCTTGCTCCCTGCAGATACCCCACCACCATCGAGGTAAGAGAGATGCTGCTGCGGGCGGGCATCCATGAAAAATGTATCGATAATGCCGCCATTGAAAACATGGTGGCAGAGATGGCCGCAGGCCTCACTTTGCCCCGCTCGGTCAAACTGGCCGAAACAGTGCAGCCCCGGCATGGGCAGTCCGCAACCTTTTCTCTGTCCTTTGATGCGGCAAAAAAAGCGGGAGCGCTGCGCAGTAACGGTTCCCTGGATCTGCGGGAGCGAAACGCCGTGGTCAGCGTTTCCGCCGGCACCCTCATTGCGGAAAAGAATCTGGCCACCAAAGGGGTCGAGGGATGCACGCTCTTCGGCAAGACCATCAAAGCTACCCCGGGGGTTGACAAGAAAATCAGCATCGGCCAGGGGGTCAGGGTCGAAGAAAAACAAGACGTCATCCGCTATTTTGCCGAAAAAAACGGCAACGTCAAATTCAGCAGAAACACCCTCGCCGTTCAGGACATATTCGAAATGGCCGGCGATATTGACTATTCTACTGGAAATATAAACGTAAAAACCGACTTGTTGATCAAAGGATCGGTCCTCAACGGCTTTACCGTCAAATCCGAGGGTGACATTGCCATCATGGGCGCCGTCGAGAACGGGGCCACCGTCATTGCCCAGGGAAACCTGACCGTGGATAAAGGAATTATCGGCGCTAACTGCAAAGTAGTCAGCCGCGGCAATCTCCGGGCGGGCTATATCCAGGACGCGGAGGTGATCGTCAAGGGGGATGTGACCATCGGCAGCTACCTCTTCAACTGCACGCTGATCGCCGGCGGCAGCATCGTTGTCCTCAGGGAACAGGGCCAGAAAAGCGGCAGAGCAGTCGGCGGCGTCATCTGTTCGGCAAAAGGTATCAGGTTGAGCACCATCGGCAACCCCGGCAATCCGGGGACAGTCGTTGCCCTGCGCACTGACCCGGAGATCGCGGCCGGCTTGAAAAAACTGGAAGAACAGCTCCAGGCCTGCACCCGCAATATCACCAAGATCTCCCGCAGCCTCCCCTTTGATTCGTTCGGTGCCGGACAGATAAAGGCGGCTCTGGCCCGCATCCCAGCCGCCAAGAGGGAAAACGTTATCCTGCTGTTGACCGATCTGAACAAACTGATCAAGCACAGAAAAACTCTTGCCGAGACAATCGACCAGTTACGCAGCCGCATTGATCTTTTTTTACACAATGCCCGCATTGAGGTGACCCGGGAGATTTTTCAGGGAAGCGAGATTCACATCGGCGGCCAGCAATTCATAGTGCCCCAGGATATGGGGCCTTCTCTCTTTAAGTTACATGACGGCAAAATCATCCGGGCCTGAATGTTTTCCGCCAGCACCTCGTGAACACCTCTGTCTGCGCGTGGGCCGGCTACTTTGCTGAATCCTTGCCATAAAATGGTTTGACATCCCCATATAAAAAATTATAGCGTATTCAAGGAATCTGTCGGAGATAAACGATTGTTTTTCGTAACAGAGCAACCTCATTTAGTCAGGAATTTCCGTATTATCAGCCTTTTCAGCACGCCTCATGAGCTCCGCAACTTCCCCATCAGGAGTTCTGGAATTAGGAGCCGTTACGAAATAACATGGCCATTTTTTCAATTTCGTTACGGCTCCTTATACCCCTCAAGGGGGTACTGAAAAGAGTGCCGTTCCGCGCATTTCTCTGGCCATGTTATTTTTTTACAACGGCTTACTGCTATTCTTGTCTAGCCGTTTTGCAAGTTTCTTACCCCGGACTGTTTAAACCATCCAGAACAGGTTGAATCATGAAAATCGAACTTGGCCCCCTGTCCCGCATTGAAGGTCACCTCAATGTCAAAACGACCGTCACCGACAATGTCGTTGTGGATGCCCAATGCGTCGGAGAGATGTTTAGGGGATTTGAGGTGATACTGAGAGGCCGTGATCCCCTCGATGCCCAGCAGATCACCCAAAGAATCTGCGGAGTTTGCCCCTATGCCCATGCCATCGCCTCTTCCTATGCCCAGGAAATCGCCTACGGCATCACTGCACCCGCCAATGGCCGCATCCTGCACAACCTGATTCAGGGCGCCAACCATCTCTTCGACTACCTCCTGCATTTCTATCAGCTTTCAGCCCTCGACTTCGTCGATATTACCGCCATTGCCAACTACAAAGGATCGGACCCTGAACTCGTCCAGGTGAGGGATTGGGTAAAGGCGGAATTGGCCTCGAAAAAGGCCTTTCCAGGCGCCCCGTTTCTACCCCGTCTTGAAGGGCAATACATAAAGGACGACGACCTCAACATAGGAGCGCTCAAGCACTATATCGAGGCCATGGAGATGCAGAAAAAGGCCAATCGGGCATCAGCGATCTTTGGCGGCAAATTTCCCCACGCAACCGGGATATTTCCCGGCGGTTGCACCCAGCAGCCGACCATAGACCACATCTCCGCCTACCAGGCCTTGATCGAGGAAGTCAGGGATTTTATCCACCAGAAATATATCCCCGACCTGCTGGCCGTGGCCCATGGCTTCCCTGATTACTGGCACATCGGCCAGAGTCGCGGCGGCTTCATGTCCTTCGGCCTGCTCCCCTTCACTCCGGCCAGCGACAGCCGGCGGCTGTTCGCCTCGGGCCTGCTGCTGGACGGCCAAGTCCAACCTGTTGATTTTGGTCTTATCACCGAGGATATCAAATACGCACGCTACTCATCAGCCAGCGGCCTCAAAGTCAATGAAGGGGAGTTGACCCCTGCCCCTGAAAAAAATGGGGCCTACACCTGGATCAAGGCGCCGCGCTATAACGGGCAGATGGTCGAAGTTGGGCCGGCGGCCAGGATTCTGGTCGACTACCTGCAGGGCAACAACCAACAGGTGACCGCACTGGTCGATCGCTTCGCGGGCATGGCCGGCATTAGTGCCGATGAGTTGAATTCAGTCCTGGGCCGTCATCTCTGCCGAGCGATCAGCGCGGTTGTTATTGCCGACTTTCTCCTGGAGGAAACCGAAAGGATCGACCCAGGCGCTCCGGCCGCACTCGAACTTGAAATCCCCGCCACCGGCGAAGGCTTCGGCGCTACCGAGGCCTCCCGCGGGGCACTTTTGCACTATATCCGTCTGCAGAATCATAAGATCGAGAAATATGAGTGCGTGGTGCCGACGACATGGAACTGCTCCCCCCGCGACGATAAGGGGAATCCCGGAGCAATGGAATCGGCGCTGATCGGCACCAAGGTGGCGAACCCGGCAGTGCAGATTGAATCGGTACGGATCGTCCACTCGTTTGATCCATGCCTGGCCTGCGCCGTCCATTAACAAGAGGATTCTTCGATGCTGAACAGACGTGAATTCCTGACCATGGCTGCCGCACTCTGCACCGCCTTTGGTGTGGGCAACCTCCCCGAACCCGTAGCCGCGGCACTCAAACAGATCGACCCTCGGACCATTCCCAAACTGCTCTACCTCCAGGGCCAGTCCTGCTCGGGATGTTCCATCTCTTTACTCCAGGCCAAGGAGCCATCGCCCCTCACCTTGATCACCAGATATTCCCAGCTTGCCTTTCATACCGATCTTTCGGCGACCAGCGGCTCACAGGCCATGAGTCTTATCGAACGTTATCTCGCCGGTCAGGCTGGGCCATACATCCTGGCCCTGGAAGGGGCCATCCCGGAGAAAATGCCAGCGGCCTGCATGATTGGCGATAAGTCCCTGGCCAGCCTGCTCGAATCGGGAGCCAAGACCATGACTGCCGCCATTGCCATCGGCGCCTGCGCCTGCGATGGCGGAATCCCCGGGGCGGAAGGGAACTTGACCGGCGCTATCGGCCTGCCGGAATTTTTCGCCCAGCGTCATATCAAAAAACCGCTGATCCAGATCCGCGGCTGTTCCGTTCATCCGGACTGGGTCTGGCAGACCGTAGTCCATCTGGTCAAAATAGGGATGCCGGAGCTTACTGAAACAGGTTCACCCAAGCTCTTTTTTGATCGCAGCATCCATGAGACATGCCCCAGGTATCACGACTTCCAGGAGGAAATTTTTGCAGCGAAACTGGGAGATAGCGGTTGCCTCTTTAAGCTTGGCTGCCTTGGTCCACAGACTAAGGCCGATTGTTCCAGCCGTTGGTGGAATGGCGGGCAAACCTGGTGTATCAACGTCAATGCTCCCTGCATCGGTTGCGCATCCCCGCTCTTTGCCCGACAAAAGGACATGCCGTTCTACCGCATGAACGAAGAAGGCGTGACCAGATTCCTGAAAATGCACCCCGCCCCGGAGGATATACGACCATGACCAAATCTCTGCTTGCCAGCCGGTCGATAACCATAAAACTGGTTGTTTCAGTTGTGTTGACGCTGCTCGCCTCGATACTTGTCGGCACGGTGCTGATAAACAACTATGTCCGCAGTGAGATGACCAGCGCCTACATGATTTCCGTCAATAACCTCGCCCAGTCTCTCCAGCAGGGGGTCAAGGATTCGCTGGAACGAGGGCAGATGGGAAATTTCCAAAAGCTTCTCCTGCGCCAGAAGGACATTCGAGGGGTAGTGGATGTCTCTTTGTATGACCGGCAGTTATATGGCAACCTGTCCTCCTCCGAGAAATCCATCAAAGGGCAAACCTTGCCGGATGAGTTAAAAAAGGAGTTACTGTCCATCAAAGAACCGCTGGTCAAAACCAGCCCCACGGCAATTCGGATATACACCCCGCAAATGGTGACGCCGGACTGCATCCGTTGCCATCCCTCCTGGCGGGAGAATGAACAGGGCGGAATGATTGCGCTCACCTTCGACTTAACCCCACTGCATCAAGCGCTGGGGAAACAGCAACTCATGCTGACCGTGGGTAGTCTTGGCCTGCTCATGATTGTCAGTGCCATAATCTTCCTCCTGGCGCGTTCACTCACCAAGCCGGTGGTGCAAATGACCAAGGCCATGGTGCGTCTGGCCGACGGCGATTTGCGCGTCGAAGTCCCGGCCCAGGACAGAAAGGATGAAATCGGCGAAATGGCCGCCGCTGTCCAGGTCTTTAAAAACAACGCACTCGACCGGCAGCGCCTGGCTGCGGAACAAGAGGCGGGAAAACAGCGGGCTGCCCTGGAAAAAACATCCTTCATGAACAAACTTGCCGCAGATTTTGAAGCCAATATCGGCGGGCTCATCAGCGGGGTAACAGCAGCGGTCGCCCAGCTGGAGGCAAACGCCAAGAAAATGGCCGACAATGCTTCCCAAACCAAGACAAAATCCGATTCCGTGGCCATGGCCGCGGCGAATACATCCGCCAATGTCATGACCGTTGCCTCGGCCACGGAAGAGTTATCAAACTCGGTCAGTGAAATCAGCCACCAGGTGGCTAAGTCGGCTGGGGTCGCCCGCAATGCGGTGCAAAAGGCCAGTCACACCAACCAGATGGTCGGCAGCCTGGCAAATTCCTCACAAAAAATCGGCGAAGTCGTCAAATTGATTACTGATATTGCCGGACAGACCAAACTGCTGGCCTTGAACGCCACCATCGAGGCGGCCCGGGCCGGTGAGGTCGGCAAAGGCTTTGAGGTGGTGGCCAACGAGGTCAAGGAATTGGCTAAACAGACCACCGCCGCCACCAAAGAGATCAGCGATCAGATCGCCGGCATTCAAGGTGCGACCAACGAGGCGGTCGAGGCAATTCGGGACATTGGCGCCACCATCGGCGAGATCGATGAGATCTCGACAAGCATCGCCGCTTCGGTAGAGGAACAGGGAGTTGTCACCCTGGACATTGCCAAGAATACCCAACAGGCGGCAACCGGGGCCAAGGCGGTATCCGGCGATATCTCCATCGTCGCTGCGGCAGCCGACGAAACCGGGGTGACTGCCACTTACGTTTTGAACGCCGCCTCCGATCTCAGCCAGAAGGCCAATGCCCTGCGCCGTGATGTCACCCTTTTCCTTGAAACCATCAGGTCGTCCTAATCGGAGCGCTGTATGGCATTCATTGACGACGACGAAACATTACAGTCCTTCAAGGACGAATCCCACGAACATCTGGACGGAATTGAAAACGACCTCCTTGCCATTGAGGAAGCGGGCGCCGATATCGATCTTGAGTTGGTCAACAAGGTCTTCCGCGCCATGCACTCCATTAAGGGGGGTGCCGGTTTCCTGGGGCTCAATGCGGTAAAGACCCTGGCTCATGCCGCCGAAAACCTGCTGAATAAGATCCGCAATAAGGAGCTCGTGCCGACCACCCCGGTCATCAGCAGTCTCCTTGATGCGGCCGACCTCGTCAACCGCTTGCTGAACCAGCCGAAAGGGGCCGTTGAACTTGACATTTCCGGCCCGCTGGCGGCTTTAAACAGCATCCTCTCGCCCGAACCTGATCAAGCTGCCGCACCAAGTGTCTCCAATGCGGCCAAGCCAGGCACGCCCGGTCAGCCAGCTCCCTGGCAGGCTCTGCTTGCAGAGCACAGCGCCGAGATCGCGGACAGCCGTATGGGCGGGCTCGGAATCTTTGTCCTCGAGTACGACCGGAGCACCGATGCCGAACAACCGGATCTTCCCGCCGCCAGCAAAAGCACTCTCGAGAGTATCGGTCAAATTATCGGCAGCCAAACCGACGACAGTTCGGCCTCCTCCCCTCAACCTGCCTATGTCCTCTACTCGACCATGATGGACAGGGATATGCTCGTATCCTTTGCCGGTCTGCCACAGGAAAGGGTCCACGAAATCCAGGAACAGGCGGAACCCGCCTCCGCCTCGCCTGTCCCGGCGGTTGAACCGCACCCGATCCCGGCGCCGGCGGCGGAACAATCGCCGTCACCAGCATTGCCGACGACTTCGCCACCCAAAAAAAACGTGGCTGCCGACAGCTCCGAACAAGCCAAAGCTGGAACGGACAGCAGCCTCCGGGTCAACATCAAAATCCTTGATAACCTGATGACCCTGGCCGGAGAGCTGGTGCTGACCCGCAATCAGTTTCTGCAGATCGTCCACTCCTCCCACCAGCAAATTTTTGACGCCGTCTCCCAACGCTTTGATCTGGTCACCTCCGAACTGCAGGAAGCCATTATGTCCACCCGCATGCAGCCGGTTGGCAATATCTTCAATAAATTCAAGCGAGTGGTCCGGGATTTGGCCCATAAACTGGGCAAGGAGATCGATCTGGTCCTGGAAGGCGGTGAGGTCGAAATGGATAAGACCATCATCGAGGCCTTGAACGACCCCCTGACCCATCTGGTACGCAACTCGGTTGACCATGGCATCGAAACGCCGGACAAGCGGACGGCAGCCGGCAAAACACCCTGCGGCACCCTTCAGCTCAAGGCCTTTCATGAAGGAGGCCAGGTCATCATCGAAATAATCGATGACGGCGGCGGCATAGATACTGCCCGCATCAAAGAAAAGGTCTTGAGCATGGGCACCCATGACAAGTCCGTGATTGATGCAATGCAGGAACATGAGCTTTTGCGGCTCATCTTCCTGCCCGGCCTCTCCACCGCCAAAGAGGTGACCGAAGTCTCCGGACGGGGCGTGGGCATGGATGTGGTGCATGCCAACCTCTCCAAGGTGGGCGGCGTCTTCGACATCGCCAGCAAACTGGGCAAAGGCACCACCATCACCATCAAACTGCCCTTAACCCTGGCCATCATCCCCAGCCTGATCGTCAGTGTCGGCGCCGAGCGCTATGCCATCCCCCAGGTCAACATGGTCGAGTTGGTACGGGTGCCGGCAGCCAAGGTCAAAGAGCGAATCGAGCGGATTGACGAGGCGCTGGTTATCAGACTGCGCGGCAGGCTTTTGCCGCTCATCAGTCTGGCCGAGGCGCTGGGCATCGAAAAACGCTACTATCAAGACCGGAAAACGAAGCAGATCAAGGTCTGCCGGCGGCAAATGATCGAAGACCGCCGGAGCCTCACCTTGCCCTCGGGTGCAGACAGTGACAACCTGACCTCAGCCGGCTCCGGAGTCGCTGCCATCCCTGAAGTTAACCAGGAAAATCGTGAGAGTCCGGACCGTCGCACCAGTCCGCACAGCGCGGTCAATATCGTTGATGGCACAGACCGTCGCACCAGCCCGCAAAGCGCGGTCAATATCGTTGTTGTCTCGGTGGGTAAATTTCATTACGGCCTGATTGTTGACAAGCTGCTTGATTCGGAAGAAATCGTGGTTAAGCCCCTGGGCTCACATCTGCGTCAGTCTCAGCTCTACGCCGGCGCAACCATTCAGGGTGACGGCAGGGTGGCACTGATCCTCGATGTGGTCGGCATCAGCAAGTTCATGAACCTCTCGTCCGGCTCCGTCCGGGTGCGCGACCGAGGCCCGCAGGAAACCGCCCGGATCAATCCGGATGCCCAGACCCTGCTTCTGGTCCGCAACTCACCCAAGGAACAGCTGGCCATCCCCTTAAACCTGATCTCCCGGATCGAAGAAATACAGCGCGATCAAGTTGAGCTTACCGGCGGCAGAAGGAATATGCAGTATCGAGGCTCAACCCTGCCCCTCTTTTCCATCAATGAGGCTGCAGCGGTCGCCCCCCTGCAGGAGGACAACAGCAACCTCTATGTGGTGGTCTTTCCTTTTGGTGAGCGGGAAGCGGGGATCATGGTATCGGAGGTCATCGATATCGTCACCGTGACCGACGCCCTTGACGGTATCACCCACAAACAACCAGGTATCATGGGTTCGGTCATTATCATGAAAAAAATCACCATGCTGGTTGATCTCTTTGGCATCGTTGCCACAGTGATGCCGGAGTGGATCAGTCAAACCAGCCTTGGCGCCGATAGCGGCCAGGGCCAACATATTCTGGTGGTGGAAGATTCGCCGTTTTTTAACCGCCAGATCTGCGGCTTCGTCTCGGATGCCGGGTACAAAGCCTTCAGCGCCACCGACGGTGTTGAAGGTCTGGCCCTTCTCGAACGGGAAAAAATTGACCTCATCCTCACCGATATCGAGATGCCCAACATGGACGGACTGGAATTCACCACTCGGGTACGTGCCGATGCCCGCTGGTCGGGGCTGCCGATCATCGCCGTCACCTCATTAAGCGGTGAAGCTGCGGAAAAACGCGGGCTGAAGGCAGGGGTCAACGAATACCTGGTCAAACTGGATCGAGAAAAAATTATTCAAACTATTAACCGCTATCTCAAGCATTAATTCCGACGGGACACGCCCTATGCAGTCATCACCTGGCGCCAATGCCACCAAGTGCAAGCTGGCCCTGTTTGAATCCGGGCATCTTCTTTGCGGCCTTGATATCATCCATGTACAGGAAATCAATAAAAATATCGCGGTGACTGTGGTCCACCGCGTCCCTGAATATGTGCGGGGGGTGATTAATCTGCGGGGAGAGATTGTGACAGTGGTTGATCTGCGCACAAAATTCGGTTTTGCCCCCTTATCTCTGGAGGCTGAGGCACAGATTGTCATAGTCCGATTCGGCGACGAGAATATCGGACTCCTGGTGGACTCGGTCAGCGATGTGGTGATCGCTGATGAAAAAGATATTGAACCCACCCCCCCAAATCTGGCAGGGGTGCCGGGACACTTCTTCAAAGGTATCTATAAACTTGAACAGAGCCTGGTTGCTATCTTGAATATCGAAGAGCTGCTGGCCAGAGAATTCGAATAACCGTCACACTTTATACAGGGGGAAATACGATGTCGCTCAGCACAAAACTCTTTACGGCCCTTGCGGTCACGGCATTGTTGGCGGCAAGCCTGGTTGCCGCCAATCTGTATGGTGTCAGCGTTCATCTTCAATGGGCGGTTACCCTGACCATGGAGCTCATTCTGGCATGGGCCTTTGCCCTGGTGCTGTCCCTGACCAATGACCTGAGGCGCATTAGGCGCTGTTTGCCGAAAGGCGGCTTCGGGCAGTCCGGCCTCAATTGCCGGAACTGCCAATGATGACGATTTGGCCGCTATCGATGCCGCGCTGACGAGAAATGCGGCCTGCCATAAAGAACTTGCCTCCACTCTCCGGCAAGGACTCGAAGAACTGATCGCACAGAGTTCGGGACTGTCCTCCCTGGCTGAACAGTCAATGAAAAAGCTTCCTTCAGCCTCCGCAACTCCGTCTTCGGCGGAAGCAGACATCAAGACCCTGGCCCTTAATGCCGCTACCATAGCCAGCCGCTTTGAGAGATTGAATGCCGGCATGGGCACGGCAACCATCACCGCCAGCGAGTCGGCAGCGCAAGTCGGCATGATTATCGGCGCCACCAAAAAAATGAGCGCCACCTTTACGAATATTGCAATCAGTGCCGAGAAGGCCCGGGGTGTGGCAGGGGCTGCGGTCGCCAATGTCAACGCGGCCTCAAACCGGGTGGACGAACTGGGTGCCGCCGCCTTGGAAATCAACAAGGTAACGGATGTAATCGTCGAGATCGCTGAACAGACGAAACTGCTGGCGTTAAACGCCACCATTGAGGCCGCTCGGGCCGGCGAAGCAGGCAAAGGATTCGCCGTCGTCGCCAACGAGGTCAAGGAACTTGCCCTGCAAACCAATAACGCTATCGCCGAAATATGCAACAAAGTCGAGGCAATGCAGCTCTCAACCGACAACACGATCGCTGAAATCGGGGCCATCAGTCAGACCATCAAGGCCGTGAATGAAATTGTCGTCACCATCGCCGGTGCCGTGGATGAGCAGTCGATTCCCACCAAAGACGTCGTCAGGCAATTAAATCAATGGGTGGACGGCATCAATATCATCAAGGAAACAGTAAACGCTGCGGTAGCAGAAGCAAAAGAAACATCCGTCAACATCAACAAAGTAGCCACGATCTCCCAGGAACTGGCTGAAGAGTTCGCCTCCGCCGCCCCACGGGACGAAGACCTCGCCCCACTCCTCGCCTCCATAAAGCAACAGTCCGATGACCTGCAGTCTACCGGCAAAAAGTTACTCGCCAAAATAGACAGGGAATAGCTTTGCTGGGACGTTAAAGCTATTCCCTTACCTTTTGGAAATACATCGTATTGCAACTCTCGTTTCTGATAAAACGGTCGCTGATTCCAAAAATCGACTCCGTAGAACCGATGATCAAAACGCCTTCCGAGCGGAGACAGTCGGCAATCGTTTGAAATAACCGCCGCCGATTTTCCTGATTGAAATAGATTGCCACGTTGCGGCAGAAAATAATATCGTACATTCCACACCCCTCGGGGGCGGCGGTGAGGAGATTCGTCTTGTTAAATACGGTCATGGCCTGCAAATCGTGCCCTGACTTTCAACAACTCTCCCTGAGACTCGAAATATTTCCGGCAAAGATCAAGGGGCACCCCTCGTTCCACCTCATAACGGGTGTAAAGCCCTTGTTTGGCCTTATTGATGGCAACATCTGAGATATCAGTACCCGTTATGGTGATATGCCACCTCTTCATTTCGCCGCCAAGAAGTTCCGCGATGATCATGGCTAGAGAGTAAACCTCCTGCCCGGTTGAGCAGGCAGCGCTCCAGATCTGCAACCCGGGCGGGGTGGTTTTGATGCCGTTTTGCCGCTTGCTGAAAAATTCGGGCAGAATCTTTGTCTGCAGCAACTCAAAGGGCCGCTGGTCTCGAAAAAATGAAGTTTCATGGGTGGAAATGGCATCCACAACCCGCGCCTCCCATTCCTCTGAGCGGTAACCGGCATAAAAAAAATCAGCGAAGCTCTTGGCCCCATACTCATCCAGCAAAGGCCCCAAGCGACTTTCCAGCAGATAAGCCTTGGTGCTGTTTAAGACAATTCCGCTGCGCGCGTGAATGAACTCCGCAAACAGCGTTACCTCTTCGGGGGTGATGGAAATCATTTTACCCTTCTCATAATTTCAGGGCCTATCTCGGACAAGGGGATCACAGCATCGACAACCCCGGCCTTCACCGCCGCCATGGGCATACCGTAGACGACACAGCTCGCCTGATCCTGGGCAATGACTTGGGCGCCCTGGCGTTTCATCAGGCGTAAGCCATGGGTGCCATCACAGCCCATGCCGGTCATAATGACCCCAAGGGATTGCCCCTTGCACACTGAAGCGATGGAGCGAAACAAATAATCCGCCGACGGTTGACAATGATTTTCCGGCGGGTCGTCGGTAACCTCCAGCACATAGCGCGACTCACTCTGCCCGTGGGCAACCCGCATCTGCCTGCCTCCCGGCGCAATATAGGCTGTCGCTGCTTGCAAAACCTGGCCAGCCTGGCCCTCCACCACGCGAATGGCGCACTTGCCATCCAGGGATTCAGCCAGGGCGCCGGTAAAAAACTTGGGCATATGCTGCACGATGACGATCGGCACCGGGAAATCAGCAGGCAGGCGAGGCAGGAGATCGGCTAAGGCATAGGGGCCGCCGGTTGAAATGCCGATGGCCACGATCTTAATCCGTGGGTTGCGGTGTTCCGCAGATTGGCTCATGCTACCTGGCGCGGGTGACGCTCCAACCGGCTCGGAGTCCATACCGCCAATAGTCTGACGCAAAATCTTTTGCGCCATAACAGCATTGATGATGGGACGAAACTTACCGGCCAGCATCTCGAAGTTATGTTGCGGATCATCGCCGTCAGGCTTGGTGATAAAATCATAGGCCCCCAACTGCAAAGCCTCCAAAGTGACCGCGGCACCCTGCCGGGTATGGGCGCTGACCATCAACACCAATGCCTTAGACTTGATTTCCTGCAGTTTTTTCAAGGTGGTCAGGCCATCCATGACCGGCATTTCCACGTCAAGCGTGATCAAGTCCGGGTCCAGCAGAGCGACTTTAGCGATCGCGATTTCCCCCTGCGACGCCGTGCCGACCACTTCCACGCCCGGAATGGCGGTCAGAATCTCGGAGATAATGGTTCGATAAAGTATGGTGTCATCGACCACAAGTACCCGCAATGGTTCAGGAGATATAATTTTCTGGTTTGGCATGGGCGTTGGTTACAGCAAAAAAAATGATCCACAATCGGGTAACGATTCAGGGCAGCGGTCGGGTTGAGTCTCTCTCCCGAGCAGTAAGCACAATGCAAATTTAGAGAAAAGCAGGCTTGACATTTTCTTTGTTCACCCCCTATGCTTAAAAAAAAGCAAACTGTACCCGGCACTCTGTGACAGTTAAATCGACGCCCAAATTAATTTTCCCCTTCAAGTTGAGAGTTTACTGTCATATATTAGAACAAGCGCCTCTGTCGAACGCTTACAATTTTGACTGATGCCCTACTTGATGCCCCTGGTGAACGATTGCGAGAGACACGGAACCAGCGGGATTCTCCCTCACACTTCTAAGAAAGATAAAAAAATATGAAATTTTTAGTCGTCGATGACTTCGACACCATGATAAAAATCATCAAGAATGTCCTTGGTGACTTGGGACATGAGGATGTTATCACAGCCCGTAATGGAGAACAAGCATACCAGATTCTCTCTAAGGAAAAAATTGATTTCATCATTTCTGACTGGAACATGCCGGTCATGACCGGCATCGAACTCCTGAAGAAAGTAAAAGGCAACCCCAAATTAGCTCATATCCCCTTTCTGATGGTGACAGCCGAGTCTGAGAAGGATCATATTGTCGAGGCAATTCAGGCCAAGGTTGACCAATATATCATCAAACCATTTAACCAAGAGATGTTAGCCCAGAAAATCAGTTTCGCCCTGCATAAAAAAGAGAAAGCCTGAATCGTGCGCGCCTGAAAAACGGACGGACAAACTTATTACCGCAAGGAAATGCCGTTCCCGTCTGGACCGTTTCTTTTCATCCTGTGACAACAGGAATTTTTACGGTAAAGGTGGTCGCCGCATTCGGGTTCGCTCGCAACTACAATATCGCCCCCGTGCTTCTTGATGATGTCATAGG
>CAVSQR010000023.1:0-14456 GCA_963729825.1 uncultured delta proteobacterium | reverse complement strand
GTCAAATTTGGGCCGATGGCCGGTGTTGGCAATGTCTTCCAGCACCAGGGAGTGCAAAGCGAATTTCAGGCCGAGTTCTTCAATGATCTTGGGATGATGGATGCCGTTCATATGTATCCAGGTGACTGTTCCTGGACCGGCATCATCGGGAAGATCCTTGACGTGCTGATACTCCTGTTCGCTGCATTCACTTTCCGTATAGCGGACAAACCCGATGGTGCCCGGCTGCTCTTTCTTTTCACCGACCAGGACCACGGAACCAGGCGGCAATCCCGATTTCCGGGAAAATTCCTGGAAAATTCTGTCAATCATCATCTCCCCTTATATCAATAAGC
Source organism: uncultured delta proteobacterium (assembly GCA_963729825.1). Classification (GTDB taxonomy): domain Bacteria; phylum Desulfobacterota; class Desulfobulbia; order Desulfobulbales; family SURF-16; genus SURF-16. The sequence continues at coordinate 14,121 of CAVSQR010000023.1, read as the reverse complement.
AATGGTAATGTTTACAGCTTGCCTGTTAATGAACGGACTTGTCAACCCGTAATTGTGCCATGCCCAACAGGAATAATCGCCCAAGGTCATATCCCTGCCCTGTTTCTGTAATCCAGGAAGTACCGTTTTTCCCCCATGTGGCACCGGTGGGGGGAAAGCTGTAACCATCTGCCGGGAAAAACACTCTATCAGTTCGTTATTTTTAGCATTTGCGAAAAAACATGTGTTAGCGGAAGAAAAAAAATGTATAAAGGCAGGCAAAGCAAAAAAGGTGGGGCAGGAAAGATTATCGGGCGATGAAGAGACACGAGACGGATAACAGAGAGGGGCATCCCTGGCCAGCGCCCCGGAAATTGCTGCAGCGCCTGGAGTATCTGATCAGATACAGTCCCAATACCATTATTATCACCGATACCGGTGGGACCATCGAGTATGTCAATACCGTTTTCACCTCCATAACCGGCCATCTGGCCGAAGATGTCATCGGCCATCACCTGGACGACTTCAACCTGCACGACAAACAATCCATGAGCGGTTTTTCGCTTGCAGCAATCAGCAACGGCGATGTGTGGCAGGGAGAGATTACCAGCTTCACCAAGGACGGCAGCCCATTTTTTCGAGCAGACCTCCGTCCTGCCGATTACCGATGAAAATGACCGGATCTGCTGGATCGCCTTCATCAAACAGAATATCAGCAAAAGAAAAAGGGTTGAAGAAGAACTGCGCACCCTGACCCAAACCCTGGAAGAGCAGATCCGGGAACACAAAGCCACCGAGATTGAGCTGGCCGTGCTGAACCGGCAGAACGAGCTGATATTAAACTCCGTGGCTGAAGGTATCTTCGGGGTGGATGTCGAGGGCAGCATCACCTTTGTCAATGCCACTGCCGAAAAGCTGACCGGCTTTCGCAGCGATGACGTTTTCGGCATCCCCTATCGTATTTTCTTCCGCCAGGTCCGGGAAGACGGTTCACGGTTTGACCCCCTGCACTGTCCTATTTCCGTCTCGTTCAAAGACGGCAGAACCCACCGGAGTTCCCACGAGGTCTTTGCCAGGGAGGACGGTTCGAGCTTTCCGGTGCGCCTGGTCAGCGCGCCGATCATCGAGGATGAAACCGTGATCGGCGGTGTCGTCCTGTTTGAGGATATCACGGACGAACTGCGCATCCAGCGTGAAAAACAGAAGGCGCAGCAGCAGTTGCGCGAACTGACCGCCACCCTTGATGAACGGGTGCAGAAACGCACGGCCCAGTTAAATGCCATCAACAGCGACCTGCTGAACACCCTGGACCAGCTGCAGAAAACCCAGGCCCAGCTGGTCCAGTCCGAGAAAATGGCCTCCCTGGGGGGGCTTGTTGCCGGGGTGGCCCATGAAATCAACACCCCGGTGGGCATTGCCTATACCGCCGCCACCCACCTTGACAAGGAAACCGCTGAGGTGTCCAAGCTGTATCGCAGCGGGAAAATGAAACGCAGTGATCTGGAGGAGTATCTGGACACCTGCCGGGAATCGACCACCCTGCTGCAGTCCAATCTGAACCGGGCCGGGGAGTTGATCCGCAGCTTTAAACAGGTGGCCATTGATCAGTCAGGGGAAGGAAAACGCACCTTCAATTTGCACAACTATATAGATGAAATCCTGCTGAGCCTCAGGCCGATCCTGAAAAAGACCAGACATGAGTTCACCGTCATCTGCGCTGAGAATATCTCCCTGTGCAGTTATCCCGGCGCCTTCTCCCAGATCCTGACCAACCTCATCACCAATTCGCTCGCCCATGCCTATGATGAAGGTGAGGCGGGCCGGATCCGGCTGCATTTCTGGCAAACCCCGGACAGCCTTATCCTCGAGTTCAGCGATGACGGCAGGGGCATTGCGGCAAATAATCTGTCCCGCATCTTTGAACCGTTTTTTACCACCAACAGAAAAAAAGGGGGCAGCGGACTCGGCCTGCACATTATTTATAACATTATTACCCAGAAACTGCAGGGCACCATCACCTGCCGGAGTGAACCGGGCAAAGGGGCAACCTTTGCCGTCACGATCCCCTTGCTGGAGATAACAACCGGCAATAGCCACTCCTCAGCAATTTCTGCAAGTGACTCGTCGTTACAGCCGTAAGATAACCGGGAGCATTTTCATGACCGATAACCGCAATGATGACCTGATTTTTTTCGAAGAACCGGACCGTGCCGCAGCCGTCCAGGATGAAACCCCGGGCCCTCGGCCGCCTGCCGCCAGACCCTGGAAAATCCTGATTGTTGATGATGACAGCGAGGTGCACAGCATCACCACCCTGGTGCTGAAAAATTTCCGGTATGACGGCAAGGGGTTGGAGTTTCTGCATGCCTACAGCGCCGGTGAGGCGCAGGAGCAGATCATCCGGCATCCGGACACGGCGGTTATCCTGCTTGATGTGGTCATGGAGAACAATGATTCCGGCTTGGCCTTTGTCGAATTTGTCCGCAAGGTGCAGAACAATGCCTTTGTCCGCATCATCCTGCGAACCGGCCAGCCCGGCCAGGCCCCGGAAGAAAAGGTCATTGTCGAGTATGACATCAACGACTACAAGGAAAAGACCGAGCTTTCCTCCCAGAAACTCTTCACCGTCATGGTCTCCTCGCTGCGGACCTACCGCGATATTCTGGTCATCGAGGCAAACCGCCGGGGCCTGCGGAGAATTATCGATGCCTCGGCCAACCTTTTCGAGCTGCGCTCCCTGCGGCAGCTCGCCTCCGGGGTGCTCACCCAGCTCGTTTCCATTCTGCACATGGACCCCAATGCCATTGTCTTTGAGACCTCGGGCTTTGCCGCGACCAAATCGGCAAAAAACTTTGATATTCTTGCCGCCACCGGCAAATTTGAAGAATTGACGGAGATAACCAGGGAGGAGGAGTTACCGGAACACGTGCTCAGCGATCTGCATGAGGCCGTTTCCCGCAAAAGATGCCTCTACTATGCGGACAGATACATCGGCTACTTCAAAAGCCCGTTCGGCGCGGAAACCGTTATCTACTGCGAGGGATGGAACGAACTGAGCGAACTCAACAAGTCGCTGATCGAAATCTTCTGCACCAATGTCCATATCGCCTTTGATAATACCCACCTCAATTTAGAGATCGAGGACACCCAGAAAGAGATCATTTATACCCTGGGCGAGATCGCCGAGGCCCGCTCCCAGGAAACCGGTTTCCACGTCAAGAGGGTCTCGGAATACAGCCGGCTGCTCGGCGAAAAATGCGGACTGCCCCAGACCCATATCGAAATCCTGCGGCTCGCCGCACCCATGCATGATGTGGGCAAGGTGGCCATCCCGGACAATATCCTCAACAATCCCGGACCGCTGACCACTGACGAATTTTCAACCATGAAAAATCATGCCGCCATCGGCCATGATATGCTGGTCTCGTCCAGCCGGGAAATCATGAAGGCGGCAGCGATCATTGCCGTCCAGCACCATGAAAAATATGACGGCACCGGCTATCCGGCAGGATTAAAAGGCAATGATATCCATATTTTTGCCCGGATTACCGCCATTGCCGATGTCTTTGACGCCCTGTGCAACGACCGGGTCTACCGCAAGGCCTTTGACATGAATGAGATTCTCGGGTACTTCTCCCGGGAAAGGGGGCGGCATTTTGATCCCGCCCTGGTGGACATCTTTCTGGCCAACATCAACGATTTCATCACCATCAAAAAGGCGCTTGACGGTCGCGTTCTGTAAGAGTCCGCACGGGTCCTGCTGCTCGATCCCGGCTGGGACAATGGCAGGCGATGGGAAAAAAGGAAGCAGGCTGTCTGCTTTGCACAGACAGCCTGCCTGGGGGTGATCCACTCCCCTTTTCCCTGATTGCCACGAGGAGGCAGGAGAAAAAGGAGCGGATCGGGGGAGAACTACAGTTCGTTGGGTAATTGTCTGAGCTGGGCCCGGGTGAACACCGGGCCGTCCATGCACACATAGCTGGTGCCGATGTTGCAGCGGCCGCAGATTCCCACCCCGCATTTCATGCGTTTTTCCAGGGTGGTGATAATCTGTTCATCCTTGAAGCCGAGCTTTTCCAGGGCCTGCAGGGTGAACTTGATCATGATCGGCGGGCCGCAGGTGATGGCCACGCTGTTTTCCGGGCTCGGGGCTATGTCGAGCAGCACGTTGGGAATGAGACCCACCCTGTGCTGCCAGCCCTCGTATGGGGCGTCAATGGTCAGATGGGTATCCAGATCCTCGCGTTCCAGCCAGTCCGGCAGTTCGTAGCTGTAGGCCATGTCCACCGGTGATCGCGCCCCGTAGAGCAGGGTGATCTTGCCGTAATCAGCCCGGTTGTCGAGCATGAACAGCAGCAGGGTGCGCAGGGGCGCCATGCCGATGCCGCCGCCGATGAAGACAATATCCTTGCCCTTCATATCCTCATAGGGAAACGAATTGCCGAGCGGGGCGCGCACCCCGATCTGATCGCCGGCCTTCAGGGTATGCAGTTTGCCGGTCACTTCGCCGGTACGCATGACGCTGAACTGCAGATAATCCATGCGCGTGGGCGGCGAATTGATGACAAAGGTGGCCTCGCCGGTGCCGAAGGAGGAGACCTGCCCCACCTGGCCCGGCTTGAAGGAGAAGTTTTTCATGGCCTCGGGGTTGTTCAGGGTGACCCTGAAGGTCATGATATTATGGGTTTCCCGGATGACTTCCTGGATGGTCGCCATTTCCGGCAGATAGATATTTTTGGTCATGTCTTACTCCTCAACCGCTGCGGGCTTAAAATCAATGGCCTTCAGCACGATTTCGCGAATGTCTATGCCCGACAGGGCAGCTCTTGATGCACCTGCCGCAGCCGCAGCAGGAGGTCACTCCCCCATGGATGGCGGGATAATAGCTGAACTTGTGGCCAACCCTGTTTTTCAACCGGTGGGCCTTGGTGGGACGGGGATTGTGACCGCTGGCTTCCATGGTGAACTGGGCTGACATGCAGTTGTCCCATGACCTGAGCCGTTTCCCTTTCATGCCAATGGTTTCATCGGTGATGTTAAAGCAGTAACAGGAGGGGCAGAGATAGGTGCAGGCCCCGCAGCTGAGACATTTTGCCGAAACTTCATCCCAGAATTCCATGTTGTCAAAGACCGCCAGCAGCTTTTCCGGGGCCTTGGACAGGTCACGGGCGGCACCGAGTGCGCCGGCGACCTCCTCACAGAATTTTTCCGCCTCTTCTTTTTTGCTTTCACCGTCAACCAGCAGTTTTGAGCTGAGCAGTTTTCCGCCCCGGTCGGTAACCGTTTCAAGCAGGTAGCCGCCGGACACCGGTATGGCCAGCACATCGGAGCCGGTCGAGTCACAGGGATCGCTGTCCACCCAGTTACAGAAACAGGTATTTTCGATGGTCGCACAGGCCAGGGTAATGAACAGGGTGTTATCCCGCCGGGCTTTATAGTAGATGTCGGTTGTCTTCTCCGTGAGATAGACGCGGTCAAACATGGTGAAACCGCGCACGTCGCAGGGCCGGCTGCCAAAGACCACCGTGCTTCCTGACGGCAGTGTTTCCCTGGCGTCGATTTTGATCCTGCTCAGATCTTCCGGATCCTTGCTGTAGGTGAAATCAACCAGCTGCTCACTCTGGGGGAAGACCGTCTTTTTGGGGGGCATGGTGGCTGCCCGGTCAAGGACAATCTCCCGCGCCGGATCAAAGGGACGGAAGAGCAAGGCCTCACCGTCATAACTCGGGGCAAACACTCTGTGCTCCTTTGCCAGTTCCGCAAGCCAGGGCTTCACATCCGCTGCTTTAATGAATTGGACCTTCGCCATTACCATTCCCTCTCTTTGATATTCTCTTCTTCCATCTTGAAGGAGAGCAGCGGCGGAGTAGCTTCAGGGTCGACTCCCGCCTCATATTGAAATAGTTCCTTGATTTCCTTGTTCATTTTTTTCTTCAGCAGGAGCAGCGGAATATCCATGGGGCAGGCCCGCTGGCATTCACCGCACTCGGTGCAGCGTCCGGCCAGATGATAGGCGTGAATAAGCTGAAACATCCATTTGTCCCGGACATTGTCTTCCTGGGAGAGCCAGTGCGGGTCGCGGCTTTCGGCCAGACAATGGTCGCGGCAGACGCACATGGGGCAGGCATTGCGGCAGGCGTAACAACGGATGCAGCGGTCCATCTCCTTCTGCCAGAAGGCGAAACGCTCGGCCAGGGGCATATTTTCAAAGGCCTCCAGATCATCATAGCCGGCCTCGCTTTGGGCCGAGGGATTGATCTTCTCCCCGACGAAGTGGTCGGAGATCAGCGCATTGGGGTATTGGCAGGTAAAGCATTTGTCGGCCAGCACCTTGGAAAGGCGCAGCTTATGCTCCTCGCCGCCCGCGCCGACGACCACCGTCTGGGAGGTTATCTGGCAAAAATCAACCTTGCCGGTATGGCCCAGGGCCTTGCGGATTTTGGTCTGGTCCACCACCCCTGTGCAGGGGAAACCGAAAATGGTGACGTCTTCCCGGTTGATCAGATTTTCCTGCAGCAGTTCGATAACGGAACGGCTGTCGCAGCCCTTGACCACAATGCCGACCTTCTTGCCGCGCAGGCCGGGAAGATAGGTTGCCAGATTATGCACGCTGAACGGTCCTATCTCCAGTTTGTCGATATCTTCTTCCCGGCGGATGAAGTGGGGGGTGGCATGCAGGGGATCATATCCCGCGCTCCAGGCGATAACCACATCAAGACTCGGCAGGGCCTTTCTGATGCTGTCTTTGAGTTCTTGCTGATATTTCACTGGTTCTCCTTTGAGGCGCAGAGCTTAGAGGGCTGCTTCCATCTGCCTCAGTGTCTCCGAGGCCGCTGGTCCTGCTATTTTCGGAGCCGGACCGAGTTTGTGAATCTGTTCCGTGAACCGGGTCACCACCTGCTGCCAGCGCTGGCCTTCCGAGGCCGAAACCCAGGTATATTCGAATCTGCCCGGTTCAATACCGAGGATGGGCAGGAACCGGTGCAGCACCTCCAGCCTTCTGCGGGCATAAAAGTTTCCTTCCGCATAGTGGCAGTCCCGGGGATGACAGCCGGAGACCAGCACGCCGTCCGCGCCGTTCAGCAGGGTTTTCATGATAAACAGGGGATCGATCCTGCCGGAACAGGGAACCCGGATGATGCGCAGGTCAGTGGGCTGATTAAAGCGCCCGACGCCTGCGGTATCGGCGCCGCCGTAAGAGCACCAGTTACAGAGAAAACCTACAATACGAAGCTCCTTATCTTTTAAAACTGGCATAGGGCGTTAACCTCCGCAAGAATCTGGTTGTCGGTAAAATGCTGAAGCTGGACCGCCCCCTGGGGACAGGTTGAGGTGCAGATGCCGCAGCCCTGACATACTGTCTCAATGACTTCGGCCTTTTTCATGCCCCGGAAGTCGATCTCCTTGATGGCGCCGAAGGGGCAGGTTTTCATGCATTTGCCGCAGCCGATGCAGCGTTTGATGTCCACCACGGAAACCTGCGGGTCGCTTGCCAGCTTGTCCTTGGAGAAGAGCCCCAGCACCTTGGAGGCGGCGGCGCTGCCCTGGGCGACCGAGGAGGGAATGTCCTTCGGCCCCTGGCAGGACCCGGCCAGATAAACACCGGCGGTGTTTGTTTCCACCGGTTTGAGTTTCGGATGGCCTTCCATATAAAAACCATACGCGTCATAGGAGATGCGCAGCTTTTCCGCCAGCTGGTTTGCGCCGGCGGCCGCCTGGGCGCCCACGGCCAGCACCACCAGGTCGGCATCCACTTCAACCTGCGTTCCCATCAGGGTGTCGGCGCCGCGCACCAGCAGCCGGTCGCCTTTGGGATAGATCATGGACACCCGGCCCCGGATATATCTGGCATTGTATTCTTCCATGGCCCGGCGGGTGAACTCGTCGTAATTTTTCCCACCGCCCGGATGTCCATATAAAAGACATAGGACTGCGACTCGGGCATGTGGTCCTTGGTCAGGATGGCCTGCTTGGCGGTATACATGCAGCAGAAACCGGTGCAGTAGGGCCGGTCCACGGACTTGTCCCGGGAGCCCACGCACTGGATGAAAACCACGTTTTTCGGCTCCCTGCCGTCCGACGGGCGCTTGATATGGCCGCCGGTGGGGCCGGAGGCCGACAGCAGGCGCTCGTACTGCAGGGAGGTAATGACATCCGGATAGCGTCCGCCGCCGTATTCGCCGTACACGGTCCAGTCGAAGAGGTCGAAACCGGTGGCGGCAATGATGGCGCCGACCTTTTCCGTGACATATTCATCCTGCTGGGTGTAGTCAATGCAGCCGGACGGGCAGACCTTGGCGCAGATGCCGCATTTGCCTTTCTGCAGTTTCATGCAGAAATCGGCATCGATCTTGGCCTTTTTCGGGATGGCCTGGGGAAAGGGGATGTTGATGGCCGTTGTCTTGCCGATCCCTTCGTTAAAATAATCCGTGGCCTTCTTACTGGGGCATTTGGTCATGCAGATGCCGCAGCCCGTGCATTTACTCCAGTCAACATAGGTGGCCTTCTTTTTCACCTTGACCTCGAAGTTGCCCACATAACCGCTGACCTCATCGATCTCCGAGTAGGCATGCAGGGTGATGTTGGGATGCTGGGCCACGTCAACCATGCGCGGACCGAGGATACAGCAGGAGCAGTCAACCGTGGGAAAGGTCTTGTCAAGTTTTGCCATCTTGCCGCCGATGGTAGTGGTCTTTTCCACCAGCACCACCTGCAGGCCGCCTTCCGCGCAGTCCAGCGCCGCCTGGATGCCCGCCACCCCGCCGCCGATGATCAGCACGCGTTTATTGATGTCGAACTTCTTGGAAAGCAGCGGCCGGTTGTGCAGCAGCTTGGCCGCGGCCATGCGCACCAGCTCGGTGGCCTTGTTGGTATTGGCTTCGCGGTCCTTGCCGATCCAGGAAACATGCTCGCGGATGTTGGCCATCTCAAAGAGATAACGATTCAGTCCGGCCCGCTCCACCGTGCGGCGGAAGGTCTGTTCGTGCATGCGCGGCGTACAGGAGGCGACCACCACGCCGTCGAGCTGACGCTCCTTGATGGCGGTAACGATTTCCTCCTGTCCCGGCTCGGAACAGGTGTACATGGTATCGGTCGCAAAGGCCACGCCGGGAAATTCTCTGGCTGCCGCTGCCACTGCTGCGGTGTCAACCGTGCCTTCGATATTGCTGCCGCAGTGGCAGACAAAAACTCCGATTTTCATTGAGACTTCTCCTTGGAATTAGGAGCCGTTACGAAATAACCTCTGCTTTCTTGGCCATTTCGTTACGGCTCTTTATGCCGTTTTGACCATCCGGATGACGACATTATTTTGTTTCAGCGGCTTACCTTCCATGCCGAGGGCATCTATGACCGTGCGGGGATTCACGCAGAGCTTGTCAATGCCCAGTTCTTTTTCCGAAAGGCCGAAGGCCAACCCCATCAGCTGGGTAAAGTAGAAAATCGGCATATGATGCTTTGAGCCATTGGCGCTGTTGATCTGCTCCTGCCGCATGTCCAGATTCATCTGGCACAGGGGGCAGGCGGTGACCAGGGCCATGGCGCCCATTTCTTTGGCCGTGTCCAGCAGTTTGCCGGAAAGCCTCATGACCACATCCTTGCGCGGGATGCCGAAGGATGCGCCGCAGCACTCCACCTTGAGCGGGAACGGCACCACGGTCGCGCCCAGGGCTGTCATGATGTTGTCCATGGCCATGGGATGTTCGCGGTCGTCAAAGTTCATGATTTCGGCCGGCCGGTTCATGATACAGCCGTAATAGGCGGCAACGGTGAGACCCGTCAGGGGCTTTTTCACCTTTGCCTTGATTTTGTCGATACCGTAATCTTCCACCAGGATCTGCAGCACCGATTTGGTCTCAACGGTGATGTCGGCCGGTTTGTCCAGCAGTTTGCTGACCTTTTCCCGGAAACCGTCATTCTTCATGCGGTGTTGTGCCGTCTTGAGGTTGGACAGACAGCTGGGGCACGGCGTCACCGCGGCGGTCAGACCCATGGAGGCCACCTGGCACAGATTGCGGGCGGAAAGGGCGGACGACAGGGTGTGGTCAACCGTATGAGCAGGGGTGGAGCCGCAGCAGCTCCAGTTGGGGACATCGGTCAGTGTAATGTCCAGGGCGGCGCAGATGGCGCGGCTGGACATGTCATATTCCATGGATGTCCCGGTGCTTGAACAGCCGGGATAGTATGCGTAAGTTAAAGAAACGCTCATTTTGTTGACTCCTCTACATAACGACGGAAAATTTTAGCGACCTCTTCCTTACCCTGCATGGCTGACGGCTTGAAATGAATCTTGCCCTTGGGCAGAACCTTGCGTCCGAGGCCGAAATCCGTCCAGAATCTTCCGGTGTGGGATATGTAATTTGCAAGCAGGCCCACTTCAAAGACCCGGCCGTTCTTCTGGACGGAATGGAGGAATGAATCCCAGAAGGTTTTGACCGTTTTCACGCCGCTATAGCCTTCGCGGCGCGCCATATGCCGCAGCACATCCATGATGCGGGCCACGTCGATCTTGTTGGGGCAACGGGCGGTGCAGGATTCGCAGGTGGCGCAGAGCCAGAGTGATTTTGACTTGAGAACCAGCTCCTTCTGGCCGGCCTGGGTCAGACGTATGATCTGGCTGACCGGGATGTCATATTCCGTCGTATAGGGACATCCTGCCGTACATTTGCCGCATTGATAGCAGAGGCTGAGCTGCTGGCCGCTCTCCTCTTCCACCTGCCTGACGAAATCAGAGTTACATGACGATGTAGATATTGATTACGTTCATTTTCTTGCTTGCCGCCTTTTAATTGCCCTTTACTGTTAAAGCCCTGCGCACCCGGGGCGGACTGCCGCCCCGGGTGCGTATTGCTGCCCGTTTTTTTATTACAGTGCTGCTTTGTAGATGGCTGCAACGTCAGCATCTTTCGGACAACGGGGATTGGTAAAACCACAGGCGTCTTTCTGAGCATTACCTGTCATGGTGGCGATATCTTCTTCCTTTACATCCTTGCCATAGCGTTTGCCGAGGGCAATCAGTCCGTCCGGGATGCCGACGTCGGCGGACAGTTTCTTGATGGCAACGAGAGCCAGTTCAGCTGCATCGCGGGGAGCAAGACCTTTAACGTTCTCACCCATCAGTTGGGCGATCTTGACGAAACGGTCAATCTTGGCGATCAGGTTGAATTTGGAAACATGGGGGAGAAGGATGGCATTGCACTCGCCATGGGGCAGGTCATAGAAACCGCCGAGCTGATGGGCCATGGCATGGACGTGGCCGAGGCTGGCGTTGTTGAAGGCCATACCGGCCAGGTACTGGGCATAGCACATGCCTTCGCGGGCCACGATGTCGCTGCCGTTTGCCACTGCGGGGCGCAGGTGCTGGGCAATGAGTTCAATGGCCTTTTCCGCGGCGGAGTCGGTCATCGGGGTGGCGATGGTGGAAACATAGGCCTCAACCGCATGGGTCAGAGCGTCCATACCGGTGGCGGCAGTCAGTGCGGGCGGCATACCCATCATCAGCAGCGGATCATCCAGGGCGATACCGGGGGTTACCCGCCAGTCAACGATGGCCATCTTCACTTTGCGGCTGGTGTCGGTAATGATGCAGAAACGGGTCATTTCAGAAGCGGTTCCCGCGGTGGTGTTTACCGCAACATACGGAGGCATGGGTTTGGTTGATTTGTCCACGCCTTCGAAGTCATGAATTTTGCCGCCATTGGCAATAACCAGGCCTATGCCTTTACCGCAGTCATGGGAGCTGCCGCCGCCCAGGGTGATCAGACTATCGCACTTGTTTTTCCTGTAAATTTCCACGCCGGCATGGACGTTATTGTCAGTAGGATTCGGAATGGTGTCGTCGTAAACAACGAAATCCATGCCTGCTTCGGCAAGAAGGTCGGTGATTTTTTTGGTAATGCCTGCGCCGGTGATGCCTTTGTCCGTGACGACAAGAGGTTTGCTGCCGCCGAGGGCTTTGATTTTTGCGGGAATTTCCTTGTGAGCGCCAATACCAATGAGAGTTACGCTGGGAATGAAAAATCCGTAAACTTGTTCGCGTACAGCCATGATGTTACCTTCCTTTGTTAAATGAATTAGTTGAAGTACTGCTCCATTATCTCACTTTGGATCCAAACAGCTTTGACCTTCTATTTAGCAACTCGCGTGCCACAAATTAATATTTAATAAAATCAATAAATTATCTATATTTTTTGCGAAAACTCAATGGGACAACATGACTCAAACAGGGGAAATGAAATTTTGCCCGATGACAAGCCGGGGAGGCATCCTGCCCGGAAAGCACATACAGCAGGCCCTTAACAGGCAGGGAGACAAAATGAAACATTGAATAAGGAGAAATGGGTCAGGATGTCCCATTCCTCTGGCGGCATGAGGAGATGGACAGAACGTCTCGGAGAAGGCAATGGAAAGCATATTACCGGAAAATCCCGGCAATAGGAGCAGGTGGCGCGAATCCCGCCGGGCCGCAGCCCGGTTTCTGCTGCCGGGACGCCCTGGCAGTCTGGATTGCTTATTGATGGTACAGATGCAGGTCACTTGGACGGACACTTTTTCATAAAATCAGGGTAGAGCTTTTGGGCGCAATCAGGACAGATGCCATGGCTGAATTCCGCTTCGGAGTGATCGCTGATATACGCTTCGACCTGATGCCAGAACCCTTTGTCATCCCGCACATTTTTACAGGAGGCGCAGATGGGGATAAAACCCTTCAAGGTCTTGATCTGCTCCAAGGCCTGGCGCAGGCTGGCGATCAGTTTCTCCCGTTCAATGGCATAACGGATGGCGCGGACCAGCAGATTGGTATCCAGCTGTCTCTTCACCAGGTAATCCTGGGCCCCGGCCTGCACCGCCTTGACGGCCAGCGCTTCGTCATCCGTGCCGGTCATGACGATGACCGGCACGCCGCTGACCTTGTTTTTCAATCGGAGAAAGGTCTCAAGTCCGTGACTGTCAGGCAGGGACAGATCAAGCATTATCAGATCGATCCCGCCTGTCTCAAGGCGCTCCAGGCCGGCGGCAAGGGCGGGCGCATTTTCCAGGGTGCAGGAGAGATTTGCCTCATCAGCCAGCATCTCTTCCACCAGAACGACATCCGCGTCGTTGTCCTCAATATACAAAATGGTGACGGATTGGTTATTCATGTGTCGGCCCCTTGCAATATTTTGGTCTGCGCCTCAAGCAGGGCAATCAACCCCGCCATGCTTTTTGGGGAAGGCTGGCCACGGAAAACCAGAAACTGTCAATGGCCCGAACCATTTCAAAAAACCTGTTCAGATCAACCGGTTTTGAGATAAAACAGTTGGCGTGCAGCCGGTAACTGTTCATAATCTCCTCCTGGGACTGGGAGGTGGAGATGATGATCACCGGTATATGCATGAGGCTGCCGTCCTCCTTGATTTCCTTCAGCACCTCCCGCCCGTCCTTCTTCGGCAGGTTGAGATCAAGCAGGATAATATCAGGCCGCGGCGCTGCGGCATAGACGCCCTGACGGCGCAAAAAGGCCATCGCCTCTTCCCCGTCGTTTACCACATGCAGTCTGTTGCAGTACACCGCATCATACAGGGCCTCCTGCATCAGGATCACATCCGCCGGGTTATCCTCCACCAGCAGCACATCTATGCAGTTTTTTGATTCATTGTTCATTGCGTCCGTTTCCTTCGGCAGGAAGTGCGATATAAAATGATGTTCCGTGAGGCAGGGCCTGTTCGATCCACATGCTGCCGCCATGCCTTTCGACGATCTTCTTGCATACGGCAAGGCCGATGCCGGTGCCGGGATACTCGCCTCTTCTGTGCAGCCGCTTGAACATGAGGAAGATGCGGTCATAATGCTTCGGATCGATGCCGATGCCGTTATCCCTGACGCAGATCACCCACTCACGCTCCCTGGGCTCGGCGGAGATCTGAATATGCGGCGCCTCGGGGCCGCGGAATTTGATGGCATTACCGATCAGATTCTGCAAAAGCTGGACCATCTGTATCTCATCGGCGTAGACAATGGGCAGGTTGTGGCATTCAATGACCGCGCCGTTCTCGTCAATGGCCTTTTTCAGGTTCATCGCCGCCCGATCCACGCAGGTCTTTAAGGCCAGAGAGTGAGGCTGCAGTTCCCCTCCCCCTACCCGGGAATAGGCCAGCAGATCGT
>CAVSQR010000022.1:0-11776 GCA_963729825.1 uncultured delta proteobacterium | reverse complement strand
CCGCTTGCATGGCGCGACAACCCTTCGCGTCGGTGCAGTGCAAAGATCGTCGTCTCTAAGCCGTGTTACGAGGCATCTCTTGATATGAGAATTCCCAAAGCCCGGCACTATCTTTTGCATGTTCAATTGTCATGCTGACGATGTTACCTTGCCTATCGATATCAATATAAATATTCTCGCTTATCTCTCTGGTTTCATGGACTTCCTTGTCCGTGAATTCAACATAAGCGGTATCCGTATCAGAAAAATACTTTACCTTCATAATTTATTCCTCCTTGTATGATCTATCGAAGAAGGCATTATGAACCGTTTCGCCATCTTCAAGCAAGATAACCCTCAAGATATTTTCCTACTTCTGATATCTTGGCCCATTTCCTGATCCTGCCATCAGATTGTATTTCTATTTTCTCAGGTTTCTCGATAACTGACTTTATCCACATCATCTTTGATCTGGGCTCGATCAGGTCGTTTCCTCGTATATTCAAAATATTGTGTGGTCTTCATTTGTCAAAATCCAAACGCGTTATTGGTGTCGAACGGCTCAGAGCTAACCGGCCGCCTGCTTTTTGGCGGTCCGAGTTGAGCGGCTGGTTCGACCCTCGACTTTTCGAGCTTTAGTTTCCTTGACTAGCCGCAACTCAAGACGACACCCGAGGGCGTGGCGTATTTTTGCAGTGTGGCGAGTGATGGAGAGTGTTTCCCCCTGCCGGATTCCAGACGTGCGACTGCGGACTGTGTTGTGCCGATGCGTTCGGCAACTTCCGCCTGCGTGACGCCAGCGGCGGCACGCGCTTTCAGAAACTCGTCCAGGAAAGCAAATTCCTCGTCAAGCCGGTCGTATTCGGCTTTTACGTCTGCGCGCTCAAGGGCGCGGGCTTTAAGTTCTTTGTGTGTGAGCATTTTTGATCTCCTTCATCCTCCGCCGCGCTATTTCAAGCTCTCTGGGCGGAGTTTTGTCCGTTTTCTTTATGAATTGGTGCAGCATCACTATCTTCTTGCCAACCATCGTGCAGTAGAACACCCGTGCGATTCCTTCTGCGGCCTTCAGTCGTAACTCAAACAGTCCGTCACCCATTGCGCGAGTGTGCGGCATGCCGAGGTCCGGGCCGTAGACCTCCATCCGGTCGGAATATCGAAGGATAGCGGCCAAGAAAGCCGGCCGGCATTGCAAGGATTTCTTCCTGAACGGACTCGCTGTAGTAGGTGATTGTCCAACTCATGCAGGAATTATAGCGTATTTGCTATAATTGGTCTAGGATATAGTAAGATTTTCTTTTTTGAGGTCGAACGACCGAGGTGAGGGACGCGCCCAAAGCCTTACCCAAGAGGCGACAGCGGATATCCGCGTCCCTCTCCACCCCTTGGTTATGAGCCGATCTGTTTAATGGCTGACGGTTCCATGTGAAAGAATTCGCATAGCAACAGATGATGATTTTCCTGAGTTTGTCCAAAGAGAAGACGGTGTGGTTTGAAATCATCCAGCCATATGAACAAATGAATTCCATCCTTTTCTCCCTTTATCCTGCCCTCAGAGTAAAGGCGATAGGTCGGAATCGCCTTTCCGCCTTCAGCCATGAAGTTACCTGTAAGGACGCCGATGAGGTCAAGAAAGCCGCACATGCGATCATGGTTCACGAATGCCAACACATTCGGATAGGCGATTTCTTGATTGACAGCTTTAAACTGTTTTACTGCTTGATGTATATCGTCCGTCAATCTGTTTAAAACTGGATCTTTGCGCGCACCGCCGACCAATTCACCTGGATCCGCTTCAACAAGCTTCCGGTCCAGCCAGTCGTCCTTCCGGATGGATTTGACCTCACAGTAGAAGAGAAGACTATCTGATTCCGGGCGTTGAACACGGAAATCAGGGGTCTTTTCGTGCCGATCTTCCCTCCTTTGAGAAGGGATTCGGCCTCCAGCCCATGCTCCGCCAAGTAGTGCGCGACCCTTTCCTCGTCTTTGTCCATCTCACCCCTCTTCGGCTGATAACAACCAGTTGAACGGCGCTGATGATCAATCGTCCGAGCGGGTACCGCTCAGCTGGGCGTTGATCAGGCGAAGCGGCTTCGCTTTTGACTGCTCGATTTGACGCGATTTTTATCAGTCATTGATTGGCCATATGTTGAAGCTGTTCCAAGGTTGACTTAAATTGCTGGTAAGTGAGAGAATCTACGGCGTCATCTTTCCGTCCATATTCTTCGTCCCGCTGTTCCTTGGGAACAAGTGTCTTTTCAGCACGCACAACAGATAAACGCAACCAAGCATCTGTAACAGATTGGTTTGATGTGAGATTCCACGCCAGAGCGGCTATGGCCCCCGCAATATTTTCTTTTTCCCAGTAACCCAAAGAGTGCTTGGTCTGTTCAAGGCACGCAGCAATCAAATCAAGCACCGCCAATCGCAATTCCCGGCTTGGTGGATCATGTTTGATTCGTGCAAACATCTTATCAAATTGGTTCATGCAAACACCTCCGGTTGTTGTGACTGATAATCGCGGCGCTCACCTGCGGAGCGGACGGCAAGCCGCAGGCTTGACGGCCGAGCCGTCAGGTGAAGTGCCTTGTTCCGGCGCAAGGCGACGGGACAAGGCACGAACGAAGTGAGCGCCGCGATTCCCGGCGACGCAGTCGCCGGGAACCAGTTATTAGATAGACGAAAATACATAGCGCAGATTTTTTTACCCGGCCAAGACGAAAAAACAAATCATCGTAACTATAAGTTTTCACTACAGTTAACAAATGACTAATATGCAATTCATGGAATATCCAATCTGCAACGACTACTATGCGGTCCGCGGCTTAATCACGGTTGATTTGCTGCCATCTGCTTTCTCATTTCGCCCGATATTTTAAAACAATTTTTTCACGGGTTGATGGTAATATCCATCATCTGGCCGGTCTTCTGGTCCCGGCAGCGCACTTCCGCCCTGACCAGGCCGGGGGCGAGCGGCTCGGAGAGTTCCATGGAGATGCGGACCTTGCCCGGCGGCACCCTTTTGATCAACCATTGCACCCTGCCGCTGTTTCCATCAAATTTTATATAGGCCGGGGAGGAGCTGATGATACCCACCCCGGCGGGCAGAAACTGATGGACGATGAGATTGCTGGTGGAAGGTCCCTTGACCTCCAGATCAAGGATGATATTTTTACCGGCGGAAGAAATATATCTGCCGCTCACCAGATCCAAGGCAGATGCCGGCCGGGCTGCCAGCAGGTTGACGCAGGCAAGCAGCAGAAACAACAAGAACATCCTTTTTTGATGACAGATCATCATTACCTCCTTCCTGTCATTTACCACAACTTTCTGGCTTAGTCTATCTTACCGAAACAGCGGTATTTTTGTGACATGGTTGCTGCCAAAAAATATTATTTTCGCAATTGCCCGTCCGGATGATCAGGGCAGCACCTCAAATCTTTTCTTTTCCGCATTCCACACATAGCCTGAGCCGAGCCAGATTTCCTCAACCTGGTCGATATTGATCGCCAGACCTTTTATATCGCTGAATTCGTCATAAACCGTGAGAATTTCCTCATCGCTGATGCGGCCGTCCGCATTGGCATCGGCCCAATGGAAAGGCGACATCTGCACCACGGAATCGCCGCTGATGTCAATCTGCTGGCCGGCTCCTTTGGGCAGGGCCACTTTGCCGGAAAATGCTGCCGGCCCCTCCGGCTGCGCGACTTTGACCATATAGGCAAAGACCTGGCTGCCATCGATTTTCCGCAGCCATTTCACCTCTTCCGTTTTGGCGTCATAGTCGGAATAAGCAGGCACGGCGGACAGCAGCGACGCTCCCTCCGGCAGGCTCTCCCTGACAATCAGGGAAAGGGAGGCGGTGGAATTGCTCGCAACATGGATGGCCACCGGGAAGGGCTGGCCGGCCACCGCATGTTTGGGCAGCAGACGGCTGGCGGTTATGGTGAACTGTTCGCTGACCGGATAAAACCACCAGACCAGGAAAATCAACAGGGCCAGGAGCAAAATCCCGGCTGCGGCAAATTTATTCCGGGATGGCGGCTTAGCAGCAGGCGGGACCGGTTCCGGAGCAGACTCCTCAGCCAAGTGCCCGTCAGACTCTTCGCTGAAAACAGGCGCGGAATCAACCGCCGGCTGCTCCACGGAAGCCGGTTGCGCTTCTTCCTGCCGGGTGCTTTCCAGGATTTCCTCAAGCTCAACCTCAAGTGCTTCGGCGAGTTTCAGGCCGTTTTCTTTTTTGATAGTCGGATAGCGCTTGTTTTCCCAGCGGGAGATGGTGTCCGTGGTCACTTCCACCGACGTGGCAAGATAAAGCTGGGTCAACCCCTTTGCTTCCCGCAGATTTCTTACCTTGGCGCCATCTATTCTGACCATTGGCACGCCACTGGTCATTTTGCTCATGTCCATCTTTTTTATCCGTTAATTCACAGTTAATTTTGCAGACCCCCATCATAAACAATTCTGTTGCCGGCGCGCCACAGGATTTCACATCTTTTTCGGTACAAGAAAAACCTGGCAACCGGCAAAACATCATGTCCGGTTGCCGGCCATGCCCTGCAAGCCTCCCCCCATCAGGCAGGCAACCTCTCGATTTTACTGGGATGTCTACCAGACATCGGCCCGCCCTCCGCCCGATTCAGCCCGATGTCCTCTATTTCTTCTTTCATTACAGACGTATATTTCCGGCAAAGGATGCAACTTCCACTGCAACACAAAAAAATCATTTCAAAGCCTGAAGGAGGAAAAAATGAGCAAAGATTCTGCCTGCAAAAAATACAGCCTGCGCACCATGCTCGGTTCCGTCTGTGCCGTTGCCATGCTGCTGACCCTGCCGGCGCAACTGGTGGCCGGCGAGAAAAACCCCACGGGATCGATCCCGGAGAAGATCACCATCAATGTCCAGGCAAGCTGCCCGCAGATGGCAGGACTTGAGCCGGACAAGAAAGAGGTGAAGGAATTCAGCCACAAACTCCATGCGGAAAAGTATCTGCTCGGCAAGAGCGCTTATGCCCCGCGCCCTTACACCGATGCCTTCACCTGCGCCGCCTGCCATGCGGGAGCCCAGTCAGCCGAGGCGATTACCGGTGCCGACAAATGCCAGCGTCTGACTGCGGCAATCGACAAAGAAGGCGGGCCGAAAAAATACAAACAGATGATGCACGCCATGTGCCAGGATTGTCATAAAAACATGCAGAAAGCAGGGGAAAGTAAATCAGGACCGACAAAGTGCATTGAATGCCACGGCAAGTAACTTTACAGCACGGAAAAACAACTAAAAAAAAGGAGAAACACCATGAAAAAAACCATCAGCACCCTCTTGGCCATCGCATTTGCGCTCAGCACCGCGGGAGCCGTCTATGCCGCCAGCGGCAAATGCACGGTAGTGTCTGTTGAAGGCAACAAAGTGACTCTGGACTGTGGCAGCAATGCCGGGGATTTTCCGGTGGGCACCGACGTAAAGATTAAAAGCGCAGGCAAAAAGGCGGTTGAAGGCTGTTAGTCGCCTTCCTTAGTCTTTTTTGGAGACGGTGGGAGAAATATGCCGTCGCTGTCCGGATCAGAGGGCGGCGACGGCAGGATGCCTTCCTCCTTCCTGATGACCACCCGCACCAGCATATCGGTGGTCATGAGAAAACCGCAGGCCCGGCAGCGGAATTGACCGCTGCCGGCTTCGACTTCTTCCGGCGGAAAAGAATAACGCTTTCCGCACTCCTCACAAAATACAAGCATTGGTCTGGCGATTCCCCGGCCGGTTATCTAACGGTTTTCGATGACTTCAAGCAGTTCCTTGCGCAGCTCGTCCACCTCCCGGCGGACAATCTCCTTGACAGCCGCTGTCATTTTGGCAGACAGTTCCCCTTCGGCCCCGGCAGCTGCCTGCGCGGCCGCGGCAGCGGCCCGCTCTGCCAGTTCGGCCACCACCTGCTCGTGCCATTTGCTGTAATCATGCACCGTCTCCAGATGGGAAGCCAGCAGGTTCTTCTGCGGCTGCATGGTAAAAAGGGAATGGGCCAGCCGGTCATAAACGGTTTGCAGCATATTGCGCGACAGATCAGCGGCCACATCGCCATGGCTGGCAAGATGCCGGCCCACGGCGCCAATCACCTCCATGAAGAGGGATACCGAATAATGATCCGGGTGTTGACTGCGCAGACTGGCGATTTCCTCGGCCAGCTGCCGTAACAGAGCGGCGGAGATGCCGTATTTCATGTTCTGAATGATTCTGGCCAGCTTATCGACGGTGATCTCCTCTTCCTCAACCCGTTCAACCGGCCGCTCCGCTTCGGTCTTCTTTTCTTTCTTTGGCTCGATCTGGCCAAGGTCCACCTCCACCGTCTCATCCGCGGCGCGGATTTCCTTCAGCTTTTTCGCTCTCAGCAACGGAAAAAGCCAGCCCGTCATCGGCAAAGAAATCATCAAGCAGGCTGTCGGCCTCGGGGAACTCCTCATCATCAACCCTGGACAGCACCACCTCCTTGGCGTCCGGACCGGCCGCTCCCCCCACTGAGGGCATGGCCGGCGGCGGCGCGCGGCCTTGGCCTCGGCCCGGTCATCGGCAACCATTTCCTGAAAGATGGTATTAAACGCCCCGTCAACCGCCTGGTCTTCCTTCTGTTCCAACAGATCCCTGATGGTGCTCCCTCCCCGGCCGGCGGCAGGCTGGGCTTCGCCTCCCGGTTTTCCCGCCGGGCTTTCCCGCACCGGCTGTTTACGCGGTTTTGCCAGCTGGATCTTCAATTTGTTATATTTATCCACTGCGCCGCGCACCAGGGCAATCTTGCGGCCATCATCCATGCTCCCCATCGGTGATCACCGTTTCCAGGGTGGCAAATACGTCAGGCAGCAGCTTGATCGCCTCCGGATGGGCTTTTTCCCTGGCCTTCTTGATATACTGCCCCAGGGTGCCGATGACCTGCAGACAGACGAGCAGCGGTTTTTTCCCGGCCCATTGCACCTTCAACGGCTCGATTGACCGGGTCAGGTTGTCCATGACCTCATCGGTTATCTCCCAGTCAATTGCCAGAATGGCAGCTTTCAGCTCCTTTATCTTCTCTGCGCCAGTGCTCATGAATAAACTCCTATTGCAGTTCTTTGCGGAAAGAGATGAGCGTCATGGAGATAATCTTTTTCAGGGTTTCCACGACATTATCTCCACTCAAGGCGCTCCCCACAAAATAGGGGACCTTCAGTTCCTGATTCAGGTCCTGTTCCATCTCTTCAACGGTAAGCAGAGGAATCCCCTGGTTTTTCAGGTCAATCTTATTGTATTGCAGCACAAGCGGAATCTTAAAGACATCCTTATTATGCGTGAGCAGATTTTCCTTCATCTGTTCCAGGGATTTGAGGTTGCTGTCCCTGCGCTCCTTCTGCAGATCAGCCACAAAAACAATGCCGTCCACCCCCTTGAGCACCAGTTTGCGGGTGGCGTTATACTTGACCTGGCCCGGCACGGTATAGAGCTGGATCTTGATGTCAAAACCGTGAATCTTGCCGATATCCACCGGCAGAAAGTCAAAAAAGAGGGTCCGGTCGCCGTGGGTTTTGATACTCACCATTTCGGTTTTGATGCGCTGCTTGTATTTTTTGTTGATGTAATCAAGATTAGTGGTCTTGCCGCCCCGGCCGGGCCCGTAATAGACGATTTTAATCTGTACTTCTTTTTTCTTTACATTGATAAATCCCACAGGTTACCTCTCACGCAATCATCTGCCCCAGATTAATCTTATCTTATCGATGACCTCTGTTGTCTTCAACCGCAGAAAGCCCAGGGAAACATCCTGGCCGAAAATACAGATGAGCAGAATATCCTCGTTGACCTTACTGAAATGGATACTCTCATTTTCTCCCCGGTGGAAATGCAGGGAAAACTGCTGTTCCCCCACCAGTTTGGCCATGGCATCCACCGCCGCGAAATTCCCCGCCGCCAATGCTGCAAAGGAAACCACATCAAAAGAGCAGCGGCCATTATCCAGCTGGGCAATGGTGTTGCCCGCCACATCGATGATAATTGCACAGTGCACCCCTATCGAAAGAAGATCATCCTTGAGAACAACATCTATCGTTTCCAACTGCTCCTGAGAAACATTATACATGGATCTGTCCTTTACGCGAAAATCACATATTATTAAAAATTATCTTCTTATTATGATGCACAAAGTGAAGCAAAAATGTCGAGCACAATTTCACATCAGACCAGCGGTGCGACAATCTGGGCCATTCCTTCATGCAGCCTTCTGAGCATGCCGGCCGGCGGATAGCCCCTGACGGCCCTTGCGGCCAGATTGTCGATATATGAGGCCAGTTCCCTGATTTCAGCGGGACTGTAGACGATAACCGCCACCTCATAGTTGAGAAACAGACTGCGCAGGTCCATGTTGGCCGAGCCGATCATGGCCAATTTGTCATCCATCACCATGACCTTGGCATGCACCATGCCGCCGGGATAGAGCTTAATGGTGGCGCCCGCCTCTTCAATATTGCGCAGATAAATGCCCCGCACCAGATCAGCCAGGTGATGATTTGATTTCTCCGGGATGACGATCCGCACATCAACCCCCCGCCGGGCGGCAATGGCCAGGCCCTGGGTCAGGGCATCATCCGGCACAAAGTAGGGGGTGACGATCCACAGCCGCTCTCTGGGCCGTAAAGACCGCGGAGAGAATCGCCTCGTACAGCCCGTCATGGCGGCAATCCGGACCTGAAGGCACCACCTGCAGGATGCCCTGTTGCCCGGCATCGGCAGCAAGGGTTGCGGGGAAATCCTTAATGGGCAGCTCCTCACCCCCGGCAAAGGCCCAGTCGGAGCGAAAGAGCTCGACAAAGGGCCGGACCGCCGGACCTTCAATGGCAAAGGAGATGTCCTGCCAGTTTGGTGAATGCGGGTCAGGGTTCAGGTACTCATCGGCAATATTGGTACCGCCGGCCATGAGCAGCCGCTCGTCCGCCAGGGCGATTTTTCGATGATTGCGCAGATTGGTCCGGCCCCGCAGGGGATGATGAAATACCGGCATGAAATAGGCAAATCTCCCGCCGGCCCGGGCCAGGGGCTGGAAAAACGCCGACCCGGTTTTCAGCGAACCGACCCCGTCCAGCAGCAGCCGCACCGTCACCCCCTGCCCGGCCTTGCGGATCAGCCGCCCGATAATGTCCCGCCCGGTTGCGTCGCCTGCAAAAACATAGGTGGAGATATAGAGACTTTCCCTGGCCTGGTCGATCAATTGCACCAGGCAATGATGGGCCTCCGGGCCGGAGCGGCAAAATTTGACCCGGTTGCCGATCATGGCGGCCGGCACATTATGGGAACGCAGGGCGCGGTCCACAGGCGAGGCCTGGGACAGGGGCAGGATATGGTCCTCATTGAGCTGCACCGCCATTTTCCGGCGGGCGATCCGCGCCATCTTTCTGCCGCCGAGCATGATATACAGGGGAATGCCCACATAGGGCAGCAGAATCATGGCCAGCAGCCAGGAAAGGGCGCTGGACGGGGCGCGCCGCTGCTGGAGCATATGGCCAATGGCCGCCACGGCGAGCAGGACGCCGATAATCACCGCCAGGTGCGATTCAAAGAAGTATAACATCAGAACTCCTGTTGGCCTAACGTCATTTCAACAGGTTATGCCGAGTTCTTGCAGTGTCGAGATCAGGTTGTCTGAACATGCAAATTAATCCACTCAGCCAGGAAAACGATTCAAGATAAATCGATGACTACCGAATCTATCTTATATCCTGTTCTACCATTTCATAGCAAGTGCTGGAAGCCGGCAATACGAAAACAGCGGTGGGCAACAGGGGTGTACCGGTCCTGAAAAATGGCATCGCAAGCCTTGGCCTGCCTGCCGGAAGCAAAAATAATCCCCGGCGGCCATGCTGTTCTTGGCCGCTTTCGCCTTGACTTTTTTTTGCCGCAGATCGCATCATAATACTATGCCACCGGAATACGACCCCGTGGTATCGATGTCCAAACCGGTTTTTGATAACCCATTTTCTTGCCCCAAGGACTAACTATGCAGGAACTGAGAAAATTCGTCGCCCCGGAATTCGTTTTCGGCTGCGGCTCCCTGAATCTCGCCGGTCGCTATGCCATCAATTTCGGGGCCGAGAAGGTGCTGATCGTCACCGACCCGGGGGTCATTGCCGCAGGCTGGTGCGGCAAAGTCAAGGACGTCCTTGCTGCCGCGGGGATCGACAGTGTGGTCTTCTCCGCGGTCTCCCCTAATCCCCGGGCCGAAGAGGTGATGGCCGGGGCCGAATTCTATCGCAGCCACGGCTGTGACGTCATTGTTGCCGTGGGCGGCGGCAGCACCATTGACTGCGCCAAAGGCATCGGCATTGTCAGCATGAACCGCAGGCATATCCTGCAATTTGCCGGGATCGACAATGTCACCGTGCCCGGCCCGCCGCTGATCTGCATCCCCACCACCGCAGGCTCTTCGGCCGATGTGTCGCAGTTTGCCATTATCACCGACCTGCAGGAACGGGTGAAGATCGCCATCATCAGCAAGACCGTGGTGCCGGATGTGGCGCTGATTGATCCGGCCACCACCGTGACCATGGATGCCTATCTCACCGCCTGCACCGGCATTGACGCCATGGTGCATGCCATCGAGGCCTTCGTCTCCAGCGCCCACTCTGCACTGCTCGACCTGCATGCCCTGGAGGCCATCCGCCTGATCCGCGCCAATCTCCTGGGCGCCATCGCCAACCCCGCAGACCTGGAACTACGCAGCAGAATCATGCAGGCGAGTCTTGAGGCCGGGCTGGCCTTTTCCAATGCCAGCCTTGGCGCGGTGCATGCCATGGCCCACAGTCTCGGCGGTTTTCTGGACCGGCCCCATGGCGAATGCAATGCGATCCTGCTTGATCATGTCATCTCCTTTAATTACCAAAGCTCGGAGGAACGTTACCTGAAGGTCGGCGAGGCCCTGGGCATTGATATGCGGGGCATGGCGGCAAAAGACAAAAGGGCGGCGATTCTGAAAGAAATCGCCGGACTGAAACTGGCCTCAGGCATTGACAAAACACTGCGGGAAAGAGGCATTCACCTCACCGATATACCGGAGCTGGCCGAAAAAGCCATGCGCGACCCGTGTCTGGTCACCAATCCAAGACGTTTTAATAAACGGGATATCGAGGTAATCTATGCCGAGGCCCTCTGATGATGAAGAAAAATGGACGATGATGCGGGAAAAAATTATCGGCCTGGGCGAAAAATCCATCAGAAAAAGCTACTATCCCGAACTCCGTCTGAAAATCCTCGAGCTGGAAAATGCCAACAGGGAATTGGCCCTTGAAGTTATTGAACGGCAACGGGGCGAGGAGGAAATCAAACGCAACTACGAAATCCAGACGATCATCAACTCTCTTCTCAAACTCTCCCTGCAGGATATTTCCTTAGATGAGCTGTTTGCCATCACCATTGACAAAATCCTCTCTCTCCGCTGGCTTTCCCACCAGGGAAAGGCCTTTATCTACCTGGTTGAGGATGCCCCGAAGGTCCTGGTTCTCAAAGCTGGCACCGGTCTGCCGGAACAGCTGCCCGCCCATTGCGCCACGATTCCCTTCGGCCAATGCCTGTGCGGTCTGGCCGCGTCCCACCGGGGAGATACAATTTGCCGACCATGATGATGAACGCCACACCCTGCGCTATGAAAACATGCAGCCCCACGGCCACTACGCCGTGCCGATCCTGCTGGACAACCAGACCATCGGGCTGATCTGCATCTTCTTACCGGCAGGGCACAAACGGGACGCCAAGGAAGAGGAATTTCTCGCCTCCATTGCCCACACCCTGGCCGGC
>CAVSQR010000021.1:0-15422 GCA_963729825.1 uncultured delta proteobacterium | reverse complement strand
CCCATAAAGCCTGACGATATTGCCATATACCCCAATCCTTTGAACGGAAAACAGCTAACCGTTGATTTAGGTGGGCTCAAAGGAATAACAACCATACAGTTTATTGAAATAAACGGGCAAACAGTTTTAGAACAAGCCGTGTTTGATAAGCAACGTACCCAATTAGATGTAAATCTAAAACCGGGTATTTACATGGTCAGGTTTTCAAACACTCAAAATACTTTGTTGAAAAAGCTGGTGATTAATTAAGGGCACCTCTAAAAACTCCATTTAGCCCCCTCTCTGCCTTACTAGAGAGCCCGCCCGGATGACTCCGTTCGGACAGGGGTTGGGGTGAGTTATAAAAAAGAGGTTTTTAGAAGTGCGCTTAACCTCAATGAAGGCAGAATTATCAAAAACTGATTAAAAATGATGAGAATTACGTTCAACACTATGCGTCCTGATACTGATTGTTACCAGATGAATGCCCAATCGCAGGATATTAACCGGTTTTTCCCCGAAAAGGAGTTGGTAACCACCGGAATTTATTATTACCCCGAGCATTGGGATCTTTCCTTCTGGCGGCAGATGCCTACAGCGATGCGATCCACCTTTATTTTTGACTCCAAGCTGACCACCTACGAGAACCTCTCTGAGCTTAACCGGCAGCAGATCACCTTCATCACCTTGCGGCGGCGGGGCCACAAGCTGGTGGAGGAAGTGGAAAGGCTCGCGCCTTGGAAACGCATCACCATTCCCCATGAGAAGCGCAGGTACCCCCAGCCGATGGTTCATGAGTCCAGGGTGGAGCTGCGCGGCTACGACGGCGAGCTGCGGCAGATCGTCGTGCGCGGCAACGGCCGGGAAAAGCCGGCCTTTCTCATCACCAACGACTTTGACGCCCCGGCGGAGCTGATCGTCGGCAACTATGCCCGCCGCTGGCGGGTGGAAAACGGCATTGCCGAAGCCGTCAAGTTTTTCCACCTCAATGCCCTTGCTTCGCCGATTCTCGTCAAGGTTCATTTCGACGTGGTGATGACCATGGTCGCGGACACCATTTACAGCCGGCTGGCCCAGCAACTCCGGGGTTTTGAGGATTGCGACGCCCCGAAAATATTCCGGCAGTTTGTCCGGGGCAAGGGAGACATTGCGGTACGCGGGAATGATCTCATCGTTCACTTCGCGAAGCGCGCCCATAACCCTATTCTGCGCGCCGTCGCCTGGCAGAATCTGCCCCAGGAGCTTCCCTGGCTCGATGGGGCAAAATTGACCTTGCGGTTCAGTTGACATGGCAATGGTAATGTTAGCGGCTGTGTCGGTTATAGCTTACGCGAAAATCGGTGTTTATTATAAATTTTGTGCAGATATTTTGAATAGATAGGGGGGAAGCGAAAAAAACTGCGATGAGATATTCGACACCTTATGAGAGGTATGCCATATTCTGTGATGCAGAAGAAGGCAACACTGTCGTGTCGCTGATGGGTTGGTGCGAAGAAATTTTATTGCGCAACTGTTGTAGGGAAATCAGTTGGAAAATGTGGCGAAAGTGTTTTGTATTTGGGTAACCACCGCTGTTTTTGCGGTGGTTACCCCGGTGATTTAAGCACTCAGTTCGAGCTGTGAAAGATCGATGTCAAACTGCCTTATTTTTCTGTACAAGGTGCTGCGGTCAATGCCGAGAATGCGGGCTGCCTGGGCTTTGTTGCCGTAAGTCAGGCGCAATGTATTTAAAATACGTTCTCCTTCGTTGTCTGACCATTCAGCGTCTTTGGCATGTAAACTGGACAAGGCGTCGATTTCAGCTATTTCCGCACTCTCCTGATTCTGGAGCTCAAGGGGCAGATTAGACAGAGTGATAGTTGCCCCGGAGCAGAGAACGCAGGCGCGTTCGATAATATGTTCCAGTTCTCTTACATTGCCAGGCCATTTGTGTTTGACAAGCTGTCCCAATGCCTGGTCTGAGATACCATTAATCGGCTTGTCCAGTCTTTTACTGAAACGATCGATGAATTTTTTAACCAAAAGAGGAATGTCGTCATAGCGTTCACGCAAGGGGGGAAGGATAATATCGACAACTTTAAGCCGATAATAAAGATCCTCCCGGAATTTCCCTGACATGACCTGGGACTTCAGGTCAGCGTTGGTTGCCGCAATAACCCTGACATCAACCTTCATGGGCTGGTCTTCGCCAACGGGATAAAAGGTGCGTTCCTGCAGAAAACGCAGCAGGCGCAACTGCATCATGGACGAAATATCCCCGATTTCATCAAGAAAAAGGGTGCCGCCGTCCGCCGATAGGATACGTCCTTTGCGGTCTCGATCCGCCCCGGTAAAAGACCCTTTCTTGTGACCAAACAGTTCGCTTTCCAGCAGGTTTTCCGGTATTGCCGTACAATCTACCTTAATGAGCGGCATGTCTCTTCTATGGCTTTCGGCATGGAGAGCTTCCGCCACAAGTTCCTTGCCTGTGCCGCTTTCTCCTGTAATCAACACGGTGGTGTCAACCTTGCCCACATTTTCTACAAGGGTATAGACAGTCTGCATGGCCCTGCTGCTGCCGATCAATCTGTGCAGGCCGTTTCGCTTCTCGCGTTGCTCAAGCGCCTCGAGACGGCTTACGTCACGGGCAACCAGTACCACCCCGAGAAAATGGCCGTCCGAGGTGAGCAGGGGTGCTGCGCTCACTCTGAAAATAGTGACATCATGCCCTTCAAATTCAAATTCCATCCGGTGTTCAGGAACTTCAAGTTCATTTTTGAGCACTGTCTGGGCGTCAAAACCGAAAATTTCAGCAAAAAACGGCAGTTCATCAACTCTTCCCTTGGGCTCTGTGCCAGGGTTGAGTTTCTCCAGCCACTTACGGGCCTCTTTGTTCATGTCGATGATCATCATTTCCGCATCAACAGTGACCACGAGGTCTTTGATACTACGGAAAACGGTTTCCAGATACTGCTGGTATCTCTCTTTTTCCAGAATAAGCTGCTCATTTTCCTTGTGCAGGGCAAACTGCTGGAGGGCCATGCGTGCCGTCCGCAGGAGATTGTCTTTTTTCACTGGCTTGGCCAGGTAGTCGAAGGCGCCTAAACGAACCGCCTCGGCCGCTGAATTGATGTTCGGATAGCCCGTGACCATGACCACCGGGCATTTCCTGCCGATTTCCTTTACGCGGCGCAGCAGATCAATGCCTGAAGAACCTTCCATGACAATATCGCTGATGATAAGATCGAACTGCTGTTTTTCAATCAGGTCCAGGGCCTCATCATAGGAAGTGGCAACAGATACCGGACCGTAACCCTCTCTGCTGAGAAACATCTTGAAGGTTAGGCGTAGACTTTCTTCATCATCAACAATTAAGATGGCGCTGTTTTTTTTCGTCACTTCTTCCATACCGATTCTGTCAATGCTGTCCATCATGCTGACCACCTGTGTGAGCGGGCAGATCTACCGTGATGTTGGTATACTGCCCAGGTTCGCTTTCGATATGTAAAAATCCGTTGAATTTTTTTACCAACCCCTGGCTGATACTGAGCCCCAGCCCGGTTCCCTCTCCTGATCTCTTGGTGGAGAAAAAGGTATTGCAGACAAAGTCGATGATCCCGGCAGGAATGCCAACGCCGTAATCTTTGATCGAAGTCCGGACATAGGTCTTCCCTGCTTCAAAAGTGCTGATTTGCAGATCGAGCCGTTTATTTTTGTCCTTTCCTTTGAATTTTTCGTTTAATGCATATCGCGCATTGCTGAGCAAGTTGATAAAGACCTGTTCAAGCTGTTGAGGATGCACCCAAACATTGGGAACATCTGGTTGGGTAAGCACAGCAATAATTATGCCGTCTTTTATCAACTGATGTCGCACCAGGGCAAGCGAATTTTCCAAAACCTCCGGAACATTGGTTTCCGTAAATGCCCGGCTGTCATCATCACCCTGGCGGGCAAAGGAAAGGAGTTTGCTGACGATATCGGCAATTCTCTCGCCCTCACTGATCACGCGTTTAAGAATTGGAGAGATTGGCGCCTGGGCCCCAATGTCGTCCAGAAGAATCTGGGCATAATTTATGATGCCATTGATGGGATTGTTTATTTCGTGAGCTACTCCGGCTGCCAGCTCACCGATGGAGGCGAGTTGACTGGTCCGGATTTTTTTGGCCGCATAAGCCTTTTCTTCGGTTATATCGTTGAGCAGGATAAGGCACTTCGTCTTGCCGTCAATGTCTTTAAAAGGGGAGTAGCTCTGGCTGAAATAACGTCTATTGCTCATCAGCTCCTCCGCCCGTTGCACCTGGCCGGTTTTGATGGCTTCAGCCATCATGCACGGATCACAGGGCTGGGAACGCTGTTTGTAAACATCATAGCAATGGCGGCCGATTGCATCGCCAAGCAGGGAAAGAACCACATCATTTTGAAACTCTATTGTGTAGTCGGCGTTGAGGATGTGCATTCCCTGCTTCATGGCCATCAGCATACAGTGGAATTTGTCCCTTTCGCCCCGGAGAATTCTTTCAATCTGCTGGCGACGGGTAATCTGCTCGGCAAGAATTTCGTTGCTTTTCAACAACTCTTCCGTCCGCTCAAAAACACGCTGTTCCAGTTCCTCGTGACCTTTCTCCAGCATGTCCGCATATTTGTTTCTCTCCGTGACATCACGGAATGATTCAACAACTCCCAGGAGCTCACCATCCTTGTTAGTGAGCGGCGAAGCCTGTACTTCGAAAAACCGTTTGATGCCATTGGCCCGGATGTGTTCAATTTCTATGATGGCCGTTGAGTCGCTCTCGAGGACCATGATCAGCGGACAGTCTCTACCTGCTTTATTACAGGGAATGTCCGAGTCAAAAATCAGTTTGTAACAGAAGGGTTCAGTTGCGTGAATACAGGCGTTGTCCCTGGCAAAGTTGCAGGCCGCCCGGTTGGCAAATTTTACTCTGAAGTCAGTGCCGATGACTATGATGGGATCCACAACTTCATCAATTATGGATGAGAGAAATTGGTACTGTTTGTTCAGGGAAACCCAGAAGGCATTCTCATCCGTCCTGGAAAACGTTTTATCGTCATTGTTCACTGAGGGGGGTTGCATTTTTTTGTCCTCTTGTTACTTGGCTTGGCAATAATCATTCCATCTGGACCGGGAGTTCAATGGTAACCCGGGTATACTCCCCAGCCTCACTTTCCAGCAAAATCTGGCCCTGAAAACTCTGTATGATGCTCTGACTGATGCTGAGTCCCAAACCCGTCCCTTCCCCTGGTTTTTTGGTGGAGAAAAAGGGATTGAAAACCATATTGATTATTTCCTTGTCAATGCCGGTTCCATGATCAGTAAAGGCAATTTTCACCAGGCTGCCTTTCTCTGTCTGCACCTGGGAGGTTTTGATTTCAAGAATTTTGTTGGGGTTTGCCCCTTTGTACCGGCCATTCAAGGCATGCCGGGCATTACTGAGCAGGTTGACAAAGACCTGCTGGAGCTGGTGGGGGTGTACACGCAGTCCGGGAATGCCTTCCGGGAAATGGATGCGGGTAATGATGCCATCCTTGAGGAATTGATGTTCAAACAGGGAGAAGGAATCCTCCAGGACATTTTTGATGTCAATTTTTCCGTAAGCTTCCTTTTCATCTTCTCTTTGCCGGGCAAAGGCGAGCAATTTACTGACAATATCCGCTACCCGTTCCCCTTCACTGATCAGGCGGGCCAGCAGAATATTTCTCGGGTCGGTGGGCACCGTATCATCCATGATGAGCTGGGCATAATTAATGATCCCGTTGATGGGATTGTTGATTTCATGGGCAACGCCGGCGGCAAGCTCTCCGATGGAAGCAAGCTGGGCTGTGCGGAGAGTTTTCACCCTGTTTGCCTTTTCTACGGTGATATCGCGCAGGAGCACCAGACATTTTGTCTGCCCGTCCGTGTCCTTGAAAGGGGCGTAACTCTGGCTGTAATGTCGGCCCTGGAAGGTGATGTCCTCGGCATGCTCTATCTGGTTGTTTTTGATAACATTATGCATGCGGCAGTTGGGGCAGGGCTCATCGCGTTGTTTGTAAACGTGATAGCATTTCGCGCCGATCTGGTCCCCGAAAATATTTTTCAGGACATCATTCTGAAACTCGATTTCATAGTTTGAGTTAAGAATATGCAGTCCCTGTTTGGTCGCCGCAATCATTCCCTGGATTTTATCTCGCTCGGTGCGCAGCATCATATCCATTTGTTTGAGCTGGGTGATGTCTTCAAAGGATTCGATGCCGCCGATGACTTTGCCGTTGGGGTCGCGCAGGAAGTCAGAACTTTTCAATATGTAGAGTTTGCGGCCATCCTTGGTGCGCAAGGTGCATTCATGTCTTATGATGGGCTTTTCTATCTCGTCAGAGAGCAGCATGCACGGCTGCGAGCAGAAGATGAAGCATTTCCTGCCCTTGATATCATCATGGGAGTAGCCGGTGATCTCCTCAGTCTTCTTGTTCCATGAGGTGACATAACGATCTGAATCAACAGTAAAAATGGCACAGGGCGAGAGCTGGTAGAGCAGTTCCGCCTGTTCCTTGGCCCAGCGCAGTTTCTGTTCTGTTTCCTGGCGCTGTTTAATCTCCTGACGCAGAGCCTGGTTCAGGTCGATCAGTTCACTCATTTTTTCCTGGACTCGCATCTCAAGAAAATCATGGTCGTTTTCCAGCATTTTCTGTTCATATCGTTGCTGGGTCACATCCCGGATGGTTGAAACAATGCCGACCAGGTTTCCGTCAGGCCCACAGATGGGCGAGCCGAGAATCTCGAAGATAATTTCTTCACCGTTTGCCAGCGGAATGGTGTAATCGATGGTGGCGTGCCGGCCATCCTGGATAACTTTCTGCAGCAGGCAGTTTTGGCCCCTCTCTGCGCATTTTCGGTCAGAGTTGAAAAGAAGCTTATGACAGGGAATACCCTCTTCCTTGTCGAAAAATGACTCGCCGGAGATTTGATAGGCGGCTTTATTGGCGTATTTGACCTTATAATTCGTATCAATGACAATCAGGGGTTCAACCAGCTCGTTGATAAAGGATTCAAAGAAACGATATTTTCTCGGCCAGTCGGCCTGATCATCCTGATCCGCGGGTGTTTTCTGCTCCAACTGCGCAATGCGCGATTTCAGCCTGGTTATTTCGTCGAGAAGCTCTTTTTGGGTTGTATCGGTGTCAGGCATTGTGGCCAGCCTTTTCTCATGGGTGCATTGTTGAAATGGCGGAGTCATTGGAAGCGGAATTTTTATCACAACTGGCATCCTCGACGAGGAGTCTATCATGGTAAATGGTATAAATGCAAAATGCTTGCCAGAATAATATGATGGCAATCCCTTCCCCTCAAGATATCATATATTTTTTTTGGGCGGGATCGCAAATTTGTTTTTATTGAATAATAAAGATTACGTTTTTAAGAAAGAAATGATGAAAAGGCGGGATTTACAGATCCGTACAGACACCAAAACTTGCCGGGTTGCCCTGGAAGGTAACATGCTTGATCCGCAAATCAAGCCACCCCTCTTCCCCTGTTTTTTTGATGATCATCACTTCATACTGCTCCGGGGGCGATCCGACTTTCTGGGTCTCCATGATTTTAGAGCGCAGATATCCCCGGTAATCCTGGTGAAAGATGTCCCACCAGTTCATGCTGAAAAGCTCTTCGGAAGTGTATCCCGTAATAAGTTCCATGACGGAATTGACATAGATCAGTTTGGGACCCTGGGTGATAAAGAGTCCGGAACGGGTAAATTCGGCTATGGTGCGCAGGCGTACCTCTTTTTCCTTCTGTTCAAGCTGATTTTTGTCAATGGCGTCCAGCATGGTATTGATCGAGTTGGATAGACTGGCGAATTCGTCAGAGCCAGATACTTGAACACGGTTAGCCGGATGGGCTGATTTGCTGATCTTCAGAACATCGCTGTTTAATCCGGCCAATCTGTTGAGCACCAGTCTGTCAAGGATAATGAAGACGAGAAAAGAAAAGGTAAGGCTGGTGATAATTGTTGCCCAGAGAAGATAAGTCAGTGTTCGATGGCCCTGAATATGAATGGTCCTTGATACCGTCAGGCGAAGAAGAAGAAGGGGCTGGCCGAAGATATCCTTTATGACGCCGTAGCCGGCTATGTAATCGTCGTTCAGGGGTTTGATGATGAAATTGTCGGGGTTGGCCAGCATGGTGTCGAGAATCACAAAAGAGTCGGGATGAGGCAGAGGGGTATTGATGATATGCACGGAAAAATCCATCTTGGTTATCTCTTTTATCGTCTGATGCGCGCCTCATCAAGAACGCGCATCATGATCAGCGTACCCCGGTTCGGACCTTCTCCGTCACTTTTCAAGATGGGCCGCGCGGAAATGAGCAGGATAGCGTCGGAAATCTTGATGAGTCCGGTGAAATGACTGTCATTGGTTGGATGGTGGAAAAGCTGTTTGTTGCCGGCAAGTTGCGAAAGGAGATTGGCTGGAACAGGAACCAGGGCCTTTTGTTCAGGATCATAGAAGGTGCCGTGGACGAGCTTGCCCTCAGTGTCGAAGTAGAGAAGATAATTAATTTTTGCACTTGAAAGGAATGTTTCCTCGACAATATTCGTTTCCTCATAATCCTTGTTAAGGTCAACAATGAAACCGTAGGTGTCATCCCAGCTGGCCCAGTCATGGGTGAGGGTGTCAAGTGACTTGGTCTGGTCCTCGATGATGGCTTTGACCCGGGAAATGTTGTCGTGCACAAAACGCCCTTCTATTATGTCGAAATTGTTGAGAATGACATTTTGAAAAAGATAATAGAAGATCGCAGTCAGAGCCAGAGAGACCAAGCCGATGCTGAGCAGAACTTTTTTACGAATACCCATTGTCAAGCCCCCTGGTGACAATAATCAAAGCTGATAACCCATGAAGATCAACCGGATGAATTTAAACATCCAGGTTGCCGTTGTCCCGCAGGTTGCCGGACAAATAAGCTTTTCGCTTTTCCTGCCCATGCGGAGCATAATCTTGCAAAAGGATATTCTTTTGTATATTTCAGTGGCATTTATGATTGCATTACCAGCTTGTCACACCATTGGCGGTGAGAAAGGGATTCCGGTTTGCGGCGGGGCTGCTGAATGGAGCAAGAGAGTGCGGTGGCATTTGATTCTCTTCGCTCTAGAATTTTGCTGTTTCCTGAGGACTTCCGTTCAGGTGGGCATATGGCTGTTCTTCAGGTAATTCATCCAGTTGTTTGGAAAACTCGCTTTCCAGCTTATAGCGGTCGATTTTCCGGCGCAGCGTGTCTTTGGAAATACCCAGTTCACGGCAGGTTGCCATTCGTTTCCAGCTGTTTCTTTCCAGGGCCATATAAATGGCTTGTTTTTCAATTTCTTCGAGCGATTGCAGTCCCTGTTTTGCTGATCCCTTCTCACTGTCTGCGCCTGTTTTGATGGCAGGCACGGCAAATGGTTCCGGCAGATGTTCCGGTTGAATGAAGCCGCCCTCGCAGAGAATAAAGGCATATTCAATAATATTTTCCAGTTCCCTGATGTTGCCCGGATAGTTGTAGCGCATGAGGAGATTTAATGCCCCGCTGGAAATTCCGACAATATCTTTTCCCTGTTGAGCGCTGTATTGTTTAATGAAGTGGTCGATCAAGATGGGCACATCCTCCATGCGTTCCCGCAGGGGCGGGAGGTGGATTTTGACCACGTTGAGGCGGTAAAAAAGATCTTCACGGAACTGCCCTTTGTTGACAAGTTCCTGCAGGTCCCGGTTGGTTGCGGTGATGATGCGGACATCCGCCTTAAGCGGGACATTGGAGCCAAGCGGTTCGTATACCTTATTCTGCAGAACCCGGAGCAGTTTAACCTGCAGTGACTGGGGAATATCTCCTATTTCGTCCAGGAAGAGGGTGCCTTTTTCCGCGGCGGCAAATCGGCCTTGTTTGTCCTGTTTGGCATCGGTAAAGGCCCCGGCCTTGTAACCGAACAGCTCTGATTCCAGCAGGGTTTCAGGCAGGGCGCCGCAGTTGACGGCAACAAAGGGTTTGTCGTTGCGCGTGCTGGCATGATAGATGGCCCTGGCTACCAGTTCCTTGCCTGTTCCGCTCTCCCCGAGAATAAGCACGGTGCTCGGACTGCGGGAAATTTCCGGAAGAATGCTGAAAATTCGTTGCATCAGCGCGCTTTTGCTGATGATCTCGTCAAAGGTGTAGCTTTTGTTCAGCTGTTTCTGGAGCATGGAGATGGCGGAAAGATCACGGAAGGTCTCGACCCCGCCGATAATGTTGCCCTCATGGTCGGTGAGAGGCGAAGCGCAGATGCTGACGGGAACCCTGCTGCCATCGATATTGCCGATGGTGATTGAGCGGTTCGGCACGGGTTTGCCGCTATAAAGACTCTGGGCGATGGCGCAGCTTTTGCCGCAGATGCTGGAATGGAAGACATCGCCGCAGAATTTGCCGATGGCATCCTCTCTTTTCCAGCCGGTGATGTTCTCGGCAGCAGCATTAAAAGATGTAATCTTCCAGTTGCGGTCAACGGTAAAGACCCCGTCAGCGATACTGTCTAAAATCATTCTGTTGCACATGTAGCTTGACGATGCATCCTGAAAGATGACAACAGCGCCTGAAGGAGAGCCTTCCGTGTTGGGAATCGGAACGGCGGTGGCCAGCACGGCAGTCAGCTTGTTCGTGGTGGTGTTTTCAATGACCAGGTTGAAATCGGTAACTATTTTTCCTGCGGAAATGGAGGGGCAGAGGGATGAAAAAAGCTCGGCAAAACGCTGGTCATTGCCAAAGATTTCATGGCAGTTCCTGCCAAGTATATTTTCGGATTTGAGACCGAAAAGATCCTCCGCTGCCTTGTTGAACGAGATGAGTTCCCAATTGGCATTTATCATGAAAATGGCATCTGTCACCTTGGGAGCTTTGCTTTTCTGGGATACTGTCACCATGAGATTCTCCGCCGGGATAGTGTCAAGAGGTTCTGGAAATATTGGGGGCGTTACCCTTCAGTGTAACTTGTAATATATTATCACAGATCCGGAAATGTGGCAAATTGACGCAATGGAATCAAAATGAGCCCGAATCCGCTATCGGCCGCAAAATTATCCCTTGCCTATTTGGCTGAAAATTATATGATGCGAGGGTATTTCTTTGAAGAAGCGTGTTTTTTCGCCAGTTGCCTTTCAGGAGAAAAGAAATGGATGAAGTCAATCAGATTATACATACCATCTCGCTGAGTATGGGCGCGGCCTGGGCAAGCGGGATCAATCTGTATGCCACGCTGCTCACTCTGGGCCTGCTTGGCGCCACCGGCAACATGACGCTGCCCCCGGATCTGCAGATTCTGACCAATCCCCTGGTTATCGGAGCAGCCGGTCTCATGTTTGCGGTGGAGTTTGTGGCGGACAAGATGCCCGGCGTGGATACCGGCTGGGACTCCATCCATACCTTTATCCGCATTCCGGCGGGGGCCATGCTGGCTGCAGCCAGTCTGGGCGAAGTCAACAGCGCCATGACGGTGACTGCCGCCATTCTTGGCGGCACCCTGGCCGCCGGCAGTCACGCAACCAAGGCCGGCTCCAGGGTTCTGATCAACACCTCGCCGGAACCATTCAGCAACTGGCTGGCCTCCCTGGCCGAGGATGCGGCGGTTATTGTCGGTGTCTGGGCAGCCCTGGCTCATCCCTATATTTTTTTAGTGGTGCTGCTTATTCTTATCATTCTGATGATCTGGCTGCTGCCAAAACTGTGGGCCAGTATCAAAACGGTCTTTGCCGTGCTGGGACGTCTTTTTACGGGTAATAAGGGGACACCGCCGTCAATCGATAATCCGCATTCGCCCCGGCGCTGAAGTAGGCCCGCTGAGTCTCTTCTCCCCGCGGGGAGCGGCCTGCCGTTGCTGGTGGTGCCCCCTGAAAAAAACCGCATCACCACCAGACCGGAATTATTGCGGTTTTACCGGCTGGCTCAGATGTTTTCCGCAATGTCCCGTCCTGCCAGGTATCTTTTCTGATTTTTTTATGGTATATTCCCCCGCCGTTTGCTGGAAACGGCCGTAGTTTTGTAACTTTTCAGAAATATCGGGAAAATTCATATAAAATGATACCCCTCAAAGGAGAAGCAAATGGCAGAGGCAAAAAAAGGCGATAGGGTTAAAATTCACTACACCGGTAAACTCAATGACGGCACGGTTTTCGATTCCTCGGCCAATCGCGATCCTTTGGGGTTCACCATCGGCGGCGGTCAAGTGATTCCCGGCTTCGAAGAGGCAGTGATCGGCATGAGCCAGGGGGAAAGCAAAAATGTGAAAATCCCGGTGGATAAAGCCTATGGGCCCCGCAATGAGGAGTTGCTGATGCCTTTCCCCAAGGATCAGGTGCCGGCTGGGTTAAATCCCGAGGTGGGACAAAAGCTGCAGTTGAGCGGTCCTAACGGCGAACCCGTTATGGTTTCGGTGGCGAGCATAACGGACGAGAGCATCATTCTTGATGCCAATCCCCCGCTGGCCGGAGAAGAGTTGAACTTTGCCATCGAGCTGGTGGAGATTGCTTAGTACGGACGACCGGGCCAGTGATCGCCCACACTTCAGATTCCCGGATATCTTCCGGTCGGGTGGTTTCGCAAGGATAAGCGGCCCCTGGCCGGAAAGCTGGCCAAGGTGTGGCTGGTCAGGGGCAGCGAAAGTGAGAAGTTCCGGCGAACTACCACTGTTCCCGGTGCACGCATTCTTCCCTGAAACGGGTGCGGGCCTCAGGCCTTTCGGCCGGCCAACCCAGGGCAATGGCGCACATGGGAATGATGCCCTCCGGCAGACCGAACATCTTTTTTATCCCTTCCATCCGTTCCTGCCGGGGATGGACGCCGAGCCAGCAGGAGCCGAGACCTGACGCGTTGGCGGCCAGCAGGATATTTTCCACCGCGGCACTGAGATCCTGCAGCAGGTAGGATTCCTTTTGGTCATGGGCCCGATTGATGTCGCCGCAGAC
Source organism: uncultured delta proteobacterium (assembly GCA_963729825.1). GTDB lineage: Bacteria > Desulfobacterota > Desulfobulbia > Desulfobulbales > SURF-16 > SURF-16. Next base: position 2,504 of record CAVSQR010000021.1, on the reverse strand, counting down.
CACCAAGGCGGCGGTTGCCTGGCGCAGCATCTTGCCGTGGGGCAGAATGTCTGCCAGTCTGTCCAGATTTTCCCGGCGGCGGAGCACGATAAAATGCCAGGGGTCCCTGGCTACCGCCGAAGGCGCGGCCATGCCGGCTTCCAGCAGATCCGTCAGGATCTCCTCGGGCACCTCTTTCGCCTCATATCTGCGGATGCTGCGCCGGGTAAAGATAAAGTCCAGTTTTGGGTTCATGCCCCTTCTCCTTGTTGATCCGGATACGATTTGTTACTGATGACAATCATCGCCGGGGTGAGATCCGCGGCTCATGAAGCAGCAGCATCTGTCAGGATGATTTGAGCGCAAATATCGTCTTTGCCGCCAGCAGCAACCAGGGTGTGCCGTGCAGGAAGAAATCGAACCAGTCGATGGGCCGGACCAGTTGGCCTTTCACCAGCATCTGCAGTTTTTCCCAGATGTGGGGCGGATGAAAGGGGGCAAGGCCGAGGGTCAGGCAGGCGATGATAAGCACCCCCCAGGGAATGGCGGCGAGAAGTTTTTCCATCTGTTTTTTTTAATTATACGGCAGTGACGCTTGATGTTTAAGGAAACAATGAACTTCCACTATGCAAAAAAAATCGGGAAAAGTCGAAATATTTCCGCCACGAACGGAAAAAACGCTCTTTCCGCTCCCATAATGTCCGGCCGGGATGGCATCTCTGCCGGTTCCGTTGCTTGCAGGTTTTGAAAAAAGATGGATTTCCTGCTCCTGCTCGCTGTTGCCACCTTCATCGGCACCGCCCTCTTCGGGCTCCAGGGGTTTCTCGGGGCAAGACGCATCAAGTGGCTGGACGATTGTGCGCCCCTGGATGATGCCTGCCCGCCCGCTGTGTCCATTATCATTCCCGCCTTGAATGAGGAGAAAAATATCCGTCAGGCCCTGCTGTCGGTGCTGGCTCTCGATTACCGGCCGCTGGAGATCATCGTGGTCAACGACCGGTCAACCGATGCCACCGGCGCCATCCTTGAGGAAATCAGCGCCCTGCATCCGCGGCTTAAGGTCCTGCATGTCAGCGAGCTGCCCCGTGGATGGCTCGGCAAGAATCACGCCCTGCACCAGGGTGCCGGCCGGGCCAGCGGCGAGTATCTTCTTTTCACCGATGCCGACGTGGTGATGGAGCCTGCCACTCTCAAGAGGGCGATGGCCCGGATGCGGGCCGGCCATCTCGACCATCTCACCCTGTTATTTCGGGCCGTTCTGCCGTCCGGCCTGCTGCAGATGGTGGTGATCGAATTCGGGGTCAGTCTGATCAGCTATCTCCAGCCATGGAAGGCCGCAGATCCCGCCTCGGCTAAATTCATCGGCGTCGGCGCCTTCAACCTGGTGCGGGCAGCCGCCTACCATAAGGCAGGAGGCCATGAGGCCATCCGGCTGTGCCCGCTGGATGACATCATGCTTGGCATGCTCCTCAAAATGCATGGCTTTGGGCAGGAATGCCTGTATGGCTATCATTTTATCGCCGTGAAATGGTATGGCTCGCTCAGGGAGATGATCAGCGGGCTCAGGAAAAACACCTATGCGGCCTTTGATTACAGCTTTACCCGGCTCGTTGTTCTCACCTGTCTGCAGCTCATCTTCAGCATCTGGCCGCCCTGGGCCCTGATTGCGACTGATGGTGCGGCGCGGTTGGTCAATTTCGCCATCATTGCCCTGCAGGCAATCCTGTTTGCCGCAGCGGCGCTTTACAGCGGCATTGCCTGCCGGCACGTCGTCTGGTTTCCCGTGACGCCGTATATCAGACTTTATATGACCTGGAAGGCGGTGCTGGCGACTATTCTGCAGCAGGGCATTGTCTGGCGCGGTACCTTTTATCCCCTGGCGGAACTGAAAAAGGGGAGGCTGGTCTGGGAACGCCGGAGGGAGTCTCGCTGAAACAAACTTTTTTTCCGGCAGCTTGAGTCAAATTGGCGGGTTACAGAGTCAAACCGTCTTCCGGGGGCGGGGTTCGCTGTAAGAGGTATTGCCGGCCGGAGTAAAGGTCTTCGGTCAGTTTCTCCACTGCATCCAGCCAGTGCGTTACGCCTCTGCACAGCGGCGAGTCATCAATATGGTCCCGGCATACCGCAATATTTCCATCGGAGAGGACGTACTGCATGCCGGGCAGCGGCCGGATGCTGAGATCGGGCGGGGTGCGGGTCAAGCTCATGGCCGTAGGACTTGCATCGCCCAGCAGGCCGAGCAGTATATCCGGCAGCCGGTAGAGCGGCAGATCACCCACCGGCACCGGACCGGCCTGGCCGTCGATGATGATCAGGGGGGTCTGGGTCATGGTGGCGAACATGTCGTCCGTGAACTCACTGCGATTTGCGGCGAGCAATTTTGATTCGACAAAGGCCTCGTAGTTATTGCCCAGAAATGGCAGATGGTCTCCGAACAGTACGATCAGCCCGTTGGGGTCAAGCTGGCGCAACACCTCGATGAAATCCATGAGTTCCCGGGATTTGTAGTAGATCGTATTGGCTCC
>CAVSQR010000020.1:0-13824 GCA_963729825.1 uncultured delta proteobacterium | reverse complement strand
GCGCGATGATCGTGATCCGCACCGGCATGTTGTAGGAAAGAATTTCAATTCTGCCGGTGGTGATCTCTCCGTTCTCGTAGCATCCCGCCACTCCCCGGGTCACCAGACAGCGCGCCCCGGCTTTAAGGGATTGAATATACTGCACAACGGCATCGGCGAGAGCCCTGCCCTGCCACCGCGCTTCCTCGCTGGTAAATATCTCGATGAGCTTGTATTGCAGCATGACCCGCCCCCCTATCTCAACCGGCCCAGCCACAAACCGAGAAAAACCAGGGCCGCGCCGATGAGGTTATTGGCAAAAAAATTAGCGAACGTGACAAGATGCGTTTCGGCACGCACGGAATTGACCGTTTCCAGGGCAAAGGTGGAAAAGGTGGTCAGCGCCCCCAGATAGCCGGTCACAAAAAAAAGGCGGGCATTGGGAGTCATGATGCCGATGCCTCTTTCCGCCAGGGAAAAGGCAAGGCCGATAAGAAAACAGCCTGTGAGGTTGACAATGAGTGTGCCCCACGGAAACCTGCCGCCGAAGAGTTTCACGGCCAGGAGCCCCACACCGTACCTTGAGAGCGCTCCCAGGCTGCCGCCGATCATTACCAGAAGTATTTTCATCATGTGTCCGCCATCCGAATAAATATGCTTAGGAGCCGCTACGAAATAACATGGCCATTTTTTCAATTTCGTTACGGCTCCTTATACCCCTCAAGGGGGTACTGAAAAGAGTGCCGTTCCGCGCATTTCTCTGGCCATATTAATTTTTTACAACGGCTTAATCTAAATCAAAAAGGGGTCATAAAAAACAGGTCAAGTCCGCCTTTGGCTTTTTACCACTTTTACCCTTATCACATCAAGATGTTCCCGTACCATCCGGTCTTCATTCGTGCGCAACTTCACCCGCTCAACCACACTGCTGACCGTGCTGTAGTTGTTCATGCCGAAATGTTTTCCCACTTCACTTAAGGTCTTCATCTTGCCGCAGGGGCCGTTTTCCCCATGGCCAGCATCAGCCCGGCGAACAACAGCGCAGAAAGCCCCGCCGTGGCCGAGCCGTAATAAAAGGTGGCGGCCGGGGAAACATGGTCCCAGAGCCAGCCGGCGATGAGACTCGCGGGAAAGGTGGCGAGCCCGACAAAGGTGGCGTAAACGCCGAAGGCGGTTGCCTTGAATTCCGGGGGGATGATGGTGGCCAGAAACGCCTTCTGGATTCCTTCCGTGAGCCCCATGAAAAGGCCGTAGAAAATAAACAGCAGCCAGATGCCGCCCGGTGTCGCGACGGAACCAAAGCCGTAATAGAGACCGGTGAACAGCAGGAAGCCGAGTAGAATGATCCGTTTCCTGCCGAAGCGGTCCGCCGCCATGCCGGCCGGAATGGCGGAAAGCGAGTAGACGAGGTTGAAGGTCAGATAGACCGCCGGTATCAGCGCGGAAGCGATACCGGTCTGCTGCGCCCGGAGAATGAGGAAGGCGTCGCTGGAGTTCCCCAGGGCAAAGAGGGTGGCGATGAGAATAAAAAACCTGACCTTCCAGTCGAAGTGACGCCAGGTGAGCCGGGGCCGTCCGGCATGAGAGACCACGTCACGTTTTTTCTCCTTGATGAAAAGGATGATCACAAGCACGGCCAGCGCCCCCGGCGCCATGGACAGCCAGAAGACCAGCCGGTAGTTATTGTTATAGAGCTGCAGGAGCAGGAGCGCAATGGCCGGCCCGGCCACCGCCCCCATGGTATCCATGGCCCGGTGGAAACTGAAGGCCCGGGCCAGCCGGCTCTTCTCCGCCGACTCGGCGATAATGGCATCCCGCGGCGCCGTGCGGATGCCCTTGCCCAGCCGGTCCACGAAGCGTGACGCAAGAATCAGCCGCCAACCGCTTGCCTGGGCGATCAGCGGTCTGCTCAAGGTGGAGATGCCGTAGCCCCCGGCCATAAGCCATTTGCGGTTGCCGATCCGGTCCGAGAACCAGCCGGAGAAAACCTTGAGCAAGACTCGCGGTCGCCTCGGCGATGCCTTCGATCAGGCCGATCATGGATTTGTTCACCCCCAGCACGTTGGCGAGGAAGAGCGGGACCAATGGGTAAATCATCTCGGAACTCACATCCATGAAGAAACTGGCGAGCCCGGCAACGACGACGTTTTTATGGAAGCCGAAATAGGTTTTTTCCAGTTTCATCAAAGAATCCCTTGCAGACGATCATACCTGCGATGATCATTTCACAATGGTGACGGTGCAGCGTCACAAGTAACAGTTTAGTCCCCTTCACATGAGTGCTTCAATTCCTTTCCTTTCGATAATGTCGAACAATTTTTTCGATGCGCCTGTTGGCTTTTTGTTACCCCGCTCCCATTTTTGCACAGTAGAAGGGCTGATATTGAAAATACAAGCCAAAGCCGCCTGGCTTAATTTGAATTTTTTCCGCAGTGCGATAATTTTGTCAGGAGGATATTCCTTCACTTCCGGCAGACAGAGATTTTCAATATTTTTCATTGTTATTTCATCCACTAAACCACTTTTGTTTAAATCTTTTACGGTACTGGTAATGGAATCCGCGATAGATTTTCTCATTTTGCCACCTCAATAAAATCACCATTTTCAATGGCGATGCGTAGTTGCTCAGGATCATTAATTTTCTCATATTAAACTATAGCACTTAGTGCTACCATTTTCAATAAACGATAAAAATGTTTCTGAAGCAAGGACACCCTCCTCTCTCACTCCACCCTCTCCCCCACCCCATTGCCATTCTGGCCGCTGAGCTGCAGATCCTGCAGGCGGCGATAGATGCCGCCTCTGGCCATCAAATTGTCATGGCTGCCCTCCTCGACGATGCGGCCCTGCTCCATGACCAGGATATGGTCGGCCCGTTTGATGGTGGACAGGCGGTGGGCGATGACGATGCTGGTGCGGTTGGCCAGGGTGGAGTCAATGGCCCGGTCGATGAGCATCTCGGTCTCCGAGTCCACGCTGGAGGTGGCCTCGTCCAGGATCAGGATGCGGGGATCCCGGGCCAGCACCCGGGCAAAGGCCAGCAGCTGCTTCTGGCCGGCGGAGAGATCCATGCCGCCTTCGCCGATGATGGTGGCCAGCCCCTCGGGCAGCCGGCGGATCAGAGTGCTGAGCTGGGCCCGTTCGATGATGTCCTGCAGCTTCTCGTCATCCATGTCCCGGTCCAGCAGGATATTGTCCTTGATGGTGCCGGGCACGATGAACACATCCTGCATGACCAGGCCGATCTGCTGCCGCAGCCAGCGGGTGTTGAAGGAACGCACGTCCCGGCCGTCGACGAGGATCGCGCCGCCGTCCGGGTCATAGAAGCGTTCCAGGAGATTGACGATGGTGGATTTGCCCGAGCCGGTGGCGCCGACAATGGCCAGGGTCTGGCCCGGCGCGATGGTAAAAGAGAGATCGTGCAGGATGGGCTGGCCCGCCTCATAGCCGAACCGCACCTGGCGGAAATCCACCGCGCCCCGGATGTCCGGCTGCCTGTCCTCCGCGGGGGACGGCAGGGTGCCCCGGGTGTCCAGCAGCTGGAAGATGCGTTCCGCCGAGGCCATGGCGGACTGGACGATGGAGTATTTCTGGGAAAGCTCGCGCACCGGCTGGAAGAACAGCCGCATGTAGGAGAGAAAGGCCACCAGCTCGCCCAGGGTCATATGCTGGCGGATGACCTCGCCGCCGCCGTACCAGATGATGCAGCCCGTGGCCAGGGCGCTGAACACCTCCACCGCCGGCATGAAGATGCCGAAGATCCTGATCTGGTACAGGTTCTGATCAAGATAGGCCTTACTCAGCTCGACAAATTTTTTGTGGGTGTCGTTTTCCCGCAGAAAGAGCTGGATGATGCGAGATGCCGGACAGGGATTCCTGCAGAAAGGCATTGATCCGGGCGAGCTGGGTGCGGATGGCGCGGAAGGCGTCCCGGGCCAGGCGGCTGAACCAGACTGATGCTGACCACGATCAGCGGCAGCAGCAAACTCAGAATCAGGGCCAGCCGCCAGTTCATCCAGAAGAGGATGCCCAGGATGCCGGCCAGCTGAAAGAAATCATTGAACAGGGTGACAATGACCGAGGTGAACATCTCGTGCATGTTCTGGATATCGTTGGTCAGCCGGGTCACCAGCTTGCCGCTGGGATTGTTGTTGAAAAAGGCCAGGTCCAGGCCCAGCATGTGGCCGAAAAGCTGCTGCCGCATCTGGTGCATGATGGTCTGGCCGGTCCATTCCAGGATGAACACCTGATAGAAATTGGCGGCAAAGCCGGCCAGGATGACGCCGATGAACAGCGCGGCCAGCCGGCCGAGCCCGCTGATGCGGCCCGAACTCTCCAGGCTGGTGTTGACCACAAAGCGGTCGATGCCCAGGCGGACCATGTAGGGCAGCGCCAGACTTGCGCCGATGACGATCATGGACAGGACAATGGCGCCGGCCACCTTGCCCCAGTGCGGCCGGGAATAGGCGACGATGCGCCGCCACAGCCCGAGGTCCGCCACCTGGCCCAGGTGATCCTCTTCAAAATATCCGAAGCCGTAGCGCATGGCCGCCTATCCTTGTCTTCCCCCCACCGTGGTCTGGTAGGTATAAATTTTGGCGTAAAAGGGGTTGTTGGCAAAAAGAAACGCATGGTTGCCCCGGGCGGCGATGCGGCCCTGGTCCATGACCAGGATTTCCCCGGCGTCCGCCAGCGGCGCCACCCGGTGGGAGACCACGATACAGGTCCGGCCCCGCAGGTAGGAGGCCATGGAGCGGATGATGGCCTGTTCGGTCTCCATATCCACGGCGGACAGGCCGTCATCGATGATGATGATGGGCCGGTCCAGCAGCAGGGCCCGGGCCAGGGCGATCCGCTGGCGCTGGCCGCCGGAAAGCTTGACGCCCCGCTCCCCCACCCTGGTCTGGTAGCCCTTGGGCAGGGCCATGATCTCCTCATGCACGGAGGCGGCCCGGGCCACCTCCTCGATCTCGGCGCTGGAGGCATTCTCGCGGCCCAGGGAGATATTGAAGCCGATGGTATCGGAAAACAGGGTGGTATCCTGGGGCACATAGGCGATGCTGCCCCGCACCGCGGCCAGCGGCAGGGTGTTGACGTCCGCGCCGTCCAGCAAATAGGCGCCGTCCGCCACCGGGTAGAGCCGGGCGAGAAGGTTGCACAGGATCGACTTGCCGGCCCCGCTTTTGCCCACCACGCCGAGGATGCCTGGTTTGATGGTCAGGCTCACGTCATCGATAGCGGGCGTTGTCTGGCCGGGGAAGACAAAGGTAAGATGGTTCAGGCTGATGTGGCCGGCGGAAGGCGGCCGGGCGGGGCCTGCGGCCCGGTCCTCAAGCAGCGGCTTCTCCTGCAGAATGCGGTCAATGCGGCCCAGGGAGGTGACGCCCCGCTGGAACAGGTTGGCCACCCAGCCCAGGGCCATCATCGGCCAGGTCAGCATGAACAGGTAGGAGAAGAAGGCGACGAAATCACCCACGGTAATAACCCCCTGGATGGTCAGCCGGCCGCCGAAGAACAGCACCAGCAGCAGGCAGCTGTTGGCCACCAGGCCGGAAAAGGGGGAAAGGACGCCCTGCACCACGGCCACCTTGAGATTGTTGCGGATGTACTCCTCGCCCATGCGGCCGAACTGCACGGTCTGCGGGGCCTCCTGGGTATAGGCCTTGATCAGGCGGATGTTGCCCAGGGTGCTGCGGGCAAACTCGGTGAGGGTTTCAAACTGCTCCTGCACCCTTTGGAATCTGCGGTGCATGCTGGCCGACAGCAGCCGGGTGGAAAAAACCAGCACCGGCATGGGCAGCACGGCGATCAGCGTCAGCATGGGATGGATATAGGCCATGAAGGCCAGGGCGGCCATGGTCATGACCACGGCATCGACAAAGGCGATCAGCCCCATGCCGCCGGCCAGCTGGACCGCGGCCAGGTCGTTGGTGGTAAGGGCCATGATCTCGCCGGTGGTGTGGCGCTGATAAAACATGCGGTCCAGGGTCAGCAGATGGGACAGCAGGTGATCCCGCAGGTCGCGCTCCAGCAGCCGGGAAAAGCCGAGCACCAGATAGCGCCAGGTAAAGCGGCAGACCGCAATGCCCGCCGCCAGCAGCAGAATCAGGCCGGCGTAGCGCAGCAGCCCGGTCCCGGTGGCGGTGCCGCTGCCCAGCTCATCAACCACCCGTTTGATAATGCGCGGGGTCCACAGCTGCAGAAAATCCACCAGCAGCAGGGCGCTGATGCCGGCGATCAGCCTGGCTGCGTACTTTTTGAAATACGGCGACAGCAGCCGCAGGGATTGCAGGGAAAAACTCTGCCCGCCTTTATCCGGAGCGTCATCTGGCAATGGTCTGCTTCCCCTTATTCTTTAGTCTGCACGATCTGCGGCAGGCAGGACCCGGCCAGCTGCGGCAGGGTGATGGTCACCGTGGTGCCCTTGCCTTCCTCGCTTTCCAGGGTAAAGAGGCCGCCGGGGTGCTCCTCGACAATTCTTTTCGAGATACAGAGGCCGAGGCCGGTGCCATGCTCCTTGGTGGTGAAAAAGGGAGAAAATATCTTCTCCCTGATACTGGCCGGGATGCCCTGGCCGCCGTCGGTGATGGTGACCAGGATGTTGCCGTCCGCAAGCCTTGAGGCCACGGCAACCGTGCCCGGCCCGGCCAGGGCTTCAGCCCCGTTCTTGACCAGATTGAGCAGTACCTGCTTTAATTTGTCCCGGTCGCCGCTGATCATCTTGGCGCCCGGCTCTGCCATGCAGCGGATGGTAATGGCGTCGTTTTTCAGATTGGCTATGGTGAGGTTGCACACCTCCTGCAGCAGCTCGTCGATATCGAAGTCCAGCAGATTGAGCTGCCGGGGCCGGTAAAGATCCTTGAGATCAGCCAGCAGCTTCTCCAGCCGTTCCACCTCACTGGCGATCACCCCCAGCTTGGCCTGCTCCTTGTCGCCTGTGACCTTTTTCAGCAGCTGCCGGGCAAAACCGCCGATCATCACCAGGGGATTCTTGATCTCGTGGCTGATCTCGGCCACCATCTGGCCCAGGGCGGCCAGCCGCTCCGCCTGCAGGACTTGCGCATGCAGGGCCTTGGTTTCGGTGAGTTCCCGCACGATGCCGGTGAAAAAGCTCTCGCCGTTCACCTCGGTGACGGAAAAGGAGATTGAGGCCGGAAAGGTTTCCCCGCTGTGCCGCATGGCGTCAAACTCGCTCACGTGGCCGAGAAGATTCGCCTTTTTTGTTTTCACATAGTGGGCCACCCCCCGCTCATGGCCTTCCCGGCAGCCGGGCCCCAGGATCTCGGCCAGATTACGGCCGACCACCTCGCACCTTTTGTAACCGAACATCCGCTCCGCGGCCCGGTTGAAGAAAATCACCATGGACTGCTCATCGATGGTCACAAAGGCCTCGTTGGCGTTTTCCACCGCACCCCGCAGGATGCTGATTTCCATCAGACTGTCACCTTTATCCGCATTCTTTTGCATGGGATCAACCTTTCCTCACTGTAAATTCAGAATCCCGACGTGACAACAGGACGGGAAAAAAACCCGTCCATCATTTCGTACCACTGTTGCTATGAACGTTGCAGGGACGTTCCGTGTAGGGGCGGTTCGCGAACCGCCCCTACGTTCCCCCTGCACGCTGCTGCCTATTGTAATGGCGGAGTCGTTGCCATCACCCCGGTCCGGCCGGAAATAGAAGATTCAAGGTGGTTCCCTCGCCCACCTTGCTTTTGACCCGGATGAAGCCGCCATGCTCTTCCACCACCTTTTTGGCCAGCACCAGCCCCAGGCCTGTCCCCCTCTGGGGCCCCTTGGTGGTGAAAAAGGGCTCGAAGATCATTTTCAGCTGTTCCTCCGGGATCCCCTCGCCGCTGTCCCGGATGGCGATATCGACAAAGGATTGCCCGCCGACGTTTTCCTCGCCGGTACTGACCAGCAGCCCGCCGCCCCTGGCCATGGAATCGATGGCATTGGCCACCACATTCATGACCGCCTCCCGCACCCGTTCCGCATCAATAAGGATATGCGGCTGGGCAAGGCGGTATGTCCTGGTGACAATAATGGACCGCTCCCGGCACAGGAACTCGTACAGCCGCAACACCTCATCCAGCAGCATATGGATATCATGGGGCTCCTTTGCCAGCTCCACCCCCTTGGAAATGAGCAGCACATTATTGAGTATTTTTTCCAGGCGGTCCACCTCGGAGACCATGATCTCCACATACTCCTTTTCCCTGCTGCCCAGATGCGCACTTTTATGCAGCCGTCTGGCAAAACCGCCCACCGCGGTCAGCGGGTTGCGGATCTCATGGGCCACGTTGGCCGTCAGACGGCCGAGGGCCACCATCTTTTCCGCCTGCATGAGCTGTTCCTGCAGCAGGGTTTTTTCCTCATTCGCCCTGTGCCGCTCAATGATGCCGGCCAGGGTGTTGGCGATGGCCACCAGGAATTCCTCCTCCGACTCCTTGCGCTTGTGCCCTTCCTTGACAAAGACGTTGACCAGCCCGAGGGTCCGCTCGCCGGAGACAATGGGGACGCAGTAGTGGCCATGGGGAAACGGCAGAGGGTCCGGTTTCATGTCCCTCCTCCAGCGCAGTTACTGAAGATGACCTTGCCGGTGGCCACCGCCTTGCCGCACAGGCACTGGCCCTGGGCAATGCGCAGCATGGCGGCTGTTCCGATGGTCCGAAACCGCGGACGGCCTTCATCACCAGGTCGCCGGTCCCTTCCTCCACCAGACAGATGCCGCCTTTTGACTGCAGGGCAAGATGGGGAATGGTCAGGGTCAGATCAAGGATGCGGTCAAACTGCTCATCCAGGGTCAGCGGTTCCAGGGCGATTTTCAGCACCGAGCTGGTCACCCGCTGGATATGATAATTGTGTTCCAGCTTTTCCTCAACCTGTTTGCGTTCCGTGATGTCCCTGACCGAGGCCGCGGCCACCGTTTCATCGTCCATCTGCAGACAGCTGAGACTGATATCAGCCGGAAAATCCGTGCCGTTTTTGCGCAGACCGTAGATTTCATAAATCAGGCCCATGGGCCGGGAACCGGGCTGCTCAAAATAATGGGCCAGAAGCCTCTGATGCTTGTCGCGGAAACGTTCAGGGATCAAACTGCCTAAATCCCGGCCCACCAGTTCACCCGGGCCATAACCGAATATTTCTTCGAGCTGGGCATTGACCAGCACAATGGTGCCCTGCCTGTTGACAAAAACCATGGCATCGGGTGCCGTCTCAAGCAGCTTCTGATATTCGCCCTTTCGCTTCTCCAGCGCCTCGCGGCACATTTCCAGGTCCTGCAGCGAGGCCCGCATGTCGGCCAGTTGCTGCTCAAGCTGTTCTCTGGTGATGGATTTTCTCTTCATGTCAGCCCGCCGTTTTCTCTTTATTTCCCTGAAGTAACCGATAGTTCCACTATGCCAAATCCCATGGGCAGGAGTCAACTCTTTGCTGGGCCGGCATCCGGTCGGGGATGGGCAGAAAAAACATCCTGTCCGGCTTTATCAGCTTGCAATCTCTTAAATACCCATAATATATTATTTCCATTAAAAACAATTTCTTCCGCATTAATTGAAAAAGGAGACAGACCATGTACGGCACCATACTCGTCCCTCTTGACGGTTCCCAGCGAGCCGAGATCATTTTAACCCATGTTATCGAACTGGCAAAGAAATTCACGGCAAAGGTTATTCTGCTGGAGTCTGTGGAGCAGAAACTCGCCTACACCGGCGACCTGGAAGTATCAGCAGTGATGCCAAGAAGGATGAAGAACTTGCCAAACAGATCAAAAACGCCGAATCCTATATCAAGGGCGTAAAGGAAAAACTGGAACAGCAGGGTATCCAGGTAACCACCCGGATCATGCAGGGCCCGCCGGTTGAGGCGATCATCGCCATGGCCAAAGAGGAGAATGTGGACCTGATCGCCCTGGCCAGCCACGGCCGCAGCGGTCTGGCCCGGGTTTTCTACGGCAGTGTGGCGGCAGGCATCCTGCACCGGGCTGACCGCCCGCTGCTGCTTATCCGCGCAAGCGAACTCTAAGCGCACACCGCATCGACAAAAAAAGGGAGACCGGCCTGGTCTCCCTTTTTTTATCACAATCCGCCGGGCTCAGCCGGCAATCACACTCTGCAGAGTCTCCCACACCCTTTTCACCGCACCCGAGGCCGGTGAAGCAGGCTTATGCCGGAGCAGCGGCACACCCCGGACAATTGATTCCGCCACCGCCGGATCAAAGGGAATCCGGCCAACCAGCTCCATGCCCCCTTGGGCGCAGACCTGGCTGATCATCGCACTGGTTTCCGGGTGCAGGTCCCATTTATTGATGCACACCCCGCAGGCTATCTTGAAATGTCTGACCAGATCCGCCACCCGCAGCAGATCGTGCAGACCTGACCGGGTGGGCTCGGTGATGAGCAGCACATAGTCTGCCCCGGACATGGAGGCGATGGCCGGGCAGCCGATGCCGGGGGGGCCGTCCACCAGCAGCCAGTCGGCTTTTTGGCCTTCCGCCAGCTCCCTGGCCTGCCGTTTCACCATGCTGACCAGTTTCCCCGAATTTTCCTCGCCGATGCCGAGCCGGGCATGCACCAGCGGCCCATAATCGGTATCGGCAATAAACCAGCTGCCGCTCAGTTTGTCCCGCAGCGCTGATGGCCTGCTCCGGACAGAAATGACTGCAGACGCCGCAGCCCTCGCAGGAAAAGGGCAGCAGCCGGGCCGTCTCCGCAAGCTCCAGGGCATGGAAACGGCACAGGTCGACACAGGTGCCGCAGCCGCTGCACCTCGCCGCATCCACCTCGGCTTCCACCCCGCACCAGAACTCGTTTTCCTGCCGCAGGCGGGGGGCAAGAATGAGGTACAGGTCCGCCGCATCCACATCGCAGTCCGCCATCACCTTATTGGCCATCAGGGCAGCCAGCGCGCCGGTGATGGTGGTCTTGCCGGTGCCGCCCTTGCCGGAAAGCAAAAGGATTTCTTTCATGACTGCAGTTCCTCCAGCAGCAGGGCAAAGGAATCGCGCAAATCAGGCCGGCTGGCGATCAGCGGCTCTCCTGTGGCATATCCTTCCGCTATTTTTCGATCAAAGGGAATCTGCATGTGTACCGTGATATCTTCCCGGTCACACCACCTTTCCGTCCCCTTGTCCCCCATGTCGGCACGATTGATGATGACCCCGAAGGGCAGCTCAAGCTTGCGCAGCACCCCCACGGCCAGCTGCAGATCATGCAGGCCGAAAGGCGTGGCCTCGGTCACCAGCAGGCATAATCGCAATCCTTGATGGTGGCCACCAGGGGACAGGAGGTTCCCGGCGGGGCATCGAGGATGACCAGCCCATCCGCGGCACACTCTTCCTTCACCGCCCGGATCAGCGGCACGGCCATGGCCTCCCCCACCCGCAAGCGGCCGTGCACAAAGGCGATGCCAGCGGCATCCCCCTTTTCCACCACGCCGACCAGCCGTTTGTCTTCCGCCAGGGCCTGCTCCGGGCAGACCAGGAAACAGCCGCCGCAGGAGTGGCAGAGATCGGTAAAGGCCATGATGGTACGGCCGAACACGGTAATGGCATTGAAAGCGGCACAGGTCGCGGCATTTGCCGCAGTAATTGCACCGCTCCTCAATCACCCGGGGCACGCTGAGATGAACTTCCCGGCTTGCCGCGATGGCCGGACTCAGAAAAAGATGGCCATTGGGTTCTTCCACATCGCAGTCCACATACTGCACCTTCCCCGGCGCAGCAAGGGCCAGACTCACCGAAACCGTGGTTTTGCCCGTGCCGCCCTTGCCGCTGGCAACCGCAATTCTCATCACTGCCTCCTCATCAACCCTATCGATTTCTTCCCCGGCAGCCGCATTGCCCCTGGCGGCGTCCGCCACCCAGGCCCCGGCCCTGCCCCATGCCTCTGCCTTGGCCCATGCCGCTGCCGGTTTGGGCTGCAGCAGAGTCAGGCAGACATTCCGCCACGGCGGCGTCCTTTCCGGCCACACCTGTGTTGCCAAAACGCTGCACGGCCTCGCGCACGGTGCCGGCCATGTTGTTAACCATGGTAATGCCCGCCTTTTCACAGACCGCCGCGGCCTTCGGCCCCACGTATCCGGTCAGAATCGCCTGGGCGCCGGCCTGGGCGATCAGGCTGGCAGTGTTGATGCCCGCCCCATGTGCGACATCTTTTGCCGCCTGGTTGTCGATAACCTGAACGATGGCGCCCGACTCGGTATCAACGATCAGCAGATACTGCGCCCTGCCGAATCTCTGATCAACTGCGGAATCCAGCTCTTTCCCCGTTGCACTGACAGCTACTTTCATGGCACATCCTCCTCTGCAACCTGCATTGACATGTGATAAAACTCGTGGCATTATTTTGTGCATATGTTCATAACCATAATAAACACCCAAATGATTATGTCAAGAAAATTACGAAGATATTTTCAAATCAATATCCCATCATGATGACAGCGGAACAATTGGCCACGGACGGATTTGCCCCAAAAAAGGATGGCGGACAGACTTTACAGAGGGGTGAGTAAAAGGGATTTATCCCAGGCAATGGGGCGGTCACGGCCGGTGACCGCTCAGCGAGTCACGGCAAGCGCCGCCAATACAGGTTGCAGGGGCCGCGCCAAAAGAAAAAAACGGGTCAGTTCTGCCGGGGGGCCATATTGAGAGGATCCAACAGGGGAGAGGGCTGCCCCTCCTTGTTCAGCAGGGGAATTTTCCCCTCATGATCAAAGTTGAAGGTGTGGCCGATCAGGCCCAGACCGCCGACCCGCACCTTGCCGGTGAGGCGGAAATCAAGCTCCTCGCCCTGCTGGATGTTGCTGGCAAAACGGAAGAGATCCCAGTAGGCGCTGGACAGGCGCAGATCCAGGCTGCCGAAGTCGTTGGCCGGGACGTCCAGGCTGCGTAATGACTTGCCGGAGGAAACCTTGATGCCGTTGAGCTCCAGCTCATACTCGACATTCTCCACCTGGAGGGTGACGTCATTGGGGTTGAACAGGCGGAGACTGGCCACCATGTTGACATGACTCAAGGTGACCTCATCCACGACCAGGCCCATGAGATTGATCTCCGGGGCCTCGGGCTGCATGGCGGCGCAGGATGAGAGGAGAAAGACAACCAGCAGGCTGCAGAGAGCGGCGCGTAATTTTTTCATGGAAAGTTCCTGTAGGGGTCACGTTCGCACGGTTCGCGGCAATAAGCCGTTGTAAAAAAATAACATGGCCATGGTTATTTCGTAACGGCTCCTTAGAATACCTGACCATGGGTAACCATTTACCACAGATGAGCCGCCGGCAAAACCGCTAAATCGTCTTCTGTCAAAATTCCAAGATCTCAGCGAACAGGCGCCGGCCGGTAAACCCTTCGCCCAGGGTGGTCAATCTGTGCTTTTCCCCTGGCGTCTGCTCCCGCGCCTGATGCGATTTCCCATGGCTTATCCGCGTCGCAGAATTCTTTATTGCCCCGGCATGCAACCTTTTGCCGCTGTTTTGCGTATATATACCTATACATGTTGCATGATTACACCTGACAGCTATTAAGCACAAATATTCAATAGCTGTCAGGTGCGAGAAGATCTTCGGTCGACCGGAAAATGACAAGAAAAACGTGAAAGAACAAAACCGGGAATTCCTGATTTACCGGCGTTCTAGTAAAGAGGTAAAAGAGACAATACAACCGGGTTGTATACCCGAGAAACAGCACAAAGAAAAATCTAAGCCGTTGTAAAAAAATAACATGGCCAGAGAAATGCGCGGAACGGCACTCTTTTCAGTACCCCCTTGGGGTATAAGGAGCCGTAACGAAATTGAAAAAATGGCCATGTTATTTCGTAACGGCTCATAAACAGGGGCGCGGAAAAG
>CAVSQR010000019.1:0-13915 GCA_963729825.1 uncultured delta proteobacterium | reverse complement strand
GGTGACGGCAACCAGCACCCAGATGATGCCGGCCGCCAGCAGAACGGGTTTGCTTTTGCGCAGATGCAGCTGCTCTTCAAAGATGACCAGGATATAGGCCCCGACGAAAAGAAAGAGGGAGAAATAGCCCATGCCGCTTGCGGCAAGAGTGGTGCTGTCGATTGCGGCGCTGCCGCCGGTTGCACCGCTGCCGGCCAGGGCAGGCAAGACGGGCAGGATGAACAGCGCGGTGAAGAGAGGAAAAATCTTCATTACTCTTTCCTTGATGCAGGGTTTACGATGGGTGCCTGTAAGAGGCAATGAGTGATTACAGCGACTGAACAATATGGAGCAGCATGTTTGCAGCAGTATACCGAAACGGAAACGGTTAATAAATCATTATCTTTTCGAAACATTTTATCGTATTATTTCGTAAACAAAGGGCTGTAACCCGTGGCCTTGACGGGTTGCGGCGGGACTGTTTTTTGCCATTTACGCGAGCAATTTTGCCAAGCCATGCAACAGAAAACTGTGCAGAAAGCACCAGCCAATTACGTGGGCAGGATTCTTTTCGGCAATTTCAGTGAGGCCATCAAGGAAAGGGTCCAGACGATCATTTGCGCCGCAGAGGATATTGAACGGTGCGGCTACCCGCTCATGCCCTATCTGGCCGCCTGGAATGAGGGGGAGAACATTATCTGGTATGAATACACGGGCAACCGGTTCGTAGAGCTGCTTGGCTGTACCAGTATCAATGTTTCCAGGGTATTCCGCGAAGCCATCCTTGACCGGCGCGTTTATCGCTACACCGACCCGGCGGGGTATGCGGTCGAAGAAGAAATTCTCACGCGGCAGCAGCTGTCCGGCAAGAGAATCGACCTGCGGGAAGAGGTCAAGAAAACGGGGCAGGTGGAGGCGGTGTACCAGGTCGGCCTGCCCGGCGGCAGGGTCATCTGGCTCAAGGACCAGGGCCGCATCGAGACATTTGCCCAGGACAAACTCTCTCTGTCCCTGGGCTGCCTCACCGATGTCACCAAGGAGATGGAGCAGAAGGATCTGCTGGAAAAGATCGGTTACTTTGACGAGCTGACCGGCCTGCCCCAGCGAAAGATCATGGAGCGGATTCTGGAGGTAAAGATCGGCGAGCGCGAGCGCGGCCATATCAAGGATTTTTCCTTTCTCATGATCGATATCGATTTTTTTAAATCAGTCAATGATATCCATGGCCATCTGGCGGGCGATTTCATTCTGGAGGAACTGGCCTCGGTCATGCTCGCCACCAAACGCAAAGAGGATGACGTGGGCAGGTATGGCGGCGAGGAATTTTACGGCATCTGCCAGGGCGGGGTGAAAAACGGGGTGGATTTTGCCGAGCGGTTGCGCAGAAACGCCGCCGACCATCATTTTCTGTATCAGGGTGAAAAAATTTCCATCACCATCTCCATCGGCGTGGCCTCGGCCGGCGAATTGGCCGCGCTCAATATGACCGACCTGCTGGAACTCGCGATAAGCGTTTATACAAGGCCAAGCAGCAGGGCAGAAACCGGGTGGTGGGAGATGGCTCATAGCTGATGGCTCAGAGGGCGGTTCGCGAACCGCCCCTACTCCCCCAGGGCAGGCACAAGGCCAGCCCCTACATCTCCTCACTCCTCACTCCAGATCAGCTCTCGTCCTTCATCTGCCATACGGTCCAGCTTATTGCCAGGAAAGGGGCCAGGAAGAACAGCCGAGATCAGCCAGCTTTTTTTCTGCAGGAGCGGGTCGCTGAGAATGTTATGCAGTGACACCAGGGAGGTGTTGCTCAGCAGCAGGGGCAATGCCATGAAAACAACAAAGCCTGCGGCAAGCATCGAAAGTTCGGCAAATATCAGCTTTTTGACGAAGATTTTCAGGCCGTTTAACAGCAGTCTGATGCCGATCATTTTGCCCTGCATCTCCTGCATGGAGGAGAAAGATATTTCCACCTGATCAAGCAGATTGACCGCTGCCCGGTACTCCTGCCCCTGCTGCCTGGCAATCAGGCCGCGGGTCTCCTGGAGTGTATTGATGGCCGAGAGCAGCGACTGCTGGAAGGCGTTAAAGAAGTTCTTGTATTCATAATCCTGCCAGAAGTCCTGGTATTGCTGCAGTTTGTTTTCGAGCTCCTTTTTTCTTGCCTCAAATTCTTCAATTTTGGTTTTCCGTATCCGCTGGCAGCCGTAGGCGTGCCCTTTTGCCCGTTCCAGAACGTCAAGCAGATCATAATAGGTCTCCTTCCGGTACTGGCTGCGCAACTCGTTCAGCGCCCGGCTGTTTTCCTCAAGAAAGGGGTCCTGTTCGGTCAAACCAGTAGCTGAGTTCGGCGGATTCCGCTTCGGCCATGGCCATGTTTTTTGCCGCCTCCTGCCGCTGATAATGCATCTGTTCAATGGCGAGATCGTTGGCCAGTCCCTGCACCGGCAGCAGCAGGGGGTCCAGGAGAGCGGTCATGAAAATTTCTTTCTGGCCCAGCATGAGCGACGCGTAGCCGTTTGAGGTCTCCTTCATCAAAACCGTAGCGGACATTATGCTGTATTTTGCGGTACTGGCACTCCAGGGCGTCGGCATTGATTTTGATGGCCTGGTTGACGGACTCTTTCGCCTTCCAGGAATCATTATGCAGTTCGTAGTAGCGGGAAAGCAGCAGATGGCTGTAGATACGTTCCTTTTCCTGGGAGGCGATGTTTTTCGCCCTTTCCAGATAATGGCCCATATCCTTGGCCCGCCCCAGTTCCAGGGCCCAGAAGGCCAGGCCCACGGTGGCATAGAACTGCTTCCCCTCCTTTTTTTTACTTTCCCGGGTGAGCAGTTCCTCTGCCTGGGCGTACTGACCGACCCGCAGACAATCAAGACCTAAATGGAGATTGCGGCTGTCAATGTTGATCTTGTCCGTGCTGTCCTGGCCCTCCCATTTGGCATTGAGACAGAAGGCGGTGTTGACCAGAAAGCGCAGCTGATACATCCGGTTGAGGTCAAGATAGGCGACAAAAACCAGCAGCTCCTTATCCTGCCGGAGCTGGGCCGGTTTGATCCCCGCCGCGCATTTGTTGCTGCAGTCGGAGTAATCAGGGAATATTTTTTTATAGATGGAGTTCAGTTCATCAAATGGCAGGTAGCCGACCTGATCCATGCCCCGGACTTTCATGCTGATGAACTTGCTGGGGCAATTTGCCGGATTATGGCTGGTCATGCCGCAGTAAAAGCATTCCTTGAGTTTGCCATGCACGGGCAGACTGCGGTAGGCGAAAAGTTCCACCTTGCGCAGCGTGGCCTTGCCGGCGATAACCATCTGAAAAAAGCCGCCGCCTTCATCGGCAAATCTGTGTTCCGGAAGATCGCGGCCGGCGGTCAGCTCCTTCCAGTTGCGCATCAGCGGGCGGGTTATATAAATGGTTTCCTGCTGCAGCATATCCCACTCGCTGGCCGAGGTCTGCTGGATCTGGGGCAGGGAGTCTTCTTCCTCCAGGAGGTGGATGACCGTCTGCAGCGGCAGGGCGCCCTGGCTTTCCTGCCAGTCATGCTCCACCTTGACCGAATCCAGACCCTCAAGCAGGGAGATGAGGGCCAGGAAAGGATTGGGAAAGGTGAAGAGCAGCAGTTCGTCACTGCTCTCCGGCTGTTCAAATCCGGATTTGGCCAGTGCCTGCCGGAGGGCATCAATAAGGGGAAGCCACCTGCTGCCCAGAATTTTCCCGCCCTGATAGCTCAGGGTGCGGATGGCCAGGAGGATGCTGTTGTTTTTTTTCATACGCTGGCTGGCTTACAGGCACTGATCAAGGATTTTTTTTGCATCACGGTTGTCGGGAAAGAGGCGGTGGGCGATGGAGGCCCATTTGTCGGCCCGGATAAGCATGTCCATGGCCAGAAAGGTCTGGGCCAGGCTGAGCAGCAGATCAAGATCCTCCCCATATTTGCCTGCCGCTTTTTCCAGATGCAGAACCGCTTCATTGTATGCCCCGTTTTTTTGTAGAGCAATGCCCAGCATCTTGCTGATATGCAGATTGTCCGGCTGATCTTTGAGAATAGTCCGGTAACATTTGATGGCCAGCACGAAGAGCCCCTGATCCATGGCCAGTTCGGCAATTTCTTCCTGGATATCGCTGTCACCTTCATTGTTTTTGACAATGAGCCGCAAAACCTTCTCCACTTCCGTGCTGTTGTCTTTTTTTTTGGCCAGCAGGCGGGCAAATTTCAGGGCCCGGTCGGAATGGCGGGGGCTTATTTCCATGGCCTGGGCAAAATAACCGGTGGCTTTATCAATCTCCCCCTGGCGGTAAAAGATCTGGCCCAGATAATGATAGGATGTCACATCCAGCCGGTTGATTTCAGTAGCTTTCTGAAAACATTTCAGTGCCTTGGGCATGTCATTGATCTTGAGCATCAGGCGGCCCAGCTCCCGGAAGGGGCGGGAGGACCTGGGGTTGGCGGCTGAGGCCTTTTTCGCCTCGTCAATAGCGCCGGGGATATCCCCTTTTTCCTCCAGGTCGCGGGCCTGGCGCAGATACAGGGTCAGCGGATCGGGATTCTGGGCTTTAGCCAGCAGTTCATCTATCTTGTGCTCCAGCGAGGCGGTGACGAACGGTTTGGTCAGATAGGCATCCACATCGTGTTCGGCTGCCTCGGCCACGACCTCCTTGTTGGCCTCCGCCGTGATCATCAGAAAGGGAATATCCCGCAATGTGTTATGGGAGCGGATGCGGCCCAGCAGTTCGGTGCCCTTCATGAACGGCATGGCATAATCGGCGATGATAAAGTCGATTTTTTTGGCATTATTGGCCGTGAGAAATTTCCATGCTTCCCTGCCGTTGGGCGCTTCAAAGAGCTCTTTGCCGTAGTTGATGAGTTTCAGCATGGCGCGGACCGAGCGGCGCATATTGTCCTGATCATCGACGATGAGAAAGTTCATGAGGCGCGGGGAGAGTTTTTCTTTTTCAGCAGACATGCAGGACCCCTTTACTTGATGGGAAGTTCGAAGAAAAAACGGCTGCCTTTCCCTTCCTCGCTTTGCACCCCGATCCGGCCGTTGTGCAGTTCCACCGCCAGTTTACAGAAGTGCAGACCCAGACCGGTGCCTACCAGGGCATCCTGTTTGCTGGAAATTCTGGCATATTTATCAAAAATGGTTTCCTGCTGGGCAGGCGGAATTCCCGGCCCCTGGTCCTGCACAAAAAACTCGATATGGTTCTTGTCCGCCATATTGAAGCCCACGGTGATTACCGTGTCCGGATCAGTATAGCTCAGACTGTTGGTCAAAAGGTTCTGCAGCACCCGCAGGATCAGGGTACGGTCAACGGTGAGCATGGGGCAGTCCGGGCCGGCCTGCTGCCGCAATTCAATGCCCTTGATGCGGGCCAGCCCCTTGATGCTGGAGATCGCCTCGCCAAGCAGGCTGCGGCAATCGGTTTCTTCATAGAGCAGCTGCTGTTTGCCGTCGGCGATCTTGTCCGTGGTGACCAGGTTGGCCACCATGCGTACGGCCCGGTCGCAGCCCAGCTGGGCTGCTTCCAGAAATTCTTTCTGCTCTCCGCCGATACTGTAGGAGAGGATGTCGAGATTGGCCACCACCTCGGAAAGAGGGGTTTTCAGATCGTGCATCAGCATGCGGTTGAGGTAGGAGCGCATCTCTTCCTGATGCCGCAGCTCGCTGTTGCGTTTTTTGAGTGTATTGCGCTGGGCGGTGATTTTTTTGTGCAGGTCCTCCTGGATAAAGGTCCAGAGGATGAAGCTGCTGAAATAGAGCAGATAGGTGATATCGTCTTTCAATAGATCCTTGCTGCCGGTTTTGTCAGTGGCATTGATCACCCCGATTACCTGCTCTTTATGGATGACCGGGGCGGAGAGCAGGGCGTCCTTTTTGTAGATTCCTTCCCTTTTGGCAAAACGTCTGTCCTTGGAAATGTCGGGGATGAAAAGCGGTTTGGCATGCCTGACCACCCAGGCCGCCACCGAGTCATCGGCGAGGGACTGCTTGTGGCCGATAATTTCCGCGCGGCTGGCGGCCCGGACCACCAGTTTGTTTTTTTCCAGCACCATCAGTGATCCCTGCTCCACGCCGAGATAGTCAAGCACCACCTGCAGCACCCGGCCCATTATGCTGCTGTGGGTCAGCTTCCTGGTATTCATCACCTCGGCGATCTGAAACAGACTTTTCAGCAGCCGATTGCACTGTTTTGGATCAGGCTGGGCTTCGTTCCATTGTTTTGTTTTCATAGGCTGAGCCGTTGTTCAAAAGTAACTGTGACATTGAAATACGGTAAACGCATAAGGGGCGGTATGGAAATGATTAGAAAAGCACTG
Source organism: uncultured delta proteobacterium (assembly GCA_963729825.1). Lineage (GTDB taxonomy): Bacteria > Desulfobacterota > Desulfobulbia > Desulfobulbales > SURF-16 > SURF-16. The sequence continues at coordinate 7,621 of CAVSQR010000019.1, read as the reverse complement.
GTTATTGCTTAACCCCTCATCCCGGATGAACATCTGGATAATCTTTGCCGGGGGGTGAAAAAATGCGTGTTTTTCTTTCAGCACCCTTGGAGGTATGCTGGACGATTCGCTGTTGCCGGCCTGCGCGACATCTGGCTCGATGTCAGGAGCGGGTCCGTCTCTTGTCCGTTGCCGGGGCAGTGGTGTTCAGGAAGAATGATCACCGGAAATCTTCATCATTAAAAAGCCGGATATTGACGGCTTCGAGTTTGGTTGCATCTTTGGAAGTGGGGCCGATCTGAAATTCAAAAATATTGCCATGGTAGGTAAAAACCTGGGGGTCATTCTCATAGGCTGACTTGGAGCAATGAAAAAAAACGGTCCGCGTCTCCAGTCCCTTGGCGGTCAGCAGGTGATAACGCATGAAGCCGAAACCGCGTTCCGCCTTATAGGTGGCCACCGTACCCCTCTGCCACTCCTCGTTTTCCCGCTCGCCATTGATGGGCAGCAGGCCCGGCACCAGAAAGCCCGGCAGGAAAAAATCGGCCTCTTCCTTGAGGGCGGTGCTGACATTGTTGAAGCCGATCACCTCAACCCGGCAGCCCTTGTTCTGCAGGGCGGTCACCAGCCGCAGGAAATCTCCGTCGCCGGTGACCAGCAGTATCCGGTCAAGATTGCGCGACTGCTGGATGGCATCAATGGCCAGATCCATATCGGCGTTGGCCTTGGTGGTTACCGTGCCGTCTTCATCCACATAACGCTGCACATATTTTTTGATGATCTTGAAACCGCATTTGCGCAGAATGTCATGGTAGTTATAGAGCTTCTGCCGGTATTCCTGGTCGGTTTTGGTGCGTTCCAGATCCTCGGCCAGGTAGGAGTTGGCCCGCAGCATGATGGAGTTGCCGCTGTTGGCCAGCTCAACCAGCACATCATAGCGCATTCCGTATCCGCCGCAGAGGCGGATATTTTCCGCATCAACGTATATGCCTGTTTTCAGCATGCCTTGCAAATATTTCTCATTTGACGAAAAAGATTACAACCCCAATGCCATTATTCCCACTCAATGGTGCTCGGCGGTTTGGAGGAGATATCAAACACCACCCGGTTGACCCCGCGCACCTCGTTGATGATCCGGTTGGAAATGCGGCCCAGCAGATCATAGGGCAGGCGGGACCAGTCGGCGGTCATGGCATCGACGCTGTCCACCGCCCGCAGGGCGATGACGTTTTCATAGGTGCGCTCATCCCCCATGACCCCCACGGTCTGGATGGGCAGCAGCACGGCAAATGACTGCCACACCTTGCGGTAGTACCCTGATTTTTTCATCTCCTCCAGCACGATGACATCGGCCTGGCGCAGGACATGCAGTCTCTCCCGGCTCACCTCGCCCATGATGCGGATGCCGAGCCCTGGTCCGGGAAACGGCTGGCGGTAAATGGCCTCTTCCGGCAGGCCGAGCTCCAGGCCCAGCTCCCGCACCTCGTCTTTGAACAGCTCCCGCAGGGGTTCAATGAGGGCGAGCTTCATGATGTCAGGCAGGCCGCCCACGTTATGGTGGGATTTAATCACCGCCGCGCCCCGGAAGGAGACGCTCTCGATGACGTCCGGGTAGAGGGTGCCCTGGGCCAGGTATTGCACATCGCCCAGTTTTCTGGCCTCCTCTTCAAAAATCTTGATAAAGCCGTAGCCGATGCGTTTGCGTTTTTCTTCCGGATCAACCACGCCCTCGAGCTGGCCGAGGAAATAGTCCTCGGCGTCGATATCAATGACCTTGAGATGGGTTTTTTCCTGGAAATAACGCATGAGACTTGCCGTCTCCCCGGTGCGCATCAGGCCGTTGTTGACGTAAATGCAGGTGAGCTGCTCGCCGATGGCGCGATGGACCAGGGCCGCGGTCACGGAGGAGTCAACCCCGCCGGACAGGGCGCAGATCACCTTTTCCCGGCCCACCTTGTCGCGGATGCCCTGCACCGTGGTTTCCACGAAATTATGCATGGTCCAGTTGGGTTCGCAGCCGCACAGGCCGAAAATGAAGTTGCGCAGCACATCGGTGCCGATCAGGGTATGGGCCACCTCGGGATGAAACTGCACGCCCACCAGTTTTTTCTCCTGATGGCGGATGGCGGCGTGGGGGGAGTGCTCGCTCACCGCCGAGGCGACAAAGCCCGGCGGGCAGCACTTCAACGCGGTCGCCGTGGCTCATCCACACCTGATACTGGCTCGAGCCGGTTTCCAGGCCGGCAAACAGGCCGCCGGTATAGTTGATTTCCAGGTCCGACTTGCCGAACTCGCGTTTCACCGCCCGCTCCACCTTGCCGCCCAGCTGCTGGGTCATGAGCTGGGCGCCGTAGCAGATGCCGAGCACCGGAATGTCAAGGTCGAACAGCCCCGGATCGCTTAAAGGCGCGTCCTGGTCATAGACGCTGGCCGGCCCGCCGGAAAGCACAATGCCTTTGGGCTGCATCTCCTTGATTTTCTGCAGGGGCAGGGTGTATGGGTGGATTTCACTGTAGACCTTCTGCTCGCGGATGCGCCGGGCGATGAGCTGGGTGGTCTGGGAACCGAAATCAAGAATGAGTATTTTTTCACTATGAATATTCATGGGGTATGATCCGTGCTGATGGAGGTGTGGAGGAAAAAATTAACAATATGACCAGGTGAAGCGCCGCCTGCCGGGTTCCCGGCAAATAATCCTGCGGCCCAGCGAGAGGCGCCGGGCCCGGGCAGACTAACTCATCCGGTAATTGGGGGCTTCCTTGGTAATAATCACGTCATGCACATGGCTCTCTTTCAGGCCGGCCGGGCTGATGCGGACAAATTTGGCCTTTTGCTGCAGATCCTTGATGTCGCTGGCGCCCAGGTAGCCCATGCCGGACCGCAAGCCGCCCATCAGCTGATAAATGGTATCGCAGATGGGGCCGCGGTAAGGGACTTTGCCCTCAATGCCTTCGGGCACCAGTTTGGCCGGTGACTCGATCTCATCCTGGAAATAGCGGTCGCTGCTGCCCCTTTTCATGGCGCCCAGGGAACCCATGCCCCGGTATCCCTTATAGGTGCGGCCCTGGTAGAGAAAGGTCTCGCCCGGCGTTTCATCGCAGCCGGCAAAAAGGCCGCCGATCATGATGACATCCGCGCCGATGCCGATGGCCTTGGTGACATCACCGGAGTGCTTGATGCCGCCGTCGCCGATCACCGGAATACCAAACTTTTCCGCCGCCTTTTTGCAGTTGTAAATGGCGGTGAGCTGGGGCACCCCGACCCCCGCCACGATACGGGTGGTGCAGATTGAGCCGGGGCCGACCCCCACCTTGATACAGTCGGCGCCGGCCTTGATCAGCGCCTCGGCCGCCTCGGCGGTGGCAATATTGCCGGCAATGATCTGTACATCCGGGAAAGAGGCCTTGATCTCCTGCAGTTTGGTCAGCACATTTTTTGAATGGCCATGGGCGGAATCGAGCACGAACACATCAACCTCCGCCTTGGCCAGTTTTTCCACTTCCTCCAGGGTGGTGAGCACCCCGATGGCTGCCCCGACGCGCAGACGGCCGAGGGAATCCTTGGCGGACAGACGGGTATTTTCTGATCTTTTCCAGGTCCTTGATGGTGATAAGCCCCTGCAGATCGCCGCTGTCATTGACCACCAGCAGTTTTTCGATACGGTGTTCATGGAGCAGGGCCTTGGACTGCTCCAGGGTGATGCCGACCCTGGCGGTGACCAGATTCTTGCTGGTCATCACCTCCTTGACCCGCAGGTCCAGGTCGGAGACAAAGCGCAGGTCGCGGTTGGTGACAATGCCGATCAGTTTTTTCCCCTGCAGGACGGGCACCCCGGAAATCCGGTAATTCTGCATGATCTCCTTCACCTCGCCCACGGTCTGATCCTCCACCACCGTCACCGGGTCGACAATCATGCCGGATTCCGATTTTTTCACCTTTTTCACCTGCAGCACCTGCTCGTCAATGGCCATGTTCTTGTGGATGATGCCGATGCCGCCCTCCCTGGCCATGGCAATAGCGGCGCGGTGCTCGGTAACCGTGTCCATGGCCGCGCTGATCAGAGGAATATTCAAGGTGATAGTTGCGGGTCAGACTGGTGATAAGGTTGACCTCGCTGGGAAGAACCTCAGAGGCCTGCGGCACCAGGAGGAGATCATCAAAGGTATAGGCGTATTCGATTGTATTATGGGCAGACATGGTCCGTGGTCTCCATCAGCTCGTGTTGCTGTAAAAATAAAAAACCCGATTTGGGTTATTCTAGCAGATTTTTGTGGTGCGGGAGCGAAAATTAACCGGATTTTTCACTTTTCCCTTACTGCCAGTCGGGCCGCAGATGCAGCTCCGTCAACTGCTTGCGCGCCACCCCTGCCGGGGCGTCGGTGAGCGGGCAGGTGGCCTTCTGGGTCTTGGGGAAGGCGATGACGTCTCGGATCGTATCGCGGCCGGCAATGATCATCATCAGCCGGTCCAGGCCGAAGGCGATGCCGCCGTGGGGCGGGGCGCCGAGTTCCAGGGCCTTGAGCAGAAAGGCGAACTTGTCGGCCGCCTCTTCCGGGGCAATGCTCAGGGCGGCAAATACCCGGTCCTGCACCTCTTTCTGGTGGATACGCAGACTGCCGCCGCCGATTTCCGTGCCGTTCAGCACCAGGTCGTAGGCCCGGCTGCGTACCCGGCCCGGCTCCGTCTCCAGCAGGTCCATGTCCTCTTCCACCGGGGCGGTGAAGGGATGATGCACCGCGGTGTGGCGCTTCTGCTCGTGGTCATATTCCAGCAGCGGAAAATCGGTGACCCAGAGAAAGTTGAAGGTTTTTTTATCGATCAGCTTCAGCCGGCGGGCCAGTTCCAGCCGCAGTTCAGCCAGGGCGGAGCGGACCACCACGGCATTGTCGGCCACAAAAAAGAGCAGGTCGCCGGGCTGGGCATCAAGCGTCGTGGCCATGGCGGTTCGCTCGTCCGCGGTGAAGAATTTGGCAATGGGCGACTGCCATTCGCCGTCCTCTTTCACCTTGACCCAGGCCAGCCCCTTGGCCCCGAAGTTAGCCACATAAGCGGTCAGATCATCGAGATCCTTTCTGGAAAAGGAGGCGCAGCCCTTGGCGTTGATGCTTTTCACCTGTCCGCCTTTTTCCACCACGGTGCGGAAGACCTGGAAGCCGCAGTTCCTCACCACCTCGGTGAGGCTGATCAGCTCAAAGCCGAAGCGGGTATCGGGCTTGTCACAGCCGTAGCGCTCCATGGCGTCGGCATAGGTCATGCGGGGGAATGGGGTTTGCAGGGCAAGGCCTTTGGTGGCGGCAAAGAGGCTGGTCATCACCCCTTCGGCAATGCGGTAGATGTCTTCCTCATCGATAAAGGAGAGCTCCATATCCACCTGGGTGAATTCCGGCTGGCGGTCCGCCCGCAGGTCCTCGTCCCGGAAACACTTGACGATCTGGTAATAGCGGTCCATGCCGGCCACCATGAGCAGCTGCTTGAACAGCTGGGGCGACTGGGGCAGGGCATAGAATTTGCCGGCATTGACCCGGCTGGGCACCAGATAATCCCGGGCCCCTTCCGGGGTCGAGCGGGTCAGCACCGGGGTCTCGATCTCCAGAAAGTTTTCGTCATTGAGAAAGGTGCGCAAGGCCTGGCAGGCCTTGTGGCGCATGATGAGGTTGTCCGCCATGCCCGGCCGGCGCAGGTCCAGGTAACGGTACTGCAGGCGCAGGTTTTCCGATACCTCGATGTCCTCATCCAGGGGAAAGGGCGGGGTCAGGCTGCTGTTTAAGATGCGCAGTTCATTGACCATCACCTCGATCTCGCCGGTTTTCAGGTTGGTATTGACCATGCCTGCCGGACGGCGGGTGACCTTGCCGCGCACGGCAATGACCCACTCGCTGCGCAGGACGTGGGCCTTGGCATGGGACTGGCTGTTTAATTCCGGATTAAAGACGATCTGGCTGATGCCCCAGCGGTCGCGCAGGTCGATGAAGATGACCCCGCCGTGGTCGCGGCGGCGCAGCACCCAGCCCATCAACGTTACTTCCTGATCAATATGATCCGCGCCAAGGTCATTACAGGTATGACTGCGCTTCAGCTCACCCATGGACTCCATAGGATCTCCTTTACGGTTTTTGATTAATGAAGTGAGAAGTGAAAAGTGAGGAGTTAGGAGTGAGGAGTGAAAAGAAAAGGAGACTTCTCCCTTCTTCTAACTCCTAAATTCTCACTCCTTACTCCTCACTCCTCACTCAAAACAGCCAGCTCCCTCGCCCAGGTATCCGCATCCGCGGCGATGGCCAGGGGAGACTGTTCGCTGCTCTCCATATTGCGCAGCATGGCTATGCCTTTGGCCAGCTCCTCGTCGCCGAGGATTACGGCAAAACGGGCCGCTGCCTTGCCTGCCTGTTTCATCTGGTTTTTCAGGCTGCGGTCCTGGTAATCCATGGCTGCGGTGAGGCCTGATTTGCGCAGGGCGTGGATCAGGGCAAAACCCTTTTTCTGGGCCGCGGCCCCCAGGGCCACGACAAAGAAATCCAGGGCGGGTGCGCTGGCAGCCTGTCTGCTGCTGCTCCAGCAGCAGGGCCAGGCGCTCCATGCCCATGGCAAAGCCGATACCCGGCACATCGGGCCCGCCGAGCTGTTTTACCAGCCCGTCGTAGCGGCCGCCGGCCCCGATGGCGCTCTGGGCGCCCAGGTCGCTGGTCACCAGCTCAAAGGTGGTCCGGGTGTAGTAATCAAGGCCGCGCACCATAAAGGAATTGACCCGGTAGGGGATGGCCAGCAGGTCGAGCCCTTCCTTTACCTCGCTGAAATGGCTGGTGCAGCCGGGGCAGAGAAAATCGAGAATCGATGGGGCGTGCTGGTATTGCTCCTGGCAGTGGCTGCTCTTGCAGTCCAGCACCCGCAGGGGATTGGTCTCCCGCCGGCGCCGGCAGTCATCGCAGAGATTCTCCGCCTGGTGCAGAAAATCAAGCAGGGCCGCGTTGAAGGCCGGCCGGCACTGGGGGCAGCCCAGGGAGTTGATTTCCAGGCTGGCGGACAGGCCGAGTTTTTTGAGAATGAGCCAGGCCATGGCCATCAATTCCGCATCGACGCGGGGATGATCCGAGCCCAGCACCTCGACGCTCATCTGGTGAAACTGGCGCAGGCGCCCTTTCTGGGGGCGTTCATGGCGGAACATGGGGCCGATGGTGTACAGCTTCTGCACGGCCTTTTTGGCCAGCAGGCCGTTTTCGATATAGGCCCGCAGCACCGAGGCCGTGCCCTCCGGCCGCATGGTAAGCGATGCGCCGTTGCGGTCGATGAAGGTGTACATCTCCTTTTCCACGATATCCGTGGTTTCGCCGATGGAGCGGATGAAAAGCTCGGTTTTCTCCAGGATCGGCACCTTGATCTCGGCCAGATCAAAACAATGGAAGATGTCCCTGGCCGTCTTTTCGATGAACTGCCAGGTTTCCACCTCGCCGGGAACAATATCTTTAAAACCTTTCAGGGCCGTGATGCTCAAAGAGCCACCTCTTGACTTGTCGCTGCGTCATGCTTTTGTCTTATTTTCTTCCCGTCCCGCCCGGCAGGACGAACATCGCAATAAAAAACTGTCAAACCTATCCTAAAATGAACGGGAAGTCAAGAGTTTGGCGACAAATCTGCGGGGAAAAAA
>CAVSQR010000018.1:0-16757 GCA_963729825.1 uncultured delta proteobacterium | reverse complement strand
AACAATGAAGGGCTGGGAGATTGTCTGGCCATGGCCGATGGGCAGCGGCATGTTGTCATAGGCCATGGCTTTGTAAAAGTTCGGCACGAACTGCTCGCGCGGAACCCGTCCCATGGCTTCCAGCACCTGGGGCCGTATTGCCGTTACCCCGGTAATTCCGCTGGTATAGCGGCACTCTGCCGCAATGGTCCGCAGCATGTCTTCAGCATCCTGTCCACTCATCATGCAGCCTCATCTTTTTGTCAGTATTTTATATCGATAACCATGCAGGAAGCAAACAATAAAAAAGCAAAAGCCGAGCCGCGGCCCGCCGTTTTCTCTTATTTTTTTCTCTGATATTAGTTTGTAGTTGTTGAATTTCTTGCTCTAAAATGATTAGTTAAGGAAAATGACGATTATCTTAAGATGAAGAGGCTCGCTGGTGATGAATAAAACGTATCTCAATGCCCTTTTCTGCGCCATCCTCTTCCTCTTCCTGTCCTTATCCCCTGTCCGGTCACAAACCGCTGCGCCGGAAAAAATCGACGTCGGTGTCCTCAGGTGTTGTCCGCCCCAATATATTACCGATGAAAACGGCAAGCCCGCCGGGTTTGCCATTGATCTGATGGATTCCGTGGGTAATGCCGCCGGGCTGCAGCTCAACTATAAAGTTTACGACAACTGGCCCCAACTCATTGCAGCGGCGCGCGCCGGTGAGATAAAGGTTGTTCCCAATGTGGACATTCCCGACGGGGAAGGACAGGAAGTTTTTGACTTCAGCTCTCCCTATGAAAAATTCGCCATCCGTATTTTTATCAGTGCGAAAACCCCGGATATCGACGCGCTTGATGATTTGCTTGAAAGAAAGGCAGGGGTGGTCAGTACGAGCAAGGCCCGCTATTTCATGGAAAAAAGAGGCGGCGTCAATCTGGTCATCTATTCGACCATCCAGGAGGCCCTGGTGGCCCTGCTCAGCGGCCAGACGGACGCCTTCATCAGTCCGGAGGCCCCGGTGGTGCAGCTGCTGCGCAACTCCAATATCGAAGATCATATCAAAGCGGTCGGCCCCCCGGTGCTTGAGATAAGCCGCGGCTTGGGCGTCATCAAGGATCACCGGGAACTGCTGCTGAAACTCGATGCGGCCCTGGCTGACTTTGTCAATAAACCGCTTTTTGGATTCATTTACACCAAGTGGTACGGCAAGCCGAAACCTTTCTGGAATGCCCAGCGCGTCACCCTGGGCATGACAATTATGTTTATTGCCGCTGTTTTCCTGCTGCTCCTCTGCCGGTACATGTTTATCAGAAGGTTGAATAACCTGTTGCAGAAGGCCTCTGCTGAATGCGCCCGGGTCCACGGGGAACTGGAAAAAACCCACACCGAACTTGAAGAGAGAGTTACCCAGCGAACCCTTGAGCTGGAAAAAATCCGCAACAGCATGGAAAAATCCCAGCAGGTTGCCAAATTCGGCAACTGGGACTGGGACATCATCGCGGGCACCATCTGGTGGTCGGACGGCATTTACCACATCCTTGCCTTTAAACCTCATGAATTTCAGCCCACCTATGAGGAGTTTCTGCAGAGGGTTCACCCCGATGATCTGGAGTTTGTCAAGGAATCGGTGAAGAACGCCCTGGCCGGCAAGGACTCTTACAGCCTGGAACACCGTATTGTGCTTGAAGACGGCAGTGTGCGAACCATCCATGAGGAGGCGGAAATCGTCCGTGACGGGGCGGGCAAACCTCTGCGCATGGTCGGCATCATGCAGGATATCACCGAAAAAAAGAGCACGGAGGCGACCCTGAAGCTCAATGAGGAGCGCCTTAAGACTCTCTTTCAATTAAGCCAGATGGATGACGCCTCAAAACATACCCTGGCCACCTATGCCCTGGAATCCGCAGTGAAAATGACCGGCAGCAAAGGGGGATACCTGCATTTTTATGATGAAGACAGCCAAACCGTTATCATCCATCTCTGGAGCAGTGATGTTCTGAAAATATGCAAGACCAAGGGACAGCATCAGTACCAGGTGGAAACTGCCGGCATCTGGGCGGACTGCATCCGCCAGCGGCGGGCGGTGATCCATAATAACGAATGCAATACCCCCTCCCAGGAGGGGTACCCTGCCGGCCATTTCCCGATCGGCCGGCATATGGTCGTACCCGTCATCGTGGACAACAGAATCGTGGTCATCGCCGGAGTCGGCAACAAGGAAACCCCCTATGATGAATCGGACATGCAGCAACTGACCCTGCTGATGAATGAGGCCTGGGGCATTATCCATAAAAAGGAAATCAAGGCCGAGAAGACGGAGCTGGCCAACCTGCTGCGCCAGTCCCAGAAGATGGAGGCCATCGGCACCCTGGCCGGCGGCATCGCCCACGACTTCAACAATATCCTCACCCCGATCCTCGGCTATACCGACATGGTGCGGGATGAGCTCCCTCCGGATACCCCCCAGGCAGAAAATCTTACCCAGGTCATCCGCGCCGCAAAACGGGCCAAGGAGCTGGTCCAGCAGATCCTGGCCTTCAGCCGGCAGACCGAACAGGACCGCAAGCCGGTGCAGATCCATCTGATGGTCAAGGAGGCCCTGAAGCTGCTGCGGGCCTCCATTCCCTCCACCATCGAGATCAAGAAGCATCTCGATCCCAACTGCGGCCTGGTGCTGGCCGATCCCACCCAGATCCATCAGATCGTCATGAATCTCTGCACCAACGCCTACCATGCCATGTTGGAAACCGACGGGATTTTAACGGTCAGCCTCGGCAATATCATCATCCCGGCAAACGATCCCCTGGTGCTGGACATGCAGCTTTCGCCGGGGAATTATGTCAAACTTGAGATCAGTGATACCGGCATGGGCATGGACCAGACCACCATTGACAAAATATTTGACCCCTATTTCACCACCAAGAAAAAGGGGGAAGGAACAGGTCTCGGGCTGTCGGTGGTGCACGGCATTGTCAAGAGTATGGCCGGACGCATCACCACCCGCAGCGAGGTGGGCAAAGGGACAACCTTCAACATTTATCTGCCCAGGGTGACCCATGCGGTCATGTATGATCAAAAGGTGCTGAAACCCATTCCTCGCGGCAGCGAAAAAATCATGACGGTGGACGATGAGGAGACCATCGCCCTGATGGAAAAACAGATGCTGGAAAGTCTGGGTTACACGGTTACCGTCATGCAGAACAGTATGGACGCCCTGCGCGAGTTCTCGGATCATCCGGAAAAATATGACCTGGTCATCACCGATATGGCCATGCCCATCATGAACGGGGACGAACTGGCCCTGAGGATCATGGCCCTGCGGCCGGAACTGCCGATTATCCTCTGTACGGGCTTCAGTGAAATCATCGATGAGCCGCGGGCAAAGTCCATTGGTATCCGTGAATTTGTCATGAAGCCGATAATCAAAAGGAATCTGGCCGAGGTCGTCAGAAGGGCGCTTGATTATGGGCAGAGCAGGCCGCCGGAGTCCTGAGCAAGGATTGCTGCTGCCTGCCCCCCCTGCCCTCTCACCATGATATCGTCATGCCCCACCCTGCGGCGTGTCGCTTATTCCACGTTGAGCTCCTCTGAAAATCACCGCAATCTCTTTCTCCTGCCGCCTTGGGACGAGACCTGCAAAAAAACCTGACAACTGCTCTTGTCCCTGTGTTGCCGCCGGCAGGGTTACTGTGGTATAGCATAAGGGAATCTTTATTTGTATTTCAACTTTCCGAGTTGTGGTAACATGTTGAAATTAAATTGATATCCTCATGGTCCCGGCAGCTTGTTTCCAGAGAATTCAGTAGCCAGAAATCAGGAGCCAGAATAAAACGTAATAAAATCAACCATTCTGAATTCTGTCTCCTGAATTCCCATGACGGAGATCAGAGCAGCAACTATGTCACAAAAATATCGTTTTTTCGGTAAAATAGGTCAAGTCAGAAAGTTGAGTTTGTATGATAACTGCTCCTCAAGGAGGAACCCATGAGCAATATGAAACTGCACAGATATGCCGGTTATGCTGATTTTCCCGGACCTGTGGTCACGGTGGTAATGGACGGCATGGGCCTCGGCCCGGAAAATGAAAGCAACGGCATCTATATGGCCTACACCCCGCAGCTCGATGAACTGAGCCGCGAGCCGTTATATACCAGACTCAAGGCCCACGGCACGGCGGTGGGCATGCCGTCCGACGACGACATGGGCAACTCCGAAGTCGGCCATAATGCCCTGGGCGCGGGCAGGATCTTTTCCCAGGGCGCCAAGCTGGTCAATGAGGCCATCAGATCGGGAGCCATTTTCAGCGGCAAGGCCTGGAGAGAAATCCTGAAACGCACCTCCCAGGGCGGCACCCTGCATCTGCTTGGCATGGTTTCCGACGGCAACGTGCACAGCCACATCGATCATCTCTACGCCCTGCTTGACCGGGCTGCCGCGGAAAACATCAGGCGGGTACGGGTACATGGCCTGCTGGACGGCCGGGATGTGGGAGAAAAGAGCGGGCTTTCCTATTTTGAGCCCCTGGAACAGAAGCTTGCCGATCTTTCCCGGGACGGCCGGGATTACCGGATCGCCTCGGGCGGCGGCCGCATGGTGACCACCATGGACCGCTATCAGGCGGACTGGCGGGTGGTGAAACGGGGCTGGCAGGCCCATGTGCTGGGCGAGGGCCGTCCCTTTGCCTCGGCAACCGAGGCGATCCGCACCTATTACGCGGAAGATCCCGACATCACCGACCAGTACATGGAGAGTTTCGTGGTGGCCGAAAACGGCAAACCGGTGGGCACCATTGCAGACGGCGATGCGGTGGTGCTGTTTAATTTCAGGGGGGACCGGGCCATTGAGATCTCCCGGGCCTTTGATGAAAAGGATTTTACCGAGTTTGACCGCAGGCGGGTCCCCGATGTTTTCTATGCGGGCATGATGCAGTACGACGGCGATGCGGCAATTCCCAGGAATTACCTGGTGGAACCGCCGGCCATTGACCGCACCCTGGGTGAATACCTGTGCGCCAGCGGCATCAGCTCCTTTGCCATTTCCGAGACCCAGAAATTCGGCCATGTCACCTACTTCTGGAACGGCAACAATTCAGGCTACATCGACGAAAAACTGGAAAAATATGTGGAAATCCCCTCGGATAGAATCGCCTTTGATCTGCGGCCCTGGATGAAGGCCGCGGAAATCACCGATCAGGTGATCGAGGCCATCCACAGCGGCCGCTACAAATTCATCCGCCTCAATTACGCCAACGGCGACATGGTGGGCCACACCGGCATCCCCAGCGCCATCCGCATCGCCGTGGACACGGTGGACATGTGTCTGGGCCGGCTGCTCAAGGCCGTCAAACAGGCCCAGGGCGTGGCGGTCATCACCGCGGATCACGGCAACGCCGACTGCATGTGGACGGAAAAAAAAGGCGTCCGTTCCCCCATGGTCGCCCACACGACAAATCCGGTGCCCTTTATCATTAAAGACTTTTCCGGCAGAAACGATTTCTCGCTTGCCGATGTGCAGAACCCCGGTTTGAGCAATATCGCCGCCACCATCTGCAACCTGCTGGGCTTTGCGGCGCCGGCTGACTATGACCCTTCCCTGATCACCCTGCGGACAGACGTTGATGCGTCCCTTGTCCGAGGGCACGGGTACGTGGCGGCTCGCGAACCGCCACTACGTCTGAGGGCTCCATTGGTGGAAAACGGTTCTTTGATTGAAATGCTTAATTGACGTCATTGGCCGCAAGGTGAAATCGGCGAAACGGGCTGAAAGGAATTTGCCCTCCCTGCTATAGAGACCGGCGAGGCGCAGGCCGGCCGAGGAAAGCAGTTCCAGAACCCTCTCCTTTTCCAGACAGGGAAATTCGACAGCCATGCCGCAGTCCGAGCTGATCTCCCTGGGCACCGGGATGACGTCATGGCTGATGCCGTTTGTCTTGAGGAGCTTTTCGGCCTTCAGCACGAAATGGATGGAAAAAAGGATGACCACGCAGGTCGGAGTTGGCTGGACAGGAGACCACATATTTTTTTAATTTTTGCTGATGATGGCCAAGGCCGTAAGACATGCCGCCACATCCGCCTCGGTGTTGAAATAGCCGAAGGAAAAGCGCACGGTTCCCTCGGCAAAGGTTCCCATGGTCCGGTGGGCCCCAGGGGCGCAATGCAGACCGGCCCTGACCATGATGTGAAAATCGCGGTCAAGGCTCTGCGCCACCGCGGACTCGCTTTTCCCCTTGACCTTCAGCGAAATGACGGCGGCTCGCTCCCTGTCCCCTGCCGGGCCGTAAACGGTAATCCCTTTCATCTGCTTCAGGCCGTCGAGAAAAAGGCGGCACAGCCTCTGTTCATGCGCCCGGATGGCGGCAAGCCCGGTGCGGGTGACAAAGCCCACGCCTGCCCCCAGGCCGGCAATGCCCAGGGTGTTGGGGGTGCCCGCCTCATGGCAGTCCGGCATGAAATCAGGCTGGATCTCGGCCTCCGAGTTGCTGCCCGTGCCGCCCATTTTCAGCGGCCGCAGGCCAAGCCCCGGGCGGAGATAAAATCCGCCGCTGCCGGTGGGACCGAGCAGGGATTTGTGGCCGGTAAAGGCCAGCATATCAATATTCATGCGGACCACATCAATGGGGAAAACCCCGGCCGACTGGGCGGCGTCGACCATGAAAACGGCATCGCCCTTGTCTCTGCCGATGGCCTCGATATCAGTCACCGCCCCGGTGACATTGGAGACATGGTTCACCACGATCAGGCGGGTGTTGTCCCGGATCAGCCGCGGCAGTTCGCTGACCATCACTTCCCCTTCCCCGGAAACCGGCAGGATGGAGATGCTGATATCCGCCGTTTTTTCCAGATAGCGTAAAGGCCGCATCACCGAGTTATGTTCCAGGGCCGTGGTGATGACATGGTCGCCGGGATGCAGTTTCTCCCCCAGCAGGCCGAAGATGCCGACATTAAGGGCCTCGGTCACATTGCAGGTGAAGGCGATGCGGCTGGAGTCCGGGCAGTTGAAAAACTCGGCCAGGGCCTCCCGGGTATCGAAGATAACCCGGCTGCACTCCAGGGAGTACCGATGGGCCGAGCGTCCGGGACTGAGCGACATGCTGCCCAGCACCGAGGAAACAGCGTCAATTACCTCGCGGGGCTTGGGAAAGGAGGTGGCCGCGTTGTCGGCATAGATGGGAGCGGGTTTGGCGGACATTTTTTTTCGTTAATAGGGGCTGACAACCTTGGCGGCACTGGCCATACTCTGCATGATCTCATACATATTGGTGGGCTTGCCGACCAGCAGTTTATCCTTCAGACCCAGAAAGTCGAGACAGGTGCCGCAGGAGAAGATCTCCACGCCTGCGGCCTCAAGATCCTTCAGCGGCTGGATTACATCGGATTCGGTGGCGGTGAGCATCACCCCGGTGTTGTAAAACAGCAGTTTGCGCGGCAGGGGAGAAACATCTTTCATGGTCTTGATATAGGCCCGCATCAGCACCTTGCCCAGTTCATCATTGCCCCGTCCCATGGTATTGGCGGGGATGACATGGACCAGCTCCGTCCGCACCGGTTCGCAGGTGAAACTTGCCGCGTCCGCCGCTCCGCTGACCGGCTTTGCCCCGCCAGTCTTGCTGATGATGATATGAAAATCGCCGCCGTCTGCCGTTACCGTTGCCTGGCACCCCTGGCTTCTGGCAAAACGTTCGACATTGCTTCTGGAGGCCTCATTGTCCACCGTGATCTCAATTTCACCGGCCCCCATCTGCTCCAGGGCATCCTTGGCCTTGAGCACCGGCTGCGGGCATTTGAGTCCCCGGCAGTCAATCTGCATGCGATCCGCCATTGTCCTTCTCCTCTTATTATAGAAATAGGCTATGTTAAATTTTTCTTTATAGGTTAATACGATAAAGAGTTTTTGCCAAACATTACCATTTCCAACTTATAACACGGAAAAGGGAAAAGCGAAAGATCGTCCATGATATTTTCCGCCATCAGTGCATGGGGCTGTTGCGCACCGCCTCAGCAGCCAGGGTGGTGATCCGCGGCCAATCCTCCTGCTCCATGGCCTCAGCCGGGGCAACCCAGGACCCGCCCACGCAGGCCACATTCTTAAGCTCGAGATATTTCCTGTAATTCTCCTTGGATATACCTCCGGTGGGGCAAAAGGTGATGTGAGGGAAAGGCCCGGCAATGGCTTTGAGATAGGGCAAGCCGCCGGCTGCCTCGGCAGGGAAAAACTTGAAGTGCGCAAAACCCCTCGCCATTCCGGTCATCAGCTCGGAGACGGTGGAGATGCCGGGAATCAGGGCAATCGCGCCCCTGTTGGCCGCATCGAGCAGTTCCGGGGTCAAGCCGGGACTGATGGCAAAGACCGCACCGGCCTGCTCAACCGCCTGCAGATCCTGGGGAGTGACCACCGTCCCGGCACCCACCACGGCCTGCGGCACCTCGCGGCAGATGGCCCGGATGGCCTCAAGCGCGACCGGGGTGCGCAAGGTGATTTCCAGTACCCGGATGCCGCCCGCAACCAGCGCCTGTGCCAGGGGAACGGCATGGGACAGCTTTTCTATGACCATGACCGGCACCACCGGACCCTGTTGCAGAACCTCGGCCGGAGCCATCTTCCATTTTCTCGTCTGTGACATGGCTGTTCCTTCCTTTTTCGAATTATCGTGATTAGCGGTCAAGGAGACATGGCATCTCTCCTGCACATAGGTGAAAAGTGAACTGGCCCCTTCCTCGGCGCCCATCATATCCCGGCGCAGGGGGGCGAATATCTGGCGGCCCACACCGCTTCTGTGGGGCTCAAGATGGGCATCGGCATACTCCCGTTTCGCCAGTTCCTCCGGGCTCACCCGCAGTTCGAGAAGACCTCTGCCGGCATCGATCCGGATGATATCTCCGTCCCGCACCTTGGCCAGCAGCCCGCCGCGAAAGGCCTCCGGTGTCACGTGGATGGCCGCCGGCACCTTGCCGGAAGCGCCGGACAGCCTGCCGTCCGTAACCAGCGCCACCTTATAGCCGCGGTCCATCAGGACGCCGAGAGGGGTGATCAGTTTGTGCAGTTCCGGCATGCCGATGGCCTGGGGCCCTGGAAACGGACCACCGCCACCAGATCCCGGTCAAGTTTTCCGGCGTGAAAGGCTGTCTGCCAGTTCGATGCTGGCTCTGAAAAACCATGGCCGGGGCCTCAACCACCGTATCCTGGCCCCATCGGCCAGGGCGCGCAGTCTTGATGACGGCACGGCCGAGATTGCCGGAAAGCACCTTCAGCCCGCCGCTGGCCGCAAAGGGCTGGTCCGACCGGCGCGATCACCTCCGGTCATTTGATGATCGCGCCCTCTGCTGCCAGGTCAGAGGCCGCCGTCCAGCTCCGGGGCTCTGGGTGTATCGTTCCAGCCCGGGGCCGGCCACGGTGAGCACATCGCTCGTGCAGATAGCCGCCCTGCAGCAGCTCGCCGATCAGCACGCGCCATGCCGCCGGCCTCCTGAAAGCTGTTGATGTCCCCCGGTCCGTTGGGATAAATACTCACCAGCAGCGGCACGACATCCGAAAGATCCGAAAAATCATCCCAGTTGATGCGGACGCCGGCGGCCCTGGCGATGGCCACCAGATGCAGGGTCTCGTTGGTGGAACCGCCCGTGGCCAGCCAGGCCACGATGGCATTGACCACGGACTTTTCACTGACCACATGGCCGATGGGGGTGTAGTGGCCGCCCAGATGGGTCAGGCCGACAAACCGTGGCGGACGCGGCCCGGGTCAAGGCCTCGCGCAGGGGCGTGCCGGGATTGACAAAGGTGGCGCCGGGCAGATGCAGGCCGAGCACTTCGGCGATCAGCTGGTTGGAGTTGGCGGTACCGTAAAAGGTGCAGATGCCGTCGCCATGGTATGATCGGCATTCCAATCGTCAAGCATCTCTTCCCGGCCTGATTTCGCCCGCGGCGAAGCGCTCCCGGGCCCTGGCCTTTCTCCCGGTTGGAAATGCCGGTGGGCATGGGCCCCGCCGGGCATCATGATCATGGCAGGTGACCGAACTGCAGGCCGCCCATCAGCAGCCCGGGCAGAATCTTGTCGCACATGCCGAGCAGCACGGCCCCGTCAAACAGATTGTGGGACAGGGCGATGACCGTGGACATGGCGATGACGTCCCGGCTGATGAGGCTCAGATCCATGCCCGCCTCCCCCTGGGTAATCCCGTCGCACATGGCCGGCACGCCGCCGGCGACCTGGGCCACCCCCCCTGCCGCGGCCACGGCTCTCTTTCAGACGGCTCGGATAGGTCTCATAGGTCTGATGGGCCGAGAGCATGTCGTTGTAAGCCGTGATGATGGCGATGTTGGGGGCGTCGCTGTTGCAGCAGGATATTGTTTTCGCTGCCATGCAAACCGCCAGACCGTGGGCCAGGTTGCTGCATGGCAGGAGGTGGCGGGCCGGACGGTTCTTTCCCCGCGCCTCGTCCAGACCCGCCGCAGATAGCCTTCCCGGCTGCGCTTTGCTGCGTTTGATTACTCGGTCGGTTACTTCACGAACAATTCTGTTCATCCTTTTCTCCTCATTACGGGGCCCAGCAGACCGTCACCGGCGACTTGGCCCGGGCCATAACAAATCTTACGGGCATCTCGTTCAGCACATCCGCGGATAGGCGGTCTCAGCAGCCAGGGCCTTTTCAAAAACCTGCAACTTTTCCCGGCCGCTGATCAGCAGAATGATCCTGCCGGGAATTCGAGCAGGGCCGGCAGGGTCATGGTCATGCGGTCATGGCTTGCGGTGAGAGGTTTGATGGCCATGCAGAGTCTGCGGCAATCCATGTCTGTTGCCCCGGTAAGCTCCGTTGCCCCGGGGAACAGGGACGCGGTATGACCGTCATCCCCCATGCCCAGCACCAGCACATCAAAGGGCCTTGGTATGGCAAGCAGCCTTTTTTCGCAATTTTTCTCGCCTTGCCGGGCCGTGGCGTCTTCCGTCTTCAGGCCGACAAATTTCGCCGCCGCCGCCCTGTTCTGCAGCAGATGCTGCGCGCACCAGTTTTTCATTGCTGTCATGGTCTGACCGGATCAACCCAGCGTTCATCAGCCAGGGTGACGAGCACCTTTTGCCAGGGGATATTTTCCCGGACAGGGCCTGAAACAACGGCACCGGGGTTGTGCCGCCGGAAACCACCAGGCTGGCACAGCCTCTTTTGGCCGAGGGCGCCATGGAGCAATGAGGCAATATCGCTCTGCAAGACCCGCGGCAAGGCTTGCGCCATCAGGAAATCCCCGGAAATGAATCTGATAATCCGCCATGACAGTTCTATTCCTCCCAGTCCCGGCCGTCTTTGGCCAGCAGGGCCACCGCGGCCACCGGTCCCCAGGTGCCGGCCGGATAGGACTTGGGCGGTTCATTTGAGGATTCCCAGGCATCCTGGATGGAATCGATCCAGGTCCAGGCCTGCTCCACCTCATCCCGGCGGATAAACAGGGCCTGGTTGCCGCGCATGGCCTCCAGCAGCAGCCGTTCATAGGCATCGGCAATCCGTTCGATCGTTGAAGGCCTCGGAAAAGCTCAGATCCAGCATGGTCTGCTGCAGTTTCACGCCGACTCGTCAATGCCGGGCACCTTGTTCAGCATCTCGATCTCCACCCCTTCATCGGGCTGCAGCCGGATGATCAGCTTGTTGGGCGGCAGTTTTTTGTAGCTGTCCCGGAAAATGTTGTGGGGCAGCTGCTTGAAATAGATCACCACCTCGGAACGCTTGGTGGTCATCCGTTTTGCCGGTGCGCAGATAAAAGGGCACATCGGCCCAGCGCCAGTTGTCGATATCCACCCGGATGGCGACAAAGGTCTCGGTCCGGCTGGCGGTATTGCCGCCTTCTTCCTCCAGATAACCGGGCACGGCCCCGCCTTTCATGAAACCGGCGGCGTACTGGCCGCGCACGGTTTTTTCATCGACATTGTCCCGGGTGATGGGGCGCAGCGCTTTGAGCACCTTCAGCTTTTCATTGCGGATGCTGTCGCCTTCCAGGTTGACCGGCGGTTCCATGGCGACCAGGGTGAGGATCTGCAGCAGATGGTTCTGCACCATGTCGCGGAGCTGGCCGGACTGGTCAAAATAGCCCCAGCGGCCCTCGATGCCCACCTCCTCCGCCACGGTGATCTGGACGTGGTCGATGGTGTTGTGGTCCCAGTTGGTGGTGAAGATGGAATTGGCAAAGCGCAGCGCCAGCAGGTTCAGCACCGTTTCCTTGCCCAGATAGTGGTCGATGCGGTACACCTGCTCTTCGCTGAAAACCCTGGCCACCGCGTCGTTGATCACCCGGGAGGAGGCCAGGTCATGGCCGATGGGCTTTTCCAGGACCACCCTGGTCTCCGCATTGACCAGTCCGGCACTGCTGCAGTCCCGTGCAGATGTCGCCGTAAATGTCGGGGGGCACGGCGAAATAATTGGTCATCACCCTGTTCTGCAGGTCGACCACCCCGACCAGTTTCTGGTATTCCCCGGGCCTTGCCATATCGACATGGACATAGGTCAGCCTGGCGGACAGGCGCTGCCAGACGGCCTCATCGAAATTCCATTGGAGAAACTGATCCAGGCTCTCCCTCATCTTGCCGACAAAGGACTCGGTGGTTTCATCGCGGCGGGCCACACCGATAATCCTGGTGTCCGCATGGATCAAACCCACCCTTTCCAGATGATAGAGGGAGGTAATGAGCTTGCGCCGGCATAAATCCCCCATGGCCCCGAATATGACGAAATCACACGGCTTGCTTTTTGTTTTTATCATGCATTTTTCTCCCTGTTGGTATTTTTAATCGCAACTTGCCAGGCGTAAAAGCACGTCAATGGTCTGGCGGGCTATATTTCCAGCTCTTCATTGGTGGGGATCGCCGGCACCTCCCCTGGGCCTGGATGGCGGTGATGGCGATGGTGTTGACGATATCAGCCACGGTGCATCCCCGGCTGAGATCATTGACCGGCTGGTTGAGCCCCTGCAGCACCGGCCCGATGGCCACGGCGTTGGCGGCCCGCTGCACGGCCTTGTAGGTGTTGTTGCCGGTATTGAGATCCGGGAAGATGAAAACCGTGGCCCGGCCCGCCACCTCACTGCCCGGCATCTTCGTCCTGGCCACGCCCGGATCAATGGCCGCATCATACTGGATGGGGCCTTCGAGTTTGAGATCGGGCCGCTGCTTTCTGGCGATGGCCGCCGCCTCCCGCACCTTGTCCACATCCACCCCCTTGCCGGACTCGCCGGTGGAGTAAGACATCATGGCGATGCGCGGCTCGATGCCGAACATCAGGGCCGTTTCCGCCGAGCTGATGGCAATATCGGCCAGCTGCTGGGGATTGGGGTCCGGGTTCACCGCGCAGTCGCCGAAAACCAGCACCCGGTCCGCCAGACACATCAAAAAGACACTGGAGACGATGGAGCAGCCGGGTTTGGTGCGGATGATTTCAAAGGCCGGGCGGATGGTATGCTGGGTGGTGTGCACCGCGCCGGACACCATGCCGTCGGCATAGCGGCCATGGACCAGCATGGTGCCGAAGTAGCTCACATCGGTGATGGTATCCTGGGCCATCTGCTGGCGAAATGCCCTTATGCTTGCGCAACTCATAGTACCTGACGGCGAACTCGCTCCCGCAACTCCGAACTTGCCGGGTCAATGATCTGTGCCGCCTCAAGACGAAGCCCCAGGCCGCTGATCAGGCCCTTGACCTCCTGGATGTTGCCCAGCAGGGTCAAGTCGGCCACCCCGCGCAGGAGGATGATTTCCGCGGCCCGCAGGATACGTTCCTCATTGCCCTCCGGCAGAACGATGCGGCAGCGTTTCTCCTTGGCCCGCTGCAGCAGGTCATGTTCAAACATCAACGGCGTGACCTTGGTCACCCGGGGCATGGCGATGCGTTTTTCCAAGGAGACCAGGTCCACCGCCGCCTCCATCAGACCCAGACCGGCGGCGATTTTCCGCTGATCCCCGGCGGTGAATGTGCCGCTCAAGGCATTGACATTCATGGCCGTGGTGAAGGTGTCGGTTTTCACCCCCAGAATGGGCACCGGGAAACGGTCAAGTCCCTCAATAAGCCTGCTGACCTGGGGAGCGGGTTCGAGCCCGCCGGTGAGCAGCAGCGCGGCGATCTGCGGGTAGGTTTTGGCCGGATAGGAGAGCAGGCTGCCGAGAATGATGTCGGACCGGTCGCCGGGCACAATGATCAGGCTGTCCTCTTCCAGGTAATCGAGAAAATGGGGCAACTCCATGGCCGCAACCTTGTAGTTGCTGATCTGCCGGTGCATCCACTCATTTTCCGCATTGAGGGGGACCGCGCCCAGGGCCTCGGCAATGTTGCCCACCGTGGGCTTTGCCAGGATGGAACTCTCCGGCACCACATAAAATGGCACCTTGCCGGCCAGGGCCTCATCGAGCTTTTTGCTCACCTCACCCATCATGGGGGATGCCACCCGGTTGACCACCACGGCAAGAATGTCACAGTTGCGCTCCTGCAGGGATTCAATGATGGTTGTCGACCTGTCCACTGCCTCCTGGGGGTCGGTGCAGCGCCCGTTGACGACAAACATGACAAGACAGCCGAGATTATTGGCAATATCGGTATTGAAATCGAATTCCAGGGCCGGCGAGATATTTCTGAAATCCGTACCGATGCAGAGGATCTGGCCGCACCTGTTTTCAAGGGCCTTGAATTTGTCCAGAATGGCCTTGAGCAGTTCGTTGTATTTGCCGGAGTTGATCAGTTCCCTGGCGCTGGCCGCCGTGCAGCCGTACATGGACTCATAGGGCACATCTGACTGGTAGCGTTCCAGGATAAAACGCAGGTCAGGATCTAAACCGATAGTTCCTGATTGCCAGTAATGGGGACGACCCGGAGATCTTGTTTTTCCGAACGGGAGGGGCCGAGTTCTGATCTCCGACTGGAGTCGAGTACATCCTTGCCAAACATGTGGCAACCGCACGAGAAAACACGCCCAAGGAATGCATCATGCCCCATGTGCTTCGCCAGACCGCCGCCATGGAGCTCCTTCAAAGCGGCGTAGACCGCTCCAAGATTGCCTTATGGCTCGGTCACGAATCGATGGAACAACACAGATCTACCTCCATGCCGATCTTGAGCTTAAGGAACGGGCCCCCGCGAAAACCTCTCCCCTTGGAGTCCCGACACACCGCTATCGGCCGGATGACAAACTCCTTGCTTTTCTGAGAGTCAATTATGCCGAGTACAATACTCCGAAAACCCAGAGATTCGCCGACACTCCAAAGATCACTCGGAACAATCCGGAACGGAGAATGGCGAAAGCTGTGAACGCTGACGTGTTTTTCTATGCCGCGAGTCGCGCGGCAGTCTGCACGGCCTTCTGGAGGCTGTTCTCGTGGACATGATGTCGTCTGATTTCACCAGTTCGCGGGCTTTCTTGTATCCACCTTTAGCGGGAAAGACGTATTGCCATCCCCAGTCAATGCCGGCATTGGGATACTTTCTGCTCCAGCGCGCAAGGAAGATAGACGCGGCCGTATCCCTTCGTGACATCCTGGCGTTGAATGAGCTTTACCATGAGTTGATGGTCGGCGGAAACGGCGGCGATCACCCTCATCGTTTCTTCTCTGGTCATGACGGTGGGCAGTCTGGCCGGCTTCTTTGCCCGTCGACATTGATCGACTCATCCAACGCCTTCTTCAGAACCTCTCGATAGAGAAACAAGAGTGCGTTGAAGGCCTGATTCTGGGTGGATGCCGATACATTCAGTTTTACTGCAAGGTGAGAAAGAAACGCCTCGATTCCCGAACTTCCCATCTCTTCGGGTCACGGTTTTGGTGAAAAGCAAGGTAGCGTACGATCCAGGGAAGGTAACTCTTTTCCGTCTTCAGCGAGTAGTGTTTCAGGCGAATCGTGTGACGGGTCCGGTCCAAGAGAAGGTCATCGGGTGACCGACCTGCAATTGTGTAGAGGGCCGGGTTCATATCGATCTCTTCCCCGGATAAGGCGACAAGGTTTCATTAGCCTGTCCTTCAGCGAAATCCCTTCGCTTGCGAAGCACCAGTTGCGCAGCTGCTCCGATAGATGCCGGAATTGGCGGACAGGAAGTTCAAGTCCGGCGTGGATGGAAGGAAGGAGTGGAGTGGGAAGAGGCAGGTGCGATGGGCTGGCATGTCTCGCTGACCAAAGATAATACTCATGTATATTCGAGGACGCAAGGCGGGGCAGAACGGGGGGCACCCGCTTGCGGATCATGGCCTTTTCCGAACGCACCTTGCGGCCACTTCACCAACCCTCAAAAGAACAAAGAAAACGGACCAATGGAAACGGTCGTCGGGGGTTGAGGATAACAACGGAACAATCGTATTACCCGGCGTAATCCTGCCCGGTTCGTGATATAACAGCATATGACGAAGGGCCGGACGGACCGGGATAAGAGAGGCAGCGACCGACTGGACATACTTGAATCGATAGTCGAATACCTGTCCCCCTACCTCCATGGCAAGACCAAGCCTGCGCCTCTCCCTTATCTGCTTCTTTTCCCGGGCCATCTGCTCATAGAGGACCTTCCCGGCCTCGGAAACCACGCTTGCCATTGCAATTGCCCGGGTTCTCGGTCTCAGGTTCGGAAGGGTCCAATGCACGAGCGACCTCTTGCCCTCAGATATCACGGGCCTCTCCACTCACGAAACACCGGTGCCTTTGATTCGACCCCGGACCGATCTTCAACAACCTCGTCCTCGTCGATGAGATCAACAGGACAACGCCGAAAACCCAAAGCGCCCTTCTGAGGCCATGCAGGAGAAGCAAGTTACCATCGAAGGGAAGACCTATCCCCTC
>CAVSQR010000017.1:0-4435 GCA_963729825.1 uncultured delta proteobacterium | reverse complement strand
AAAACCGGGATGTATTTCCCCTGTTTGGGCATGGAAACCTGGGAAAACGGGTCACTTGCCACGATTTTTTCCCTGACCAGGAATCTGAAAAAGGTGCGCAGGGCGGAAAGTTTGCGGGCCACGGAAGAACTTTTGCAGCGCGAGTTGAGATGATACACATAGGACCGGACAAAAAGAGGATCAAGGGCCGCCAGATCAGGAGGCTCTTCGGCAAAGGCAAAAAAATCCTCCACATCTCTTTGATAATTGGTCAAAGTATGCGGTGAATATCCCTTTTCAACATCGAGCCACTCGACAAAGCGGGCAAGATAGTCATCATTATTTGCCGAGGGTTTTTTGGGAAAGCTGGCGGTCATTCTTGCGTAATGGGCGAGAGGATGTTAAATAAGTATTCTTGTTTTTTTAGTAAATAACATTTTCAGGATCTTATGGCCAAAAAAAATTTTGAAACAGCCCTGGCAAGACTGGAACAGATCGCCGGAGAGCTTGAAGAGGGAGATATCACCCTGGAAAGCTCGCTGAAAAAATTCGATGAAGGCATGAAACTTGTCCAGTTCTGCAACCAGAAGCTTGAAGAATCACAACAACAGATCGATATTCTGCTGAACAAAAACGGCTCCCTCACGCCAGTGCCTTTTCAGGCGGAAGAAGACGAATCCCCGGAAGAGAACAGCTAAGTGGACCTGAAAGCTTATCTGGAAAAAAAACGAATGCAGGTCGAAGAGGCCCTCGAATCCTTCATGCCTGCAACCCGAAGGACTGCTTGCCCATCATGTCCAGGCCATGCGCTACTCCCTCTTTGCCGGGGGCAAGCGCATCCGGCCGGTTCTCTGCCTGGCGGTAAGCGAGGCGTTGCACGTTGACCCTTCGCCATATCTGCGGCTGGCCTGCAGCCTGGAGTGCATTCATACCTATTCATTGATTCATGATGATCTGCCGGCCATGGATAATGATGATCTGCGCCGGGGAAAGCCGACCAATCACAAGGTGTTCGGCGAGGCGGAGGCCATTCTGGCCGGAGACAGCCTGCTCACCTACGCCTTTGAACTGCTGTCCGCCCCCATCCTGACCTGCGGCCTGAAAAGCGAGGATCAGCTGCGCATCATTGCCATCATCGCCCGGGCCATCGGCCCACTGGGCATGGTTGGCGGTCAGTCCCTTGATATGAAATCAGAAGGGCAAAAGATCAGTTTCGAAACCTTGCAGTATCTGCACAGCTGCAAGACCGGGGCATTGATTACCGCGGCGGTGCAGACCGGCGCCGTGATCGGCAACGCCACGGACCAGCAGTTTGCCGCCCTCACCACCTATGGGAAACAGATCGGCCTGGCTTTCCAGATTGTCGATGATCTGCTTAATGTCGAGGGCACTGCCGAGCAGCTCGGCAAGGCGGTCGGTTCTGATGCCAGACTCGACAAGGCCACCTATCCGTCTTTCTTCGGCGTGGAAAAAACCCGGGAGATGGCCAAAGCTGCAGTGGAAGGAGCGATTGATTCACTGACTAATTTCGATAACCAGGCAGACCCCTTGCGCGAACTGGCCAGGTATATCTATTACAGAAAGAGATAACGATTATTTCCATGGAAAATCCCAGAATCCTCCCGACCATCGACTCCCCGACTGATCTCAGAAAGCTTGCGGAAGAAGATCTTCCCCTGCTGGCCAGGGAGATTCGCCAGGAAATTATTGAAACCGTTTCCCGGGTGGGCGGTCATCTCGCTCCATGTCTCGGCGTGGTGGAGCTGACCCTGGCCCTGCACTATGTATTTAACACCCCGGAAGACAAGCTGATCTGGGATGTGGGCCACCAGTCCTATACCCACAAGCTGATCACCGGCCGCCGCGACCGCTTTCATACCCTGCGTCAGTACCAGGGCCTCAGCGGCTTCCCGAAGCGGGAGGAAAGCATTTATGATGCCTTTGACACCGGCCACAGCAGCACCTCCATCTCCGCGGCCCTGGGCATCAGCATCGCCAATTACCTGAAAGGCGGCACCCATAAGACCATCGCCGTGATCGGTGACGGTTCCATGACCGGCGGCATGGCCTTTGAGGCCTTGAACCAGGCCGGACACCTGGACAAGGACCTGATCGTCGTGCTCAATGACAATGAGATGTCCATTTCGCCCAACGTCGGGGCGCTGTCAAGCTTTCTCAGCAGAAAGCTGACCGGCCGGGCCATGGTGCGGGCCAAGCAGGACCTGAGCCAGTTTCTCAAACATTTCGCCAATGTCGGGGAAAACATCCTGCAGGTGCTGAAAAAAAGCGAGGAGAGCCTGAAGGGATTCTTCACTCCCGGTATGCTTTTTGAGGCCCTCAAGTTTGAATACATCGGCCCCATTCCCGGCCACAAACTCGAAAATCTGGTGAAGACCTTCAGAAATGTGCGGGATTTCACCTCCGGGCCGGTGCTCATCCATGTCATCACCACCAAGGGCAAAGGCTATGCCCCGGCGGAAAAGAATCCCGGCGCCTATCATGGCCTGGGCCCCTTTGATATCGCCACCGGGGCGCCGCTCCCCAGCCCGTCAACTGCTCCTTCCTATACCAAGGTTTTCGGGGACACCATGGTGGAGATCGCCAGGCAAGACCCGCGCATCGCGGCCATTACCGCGGCCATGCCGGCCGGCACCGGCCTGGTGAAATTTTCCGAGCAGTTCCCGGACCGTTTTTTTGATGTGGGCATTGCGGAACAGCACGCGGTTACCTTTGCCGCCGGTCTGGCCACCGAGGGAATTCTGCCGGTGGTGGCGATTTATTCCACTTTCATGCAGCGGGCCCTTGACCAGATTATCCACGATGTCTGCCTGCCCAATCTGCCGGTCACCTTTGCCATCGACCGGGGCGGTCTGGTGGGCGATGACGGGCCCACCCATCACGGGGTTTTTGATATCTCCTTTCTGCGCTATATCCCTAATATGGTGCTCATGGCCCCCAAAGATGAGGATGAACTGCGCCACATGCTCTTTACTGCCATCTTCATGCCCTGTCCCACTGCCGTGCGCTACAGCCGGGGTAACGGCGAAGGCGTCGAGCTGACCGGTGATCTGCGGAAACTGCCGTTCGGCAAGGGAGAGCTGCTCAGGGAAGGCGGTGATGTGCTGCTGCTGCCGGTGGGCAACCGGGTTTATCCCGCCCTGGAGGCGGCAGAGGGTCTGCTGAAGATCGGTATCAGCGCGGCGGTCATCAACCCCAGTCCAAGCCGGAAGTATCGTAGGCTTTGGTATCCTTAATTTTCAAAACATCATTCGCCTGTTCCTCGGACCAGACGGCAATGCCTGGCTCAAGCGCCAAAGCCGACAAGCGGGGAATCCATTGCCCGGCATAAATACCTAGCCCAACGCCGGCGATCCCCTTGCTACTGCGCTTAGGGATATCCATCTCGAACAGCCCCGGGCCAGGCGGCGTCGCCGAAGAAATGGCCGGCGATAAGGGGGACACCGCCGTTGGCGCAACGGTAGTGGGGGTGCTTCCGGCGGGTAGGCGATTATCCTCAAACGTTACGTTGTAGCTAACCTTCGGAACCAACCCGGGAATGATCGGTACTTTGGGCGCCCGACAACAATTCCCACCGGGCAAACCCCCGCCAATACTTGCCCTTCTCTTCCTCTTGCCGACCCAAATCACGGGATCGAAAAAGGGCCCAAGCCGATTCGGTAAGGGTGGGGGCGAACTTGGTTTCCAACCTAATTTGCCTGACCCGATCCCCATAGGCGTACACCCCGAATTTGTCGGTTTCCGCCTGGGAGAGGCTATACAGGGCCCGGACATTCCATCGCTTGATCCCGGTGAACGTTAAAATCTCCGCCAGATCGTAATCCATCTGGGCGGACCCTTGCACCCGATGCACCTGGAACGAGTTTGGGTTATCCAGTTCGGTGGCACCCACCTGCAAGGTCGTAGCGGGCAACCCTTTGCTATTCAATTGCATCCGAGCCAGGGCGTGCTCGGGTTAAACCCTGCCCCCCGCTACCATCCGGAAGGTAGGCCCGTTGCCTCGAGAAGAAAATCGTAGTGGGAAGCCAGGTGGCGGGGTACCCCGCTCCTTCCCGGTTTCCTTCGCGCGGCTTGACATCCTCCAATGAGGTGGCGAGCATCGGTGCTACCTTCCTCGTCGTCCTTCGCTCTTTGGACGATGAGGGGCGAGGCGAGCGGAATCGTCTTCGGGGATGACCGGAGAAGGGGCGAAGCGTCCATGGGAGAGTGCCCGAGGAGGATAAGCACATCCTCCCCGGGCGGCCCCAAGGGAGTCGTAACCTCCCGTGGGACATTTGCAGCATATCGGCGAAGGAGGCGTGCCCGCCAGGGGCCGGCGGCTGGGATGGCGGATTTGCCTGCGCAAGGGGTGTGGGCGGAGGTATCGGGCCCGGCAGTGGAACCAGCGGTACTGCCAAGATGCTGAGTGTCTGCGGCTGGTGCATAGCAATACGTGGTG
>CAVSQR010000016.1:0-33291 GCA_963729825.1 uncultured delta proteobacterium | reverse complement strand
TTGATTCTGCAAATAATATGATGCAAAAAACTGGGTGGTGATTGCCTATGATGCCAATATGTTCGACAGGCTTGACGTGCGGTTGGGAGGCGGCCTGGAGGCTTCGGAGGGGGAAAGACCCACCAATACGGAATCATTGAACTCACTCTGACGGGGAAAGTAGGTGACAGGCTGCAGGGTGAATTCCTCTATGCCCGAGACGCGGTCACCGAGACCCCGGCCACTCTCACCCGGATATTGTGGCCGAAAATTACAAGGGGGGGCTTTTTTCTCGGAATTCTGCCCAGATTGATCACCGGCGGTGACTATGGCTACAACCAATCATTGCATGGCAGCAACGAGGTGAAAGGCCTATTCAGTCTGGGCCTCCTATATTATCATTCCTGAAACCCACCTATCTGCAGTTCAAGTTCAAATATGAATTTCTGGACGCGCGGGAATCAGGGGATACGGGTGGCCCGCGGTGGATGGCTTTTCGCTGCCCTTGATCATCCCTACTGGGCTCCGATGGATTACTGGAAAAACAGCTATAATATTTGTGGAAGTATAAATTATCGGCAGATCTCTTGAGCGTGGCACGCCAAGTTATTATAGTGCGGAGTTTATGATGGATGATGATTTCGAGGGGCATGTCATCCAGACCATCAAGGGCGGTTTTTTCTCGAAACCGACCAGGAACTTCATGCTGGAATCGGCCCTGCGGTTGGTGAATTCCGATGAATACCGGGACAGGGATTTTACGTTGTCAGCCATTTATCGCTGGTAGGAAAATGTCTCCATAAACAGATAGTTTTTCAAAACTTTGATGCCAAAGCAGATCTCGAATGAGATCTTTCTTTTTTATACATACAGGTATTGCCGATAGCAGATTACCGGCTAAGCCGGCTAGGAGGTCTCGTATATATGATTGAACGAGTTCCAATGTCAAAAACAGGCTATGCCCGCTTGCGGGGAGAATTACCGCGTTCGCAAAGGGCGGGATCCACTTGAGGTGATTACGGCCATCGGGGTGGCGCGTGAGCATGGAAGATTCTTGAAGGAGAACGCCGAGTATCATGCCGCCAAGGAGCGCCAGAGCCATATCGAAGGCAGGATCATGGAGTTGAAATACAAGCTGGGCAGGCGGAGATCATCGACTGTTCTGCCGTGAGCTGTGCGCGGGCGGTTTTTGGCTCTGTGGTAACCATCGAAGACCTGGATAGCGGTCAGGAGATCGTTTACCAGCTGTTAGGCCCCGAAGAAGCGGACGTGAAAAAGTGTAGTATTTCGCTTTTTTTCACCGTGGGGAAGGGCGATAATCGGCAAGACCATCGGTGATGGGTTTGAGGTCAAAACTCCTTCAGGGGTGCGGATGCTTGAGGTGATAGATATCAAAAGCGGGGTTGAAGCCTAGCTGACGCGGAGATATAAGCGATTTTACCGTGAGATGACATCGACAGGGGCAACCGAGTGACCCCGTCAGGCTGATGGCGAAAAAAATAACTTAAAAAAATCAACTGTTGCGGACGACCATGCCATACAGAAAAATACCGGTTATCTGTCTGGTGGTTTCCTCCAGGGTGTACTTGGGTTTGGCCGATAAGGACCAGAGGCGGGACATCTCATCAAGTGCGCCGAGCCTGTTTCACCACCCCCGCACTTCCTGACGAAAATGACCTGTCTGCTGTCCCTTGTGGACAATGTCGGAAACAATATCAATATATTCGATAAATTTTGTATTGCGGTACTCTTTGATGAACTTGTTGCTCTGCCGCAGTTCCATTTGCAGCACTTCCACCAGTTCTTTTTGATCTGCACGAAGGCTCATATGGTGAGTGCATAAATTCCAGCATTTTCAACGGGTCGGTTTCATTTTCCAGCAGCAGTTTGACCTTCAGGATGATTTTGCCGATTTCATCTTCAAAGAGGGAAATCGGAGAATTCGTCATACTTGTTGTTGAAATAGAAAAAAACACAGATGGTCCCGTCAGCCACTTTGGCCTCTTTGGCACATATCCCCAAATTCTTGGCATCGAAAAAGCCTTTGCGGGCAAAAACCTTGACAGCAGCCTGAGTGATTTTTTGGTGTTTATCTGAAACTCTCATCAGTAAGAATCTAAGGTACGCTTTGTAAGTAATGGAAAAATTGCTAGAAGAAGGTGACCTTCTTTTTTTTTATGTGTAAATTCAGTCAGTTATTTTTATTATGTGACAACTGACTTTTAATTCTGTAAGTATGTTAATTATAATTTCCCAGGGAAAATGTTATTGCGGGAAATGGAAATAATGTATTTATTATGAATAATGATTCATTTTTTGTCATATGATAGAGATCCATGTGCACTCTGTCAAGGGTAAAATGATGTATTTTTGCATATTGGCGAAAGTTTTTGGAATTTTCCTTGCAATCCGGCAGAGTGAAATGGGACCCGTATGGCGATGGTGAAAAAAATTGGCAGCATCATTTCTTGTGGGACAAAAGAGTTAGACGGAAGAAGACGAGAATGAATATTTTAGTTGTTGGATCTGGCGGGAGAGAGCATGCCCTTGTCTGGAAACTGGCCCAGAGCAAAAGGGCGGGCAAAATTTACTGTGCTCCGGGCAATGCGGGCATCGCCTCCGGGCCGCCTGTGTTGACATCAGGGCAACCGATGTGGGATGGCTTGGTCTCCTTTGCCCTGAAGGAAAAAATTGACCTGACCGTGGTGGGGCCTGAATCGTCACTCACCCTGGGCATCGTGGATCGATTCACGGAAAAGGGACTGCGTATTTTCGGGCCGGATCAAAAAGGCGGCAATTCTGGAAGGCAGCAAGGTGTTTACCAAGACGCTCATGGAAAAATACGGCATCCCTTCCGGATTTTTCAAGGTTTTCTCCGATCGGGAGCAGGCCATGGCCTATCTGGATGAGAGCAAGGCTCCGGTGGTGGTCAAGGCGGACGGGCTCGCCGCCGGCAAGGGGGTGATCGTCGCCACCACGATTGCCGAGGCCCGCGAGGCCGTGGAGCTGATCATGGCGGACAAGGCCTTTGGCGAAGCGGGCAACAGGGTGGTGATTGAGGAGTTTCTCGCCGGCGAGGAGGCCTCGTTCATTGCCTTTACCGATGGCAGAACCGTTCTTCCCCTGCCCACCTCCCAGGACCATAAGGCGGTTTTTGATGGGGACAAAGGACCCAATACCGGCGGCATGGGGCCTATTCCCCGGCGCCGGTGGTCACCGACGAGCTGCATCGCCAGGTGATGGAGGAGATCATGCTGCCCACGGTCAGGGCCATGGGAATCTGAAGGCTGCCCCTACAAGGGCATGCTCTATGCCGGGCTGATGATTGACCGGGGCAGGGCCAGGGTGCTGGAATTCAACTGCCGGTTCGGCGATCCGGAGGCCCAGCCCCTGCTCATGCGCCTCAATAACGACCTGGTGGATGTGCTTGAGGCGGTGATTGAGCAAAAACTGGCGGACATAACCCTGGCTATTGACCCGCGTCCCACCGTCTGCGTGGTGATGGCTTCCGGCGGCTACCCCGGTTCCTATGAAAAAGGCCAGGTCATCACCGGCCTTGATCAGGCGGCAAAAATGAAGGATGTGGTCGTCTTTCATGCCGGCACTGCATTGGCGGCCGGTAATTTCATCAATACCGGCGGCCGGGTGCTTGGCGTCACGGCCATTGGCGTTTCGCTGCAGGCGGCTATTGCCAGCGCCTATGCAGCGGTGCGGCAGATTTCCTGGCAGCAATGCTTCTACCGGAAGGATATCGGCCAGAAGGCCCTGCGCCGGCAGGCGGGCAATATCGAGGTGGGCATCGTCATGGGCAGTGATTCGGACCTGCCGGTGATGAAGGCGGCCAGCGATTTTCTGAGGGAGATCGGTATTGGCTGCGAGATGACCGTTGCCTCGGCCCACCGCACCCCGGCCCGTGCCGCTGAGTATGCCGCCACTGCGCGCAGCAGAGGGCTCAAGGTGATTATTGCCGGGGCCGGCATGGCCGCCCACCTGGCCGGCGTGCTGGCCGCGCACACCATCCTGCCGGTGATCGGCGTGCCGATAGATTCCTCATCACTCAATGGGCTTGACTCGCTGCTTTCCACGGTCCAGATGCCGCCCGGCATCCCGGTTGCCACCATGGGCATCGGCAAGTCCGGGGCGAAAAATGCCGCCATTCTTGCCAGCCAGATTCTGGCTCTGGCGGATGAGAAACTTGCCGGCAAACTCCTTGAATTCAAGGAAGAAATGGCCCGCCAGGTGGAAGAAAAGGCCGGAAACATTGTTT
This sequence comes from uncultured delta proteobacterium, assembly GCA_963729825.1. Classification (GTDB taxonomy): domain Bacteria; phylum Desulfobacterota; class Desulfobulbia; order Desulfobulbales; family SURF-16; genus SURF-16. The sequence continues at coordinate 29,045 of CAVSQR010000016.1, read as the reverse complement.
TCTGACCACTGGGGAAACATTATTTGTCATGATTGCAAGAAACGGCGGAAAAGGGGCTGAGGCGCGGGCCGGCTCCTTGCTCCCGACCGATGAAATTCGGCAGGCGCTCACCGTCATCCGTCAGGGCGGGGTGGTGGCCATTCCCACGGAGACCTATTATGGACTGGCCGTTGATCCCTTTAATGAGGAGGCGGTTGCCCGGCTTTTCACCCTGAAGAAAAGGCCATCGGCCAAACCTCTCCTTACTTTGATTGCCAGCACGAGCCACCTGGCCATGCTCACCCCGGAAATTCCGGCGATTTACCTCCCGCTTCTTGATTTCTGGCCGGGTCCTCTTACCCTGGTCTTTACCGCCCATGTTGCCCTGTCTCCCCTGGTCACCGGTAAGACCGGAACCGTCGGGGCGAGAATTTCCTCCCACCCCCTGGCTCAATGTCTGGTCCGCGAACTCGATCAGCCGGTAACCGCCACCAGTGCCAACATCTCCGGGGTGCCTGCCGCGGTCACGGCCGCTGAGGTCTGTCAGGCATTCGGCGGTCAGATTGATTATGTTATTGACGGCGGCAGGACACCGGGGGGCAAGGGGTCGACCCTGGTGGGGCTTCGGCGGGGAAGGCTCGCGCTCATCCGGGAAGGTGTCATCCGTTTTACGGAAATCAAAGAAAAAGCACGACTAACTCAAGGAAGTTAATAAAAAAAAACTGGTCCCTGATTCTTTTATTTAATATAACTTAAGAGCCGTTACGAAAAAACCTCGGCTTTCTGAACCATTTCGTTACGCTCCTTATACCCCTCAAGGGGGTACTGAAAAGAGTGCTGTTTTACAAGCCAGATGCGGACATTATTTTGTTACAACGGCTTACCAGTAAATATATTTTATTACACCAGGGTAAAGATGAGGGAGAAAAGGAGAAGGTAATGGGAGATTTTCGTTGGGATCGCGCTTTTGCCCTGGAGCAGGCCAGTGATGATGCGGAACTGCTTCAGGAATTGATAAATTTATTCCACGATTCGTCGGCAAGTGATCTTGCCAAAATCAAGGAGGGGGCCGCCCGGGGCAACCCTGCATTGATGGGCGATGCCTCGCACAGCATCAAGGGTGCGGCGGCCAGTCTGGGTATAGAAAGTATCCGCGCCGTGGCGGCTGAACTGGAAGACGCAGGCCGGTCAGGCGATCTGGCTGGGGCAAAAAAGCTGCTGCCCCACCTGGAATCACTTCTCCTGCAATTCAAATCAATCACTTGAGAGCAATCCCCGTTTACGTTGCGGCAAGGCTTCTCACGAAAATTTCAATTCAAGCTAGAATATGACGTCAGCCCAGAATCTCATTGACAAGTTCAATGATATGAAAACACTGCCCCATGTGGCGATCCGGGTTACGCAGATGGTCGGAACCGAATCAGCCACCATGCAGGAATTCGAGGAGATTATCAGGCTTGATCCGGTGCTGGTCACCCGGCTTCTCCGTCTGGTCAACAGTCCCTATTTCGGCCTCAGCAGCCAGGTGAATTCCATTGCCAAGGCGGTGGTGTTCGTCGGCATGAAGCATCTGCGCAATCTGGTGGCCGTGGAAGGACTGCGGAATTTATACCGGGAGAAGGTCAAGGGAGAAATTTTTTCGCCTAAGAGTCTCTGGACCCATTCGGCCACCGTGGCAATTTTGTCCCAGATGATTTCCCGCCGTATTTTCGGCGAAGACGGCGAAGATGTTTTTCTGGCCGCCATTATCCATGATATCGGTCTGATCATTGAAGATCAGTTGGCCGGAGCAGAGTTGCGGCAGGTGTGCCGTGACTATCTCGCTCAGGATCATGAGGAGCCCATAACGGTCTATGAAGACACGGTTATCGGCACCAATCATGCCAAGGTAGGGCGTCTGCTGGCCACGGAATGGCATCTGCCGGAACAGGTGACCGAGGCCATCCGCTTTCATCACAGCCATGATAAGACATTTCCGATCCCCAGTGTCGTCGGCATTCTGCAGCTGGCCGAATTCATGGCCTGCAAGATGCACTACGGGGTGGTAGCCGGCCGCTGTGATCCTTTACCCGGCTATCTGGCCGGGCACCTGAAAAGCAAAATGGCGGATTATAAGGTGCTGCTCAAGGCTTTGCCGGCCGAGATGGCCAAGGCAAAAGAGCTGTATGATGCCGAGCAGGAAAAGAATGAATAACCTCATTGATGACGTATTCGCGGAATTTGCCGATGGCGATGAAGATTTACGCGCGCTCCATTCCGCCCTTGCCGAGATCCTGCCCGAAGCATCACTGACCCTTTATGGGGAGAACGGCGCTGTCGTGCCGCCGTCTCAAGCAAGACATCCTGCCGATATACTTCTCCAGCTGCAGGAACATGCCGCCCGGAGCGAGAACTTCAGCAGTCTCCGTCTGCTCGGCAACAGGTGGATACATGGCATCCGGGTTGCTGATTGCCGCGCACTGCTGGTTCTCCAGGCTGAAGGCCTGGACGAGGATTTAGGCAGGAACCCCCGTCTTGCCTGGCTCTATCATAATTGCGTGAAACTGGCCCTGCTCCGTTGCCGGCATCAGGAAGCAATAATTGAAAATGAGCAGCTTAACCGCCGGATGCTGGTTGTCAGCAGTAAACATACCAAGCTGCTCGATGATAACCACCAGCAATTCCTGCTGATCCGGGAAAAGGAAAAGGAATACGCCAAAAAACTGGAGAGCGAGATTGCCAGCCAGACGAAACAGCTCAGGGAGGCCAACGCCAGCCTGGAAGCGGCAAGTCGCTTGAAAAGTGAGTTTCTGGCCAATATGAGCCATGAACTGCGCACACCCATGAATGCCATCATCGGCTTCAGCGGGCTGCTGCTGGAAACGGATTTAAGCGCGGAACAGCGGGAATTTACCGAAACCATCGGCAAGGCCGCCTCAAGTTTGCTGGTGCTCATCAATGATATTCTTGATCTGGCCAAGATTGAGGCTGGGAAACTTGAGCTTGATCCCGCGCCCTTCCAGTTGCAGAGCCTGGTGAAAAATGTGGAGGCCATGTTTCGCTCCCAGGCCTTGCGCAAGGAAAACAAGTTGTTTTATCAGGTTGATCCCTCTCTTCCGGCAAGTATCATCGGGGATGAGAACAGGCTCCGCCAGATTCTGGTCAATCTGGTGGGCAACGCCCTGAAATTTACCAGCAGGGGTGATATTACCATTAAAGTGGACAGGGTGCAGGAGGATGAGCAGCAGGTCAAGCTGCGGTTTGGGGTGAATGACACCGGTATCGGCATCCCCCCTGACCGGCAGAAGGCGATATTCGAGAAGTTTACCCAGGCGGATGGCTCGACCACCCGCAAGTACGGCGGCACCGGCCTGGGGCTGGCCATCACCAGTCAGCTGGTCAACCTGATGAACGGCACGATTGAGCTTGAAAGCGCTGCCAACCAGGGCAGCACCTTCAGTTTTGTCATTTCCCTGCAAAAGGACATTGCGCCGGCAGACAGTCTGCTGTGGAGCGGGGCTCCTGCCGCAGGATCTGCCGAGGCAGGCGAAAGGGAAAACCAACCGCGGGTGGAGGATGCCCCGGTCCAGGGTGATCTCAAGGTGCTGGCGGTGGAGGATAATATCGTCAACCAGCGGCTGGTAACCTTATTGCTGAAAAAAGCCGGCTGCCAGGCCGATATTGCCGGAGATGGCCTGCAGGCCCTGGAAATGCTGAAAGCGCATCATTATGATTTTGTCCTGATGGATGTGCAGATGCCCAATATGGATGGGCATGCCGCCACCCGCAGGATACGGGAGCTCGAGGCCTCGGCGGAGAGGGATGATTACGCAGCCCTTGCCGGGCGCGCCAGGCCGCTCTATGTCGTCGGGCTCACTGCCCATGCCCGGAAAGAGGATGAAAGGCAATGTTATGATGCGGGCATGGACGGTTTTCTCACCAAGCCCATCATCAAAGATAAACTGATCGCTCTCATAGAGAAGATAAGGTCGCAGAAAGTATGACTTCACGCAAAATACGGGTGCTGGTGGTGGATGATACGGTCCTCTACCGCAAGGTATTGAGTGACATCCTGGCCAGAATTCCTGACGTTGAGGTGGTCGGCACGGCAAGTAACGGCAGGATTGCCCTGGCCAAGATTGACCAGCTGAAGCCCGATCTGCTGACCCTTGATTTTGAAATGCCTGAAATGGATGGCCTGACCACCCTGGGCGAACTGCAGCGGTTAAAGCTTGATGTGGCGGTGGTCATGGTAAGCGCCCATACCAGTGAAGGTGCGGCCGTCACCATTAAGGCGCTGGAGGGAGGGGCCTTTGACTTTATTACCAAACCGGACGGCACCTCACTGGAACAGAACCGCGAGATCCCTGCTGCGGCAGCTGCGGCCGGTTGTGCAAAGCGTGTCCACCAGGAAGTTGCTGCGTTCGACCCTCAGCGGCGCAAGGGTGCCGCCTTCGCCAAGGCCGGCCCCGCCGGTGCGGCCCGCCGCGGCAGCCGGGATGCAGCAGACAAGCCGCCGGGCACTTCGCCGGCCGGGCACCCGCCCAGGGCCTTTGCTGCCGCGCCCGTGGGCAGGATCGCCATCGTCGCCATAGGCGTGTCAACCGGCGGCCCCAACGCCCGGCGGAAGTCATTCCGAAACTGCCGGCTGCCTTCCGGGTGCCGGTGGTCATTGTCCAGCATATGCCGCCGGTCTTCACCAAGGCCCTGGCTGATTCGCTTAACCAGAAAAGTGTGCTGGAACGTTACCGAGGCCCGGGATGAGGGCAGCTGCTGGCTGGAAATGTGTATCTGTACCGTGAAGCAGATGAAGGTGGTGAAGAGGGCAGGGGGAAATCCGCAGCTGACCGATGACCCGCCGCAGAATCATTGCCGGCCGTCGGTTGAGCCATCTCTTCCGGTCTGTGGCGTCCGTGTATGGCAACAGGTCCCTTGGGGTGAATACCGATGACCGGCATGGTCTCCGACGGTAAAGGGCTGCAGCTGATGAAGCAGCAGGGAGCCCAGGTGATTGCCCAGGACCAGGCAAGCTGTGTCGTTTTCGGGATGCCAATGGAGGCGATCAAGGCGGGAGTCGCCGATGTGATTGGTGCTGTTGCCGGACATCGTCAATGATGATTGGGTGAACAAGAATGAAGGTGTCAGGCTCGGAAACAGACCCAGTGCCTTGCCCTATTTGTCCATGATAAGTGCGGCATCGTCCTCGATTCCTCCAAGGCATATCTGGTTGAGTCCCGGCCGCCGCCCCTGCTCAGAGAAAAAAATCTCACCTCATTGGCGATCTTTACAATCAGGCGGTGCGCAGCCCGGAATGTCTGGCAAATCGCATCGTTGACGCCATCAGCACGAATGAAACATCATGATATTTTTCCGGGACCAGCGGCCGTTTGAACTGCTGAAAATCCAGATTGTTCCGGATGTGTGCTGGATGCAATCTCCCGGTTCCGGGCAGGAGGCAAATCCGTGAGTATTCCGGAGTGCCGCCTGTTCCACCGGGCAGGAGGTTTACACCATTGCCGTAACCCTGCATGAGCTGCTGGGCGGTTCCATCTCGCAATACCGCATCAAGATTACCGGCACCGATATTGCCGATACGGCCATCGTGCAGGCCAGCCGCGGCATATGCACAGTTCGAGATGGGCCGCGGTTTTCCGCAGAATATGCTGAAGAAAAATATTTTGTGCCGGGATGGCTTGAAGCTGGCGGGTCAAGGATTAACTGTGGGCCACGACGTTTTTTAGAAAGATCAATCTGATGGAACCCTTTGGCGCCATGGGGAAATTTGATATCATTTTTTGCCGCAATGTGGCCATTTACTTCAGTCAGCCCAATCGGAAATCACTTTTTGAACGCATTGCCGCCCAGCTTCATCCCCACTGCGCCCTCATCATCGGGTTACGGAATCGCTTTTCGGCGTGACTGATCGTTTTGTCCGCCGCGAGTATCATAATTCGGTCTTCTATTCTTTGAAATAAAAGACCGCAGGAGAAGATGTGACGAAAAAAAGAAAATAAAAGACATCCCCGGGTTCATTTTGTCGTGCAGGCCTCTTTTGCCGCAGGAGGCGAGCTGCGCACGGATCATCAATGTGAAAATATCAGCATGTCAGGGCTTTTTCTCCGCACCGACGCCCCCCTTCCCGTGGGCACGCTGGGCAACCTGTTGATCATGCTGGTCTGCGGCGAGGCAGCGTATTGCAGGCGCGGGCCGAATGAGTCAGCCGGGTGACGGGTGCGGCGAGCGGCCAGGCATTCGGCATGGGGCTGAATACGTCAGTCCTGATCCTGACAGCTCCATCGCTCTGTACAATGTGGTAAAGTATCAGGGCGGCCTGGATCAGGAAGAGACGCCAATGATGACACAGAACATATCACTGGATGACGTGCTGGCCGAGCTGCGGCATGTGGTTGCCGCAGGCGACATCATCAAAGGCACCATCCTCCTCAACCACTTCGACCAGCTTGATGCCAAGGGCCAGAATCAGTTTCTCGTCCATCTGGCAGGGTTGGAAGGGGAGTTCTATCACCCTGCTGGCCAGGCTGCTGGAAAGGGGAAAGCCTGAGCATCGGCCGATACCCCAGGCGGTTATCCGCAATCTGCTGCTGGGCCGGGCGGTGATGAAGAGCCCCCGGCAGCTGTTGAACCTGTTGACCGGCGAACAGGTGCGGCAGAAACAGGTTTTTGTCGAAAGCTCGCCGGAGACAATTCAGTATGACGAGGCCATCCCGGTTCTGGAAGAGATCCTCGCCACCACCACCGATGACCTGGCGCTGATGAAGGCCTGCGATTTGCCCTGGGGAACATCGGCGATCCGGCGCCCACCAACACCTTGAGTGATTTTCTTCATTCCGGCCATCGGGAACTGGTTATCGCCGCCATCAACGCCCTGTCCAACATCGATACGCCCACCTCGGTGCAGCGTTCGGTCGAGCGCATGGGCACGGACAGTGATCTCGACCTCATCATCATCGACGCCCTGGCTAATCTGGAGGATGCCCTGGCCCTGGAGCAGCTCAATAAGGAACTCAACTCACGCGCATGCCTATATCCGCAATCATGTGAAAAGCAGGCTGACGCAGGATCGGCGCCAAGGCCATTCCCATGCTGGTGGCCAATCTGGCAAGCCCGGATGCCGATCTGCTGGTCCATTCTCTCAACGTGCTTGGCTACATCGGGGACATCAGTGCAGTGCGGGCGATGCGCAAGCTGCTGCAACGAGGAACCGGCAGATGCCAATGTCCGCTTTGCCGCTTATGAAGCCCTGGGCATGATGCCCCTGGCCAAGGGGGCCCACGTGCTGGCGGAGGTGGATTGGCCGATCCTGTTGATCAGGTGCGCATTGCGGCAGCCAGGGCCATTGAGTGGAACTGCGACGACATCCTGATTGCCGGGGTGCGGAATCGGTGGGGCAGGGCGGCAGGGACGCCGAACATGTGGTGGAGGCCTTTCTCAATTCCGAATCCCATAAAATTGTGTTGCATTATCGATCTTCCTGCGTTTCAGGATCTGGCCGTGAAATTTTTGAACAGCAAGGCCCATCCTGATCTGAAAAAACGCTATGCGGAACTGTTCAGGGACAAGGGCTACGGTGAGCTGGCGGACAAACTGGCGGCTGACAAGATCGGCGGGCAGGAGAAGAAACTGCTGGTGTTTGCGGTTGATGATTCCAGGATGATTCTCTCCATTTACAAAAATACCCTGTACCAGCTCGGCATGGAATCGCAGCTGTTTGAGTTTCCGGCCCCGGCCATTGAAAAAGCCATTGCCCATAAACCGGACGTGCTGCTGACTGATCTGAATATGCCTGACATTACCGGCATTGAGTTGACCCGGCAGCTGCGGGCGCTTTACTCTCCCCGGGACCTGCCGATTATCATGGTGACGACCCAGAGTGACAGCCCTGACCACCGGGAGGCCTATGAGGTGGGAGTCAATATGATCCTGTCGAAGCCTTTTACCGCCGAACAGGTGGGGGCGGCAATACATGAGGTGCTACAGAACAAATGAGACAATATTAACTTGCCGGGTTAATATAACTTGCTGAAATTAAATACTATTTTTTAGTTACCCGCAGCCTGTTACCTGATTTCAATATGCGGAGTCAGGAGCCAGACAAAAACGTAATAAAAGGAAAAAATGAGTTCTGAATTCTAAGCCGTTGTAAAAAAACATGGCCAGAGAAATGCGCCAAACGGCACTCTTTTCAGTACCCTCTTGAGGGGTATAAGGAGCCGTAACGAAATATGAAAAGTAATGGCCTTATTTCGTAACGGCTCCTGACTCCTGGTTCCTGCATGCCAGTGATCGCCGTTTACTCAAGTCTATTTTGAGAAGCTCATCGATATTGAGGATGGCGACCAGTTCCCGCTCCATTTTGTAGATGCCTTCAAAAAAAATACCGGTTACGCCGCTGATATTGGAGGGTGGCGGGGTGATGTTTTTGCAGTCTGCCCAGACAACATCCCGCACCCGGTCAACCAGGATGCCGATGTTTTCCGAGCTGCGCCGCACCACGACAATTTTCATTTTTTCGTCGTCTGCAAAGGGGTCAAGGGAAAATTTTTTCCGCAAATCAATGACCGTGGCAATTTCTCCGCGCAGATTGATGACACCCCTGACATAATCAGGGGCGAGATGGACCTTGGTAATCTGGGTGTTTTTGATGATTTCCCGCACCCAGGAGGTATCCAGGCCGCACGGCATTTCTCCCACCTGAAAGATGGCCAGTTCCTTGGTGTTTTGCGATGTGTTCCCTGCCGATTGCTGCATATCCTTGTCCTTCGGTTGTCAGATGCCAATGACGGGCCTCCCTGCGCTGATAAAGGCAGCGGGTGCCTGGCCCCTGTTGTCTGGCGGTTAACGCTGTTTGTTTTTCAGGTAAAAAAGAATTTTTTCGACGATCTGTTCCCTGTCCAGTTTGATCAGATATTCGTCAACACCCGCCTGCCTGCCGCTTTGTTCAGCGGCTTCGCCGGCCACGGAGGTAACGGCGATGACCGGCAGTGACGACCAGCGGCTGTCACGTCTGATGTTTCTGGTCAGCTCCAGCCCATCCATGTTCGGCATTTCAATATCGGTCAGCACCAGATGGATCTGTTCCTCATTAAGGATCTTCAAGGCTTCCACCCCATCTTCCGCGGTAAAGGTGTTGTAACCTGCCTCGCTCACGAAGTTCTGGATCTGGTTCATGAAGAACCTGGAGTCTTCCACAATGAGAATATTGAACTTGTGATCATCTCCTTCCTCAGGCTGGCTCTTGATAAGCGCCCATTCGGGCATGATGCCGGCCACCACCCCGTAAAGATCGACCAGCAGGGTGATCTCATCAAAGATGAGCATTGAGCCGAGAATGCCCGGCTGCTTGTGGGTGACCTCGTCTATCTTCAACTTGGCGTCAAGGATATCGACGATTTGGCTGACCATGATGCCTACTTCACGGCCAGCCATGGGAAAAACAACCACATAGCATGTTTGCGGAACCGGGGTCCCGCATGCCGATGCTGGCCACCTCCTCAACCCCGAAAAGGGCCAGGCTGCCTCCTCTGTACTTGATGTTTCTGCGACCGGCGGTTACCTTGATATCCGCGGTTTTGATCCGTTCAATTCTGGAGACAAGGCCAAGGGGGATGGCCATCTGTTCATCAGGCGCATTCCTGACGATGAGCAGGGATTGCGAGTCTTCCACGTCCGGTCTTCTCCTCTTTTGTCTGCAGCATCTGCGTCTTGACCTTGTCCGCCACCATGTTCAGCTTCATCTTGGTGCTGATGCCCACCACGTCAAGGATCAGGGCAACTTTGCCGTCGCCCTGAATGGTTGCGCCTGCATAGCATTTGCAATTGCGCAGATGGGAGCCCAGCGGTTTGACGACGATCTCCTCGGAATCGAGCAGCTGATCGACAATCAGGCCGTAATGAAAATCCCCGGAGGCGAGAACCAGGATATTATAGGCGCTCAGCGGGTTGACGCGGCGATCCCCTCCCTGTCGTTTCTCCATAAATTCTTCCAGCTGTTCTTCCTCGGTTTCTTCCACGGAAGACGGGGCGCTGTTTTTTTCGCCGGCGCGCGGATCAGAGATATTTGTCCGGCGTTCATTTTTATTTCCCGGCTGGCCGGATCAACATAAACCGGGTTTTTGATGCCCAGGGCGTCACGCAGATGGACCAGGGGCAGCAGTTCGCCCCGCAGGCGAATGACCAGGGCCTCGCCGATTTTTTCTATCCTTTCCTTGATCTGGGCCGCCGGCACCCGCACCAGTTCGACCAGGTTGACCTGGGGGATGGCAAAACGCTCCAGCTGGCAGGTGACAATCAGACTGGGGATAATGGCCAGGGTCAGCGGCAGTTTGATGGAGACGGTGGTGCCCACGCCCTGCGAGGATTCAATGTCGATGACGCCGCCTAATTTGGAAAGATTGGTATGGACCACATCCATGCCCACGCCGCGGCCGGAAACATCGGTTACCTCCTTTGCCGTGGACAGACCGGGGGTAAAGATCAGCTTGTTCAACTCCTTGGCGGACATGGACTCCAGATGGACCCGGTCAAAGAGTCCCATTTCCAGCACCTTGGCCTTCAGTTTGTCCGTATTGATGCCGGCCCCGTCATCCTCGATCTCAATAATGACCTGACCTCCCTCGTGGAAGGCGCTGAGCCGCAGCAGGCCGGTTTCGGGTTTGTTGTTGCGCTGACGTACGGCAGGGATTTCAATGCCGTGATCCACCGAGTTTCTGACCAGGTGGGTCAGGGGATCACCGATGGCCTCAATGATGGTCTTGTCAAGTTCAACCTCTTCGCCTTCAATGATCAGATTGACCTCTTTGCCCAGATCCCTGGAAAGATCACGGACTACCCGTTTGAATTTGTTGAAGATATTGCCGATGGGCTGCATCCTGGTGGACATGATCGACTCCTGCAGTTCGGAGGTCACCAGGTCAAGCCGTTGGGAAACCGTATCAACACCCTGCTGATTGCGGGAGGCAACGGCCTGTATCAGCTGGTTTCTGGTCAGGACAAGCTCTCCTGCCAGGGTCATGAGATTGTCCAGGATTTTGACGCTTACCCGCAGAGTGGTCTCCGCCGGAATCTGCAGCGAATCCTTTCTCTCAGGAGCAGGAGCGGCCTTGGGCGTTGCCGGTTTCCCGGCGGCTGCCATGATCACCCAACTGCCCTTGGGTCTCCTCGGCCTGGACCGGTGCCGCGGGAGGCATGGGGGCAGCCGGCGGGGCTTCGTCCGCCCATTGCGGCGTCGGGTTCTGGTTTTTGGGGGCATTCTCTGTTGCCGCCGGCCCCTGGGCCGGTTCCCTTGCCGGGGCGGTTTGTCCTCCCTTGCCAGGTTGGGCGGAAGACTGCATGTCCTCCCTGTTAACGGCATGTATCTTGGAAGAGTCGAGGCCGAGAAAACCGGTCAGCAGGTCGACTTCCATGATGGTGGCAAAAAGGGCAAAAAAGGGAATCCGCATGGTGGCGATATCAGCGGTCAGGTCGCCAACCGAGGCGATATCCACCTTGCTGTCAACCAGCTGGCCGGTCTGCTGCAGCTCTCGGATAACCGCCAGAGGAGTTTTGCCCTGCTGCTCGATATCGGCAATCAGGTCGTATTCGAGGATAAACAGATTGTTGCCCCCTTTCATGGTGGCATTGAGTTCAAACTCACTGAGGTGGAAAATAGCCGGTTTGTCCGGAGGTCCCAGGGCAATGGTGTTTTCCAGGGTCGGCTTCTCATCTTCATCGAGACTTGCGGCGACAGCCTTTTGCAGGGCAATGATGTGGGCGGAAATATCCACCTCATTGCTGGTGGCGGCATTGCTTATCATATTGCCGAGCAGATCGGTGGCGTCAAGCAGGGTGCTGACGATGGAGGGGGTGGGCACAAGCTCCCCGTTTCTGATAAGGTTCATCAGGTTTTCTGCTGCATGGGCCAGTTCCTTTACCTTATCAAGACCGAGAAAACCGGCTCCTCCCTTCAGGGAGTGGACAGCGCGGAAAACTTTGTTGACTGTGTCGGCATCAATATTGGCGCCGGCCTCCTCAATGGCCAGCAGGTCGGCTTCAATACCGTCCAGGTGTTCTTTCGATTCTTCAACAAAAGCCAACAGGGTTTCGTCATCGTCAATCAGGGGCATTGCACATTCTCCTCAGCTCTTTATCCGCAGGTTCTCCTCCTGTCCGGATTTTTTCAGCTGATTCTAAAATGATTATCCAGTTTCATAACCTTGAAAAGCTGCTTGAGATCCTCGGATAAATTCAGCAATTCGATCTCACCGCCGCCGTTATTGGCCAGGCTGTTGCGAATGGAGATAAGCAGACCTATGCCCGAGGAATCGATCATCTCGGTTCCGGAAAAGTCGATGACGATTTTTTTTTCACCGCTGTTGATGATATCAAGAAACTCCTGCTTCAGATTGGCACATTGCGATGCCACGATGTCTATTCCCGGCTTCATGGTTACCACGCCGTTTTTTCTTTCGATATGACTCATGTTTTGCTTCCTTTGTGGGGTTGAAATCCTGACATATCCATCAGTATACATTATCTGATTTTTTTTGTTAAATAAAGCGTATTGCCGGCCTCATTGAATCTCAGGGTAAAGCCGTAAGGTTCCATGGAATTCAGACCCCGGCCGGAGGTCGTACTGCTGGAAACCGGAGTCTTCAGCAATTGCCGCTGCCAGTCAAAACCCTTGCCCTGATCGGTTACGGTGATGGTGAGGCTATCCTGGTCAAGATGCAGGCTGCAGTCCACTTTCAGGCTGCTGTTTTTTTCGTTGCCGTGAATAACGGCGTTGTTCAGCGCCTCTCGTAACACAAAGACCAGCTCGAAGGGGCTGAAGGGAATGTGTCTGCTGAGCAGAAAATTTTTGATGGTGTCAACCGTCCGGTCGACATTGGCCAGAGTTGAGGAAAAATTGCAGGAGATGGAACGGTTGTTTTCGCTGCAGATAAAATCCTCCATGCTCAGACCTCAATGGACATGATGACGATATCGTCATCCGGCGCGCTCTTATGGGCGCAGACCCTGTCATTGAGCTGCTGGGCCGCCTGCTGCACCGGGATATGGCGCATATCCTCGACAAGCGGGGGCAGTTCATCGGTCAATGACGTCCACACCCGGCGTGATTCGGCCCTTTCCAGCAGTCCGTCCGAATAGATAAAGAAACGGTCCCCCGGGGTTACCTTCATGTCGCATGTCTCGAAATAGGCATCACTTAAAATGCCCACCGGGGTGCCCCGGGCAGTGATAAACTCCGCCGGTCCCTTGACCGGGACATAGAGAACCGGCGGATGACCGGCGTTTACCAGGGACATGATCAGGGTCTGCCGGTTCAGGCGGATATAGACGGCAGTCAGATATTTGCCCTCAGGCAGAATATCGATGAGCACGCTGTTCATCATCTTCACGGTATCGGCCGGGCTGTAAATCAGCGATGAATTCTGCTGGATAAGGGCCTTCACGGCAGCGGTGATAAAACTTGTGCCGATATCATGGCCCGAGACGTCAGCCACCATGTAAACCGAGATATTGGCGGAAACCTGCAGCACATCATAAAAGTCCCCACCCGCTTCATGCAGTGAAGAATAGTAGATGCCGAAATTGGCCCGGGGAAGATCCGCGGGATTGACCAGCATGGCGGCCTGGGCATCATGAAGCTCTTTGAGCTTTTCCGTCTGCCGTTTCACCAGGGCCTTGGTGGCCAGGCTCAGTTTCAGATGCAGACGGACCCGGGCCAGGACTTCCGTTCTATTGAAGGGCTTGACGATGTAATCCACCGCCCCGAGTTCAAAGCCTTTTACCTTGGAAGAGAGATCATCGTTGCCGGTCAGAAAGATTACCGGGATGGCATTGGTCTTGGGGTTTCTCTGCAGTTTTTCCAGCACCTCGAAACCGTTCTCCATGGGCATGATGATATCCATCAGGATCAGATCGGGCAGGTATTTCAGGACAAGTTCCCGGGCCAGTACGCCGTTACCGGCGGAGATGACCTTGTAGCCCTCCCTCTCCAGGGAAATCTGCAGGAGTTTCAGATTGATCGGGGTGTCGTCGACGATGAGAATGGTAATCTGCTGTTTGTTTTCCATTGTCCCCCGTGGGTTTTCAGACGAACCTTAAGTAAGCCGTTGTAAAAAAATAACATGGCCGGAGAAATGCGCCTCAACGGCACTCTTTTCAGTACCCCCTTGAGGGGTATAAGGAGCCGTAACGAAATTGGAAAAATGGCCATGTTATTTCGTAACGGCTCCTAAATAAAATAGTATTTTCTTTTCAGCTGTTAAAAGTCAATTTTTTTATTCGGGCAGGAAGGATGGGAGGCGGGGTGCCATATTGCCGTAGGCGGTGAGGACGGCCAGGCGGCTGTCTTCGCCGGTAAAGGTGAGGTGGATGTCCAGGCGGTCGGCAGGCATCAGGTCCTGCAGGCGGTCAGGCCATTCAATGACCGTGAGCCCGCCGCCGTAGAAATAATCCTCAAAACCGAGTTCGAGAACTTCATCGGCGGTTGCCAGGCGGTAGAGATCCATATGATACAGGGGAAGGCGGCCCGGATACTCGTGGAGGAGGCTGAAGGTCGGGCTGGTAATGAAACAGCCGGCCGGCACGGCAAGGCCTTGTCCTATAGCCTGGGTCAGGGTTGTTTTACCGCTGCCCAGGTCGCCTGTCAGGGTGAAGATATCACCGGCCAGGGCCTGCTTGCCCAGATGGCGGCCGAAATGCGCCGTTTTGGCCGGATTGTCGAGATTGAGGTTGACGGAGGAGGTTCATCAGAGGAGCGGGCCAGGATTTTATTTGGTTCTCTTATGGCAGAAAAGGCAACGGTATTTGGGGGGATGGTCTGCCGGCAGAGGCGCCTCGCCGTCCGGCTTGTGGCAGCTTTCACAGAATTTTTCCGCCTCTTTTTTTTCCATGGGGAAAAAACGTTCATGCTTCTCATCATGGGGAAGAAAGGCGGTGGTTTCCGGAGGGGCACTCCACAGAAAATAGAATACTCCTCCACAGAAAACCAGGAAGATCAGGTTGTAGATAAGGGTCTTTTTTGCTTTCATGCTCATGGCCATAAAGAAATTGTCCTGTCTGTTTTATTCGGTGTTGCTCGGTGTTGATGAATAGGATGCCAAAAACTTGGTGAAAGTTCCTGTTTTAAAGAGATCTGAGGGGTTATTCTCCCATTTCCAGGGCGCTGAAATGGATCATTTTTACCCTGAGCGCGGCAACCAGGGACTCCAGGATAATTTTGGCCAACAGTCGGTTGGCGCCGCAGAGGCGAAGCAGCAGGGTATGCTGCCGGTGCTTTTTAATGAGTCTGGCGAGCTGCACGTCCCGATAGCCCGGATCAATGATGGTCCGGGCCGCCGCTTCCCCGGAACAGACCGCGGCATAAATACCCTCGCCGGTCAGTCCCGAAGCCAGTCCTGCCGCGTCGCCCACCAGAAATCTGTTGCCGAAGTGAAAGCCCCGGAAATCAAAGTTGATGGTGGCGGCCTCGGCTTTGAGTCCTGTCGTATTCATACCATGCTCAGCCATCCAATGGTGTAATTTTTCCTGGAGAACCTTGGGGGACATATCGGCCCGGTTGACATACGCCCCCACCGAGGCGCAATTTTTATGGGGGAAAATCCAGGCATATCCCGTGGCAAACTGATCGGGATCAAGATGCCAGACCATTTCAGTAAAGTTGCCGGGCACCAGATACTGCACCCCGGCGCCCAGATGCACCACTGGCAGCTGCAGATAACGCCGCACCAGGGAGTTGCTGCCGTCCGCACCCACCAGGAAGTCGTAGGTGAAGCGGGCGGAGCCGGTGATCACCTCTTTTGCAGTGACAGCCGTCACATGGGTTCCGGTGCTGATGGTTGCCCCGGACCGGGCGGCCTTGTCTGCCATCCATTGGCCGAGATTTTCCCGGTTGATGGTGGAGATGATCGGCTCAGTCGAAGAGATGACGGTTTGCTGCCGGCCGGTGCGGATATGCTGGCGGCTGAAGGCTTTTTCGATCAACTCATCGGGCAGATGGCGGGCCAGGCCGGACCAGGTAACCCCGCCGGCGCAGACCTTGACCCCGACCCGCCTGCTGCGTTCCAGCACGAGAACATCAATGCCCTTTGCCGCCAGCACGGAGGCGCAGGCCAGGCCGCCGGGGCCGGCACCGATGATAATGGTATGGTAATGTTTATCGGCTGTCATGATGAAAAAATAAAAAAGAATGTAACGTAAAGAAGTGAAGCCGCAAAGGTTTTATTTTGCCAAGGGATATGGTAAGGTTTTAGCCCGTTGCGCATTTTGTTTTGCATCTTTTACTCTTTCCCGGCCTGACCGGTCCAGGGGTTTTTCATATGGCAAGTTCATTACGTTTGGATAGATCGTCAAGAAAGCAACCTTTCTTTTTATATGTTTTTCTTATGCTGCTGCTGGCTGCAGGTGCTGTGGCGCTGATTATTCTGCTTGAGAGGGAAAAGCCGCAGATCGAGGTGGCCGGCAAGCTTGATCTGATCGGCACCCAGCGGCAGATCGATTTTGCCGTGACGGATATGAAGAGCGGCCTGCGTCATATTGATGTCTTCATCCAGCAGGGCGACACGCAGAAGGTGCTCTATGTGCAGGATTTCCCCAGGCAGAGCCACTTTCGATCAGCCGGCCCGCACCGCATTGCGGGAAAGATCAATATTGATACCAGTGCCTTTGGATTAAAGGATGGCGCGGCGGAAATCGTTTTCACGGCCCAGGATTTTTCTTACTGGAACCTGCTGCGCGGCAACATTGTGCAGCTGGTTTTCCCGGTAAAGCTTGATACCAAGCCGCCCAAGGTGACAAGAATGGATTCGCCCCAGTACATCAAGCCGGGCGGCGCGGGACTGGTCATTTATCAAATCAGTGAGCCGGTAACCCGGCACGGGGTAGTGGTGAACGGTTATTTCCATCCCGGATTTCCCGTGCCGAATAAAAAGGAGCTGTTCGGCGCCATCATCGGTCTTCCCTATGATACCGAACAGATCAAGGATGCCCATGTGGAGGCGGAAGATGCGGCAGGCAATATCGGCAAGGCCCCATTCGGCATGATTTTCAAGAAGGTGAATTTCAAATTCGACAAGATAAACGTGCCCGATAGTTTTCTCGATCTGAAAATCCCTGAGTTTTCCCAGTATTATCCGGAGATGACCGGCACCCCCCTGGAAAAGTATCTCTATATCAATAACAAGGTGCGGGTTGACAATAACCGGAAGATTACCGAGATCTGCAGCAAACCAATCCCGGAGCAGCTCTGGCAGGGCCGTTTTGAACGCTTGCCCCGCAGCAGCACCAGGGCCGGCTACGCCGACAACCGCACCTATTACTACAATGGCCAGGAGGTGGACAAACAGGTTCATCTCGGCATTGATCTTGCCTCAACCCAGCGCGCCAAAGTGGAGGCGGCAAATAGAGGGAAGGTTATTTTTGCCCAATATCTGGGCATCTACGGTAATATGGTGATTCTTGACCACGGCCTGGGGGTTTTCAGCCTCTACTCGCACCTCTCGGGCATTGATGTGGCGGTCGGCGATCTGGTGGAAAAAAGCGGAGTGATTGCCACCACCGGCACCACCGGTATGGCTGGTGGCGATCATCTCCATTTCGCCATGCTGGTTAACGGCGTGCTGGTGAATCCCATTGAGTGGTGGGACGAGAGCTGGCTGCAGCTGCATATTCTCAATTATCTGAAATAACGGGAAAGTTCCACAATCTACAGGGCCGGCCCCGAAGATGTGGGCTGTAGGGGCACGGTCCTTGTCCTCTTCGGCAACCAACAAACCCGGCACCGCATGATACGGTAAATGTCAAAAATTAAAATTCTTCCTGAAAATCTGGCCAACCAGATTGCCGCCGGCGAGGTTGTCGAACGGCCTGCCTCGGTAGTCAAGGAGTTTGTCGAGAATGCGGTTGATGCCGGAGCAGGCCGGATCACGGTTCAGGTGGAGGGCGGCGGCAACCGGCTGATCCGGGTGATTGATGACGGCGAGGGCATGGACCAGGATGATATCCTTCTTTGCCTGGAGCGTCACGCCACCAGCAAGCTGCAGACGGCCGATCAGCTGCCCCGCATCCTCACCCTGGGTTTTCGCGGGGAGGCCATCCCCAGCATCGCCTCGGTATCCCGTCTGACCATTACCTCCCGAATCGCCGGCGCCGAGCTGGGCAACCAGGCGGAGATCCGCTTCGGCCAGCTGCGCCGGGTGCATGAAATGGGTTGCAGCCAGGGCACGGTGATGGAGGTCAGCGACCTTTTCGGCAATGTGCCGGCCCGCAAAAAGTTTCTCAAGACGGCCCGCACCGAGCTTGCCCATATCGACGAAATCATCATCAACAGCGCCCTGGCCATGCCGCAGCTGGGCCTGACCTATACGGTGGACGGCCGGGATATCTGGTCCTTTGCCGCAGGCGTTGATACCCTGGCCTCCCGGGTGCAGCGCATCATGGCCCGGCAGCTGAAGAGCGAGCTGATCCAGGTTGACGGCCAGTTGGATGACCTGTTGATCCATGGTTATCTGCTGCCGCCGGATGAGGCCGCGGCCGCGGCAGCCAGGCTGCGGATTTTTGTCAACCGGCGGGCGGTCCGGGACCGGATGATCACCCATGCGGTTGTGGAAGGCATGCACAATTTCCTCATGAAGGGGCGTCGTCCCGCGGGTGCGGTCTTTCTGGAACTTGACCCGGAGCTGGTGGATGTCAATGTGCACCCGACCAAAGAGGAAATCCGTTTTCATCAGTCGCACAATATTCATCAGCAGGTCGTTGTGGCCATTGGCCAGGCCATGCAGGGCCACCAGCGCAGAATGCAGCATGCGGTGTTCGGCAGACCGGCCGCCGCGGAGGGGAATTTCCCGAAATCCCGCCCGCAGGAACAGCCGTCAACCCCGGCAAGCGCCTGGCAGCTTCATGAGCCGTCCCCTGCCGTGCAGCCGGGAAAAGCGCAAGTTCCTCTTCCCTTTGCCGCAAGTAAGCTGCCTGAACCGGAAACTGCCGCGCCGGCACCATCTGTCCGGCCTGCCGTAAAACAGGCTGCCGCCCCGGCAGACCGCGGGGAAAAAACAGCTTCTCCCTTGCCGTTGCCGGGCAGGCAATCCGGCAGCCGTTACCGCTATGTGGGCCAGTTCATGCAAAGTTATCTGCTCTGCGAGACAGAGGACGGCATTGCCGTGATCGACCAGCATGCGGCCCATGAAAGGCTGCTTTTCGAGCAGCTGAAAAAACAGTATCAGCAGCTGGAGCTGCCTGGCCAGGCCCTGCTTTTCCCGGAGATGATCGAATGCACCCCTGAGCAGATCGAGGTGCTGAAAAAGCACGGCCAGGAGATCGCCAGGATCGGCCTGGTCATCCAGGAGTTCGGCGGCCAGAGCTATGTCATCAAGGCGGTGCCGGCCATCCTCGGCCATCTGGGTCCCCAGGAAATCGTCAAAGGGATTTTTGATCATTTCCTCAGCAGGGAGGGACGGGCGAAAGGGGCGGCTCTGCGCATGGATGATATGCTGGCCGTCATGGCCTGCAAGGCAGCGGTAAAGGCCCATGATATCCTGCTGCCCGAGGAGGGGGAAGAGCTGCTCAGGAGGATGGAGGCGGCGGAGGTCTTTTCCCACTGTCCCCATGGCCGGCCGGTGGTGAAAATTTTCAGCGCCTCTGAGATAAAAAAATGGTTTTTCCGCTGAAAAGGGTTGCTTGGGTTTGTTGGGTTGCTTGGGTTGCTTGGGTTGCTTGGGTTACTTGGGTTGCTTGGGTTACTTGAGTTGCTTGGGTTGCTCGAGTTACTTGAGTTGCTCAACCTCAACTCAAACCCAACAAACCCAACAAACCCAATAAACCCAACAAACCCAATAAACCCAACAAACCCAATAAACTCAATAACCCAATAACCCAACAAACCAGCTAGAGGATACATACATGAAGACCGCTCCGGTTACAGAAACAAATTTTGCAGATCTGCCGCTGATCCATCGCGGCAAGGTGCGCGATCTCTATGAAGTGGAAGATAAACTGCTCATGGTGGCAACGGATCGCATTTCCGCCTTTGACGTGGTGATGAGTGATCCCATCCCTGATAAAGGGGCGGTGCTGACCAGCCTTTCTCTTTTCTGGTTTGATTATCTGCGGGATATCGTGCCCAATCATCTCATCTCCGCTGATCCGGCTCAATATCCCGCCGTCTGCGCCCCCTACCGCGAACAGCTCAGGGGCCGCAGCATGCTGGTGAAAAAAGCCAAACCCCTGCCCGTGGAATGCATTGTCCGGGGCTATCTGTCCGGTTCATTCTGGAAGTCCTACCGGGAGAACCCCACGGTCTGCGGTTTTGCCCTGCCCCCCGGCATGCAGGAATCGGAAAAGCTGCCGGAGATCCTCTTTACCCCGTCCACCAAGGCGGAACTGGGGGTGCATGATGAGAACATCTCGCTCGACAGAATGGCGGAGATTGTCGGCCGGGCGGAGACGGACAAGATCGCGGGGGTGTGCATCGAACTCTATCGCAAGGCCGCTGACTATGCCCGCAGCCGGGGCATCATCATTGCCGATACGAAATTTGAGCTGGGCTGGTATGAGGGAGAGCTGCTGCTGATCGATGAGGTGCTCACCCCGGATTCATCCCGTTTCTGGCCGGCGGATGATTACCGGATCGGCAGGGGGCAGGCCAGTTTCGACAAGCAGTTCCTGCGGGACTACCTCCTCACCCTTGACTGGCCGCAAACCCCACCGGCTCCCAAGCTGCCGGAGGATATCATCACCAAAACCAGGGAGCGCTACCTGGAGGCCCTGGCGCGGATAACAGGCAAGAGTATTGCCGTGTAGCCTTTTTGCCGGTCAGCCGGCAGCCTGCCTGACGCAAGGCTGCCGGCTGAGCTATTGCTGTTCCTTTTCTTCCCCTTTCTTATACAAATCCTCTTTTTTCATGCCGGTCAGCGGATCAATCTGAAAGCTGCCCGCCGCAGCAAAAAAAGGCGAGGCCGATGACTTGATGACGTGGTCCGTGTCCTCTCCACTTGCCGCGGGGCCGATGTTGACGGTCACGGTTTGGCTGTCCGTGATCAGGGTCAGCACGGCGGTGTCAAGGGGTTTGCCCTGATATTGTCTGCCCAGATAGCTGTTGATGGCAATATGGGTGAGCTTCTGCAGGAAGCTGTCCAGGGCGGCCGGGTCCGGACCCTGGGGCGATTCGTCACCGCTCACCTGCCACTTTCCCCCGTCTTTACGCAAGGTAAAGCTGCCGTGGCTGTTTTTCAGGGTCACCTCCTGCAGCCGGTTCCGGTCAACCTGCACATACACTTTCTGCCACCATGATTCCTTGTGGGTATCAAGGTTCCAGGTGGAAATGCCTCTGGCGAGATAGACCTCATCCGTTGACTGCGGGCGGACATGGATGGTCTGCGGCCCGGAGGAACTGCCCAGAAAGAGGGTCTGCGTTTTGCCGTCTTTGGCGGTGAGAACAATCTTTTTGGCGAAAACCTTGTCATCCACCTGGAGGCGGATATGGCTTGACCGGGTCCTGGTGACCAGCCGCTGGGACTGGAGAGAGGTGAGGTTGTTGATCGTATGCTGGACCAGACCGGCGTCGGCCGGGAACAGGTCTGGACTGCCATCATCGACCAGCCAGCTGCCATCGTTCTCCTTTTTCAGGGACAGCGTCTTGCCGGTGGCATCGGTGATGGACAGCTCGATAACCGTGTCGGCGGTGAGACCGGGGACAAGTTCCACCACCGGCTGCCCCTTTTCGCCGCTTGGCAGATAAAGGAAGGCGATCAGCAGCAACTGGCAGACCAGCAGGATGAGCAGAATGAGATTTGTTTTTTTCCGGATCATGATTTTTCTCCCACCAGCTGCATGGGTTTTTCCTTTCTCCGGCGGTTTGCGCCGAAGATGCTCACTGCCGCCAGGGCTGCCAGGGCAACCCCGTAATTGAGCCATTCCCAGAAGGTTTGCTCCTGTCTGGTCATGGGTTTGAGCAGTCTGGCGTGGGAACCGCGGGAGCGGATGGTCAGCAGGTCTTCATCCGCCACGCTCCAGTCAATGACGTTCTGGACAAAGCCCAGGCTGTTTAAGAAGCGGTCCATGCCCAGTCCCTGGGACATGTTGATGACCGTATCGCTGACAAATTCAGCCGAACCGATGACCACCAGGCGTGCTGACGGCGGGGAATGGTTGATGGTCGGCATGGGCGGCAGCAGCTGTTTTTTCTGCGTGTGCCCAGGTTCCGTGATCTCTTCTTCCCCGAGACCCCCATGGCCGCTTTTCTCTTTACCTGCGTTTTGCTGCAGCCTGGGGTCTGCCTTGTCCTGAAAGAAGCTGGCAAAATCACCGGTTATGGCCACGGCAAGATTATGCTGCCTGAAATCTTCTCCCGGGGCAAAGCCGTTGTCCGGGAACTGCTCGAAGTCAGGTTCGATGAGGGGCGAGGAAGCAAGCCAGGACTCACTGCTTGATTTGAGCAGTACGGCGACTTTTTTACCCTGTAACCGCTGGTCATCGAGGGCGAGCGGTGACACCCAGTTCATGGTCACCGCCGGAAGACTTGCGGTGATGGCGTTGTCAGAGGCCATGTTTTCCGGCCGCACATCAACGAAGAACGGATAGTCGATGCGCTGGATCTCCTGGACGGTCAGACCGCCGATATTGCGGCTTACCGGGATGGGAAACGGCTCGTTCTGTTTGTCCATGACCAGGGAATCTTCCACGGTGATGCCGTAATGACCGAGCAGCTCAGCCAGTCCGTCCTTGATCTTGCTGACCTGCAGGGACTGGGCGTCCGGGGACATATCGAGCAGATAGTTGCCGGCCAGGGCCACCACGGCTCCTCCCTGCATCAGGTACTGGTCGATTGCCAGCCGTTCCACCTCCGTCAGACCCTGGGGAGCCAGCAGCAGGAGCACGTCGATATCGCCGGCAACCCTGCCCTGGGAGAGATCGACTTTCTGCAGATTATAGTTTTCCCGCAGCAGCTGCTGGATGATCTGATAGTTGTCCTTGGGTGTCGCCATGCCCCATCATGGCCAGGGGGGATTGTTCCCCGGCTGCCGGCGACCAGACGCCGATGGTTTTGGTGAAGCCGGAACCGTTGCGCTTGATGGCGCCCTCGATCTCCTGGCGCAGTTCAGCCTCCCCCATGTCCGGGGTGAGGTAGAGCCGTTCAATACTGTCCCCTGTCTGCAGCAGCAGGTGCAGATAGAAGGTGTCGTTGGCAAACAGGGAGAGCCTGATGGGTTCAATGCCGTACTGTTCGTTCAGCTGCTGCTGTTCGGCGGCTGACAGCCGGTCCGGATCCTTTTCTGCAAAGAGAAGTTTGCCGTCCGATTCCTGCTGCAGATCGCCGACCACCTTTTTGATGGTGTCAGGCATGGCCTGGAATGATTCCGGCAGGGTACGGGGGGTAATGACGTTTATTATTTTGTAGCCGGCGGGATTGCCGGCAAAAACCGTGGCCAGGGACTGAAAGCCGTAGACCACCTTTTTGATGGATTTGGTCAGGTCGTATTCCGGATTGCGCAGCGAGACGTCGAGCTGGCCGTCGGGCCGCGGTTTGACCTCGATGAGATCATCAAAACCCAGGGTGACGAACTGATCACCGTATTTGACCAGTATATGGAAATAGGAGTTGACCACCGAGGCCTCATAGCGGCCGGCCACCTGGAAGGGAATCGGTTTGATGCCGTACTGCTGGTTGGCCTCGGTCTCGATCTGCTCGTCAAGCTTGGGATCGACAAAGGAGACCTGCACGTTGCCCTGCGAGGCAATGGCGTATTCGCTCATCAGGTCTTTGATGCGCGGCACGAGCGGGGAGAGCAGGGGATGGGTCTTGGCGCTGAAATAGCCGCGCATGATCAGGGGCTCGGGCAGATTAATGATGATCTCCCGGGTGGCCCGGGACAGGGAGTACTCCCGCTGGGCGGTGAGGTCGAGCCGGGCTGAGCTGACCCGGGCCAGCCAGATGTTGGCGGCCAGGAGATTGGCCGCAATCAGCAGCACGGTGATCAGGGCCTTTTGGCGATAGCCGGCGGTGTTTGCCCCAAAACTCCAGCGCTTGCGGTCAAGAAAGTAGATGTTCAAGCTCAGGAAGAGCACGGCAAGGCTCAGGTAGTAGAACACATCGCGCAGGTCGATGACGCCGCGTTCAATGCTGGTAAAACGGCTGCCGGTGCCCAGGCTGCGGAGAAAGTCGGCGGCCCGGTTGCCGAAAAAGTCGGTGATGCCGCTTGAGCCGATCAAGAAAAAACAGGCCGGCCAGCAGGACGGTGAGCATGAGCGAGATGATCTGGTTATCGGTGCGGGAAGAGACAAAAAGGCCGATGCTGATATAGGCTGCGGCCATGAGCAGGGTGCCGAGATAACCGCCGACCACCGGACCCCAGTCCAGATTGCCCAGCATGGCCACGGAAATCGGCAGGCCAATGGTGAGCAGCAGGGCGCAGGAGGTGAGAAGCAGCACGGCCAGGAATTTGCCCAGCACCAGCTGATGAAGGCGCACCGGCAGGGTGAGAAGCACCTCCAGGGTGCCGATCTTCTGCTCCTCGCTCCACTGGCGCATGGTGAGCGCTGCCACCAGAAAAATCATCAGCATGGGCATCCAGTTAAACAGGGGGCGGATATCCGCCGTGTTTCTGGCAAAGAAGGTTTCCAGCCAGAAAAAGGAAAAAAGGGAACAGAGCAGAAAAAAGCCGATGAAAATGGCAGCCATGGGCGTGCCGAAGGAGGTTTTCAGCTCTTTGCGGCAGATGGCGAGCATCTGTTTCATTTTTCACCTCCTGCCGCAGCCAGTTCATCAAATACCGCTTCCAGGGTTCTGACCTCCTGGCGCAATTCGCACAGCTGCCAGTCATGCTTTTTGGCCAGGTCAAAGATGGCCGGGCAGAGATCCTGGTCGCTGTCAGTCTTGATCAGATAGGAGATGCGTCCTTTTTTGATTTTGTCATAACTGACCTGCCTTACTGCCGGCAGGCCGGCGAGAATGCGCCTGGGGCCTTCTTCGTCGCCGGTCTCCAGGATAAGGCGGGCATTGCTGGTGGCGGCGAGCTCCGACAACCGGGCATCGGCCTTGATCCGGCCTTTGATGATGATAATGGCCCGGTCACAGGTTGCCTCAACCTCGGAGAGAATATGGGTGGAGATGATTACCATGCTCTGGCCGGCCAGTTTCTTGATGAGATTGCGCACCTCGGCGATCTGGGTGGGATCAAGGCCGTTGGTCGGTTCGTCCAGGATGAGCAGTCTCGGGCGATGGAGAATGGCCTGGGCCAGTCCCACCCTTTGCCGGAGCCCTTTGCTCAGGCTGCCGATGGGCTGGGTGAGCCGGTCGGCCAGGCCGGTGCTGATAACGGCCTCGGAAATTCTCTGCTGCTGCATTTCTCCGGGAATATTGCGCAGATCGGCAATCATGCGCAGATAGGACTGCACGGTGAGCTCCGGGTAAAGGGGGGCGTTTTCCGGGAGATAGCCGATCTGCTGCTGGATGGCTGCGCACTGGTCCAGGACATCGAGTCCGGCGATGTGGGCGCTGCCCGCATCCGGCTGGAGAAAGCCGGTGAGGATTTTCATCAGGGTGGTCTTGCCGGCGCCGTTGGGGCCGAGCAGCCCTATCACCTCGCCATCCTGCACGGAAAAGGTGACGTTGTCGAGGGCCGGTACCTCATCATAGCTTTTACATAAATTTCGTACATTAATCATTGGCGGCTGGCTTAAAAAAATGTTGACCGGTGTTGTTGCTGCCATTACCGGCTTTGGTTTGCTTGAGTTGGATAAAACGAATCGTACCTGGCTAAACGGGACTCATGCTGTCAGGGCATTATAATGACAAATTGAGAAAGGGAAAGATTCAATTTTGTGACTTGGTTGCGCATGATATTTTTTTGAGCAGGATATTCATTTTGATTTTGCTTTCCTGGCTTTCCAGGGATTGCAGATAAGCGCCGAACTCCCTGTCGTCACCGAGCGCGGCCATATCCGAAAACTTTTTCGGCCGGCTGGCCAGGGCCATCACCGTGCAGGTCGCTGTCCCGGCAGCGATGGCAAACAGGGCGTTGAATTTGAACAGGCAGGCGGTGAAAACAAGCGCGGTCACCGGCACATAATAATAGGCGCTGATGTAGCTGCCCAGATAGCTTGAATAGGCGAGAATGGTGGATCGGATCTGGGGAAGCTCATTGGCATGTTCCTGTTCCATCTTGAGGGCCAGAAAGATGGTGGCGTCCAGCAGTTGGGCGTACACCATGCGGTCCATGATCCACAGCACCCCAAGGCCGATGGCGCCGAGCAGGCCGACCACCAGTATCATGGTCTGATCAAGAGGGTTCAGCACGCCGTTTTGCGCGCCTTTGAGGATGTAGGCCATGGCGCCCATGTCGGCGAGCAGCCAGGCGGAGGCGATTTTCCTGATCTCGGCAATGTGGATGTTGAACTGGTTTTCATGCAGCAACAGCCGTTCATACTGCTTTAAAATATCCTCTTTCTCGTCACTGTTCTTCTGGTCATTTGCCATGATCGGTTTATCGCATTTACAGTTGCAGAATTTTGCCGCTCGGCTGCCATTTCCTGTTTCTGCCATGGGAAACGGCCTGATAGCACTCGACCAGATCGCCGATGCGGGCATTTTTGTAATTTTCGATTTTTATGCCCACCTGCTGGCCGGGCATGGCCTTGCTGATACTGTCCTTTTCCATATGCATTGAGGCGATGGTGCCGGAAAAAACAGGTCCCATGGCCGAGATGATGCGAAAGCGGTCCCCTTGCTGCAGCCTGCCTGTTTCAACCTCGCAGCCGATGATGATGCCCTTTCTGGTGCTTTTAAACAGGGCGATGACCTTGGCCTTGCCCAGAATCTTTTCCTCTTCTTCCCGGGGCAGGAGAGTGCCGGCTATTTCCCGGAGATCCTCATACAGCCTGTAAATGACCGAATAGAGGCGCACCTCCACATTCTGCTCCTTGCAGAGTTCCGCCACCCTGGGCAGCACCTGGACATTGAAGCCGAGAACCAGCCTGCTGCCGGTCGCTGCGGCCATGACGTCTGTTTTGCAGATGTCGCCCACCCCTTTGTGGATAATCTCCACGGGCAGCCCCTCAATGGTATTTTTGGCAATGGTTGCACAAACCGCCTGCTCACAGCCGTCAGTATCACTCTTGATAACAACGGCAAGCGTTGGATGGTGCTCCTGTTCTGAGGACGTTATCGAAGTCGGATGGGTGCCGGTGTGTTGAGCCGGTTTATGCTGGTGCAGAGTTTTCGATTTGTGACCCATCTGCAGAACCTCCGTATGATTGATTGTCTGGAGTTCCTTGTCGACTTGCGAACGTGGGGAAGAGGAGTGATGATACTATACTTGATTACCTTTTTTTATGCTCATTTTCGGTCCAGGTTTTTTTCGTTTGCATGGGCGATGCAAAACTTAGAGTTTGTCCGTAAATAAAACTTTTGTTCTCATATCCGTCTGTTGATAGCCTTTGGCTACTTCTCAATCACAAAATCCTCTCCGTAGCGCAGCTACGACTGCGGTTTTGTGCCGCGAAGCAAATGTCTTGGGGTATTCAATCGTCACGGCCAAATCCGTCTCAAAATACGGCATGATCCCTGAAAAGCTTATTTACGGACAACCTCTTAAAATTCCTTGAAGTCC
The DNA here is from genome assembly GCA_963729825.1 of uncultured delta proteobacterium. Taxonomy (GTDB): domain Bacteria; phylum Desulfobacterota; class Desulfobulbia; order Desulfobulbales; family SURF-16; genus SURF-16. The sequence continues at coordinate 1,482 of CAVSQR010000016.1, read as the reverse complement.
TCCTCCATTTTAGCAATCAACCTTTGGTCCGCTGTTGCTGGATCTTTTGGTTTAACGGTTTTATGGGGGGCTCTAGCAACTGGTTTTCCGAGGTCGCGGAGCCTGGCCCCTGAGGTTGCCATGGAACCATTGGTTCCTTGCCGGGGTTTCGTGTCGCCTGATACAACGGTTATCAACTCATCGACAATGGAACTCATCTGGGCGGCCTGGGCGTTCATATCCTGGGCGGCAGCTGCCGACTCCTCGGCTGTGGCTGCATTCTGTTGGGTAACCTTATCCATCTCAGCAATGGCGATGGAGATATGCTTGATCCCGGTGGCCTGTTCCTTGGAAGCGGCCGCAATTTCCGCCACCAGTCCGCCGACTTTCGAGGCTGTTCCCGCCACTTGCACAAAGGAGGAAGAGGCGATGCCCACCAGTTCGGAACCGGCATGCACTTTTTTTACCGTCCCCTCGATAAGTTCCGCCGTGGTTTTGGCTGCATTGGCGGATCGGATGGCCAGATTCCGGACTTCTTCGGCCACCACGGCAAAGCCGGCGCCCGCCTCTCCGGCCCGGGCCGCCTCCACCGCCGCGTTCAGGGCCAGAAGATTCGTCTGAAAAGCAATTTCATCTATGGTCTTGATGACCTTGGATGTCTGCTGGCTGGCCGTTGATATATCGGCCATGGACTCCGTCAGCCGCTGCATGGCATCGCTTGCCTCGGTGACGGTCTTGTTGGCTTCACGCATCAGGGCGTCGGTCTGATCGACATTTGCCGCATTCTGCTGGATCATGGAATTCATCTCTTCAAGGGATGCGCTGGTTTCTTCGATGGCTGCGGCCTGCTCACTGGCTCCGCTGGCAAGGGACTGGCTGGCTGAGGCCACTTCATTGGCGGCTGAGGCCACATGATCCGCGCCTTCGTTGAGTCCTGAAATGATGCGCTGAATGGGTTTGGCGATGCTGCGGGCAAACCAGAGAATCCCGACTATGGCCACCAGCAGGAAAATGCCGCCGACGATGAAGATTGCTCGGCGGATATAATTAGGGATCGCCATGAAATCGCTGGTGTTCTGGGTGGCGCTCACGGACCAGTTCATGGTGGTGACCGGCGCGAATCCACAGGTCTTGTCAATACCTTCAAAAACGTAGGTTTCAACGCCGGACTGACCGGCCATCATCGCCTTGGCGAGCTTTTCCACCCCCTCTAAGTGCAATACTGTTCACTTAAGTTAAATTATGTGGTATCCTGTTGTCAAACCCAAACAGGAGGACCGCATATGGCACGCACTGTAGCAGAACTTCCAAGTGGCACCCGCATCACGGATTATATTAGTCTTGGCGTAGTTACTAAAACTTTTCCCCTGGACACGATCCAGGCTGTATTGCGTGACACCGAAAGAGCCAGTGTCCGGCATAGAGATTTGCCGACCCATGTAACCGTTTATTATGTGATTGCCTTGGCATTGTACATGCGGGCATCATACCGTGAGATTTTAC
>CAVSQR010000015.1:0-38637 GCA_963729825.1 uncultured delta proteobacterium | reverse complement strand
GCTCTGGTCGATCTTGACGGCATCGATGGGCAGGGTCTGCAGATAGCTTGAAGCGGAGTAGCCGCTGCCGAAATCGTCTATGGAGATTTTGGTGCCGATGTTTTTCAGGGAGGTGAGCACCTCTGCCGCTGTTTTCATGTCCGTAATCAGTGACCGCTCGGTGATTTCGATTTCCAGATTGGCGGCATTGATGTTGAAATGCTTGATGAGTTCGATCAGTTCCGCAATGAGGCTGCGATCCTGGATATTATGGGAGGTGAGGTTGATGGACAGGGTCAGATCAAGACCGGCATCCTTCCAGTGCTGCAGTTGTTGCAGGCCGGCTTTTACGGCAAACAGGGCAAGTGGATGGATGAGCCAGGTTTTTTCCGCTTCAGGCACGAAGAGTTCGGGAGAAAGCAAACCGTACCGGGGATGCTGCCAGCGGATCAGGGCCTCGGCGCCGACGATTTTTCCCGTGGCAATGGCAACCTTGGGCTGCAGAAAGAGAATAAGCTCATCCGCCAGCAGGGCTTCCTTCATGGTGCCCAGCAGCGACAGCCGTTTCACGCTGCTGGTGTCAAAATTTTTATTATAGGCCGAGTAGAGCAGGTTCTGTTCCTCGGCAAAGTGGGCGGCAATACTGGCTTTTTGAATCATTTCGTCCGGGCTTTCCCCTTTTTCTTCATTGCTGGCCACGCCCACATGCATATTGGTGATTACCGGAATTCCCTCGAAGTAAAAGGGGTCTTTCAGGTTCTGGGTAACCTGGCGGCACAGGTTGATAAAATGATGCAGTTCAACATCGTGGGCGGCAATGGCCAGAATGTTGTTCTGCAGTTTATAGAATGTTGCCTGGGGCAGGGAGGTGCTGCGGAGCCGTTCGGCGATCTGCAGACAGAGGACATTGGCTGACCGGTAACTCAGGGTGTCAATGATCTGCTGCAGGTTGCTGATGATGATGACGGCCAATGCCACCGTGACCCTGCTGTTTTCCGGCCGATCCAGCACCTGCCGCAGAAAAATCTGCAGGGACAGGTGGTTGGGAAGGTTGGTCAGCGGGTCATGCAGGGACTGCTGCTGGGCCCGGTCAATCTGGTCGTTGAACCATTTCGAGAACAGTCCGGTCAGTAGAGCGGCAATCAGAAAGAAAAAGATGCGGAACAGCCAGTTTGTCGTTTCCTGGGGGATGCCCTGCGGGCACAGAAAGAGGCATATAGGGCCCGAGGAGCAGACCGGCGGCAAGGGCGGCAGCTACGCCGCCGCGGAATCTTGAACACGGCGGCGGCTATGATGATGGGAACATACATCAGATGGAGCCACGAAAAACTGGTGCCGCCGGTGTAATAAACGATGGCGGTGACGGCCCCAAGGAGAATCACGATGATGCAAATTACGCCAACAGCCTTGCTGCCCGCCGGTTTCCGCCAACTTTCAATAAAGGAGTGACGGGGGAGTGTTTCCGGCGGCATGTTGTGTTCCTGTGTTGAGCATCTGCATAGATATCTTGAAAACGATGATGCCCTGTTCATTTTTTATTAAAGGTCCTGACTGGTTATACCGATGTTAGATTTTACAGGAAAAGAAAGAAACCGTCCAGGATGGATTCTCAGATGATGATTGTCCATGAGCGGACAGGAACGTGTTTACTGTTCTTGCAGCCCGGACCACAATTGATAAGGATGAAGCATATGTCTCAGATAAAATCACTGCTGCTGTTGTCGGTTTTTTCCATGGTTGCTTTTTGCGGGCCGGCACAATCATTTCAGGCCAATGAGGCGGGGATGACCCCGACCTACCTTGAGCCGGAAAGATTCCGCGCCGCGCCGGATGCCGCCCAAAGCGAGGCTGACGAGCTGGTGCGGAAGATTCAGGCCATGGCGGACGACCTGGTTGTCCTGCTTGCCGACCCTGATCCGGTAAACGGCACCCTGGCCGACGGGGTCGTGGTCTGCACCTTTGTCGATATCAATAATCTCTACCGAACCTCATCCTTCGGCCGCTATGTGGCAGGGCAGCTCATGAACGAAATGCAGCGTTATGCCTTTCGGGTCATTGATATGCGCAAGAGTCTCGGGGTGGTGGTGCAGGAAAAAAGAGGGGAATTCGGCCTGTCCCGCAACCCGGACGAGATCCCTTCTGGCCACGAGGCCCGCGCCATGCTCACCGGCACCTATCTGGTGGGGGATAAGGAAATTATCGTCAACGCCAGCATTGTCGATAACAGCAGGGGCGAACTCTTGTCCGGCACCACGGTTATTTTTCCGCGCAACGCGCTGGGTGACTGGATGCTGCAGGATACCGCCGCCGCCCAGAAGCACTCGGCAGGGGTGATTTACATGAAAGAACTTGAAATGTGATGTGAAAACCTATGTACTTAAAATGTACGGTTTGCATTTAGACAAAGGGGGAAACAATGAAGATAACAATGATCAAGGTGGCGATCTGCACGGCTCTGCTGGCGCTTATTAACTTTGCCTGCGCCAAGGCCCCGGCCCCGGAAAGTCAAGGGGGGATTAACCAGAGCGGGGCTTCATCCCCCAATGCCTATCTCAAGGTTGATGAGAAGAGTACCGAGGGCTATGCAGGAAAACGGGCTGATGCCCGCCCCCATTGCCCACCGATACCGGATTTATCAATACATGCCGGAAAGCTCCCGTTCCCAGGCAACGGAAAGCCAGCTCTCCGATATTTCCAAGGAGGTGGCCGGCAAGGTCTTTTACGAACTGAAGGAGGATGGCGAAAAGAACTATTCCGCCCGGGTTGCCGTGGTTGCCGCGGTACCTTTGTCTGATCTCAAACGCGATACGGAGTTCGGCCGGGTCATGGCCGAGTATCTGCTGACCGACCTGGCTGACCGGGGGCTGAAGGTAACCGAACTGCGGCTGGGCAAGGAGATCAACATTATTGCCCAGACCGGCGAGTTCATACTGACCCAGAATGTCGGTGAACTGGCCAATATTGCCCCTGAGCTTGATTATGTCGTGTTGTCGACCTTCAGCAATACCCGGAAAACCCTGATCGTCCAGGGAAGACTGGTGAGCCTGCAGGACGGGCTGGTAAAATCATCCTGGCGCTACACCATGCCTTTCACCCGGGATCTGCTTGCCTTTTTTCAGGGAGGGGAGCAGCCGTCGACCATTACTGTCAGGGGAATGAATAATTAATCGCCGGGCCCGGGAGGATGATCAACGTGAAGACATTGCACAAAAAACTGTCGGGAATCGGAGCAGCCTTGCTGACTTTGTCTTTGCTGGCAGCCCCCCTTGCGCCACCGCTGTGGGCCATGGATGAAGCCGGGGCGGAAATGATTACCGAAGACGAGTACCCCAAGCAGATCAGCTACCAGCGATATTCCAATCTGGCCGAGCTGGTCACCATGATCTGTGATGATGCCAGCGGGGTCTTTCAGGGCTTTTATGGGCCGCAAGAGGTGGAGGTGTCCCCGTTTGCCGTGGTCGGCGATTACCAGGTCCATAAAATGACCATGCTCGGCATCACCCTGGCGGATCAGATGGCCGCCATGATCAACCGTGAACCGGCGGCAAACTACGCGGCAGGAAATAATTTCCCCCAGAAAATGGAAGGTGTCATTGAGGAGGTGGATGGTTACCTGCGGGTTCGTATCAGCGGCAGAAATTTTGTCGGTGAGGGGCGGTCCCATGTGGTGAGTGTGGAGATGTCTGAACCTATCTACCGGTTTTTACATTCCTACGTGGAAAGTTACAAGAATAACTGACAAAGGGTCAGGCCATGGCGGACGAAAAACAGACAACCTCTGATCTGGATGACTGGCTCGAAGATCTGGATGATTCGGACGAATTTTCCGGGGAACTTGACCAGGAGAACATTGATGCCCTGCTGAGTGGCGGCGGAGCATCCGGTGATGCTGAACCGAAGGCGGAAGAGGCGCCGGCAGACAATGCTTCGGTAGAGCTTGATCAGGCCAATATCGACGCCCTGCTGGGGGGCAACCTGGAGGTTGAGCAGAAAGAGCCGGCCCCGGTGGAAGCTGCCGCTCAGGATAATGCCTCGGTGGAACTTGATCAGGCCAATATCGATGCCCTGCTCGGCGTCAGCGGGGATGATGACGATGGCGATGAAGCAAAATCTGCCGAAGGCCTGGGTGCTAATGCCCCGGAAGAGCTGGACCAGGCCAACATTGATGCCCTGCTCGGCGGTTTGGAGGAAAGCCCCGGCCAACAGACTGCCGTCCCTGTTGAACAGGAGGAATCCGGCAGCGGGGAACTTGACCAGGCCAATATCGATCTTCTTTTAGGGGCTGATGATGACGATTCTCCCCAGTCCGGGGATTCGGGAGAGCTTGATCAGGACAATATCGACGCGCTGCTGCGCGGGGCTGACAAACAGGAAAAAGAGCTTGCGGCCAATGACTTCCTGGCAGCCGGTCCAGCCGGCGCGGTTGGTCTTAGCAAAGGGCTGGATGTGGATCAGGATGAAATTGACCAGCTTTTTTCAGGGCTGGACGATGATGAGGCGGAAGAGCCGTTCCCGCCCGAGGAGACGGATCTTGCCGATGTGCTGGAGGGCGATGACGATTTCCAGGAGGTAGGCGATACAGCCAAGTCGAATAAGACATCCTCCGGCGAAGTAACCGTGGCCGGTGACATTGATAATATGAACCATGAAAAACCTGCCAAAGACCAGGGAACAGGCGGCGTTCTTCCCTTTCTGCCTGCGTCGATCAACAAGACCGTTGCCACGGTTATCGCAGTTTGTCTCGCCCTTGTCGTGGCTTCGGGCGTTTATTTTTTCCGGCCCGGTCCAAAAAAGGAACCGGCGATTCCCATGCAGAGTGCCGAGCCGGTGGCCCAGGTGGAGGAGCCGCAACCCCAGGCGGCTGTCAATCATGTGCCGGTAGTCGGTGACAGCCTGTTTACCATGCCGGAAACCGGAGGGGAGGTAGCGGTGCCCCTCAGCGCCAAGGATGATGACGGCGACACGGTCACCTATGAGGTGACCACCCAGCCCCAGCATGGCCGGCTGTCCGGCGAGGCCCCCGCGCTGGTTTATCTGCCGAATAATGATTTCCCGGGCGAGGACCGGTTCGAGTACAAGGCCAGTGATGGAAAAGAGAGCAGCGCGCTGGCCAAGGTGGTCATTACCGGGCCTAATCTGGCGAAACTGGCGGAGGAAAAGGAAAAGCAGCGGGCAGAGGCGGCGAAAAAATCTTTAAAGGCGGCCAGGCCGAAGGTCCATGCCAAGAATAAGACCTTTGATACGGCAAGTACCGAGAAGGTGACGATAGACTGGGCTCGTATCTGGCGTGAGGCGAATCACAGCCCTTTCAATGCCAAGAAGGTCTCTGTCGAAGTTGACGATTCCCACCTGAAGGGCAGCCTGAGTAAAGTCGATGACGGCAGGTACGTCTACCGGCCTGATCCTGCCTTTAGCGGCAAGGATGTCCTTCATTACCGTTTTAAACAGGGAGGTCTGAGCTCCGGCCTGGGCAAGGTGACCATGCGGGTCAGCCGGGGCGATCTGCCGCCGGAAATACGCATCGGTGAAATGGCCGGCAGCTATATGGTTGGTGAAACCGTGCGCATTGATGCCAGCCCCACCAGGGATGAGTCCAGAGGCAAGCTGAGTTTCCGCTGGGAGCAGATATCCGGGGTGCCGGTGCAGATGAAAAAGAACAATGAGGAAGGCTCCATTATCACCTTTGCCATGCCCTCCTCCTTTTACACCTCAACGGAGCCCGGACCCGTGCTGCGGGTCACGGCAGTGGATGCCGCAGGGCAAAGTGACTCCAGGGATGTCAAGGTGCGGACCACCTCCCGCCGCAAGTCGGCGCTCTGGGGTATGGCGGGCAATACGGAGAGCGGCGCCGTGGGGTTACGCTAGCAGGGGATTTCTACCAGCGGCTTTTGAGCGCTGCCACCGTCTGGAGGTAGTCGCCGGAGAAAACCGCGGAACCGGCCACGAAGATATTGGCTCCGGCGGCGGAGATGGCACTGATATTATCAGGGCTTACCCCGCCGTCAATTTCAATGCCCGTCGAAAGCCCGAGCTGATCGATGCGCGCCTTCAGGGTGCGGATTTTATCCAGGGTGGAAGGGAATGAAGGACTGGCCGCCGAAACCCGGATTGACACTCATCAGCATCACCAGATCAACATCTTCGAGGATGTAGTCCAGGGTTGCCAGCGAGGTGGCGGGGTTCAGCACCACCCCGGCCTTTTTACCGAGCTTTCTGATGTGCTGGATGGTGCGGTGCAGATGGGTGCATGCCTCAACATGCACGGTGATCCAGTCCGCCCCGGCCTCGGCAAAGGCATCAAGGTAGCGGTCGGCATCGCTGATCATCAGATGCACGTCCAGGGGATGCCGGCAGATCTTCCGCACCGCCGCCACCACCAGCGGCCCGATGGTGATGTTGGGCACAAAATGGCCGTCCATCACATCCACATGGATGACATCGGCGCCGGCCTTGATCACGTCGTTAATCTCTTCCCCCAGCCGCGAAAAATCGGCGGAAAGAATCGAGGGGGCAAGCATTTTCTTCTGCATGGGAATAATTCCTTGTTCAAGCGTTCAAACGTTTAAGCGTTGGAACGTTATCATTTCGCCCCGACGGTGACCATGACATAATGGTCGGGCTGGATGTAGCGGCGGGCAACCTCAAGCACCCTTTGTCCGTCAATCTTATCAATCTCGGCAACATAGCGGTTGCCGTAATCCTGCCCCAGGCCGTACGTCTCGTTCAAGCCCATTTCCATGGCCTGGGCGCCATGGGTCTGCAGCCCCAGTTCATACTGGCTGATCAGCAGGTTTTTGGCCTTGGTCAGCTCCTCCTCACTTACCGCTTCCTCCTGGATCAGATAAAGTTCTTTCCACAGCGCCTTGATCACTTCATCTCTTTTGTCCGGGCTGGTACCGATATAAATGCCGAAGGAGCCGGTCTCAAGCCCGAACAGGCTGAAGGCGGAAAGGCTGTAGGCCAGGCTCTGTTTGTCGCGCAGCTCGTTGAAGAGCCTGCCGCTCTGGCCGCTTAAGACGGTCTCGATGATTTCCAGGGGATATCTGTCTGCGCTGGAGAGCGGTACGGCGAGAAAACCGATGACAATATGCACCTGTTCCTTGTCCCGTTCCACCGAGAAGAATTCCGGGCGGGCCGGCGGAGGCGGGGGCAGGAAGCTTTCCCGTACCGTATCGTTGTTTGCTGCCGGGTTGGCCCAGCTGCCGAAGTATTTCTCCACCAGCTTCTGCACCTCGCCAGCCTTGACATCACCGGCAACAGCCAGCACCATCTTTTCCGGAATGGCGTGATCCTGGTAGATTTTTTTCAGATCGCCGGTGGTGAAGTTTTTGATGGCCGCTTCCGAACCCGAGTTATTCAGGGCGTATGGGTGTCCCTGGAAGAGCAGGCGGTTAAATTCCTTGAAGCTCAGCGAGGGCAGCGAATCATCCTGCTGTTTGAGCAGGGCCAGGAGTTCCGGTCTGATTTTTTCCGCCTCCGCCTCATCAAAGGCCGGGGTGATGATAATGTCCCGGAAGAGTCTGAGCCCATCATCAAAAAAGCGGGCCAGAAAATCCGCCTTGAGGCCGAAGGTGTTCTTGCCGTTGAAGCCGGAAATGGAGCCGGCCATTTCGGCTATCTCCAGGGTAAGCTCCCGGGAGGACAGCTTTCTCCGTGCCGGTGGGCAGCAGTTCGGTGATAAAGGCAAATGCGCCGTTGGTGGCTTCTGTTTCACTGCGCAGGCCGCCGGGAAAGAGGGCCCGCATGGAAACGGTGGGGATGCTGTGGTCCTCCCGCACCAGCAGGGTGATGCCGTTTGCCAGCTGAAACCGATGCACATCATTGAGGTAGGAGTTGCTCAGCAAAGAGGGGGGCACGCTGTTTTTGGCAGCCTCTTCCGCCTTGGCGATGATTTGGGCAAACATCCCGCTGTCGATGTCGACCGGGCTATCCAGCGGCAGCAGGCAGCCGACGGAGATGTTGCTGGTGGTAAAATATTTCTGGGCCACGCGCATGACGTCGTCGGCGCTTACCGTGCGAACCTTGGTCAGGTATTCGTCTTCCCGCGGATCACCGGTGAGAAATTCAAAAGACCCCAGGGTGCGGGCCTGTCCTTCCGCCCGTTCCAGATTGAAGACAAAGTCACTTTCCAGGTTGCGTTTCACCCGGTTGATCTCTTCCTCGCTGACCCGCAGGTATTTGAGCCGGAAAAACTCTTCCAGCATCGCCTCCAGGGCTTCTGGAAGTTTGGCGGCATCCAGGGTGGCGGTAGCCTCCATCAGCCCTTTGTCCTTGGGGGTAAAGGCTGCGGCGCTGACCCGGTAGACCAGCCGCTTTTCGTTGCGCAGCTCATTGAACAGGCGGGATGCATCTCCCTGGCCGAGAATGGCGGCAATGACATCGAGCACCGGGGTGTCGGGATGGACAAAGGGGGTAATGGGAAAGGCCAGGGCCAGATGGGTCTGGTTGATGTCGTCCTTCTGCTGGAAAAAGCGGGGAGCATCCTGGTCCGGTTCCTGGGGCAGGGGGGGCTGAACATGATCGCCCTGTGCAATGTCCCCCATGAGATTCTTCACCGCCCGTCAAGACATCGCCGTAACGCACGTCGCCCACCACCACCACGGTGAAGTTCTCGGCATGGTAGTGGTCCTTCATGTAGTTGAGGATGTCGTCCCGGGTAAAGCCCGTGACGCTCTCCACCGTGCCGATGACCGGCAGCCGGTAAGGATGGACGGTGTAGGCCGTGGTCATCAGCTGCTCGAAGAGCTTGGTTTCCGGCCGGTCGTTGCGCATGCGGATCTCTTCCAGGATCACCTTTTTCTCCCGCTCCAGCTCGTCGGGATCAAATATTGAGTGGCGCAGGGCGTCGTTGAGCACATCCAGGCCCCTTTCCCAGAAGCGGGCGGAGAGGGTGGCGTGGTACACCGTGTATTCATAGGAGGTATAGGCATTGATGCGGCCGCCGACCTCCTCGATGTCGCCGGCGATCCTGCCCAGCCCCCTGGTGGGGGTGCCCTTGAAGATCATATGTTCGATCAGGTGGGTGATGCCTGCTTCGTTCTCGTCTTCGTAAATGCTGCCGGCCTTCACCCAGATCTGTACGGTGGCGACCTTGGTCCCGGGGGTCTCCTTGACCAGGACCGTCAGTTTATTGGAGAGGGTCTCCTTGTAAAGATGGGAGGAAAGTTCTTTGGCACTGGTTGTCTGTGTTGTCATAGTGATGGCTGTAAGGAGTAAAATCAGTAAGGAAAATGGCCGTGATTTCATGGGAAGCGGTCCACATTACACGTTAGATTCGTTTTTTACGTTAAAATAGAGAATTAATCCAGCACAAATCATTACAGCGCTTAAAAGCTGCCCCCGGGTGATAAAGCCTGCCAGAAAGCCGATCTGGGCATCCGGCTGGCGGAAGAACTCGCTGAAGATACGGAAAAAGCCGTAGAGCATGAGAAAGGCGGCAAGCATGGTGCCGTGGGCCCAGCCGCGGCGGTATTTCTCGGTTTTCAGCCGCCAGAGAATGGCAAACAGCACTACCCCCTCCAGCAGGGCCTCATACAGCTGGGAAGGATGACGGGCAAGAGGCCCGGCCCCCGGAAAAACCATGGCCCAGGGCACGTCGCTTACCCGGCCGAAAAGCTCGGCATTGATGAAGTTGCCGAGGCGGCCCAAGCCTAATCCAACCGGAGTCGTTACTACATAGACGTCAGCTGTTTCCAGAAAGTTCAGCCCTTTTTTGCGGCAGTAGAGCCAGCCGGCCAGCACCAGGCCGATGACCGCGCCATGAAAGGACATGCCGCCGTGCCAGGTGGCGAAGATCTCCAGCGGATGCTCCAGGTAATAGGAGAAATTATAAAAAAACACATAGCCCAATCTGCCGCCCAGCACCAGGCTGATGATGAGCGCGAAGTTGAGGTTTTCAAATTCAACCGCCAGTTTCTTGAGCCGGAATTTGCTGATCTGCTGGCGGACGAGAAAGTAGGAGCCGAAGAAACCGAGAACATACATCAGGCCGTACCAGCGCACCTGCAGCGGCCCCAGTTTGATGAGAACAGGATCTATTTCTGGAAAAGAAAGCATAGCGTCATTAAACCTGAGAAATTTTGCTTGTCAAGTGATTGCGTGCAATGGGGGCTGAGATGACTGGCTGTTGATATTGAAAAAATTTTCCCCCTCCTTAAATTTCTTTTCATTTTTCCCGTAAATGAATATCATTTTATTGAAAAGATATTTTTTCATTCCAGTCTGTGATTACAAGGTATTGCTCCTGTTCCATTTCGGCCCTTTTTTGCTGAGGGTTTTGCCTTGGGGCATTGTGCCATTCCCTCCCGATCGCCTCCGTTACACAGCGGCCGGCGGCGGACTTCCCTTCCCAGCAAAACCCATTAATATGTCAGGGTTCCCGCAATTTTTTTCTTTGGGCAATATCTTTGCGATACAGGAGTATTTTGGGGCGGCAGAGAGGCACAGAAAATGAACGTGGCCCCCGCCATTTTTGCAGGGTGTAACCGATGTCAAGGCAATCGATCCAAACGGCAATAAGAAACGAATCATTGATTTGCTAACCATATGACAGCAAAAAAACTCTTTACCAGGACCACGGCAAGTATCATCGTCAGCACATCGGTTATCATTGCCATTATCTATGTATCCTACCTGTCCCATGCTCATTTCAAAAAAACCGTTGTTTCCCAGATAGAGCAGCAGTTGCAGGCCACCAATGAGGCAACGGCCAGGGGAATGGAAGAATATATTGACGAGCACCTTGCAATCTTCAAAGCCTTTGCCAATGATTCGAATTTACGGCAAAGAATTATTACTGCGGCGGGCACCGGCCGGATGCCTGAAAGCGGATATTGTCCCATCGAAAATCTTTATCAAATCCACAAAAGTGAGATTTATAGCCTCGCTGTCTTTGATGCCAAAGGCCTTCTCCTGCATATTTCTCCTGCCATGGGGGATGGCGGCGGCCTCACTGATGCCGCGAAGCGGGATATTGACTATGTGATCAATGAGCATAGAGGATACATCAGCGCAACGTTTGTCAACGAGCGGGGCAATCTCGCCATATCCGGATCAGAGCCGATATTTGCGCATGAGGAGTTTATCGGCATCCTCAGGTGGGTGATCGAGGTTGAAACCCTGGCCAGACGTTTTATCACCCCGATCAAGGTCGGTCACCACGGCTTTGCCTGGATGTTTGATGACCAGCATACGATTCTTGCCTATCCCCGAAAAGAGTTCATCGGCCTCACGGTGTTGGATGTCATCAGAAGAATGCATGTGGAAAGAGGGGAAAAGTTCAACGAAAACAGAACAAAAGAGCATATCAAAGCGGAACATGATTATCTCAACCGGGTGGCCACGGAACCACAGGGCGCCGGCATCTATACCAACTGTCTCACGGATCAGCCTGATCTGGTCGCCTTCTGGCGCATTTCCATTGGCCAGGAGCACTGGCATCTGGTATTGACCCTGCCCTATGCGGAAATTGCCGGACCGATCAACCGTCATGCGAGAAATACCATCATGCTGGCAGGGTTGCTGGTGCTCTTTCTGGGGACCGGCGGCATCATGCTGTTCAGGAGTCAGAAACGGCAGGCGAAGCTTGAAATAGAAGCCCGCTATCTGCAGGAGATCGCCAGTGGCGCGGAGGCCCTGCGGGAGAGTGAGCAGAAACTGTCCGGCGTGGTTGAGTCGGTGCCGGATTACATGTGCATGGTGGATCGGCAGTTCAACATTATCTGGGTCAACGAGAATTCCGAGTCGGTTTTCGGAGGCGGATATCCTCGGCAGGAAGTGCTTTGCCGTTTATCAGGACCGGACGAGGTGTGCTGCGCCCTGTATTGTCCAAAAATGTTTCGAAGACGGCAGAATCCACGAATTTGAAACGGACATAGTCATCAACGGCAGGCAGACCAATTTCTGGTGTATCGCCAATGTTGCCGCCCGGGATGAACATGGCAACCCGAAGATGGTGGTGGAGCTGCTGCGCGATATCACGCACCGCAAGCTGGCCGACCTGGAACTCAGGGCGAGTGCGGAGCGCTACCGCAAACTCTTTGAGGAGGCCCGGGACGGCATATTTCTCGCTGAGGCGGAAACCGGTATCATTGTTGACTGCAACCAGGAGGCCGCCAGGCTGGTCGGCAGGGAGAAATCCGAATTGATCGGGCAGCACCAGACAATCCTGCACCCGCCGGATCGCGTTACGGATACTTTTTCTGCAAACCTTTCAAAGCGCATATCTCGGAAGGTGAGGGCAGTATTCTGGAAGAGGAGGTTATCACGAGCAGCGGGGCCATAAGAATCGTTGCCATCAAGGCCAGCCTGATAAATATCGGCGGCAAAAAGTATCTGCAGGGGATGTTTCGCGACATCACCGAACTCAAACGGGCGGAGGAAAAGCTGCGGGAGAGTGAGAAAAATTACCGGGAAATCCTGGACGCCATGGGAGACTGGGTACATGTGGTGGACCAGGATTTGAAAATTGTGTTGTTTAACGCCGTTTTTCGGCGGATTAACAGTGAGTTGGGGCTGGATGAGGAAGTTATCGGCCGTACTCCCCTGGAAGTTTTTCCCTTTTTGCCGGCAAAGGTTGTTGATGAATACCGCTGGGTTTTTGCCAATAAAAAGGTGCTGGTCACCCAGGAAACCACCAGAATCGGCGACCGGGAATTTGTCACCGAATCCCGCAAGATACCCCTGATGGAAGAGGGCAGGGTGGTCAGGGTGATTACGGTTATCCGTGATATGACCGAGCAGAAGCGCTTCGAGGTGCAGTTCTATCAGGCGCAGAAAATGGAGTCCATCGGCACCCTGGCTGGAGGCGTGGCCCATGACTTTAATAATCTGCTGATGGGCCTGCAGGGCAGAAATGCCCTGATGCTGATGGATATCGACTCTTCGCATCCTCATTTTTCTCATTTAAAGGTGATAGAAAGCATTGTCTGGCGGGCCGCGGAACTGACCAGGCAGCTTCTCGGTTTTGCCCGGGGCGGGAAATATGAGGTCAAACCGGTCAATTTAAATGAACTTATCAAGGTGCAGAATCATCTGTTCGGCCGTACCAAGAAAGAGATCACCATTCATGAAAAATATGCAGAGGATCTCTGGACCGTGGAAGCCGATCAGGGGCAGATAGAGCAGGTGATGCTGAATCTGTACATCAATGCCTGGCAGGCCATGCCCAATGGCGGCGATCTTTTTGTGCAGACGGAAAATGCCGTCCTGGATGAAGATTACCTGCGCCCATATGCCGTGAAGCCCGGGAACTATGTCAAGATCTCGGTGACCGATACCGGAGTGGGCATCGATGAAGCCATTCAGCAGAAGATCTTTGATCCGTTCTTCACCACCAAGGAGATGGGGAGAGGAACAGGCTTGGGCCTGGCCTCGGTATATGGCATCATCAAGAATCATGGCGGTATTATCAATGTTTACAGCGTCACAGGACACGGCGCCACCTTCAACATCTATCTGCCCGCCTCGGGAAAAGATGTCATTCAAGCGGAAAAGAAGCTGTCAGATGAGGTGTTGCACGGCGAAGGGACCGTTCTGCTGGTGGATGATGAGCAGCTGATCATCGACGTCGGCACGGAGATTATCAAGAGCCTGGGCTATGGGGTGCTGACCGCCCGCAGCGGCAAAGAGGCGCTGGCTGTTTACACCAGCAACCGGGACAGGATCGATATTGTCCTGCTGGATCTGGTCATGCCCGGCCTGAGCGGTGGCGATACCTTCGCCGGATTAAAAGAAATCAATCCCGAGGTGCTGGTTCTGCTGTCAAGCGGCTACAGCATCAATGGCCAGGCTTCCTCCATGCTGAAGCAGGGCTGTAGCGGTTTTATTCAGAAACCTTATAACATGAAGGATCTGTCCCAGAAAATTCATGAAATTCTGACCTGGCAAAAGATGTAAAAATTGTGCATCCGGACTCCCGGGGGCAGCTGAGCGGGCTGTCTGCCGGCGTCCGGGGCCGAACTCCGCATATTCATGCCGCCACCCTCCCACTGAACCTTTTGTCCGCTACATATTTTAACCTTTGGCTGCGGCCCTTATGCCGGTTTTTTTTGCCGCGGCTTACCGGCTGCCGCTCCAGCCTTAAGAGAATGGCTGAAGAAAAACCGGAGAAAAGGGGAACGTAATTTTTGACAGTCTTCTCACCCCATGTTAAATAATTTGCCCATGCCTTGACGAGTTCGGTCACTCCTGTAAGATTCCCACGTCCTATTATCCAACGCGGTCATATCCGGCAGGTGGCCTTTGCCGGGGATAAAGATTTTCACAGCGATCCGGACAAGTTCCGGCAAGTACGGTCAGGCACCTCGCTGCGGCAGGTGACCCGGGAAATCCCGCCTTGCCGGATAATGGTTGGCCAGGTGAGGTAATAAAGAGGAAGGTTTGAGGAAAATGACTAATATATTGCATGTTGATCTTTTCATTAACGGCCAATGGCGCAAGGGCCATATCCGGGGGAAAAATCGAGATTGTGAATCCGGCCACGGAAGAGGTGGTGGCCACCGCCTGTCAGGCCGGCCGGGCGGATACCGAGATGGCCATTGCCGCTGCCCGGCAGGGCCTGGCAATCTGGCGCAAGGTGGCGCCCTGGGAACGCTCGGCGGTGCTGAGAAAGGCGGCCCGCCTGCTGGCTGAGAGATCAACGGACATTGCCAGGCGGGTGGTGCTCGATTGCGGCAAGCCCATTACCCAGTCATTGGGCGAGGTGAAGAGCGCGGTGGACATCATTGACTGGTTTGCTGATGAGGCCCGCCGGATCTACGGCGAGGTGCTGGTCGGCAGAAGCATGCATAACAGGCTGCATACCCTCTATGAACCCGTAGGCGTTGCCGCAGGCTTTACGGCCTTTAATTTTCCCCATTGTTCTGCCGTCCCGTAAAATTGCCGCCGCCCTGGCTGCCGGCTGCTCGATTATCTGCCGGCCGGCTGAAGAGGGTTCGGCCTGTGCCGCAGAATTGGTCAGGTGCTTCAGCGATGCCGGGCTGCCTGCCGGGGTCATCAATCTGCTCACCGGCCGGCCGGAGGAAATTTCCGACACCATCCTGGCCAGCCCGGTGGTCAGAAAAATCAGCTTTACCGGCTCCGTGGCGGTGGGCCAGCAGCTTATCCGCCGGGCGGCCGACACGGTGAAAAAGGTGACCATGGAACTGGGGGGCCACGCGCCGGTCATTGTCCATGCCGATGCTGATCCCGAGAAGGTGGCTGCCGGGGCGGTGGTGGCCAAGTTCCGCAATAACGGCCAGGTCTGCGTGTCGCCGACCCGTTTTTTTGTGCACCACTCCCATGGGGAGCGGTTCACCAAGGCCCTGGTCGAGGCCACCGCCAGGCTGAAGATCGGCAACGGCATGGACCCGGCGGTGGACATCGGGCCGCTGATCAACCGCCGGCGTTTGCAGGCCATGGAGCAGATGGTGGAGAAAACAGTCGAGGAGGGCGGCACCGTGGTTTTCGGGGGCAAGCGGCCGGCCGGGCTCAACAAAGGATATTTTTTTGAGCCGACCATCATCACCAACGTCCGGGATGACATGTCCGTCATGCAGCATGAACCCTTCGGCCCGCTGGCGCTGATTACCGGCTTTGCCACCCTGGAAGAGGTGGTGGAACGGGCCAATGCCGTGGATTACGGGCTGGCGAGTTATGTTTTCACCAACTCCCTGCAGCTGGCCCACCAGACCGTGTCCGCCCTGCAGGCCGGCATTGTCACGGTGAACGGCTGGTCGGGCAGTCTGGCGGAAATGCCGTTCGGCGGGGTGAAATACTCGGGCTACGGCCGCGAAGGCGGTTCGCTGGGCATCTTCGAATATCTTGATGTGAAATTTTTTAACCTCAATTTCGACTGATGGCCCTTAAATGAACAACAGACATAACGCCGGGCGGGGGGCCTTTCTCCCTGTGATCACAGTAAGCCGCCCATGCATTCCTGGACGTTAGAGGACAGCGCCCGGGTGCCGGGCAACGGCGGCGAGCTGCGGCTTTACCGGCGCGACGGGGAGTTTTCCATCCGGGTGGACGAGGATGAACTGATGAACAGCCAGGTCCATGGTTCGGAGGATGCCCTGGCCGAACTGGCCTGCAGCCGGGTCCGTGACCGGCCCCAGCCCCGGGTGTTGATCGGCGGGCTGGGGATGGGTTATACCCTGGCCGCCGCCCTGCGGATTCTCGGGCCTGAGGCCAGGGTGGTGGTGGCTGAACTGGTGCCGGCGGTGGTGGCCTGGAACCGGGGTCCTCTGGGGGGGCTTGCCGGTCATCCGTCTGGATGACAGCCGGGTTACGGTGCGGGAGGTGGATGTGCGCAAGGTGATGCGGGCGGACAGGAGTGGTTTTGACGCCATCCTGCTGGACGTTGACAATGGCCCCGAGGGGCTGACCCGCCAGGAAAATAACTGGCTTTACAGCCTGGACGGATTAAGCGTGGCCTTTGCCGCCTTGCGGCCCGGAGGCCTGCTGGCCGTCTGGTCGGCCGGGCCTGATCCGGCCTTTACCCAGCGATTGCATAAGGTGGGCTTCCTGGTGGAAGAGGTGCTGGTCAAACTGCATGGCGTGGCTGAAGGCGAGCGGCACACCATCTGGCTTGGCAGCCGGGTGGAGTAATTGAAAGCCAGTGAGAAGTGAGAAGTGAGGAGTAAGGAGTGAGGAGTGAGAAGGAAGGGGCCGCCGTTGCCAACGGCGGACCTGCTGACCAGAGGAGAGATATCATGAAAATTCTGCTGCCCCATCTGTTTGATCTGCTCATGCTGCCCTGTCTGCTGTTCATGCTGGTGTCCTGCACCGGCAAGCCGCCGGAGGCGCAGCCGGCTGACGGCAGACTGCGGCCCTGTCCCGACAAGCCCAACTGCGTTTCCAGCCAAGAGGAGAAGGCCTCAGCGCAGATTGCTCCCCTGTCCTTTCAAGGCCCGCCTGCTGCGGCCTGGCAAAGTCTGAAAGAGGCCGTCCGGCAGGCCGGTGGAGAAATCAGGCAGGAAGAGGATCAGTATCTGTGGGCCACCTTCACCTCCCGGGTGTTCCGCTTTGTCGACGACGTGGAGTTCAGGATGGTGGCCGCTGAAAACCTGATCCAGGTGCGCTCGGCGTCGCGGCTCGGTTATTCGGATTTGGGGGTCAACCGCAAAAGGGTGGAGAAACTGCGGGCACTCTTTAATAAGAAGATGGGAGATCATGATGGCCGAATTTGACCAATCACGCTGGGCGGATGACGGATTTTCCGGGAATTACCGGGATGAGGCGGATATTTATCTGCCCCGGCGCCGGCACTTTATGGACATGGCCCTCTCCTTTTACGGCCATTTTATTTCGGGCAACCGGGCGGCCCGCGTCCTCGATCTCGGCTGCGGGGACGGCCTGTTCATCCGGCAACTGCTGCAATCCTTTGCCCCGGCGGAGATCACCCTGGTCGACGGCTCCGCCGCCATGCTGGCGGCGGCGCAAGCACGGCTGGGGGACAGGGCGGATATCCGTTTCATCCGGGCAAGTTTCCAGGAGCTGCTGGGCAATGACCCCTTTGCCGGCAATTTTGATTTTGTTTATTCATCGCTGGCCATCCATCATCTGCTCTCTGCTGAGAAGAGGGATCTCTATGCCTATATTTACCGCCATCTGGCCCCTGGCGGCTGTTTTGTCCATTATGATGTGGTGCTGCCCTGCTCGGAGGGGCTGGAAAAATGGTATTTATCTTTATGGCGGCAGTGGATAGGCGAGCAGCCGGACCTGGGCAAACGGGAAAAACTGCTGACGGTTCCCGAGCAATATAAGGGGAACCCGGATAATATGCCGGACTCCCTTGAGGCGCAGCTGGCCATGCTTGAGCAGATCGGCTTTCAGCAGGTTGACTGCTACTGCAAATATGGTATTTTCGCCCTGTTCGGCGGCAGCCGCTGAGGGGAGCCGAAGGAGAAAAGAGTGAAAATTTCCGTTATTCTCGCCCATCCGAACAAAGAGAGCTTTAATCACGCCATTGCCCGGACCGTGCTGCAGGCGCTGGCAGCAAACCGGCATCAGGTCTTTTTCCATGATTTGTACGCGGAACAATTTGATCCCGTTCTGCCGGCCGGCGAAATCTCCAGGGATGCGGTGCTGCCAGCCGTCATCGCCAATCATTGCCGGGAGCTCAGTACGGCGGACGGCATTATTGTCATTCATCCCAACTGGTGGGGCCAGCCCCCGGCAATCCTGAAGGGCTGGGTGGACCGGGTGATCCGGCCGGGGGTGGCCTATGAGTTTCTCGAGGGGGACAGCGGCGAAGGGGTGCCGCACGGACTGTTACAGGCTCATGCCGCCCTGGTGTTCAATACCTCGAACACCGCAGCGGCAAGGGAGGTGGCGGTGTTCGGTGATCCCCTGGAAACCTTATGGAAGAATTGTCTTTTCGGGCTGTGCGGGGTAAGGGATTTTCACCGGAGGATGTTTGGCATCGTGGTGGTCAGCACCGAGCAGCAAAGAAAAAAATGGCTTGCCGAGGCGGAGGAAATAGTAAAGAATATTTTTGCAGCAACTGATGAATGATATGAAAAAAATGACGAGACCGGCAAACCATGAACGAACAGCAGAATAAGGTTGAGCGGCAGAAACTTCTGATCATTGTCACCAAGAAACTCTTTGCCCTCACCGTCCTGTGCCTGATCGGCCTGTCACTGCTGCTGTACTGCCTGAAATTCGGCACCACCGGCAGCAGGACCTACCTGATCACCTATGTCTTCATCGCCGGACTCATCGGCGGCTTTGTCAGCATCCAGCAGCGCCTGCCCAAAACGGATAGCATTGAGCTGCGGGAGCTTTCCCAGTCCTGGTCTTCTCTGCTGCTGATCCCGGTCAACGGCGGGATATTTGCCATTGTTCTCCATATTCTGTTCATATCCGGCATCATAGAAGGATCATTGTTTCCGGAATACCATCAGGTGGCCATTGATCAACAGAATCTAACCCGGAGTTTTGCCGATTTCTTGACCTATACCTTTCCCAAAGACGGGCCCAATATCGCCAAGTTGATTTTCTGGTCTTTTGTGGCCGGATTTTCGGAAAGATTTGTGCCGCAGATTATCCGCAAAACAGCGGAGAAAACACCCTGACAGCCAGGGAAAACCGATTTTTAGTCAACCCCGGCGTTGTGTGTATCAGGGTGGCGGCGAAAATGACGGCGGTTTTTATTTTTTGTTCAGGGGCAGCAATGAAGAACTCACTAAAGGGTGCGCTTTTATCCGGTCTGGTGCTGCCTGGTTTGGGGCAGGTTTTTTTCCGGCATTATCTGCGGGGGATCGCCCTGATGTTTGTGACCTGCGCCTCGCTGAGTGTCATGGCGGCGCTGATCGTGGCAAAGGCCCTGCCGGTTCTTGAAAAGATTGCAGCGGGTGGCGGGGAAATCGATATCAATATGATCAACACCGCGGTCAACCAGGCCGCCGCCGCCTCTGACAGCCCGCTGTTCAATGGTCTGCTGCTGCTGGTTCTGATCTGCTGGATCCTGGCCGTGGTTGATGCCTACAGGATCGGCGGGAAAATGGACCTGTCCGCAAACTAGCCGATCTCCTCGCAATTTCATTTGTTGATCAATAAAAACGTTGACAACTTGCCCATAATCGAAGAATTCTCTCTTGGTTTGGCGTGTGCCATGAGGAAGACCAGCCGGGGAGAGCATGAGCCGGCCTGAGATAAACAGCGATAAAGGTTAGTGGATTAAAAGCATGAGTCATTTCTGGAGTTCGGTGGTACACGGGCTTACTCCCTATGTCCCCGGAGAGCAGCCCAAGGTGGCTGACCTGATCAAATTAAACACCAATGAAAATCCCTACGGGCCCTCGCCCAGGGTGCTTGCGGCCCTGCAGGCCGAGGTGGGCGATAGCCTGCGCCTCTACCCGGATCCCAATGGGGAGAGTTTGAAGAACGCGGTGGCGGCCTATTATGGCGTTACACCGCCGCAGGTCTTTGTCGGCAACGGTTCGGACGAGGTGCTGGCCCATGTCTTTCTGGCACTGCTGAAACATGAACAGCCGCTCTTGTTCCCGGACATCACCTACAGTTTCTATCCGGTCTACTGCGGGCTCTATGGGATAGATTTTGAGACCGTACCGCTCACCGCAGCCTTTGCGATAGAGGTCACGGATTATGCAGCGGCCCAATGGCGGCATCATCTTCCCCAATCCCAATGCCCCCACCGGCCGGCTGCTGCCCCTGGCCAAAATAGAGGCCCTGCTTGCCGGCAACCCGGATTCCGTGGTGGTGGTGGACGAGGCATACGTGGATTTCGGCGGCGAATCGGCCATTGCCCTGGTGGATCGGTATCCCCAGCTGCTCGTCATCCAGACCCTGTCCAAATCCCGTTCCCTGGCCGGCTTGCGGGTGGGCTTTGCCGTGGGCCACCCCAGGCTCATCGAGGCCCTGGAGCGGGTCAAGAACAGCTTCAATTCCTACCCCCTGGGCCGCCTTGCCATCCGGGGCGCCGTGGCGGCCATGGAGGACCGGCCATACTTTGAGCAAACCAGGCAAATGATTATGCGGACCAGGGAGGAACTGGTGCGTAATCTGCGCGGCTTTGGCTTTGAGGTGCTGCCCTCCGCGGCAAATTTTGTCTTTGCCCGGCATCCGGCCCGGGACGCCTTGCAGCTCGCCGCCGGATTACGGGAAAAAGCGATCATCGTTCGCCATTTCAAGCAGGAACGCATCGAGCAGTTTCTCCGCATCACGGTGGGCACGGACGAGCAGTGTAACGCCCTGTGCCGGGCCCTGGCGCAGATACTCGGCGCGTAAGCTGAAATGGTGAATGACAAGCAGGAACCACAAAAAAAGGAAGAAACCATGGGAAAAAGATACCTTTGCCTCTTCGTGAGCACCCTCATCCTTTTTGCCGGCTGCGGCGGAAATGACCCAGGCAGTGAAAACAGCCAGGGCAAACAGACCACCGTCCAGGAGGCGGCTCAACCCTCTGCCGGTTGCCAACTCAAAGAGCCCTGTGAACTCATCACCAGGGCAGAGGCGGAGAGCTTGATCGGGGAAGCGGTCAAAGACGGGCAATATGGGGAACAGCAGGTGGTGGGCATGAAAAAATGCTTCTATGAGGCCGCCAACCCCGATTCCGGAAAATTTCTGCAGATCACGGTGCAGCAATCCGAGTTCATGCCGCCACAGGTGCGGGAAGCGGGCCAAAGCCCGAAGAGCATCTTTGTTGAAACCAAAAAGATGCTGACCGATGGCCGGGTTGATCTGGCGGGCTTTGGCGATGAGGCGTTCATCGGTACCGGCGGCCTGCATATGCTGGCCGGGGACTACTATATCACCGTCGGCGTGGGCAATCCGGACCGGGACGGCAACCGGCAGAAGCTTGAAGCAGCCGGCCGGCTGGTCCTTGCTAAGCTGCCGGGCCGCTAAGGCCTGCGGTTTATTGCGAGTTGAGCATAAGCGGGGACGGCCAATGAATCTTTTTGCCTATGGGACGCTGATGTGTACCGAGATCATGCAGCAGGTTGCCGGCTGCCTGCCGGCGCAATTGCCTGCCACCCTCGCCGGTTACCGGCGCTGCCGGCTCCGCGGCGAGGAGTATCCGGCCATAGTCGGGCAGCAGGTCGCAGTTGTCCAGGGGGTGGTGTATCTTGAGGTGCCGCAGGAGGCCTGGAGGCGGCTGGACCGCTTCGAGGGCGAGATGTATGACAGACGCCCGGTCCTGGTGGACGGCGCGGGCGGCAAGAGTCTGGCGGCCGACAGCCTACGTCATCAGGGGCGAATTTGCCCATCTGCTGCTGCCGGCGGAGTGGAGCTACGCGGAATTTCTCCGCACCGGCAGGAAGAGATTTGCCGCGGATTATGCCGGTTTTGCCGCACTGGCGGCGGGAAAGGGGGCAGATCGGTGAAGAGATCCCGGCCACTGGCAAAGGCCGCGGCCCATGTGGCGGACCGGCACCTTCATATCATAACCCATGTCCATCAAAGCCGTTTTTGATCAATATGCCAGCCAATACGATGGGTCGCGCCGCAAGCTCATCCCCTGCTTTGCTGATTTCTACCGGACCGCCCGGGAAATCATCCCCTTTGCCCATGAAGAAAAGCTGACGATTCTGGATCTTGGCGCCGGCACCGGCCTGCTGACCTCAATGATTGCCGCAGACTTTGTCAAGGCCCGCTTTGTGCTGATGGATATCTCCGAGGGCATGCTGGCTGAGGCCAGAAAAAGACTGGGCTGGCTCTGCCAACGAATTTACCTATATCGTGGCTGATTACAGCCGCATTTACCATCACTACTGGGCGGGCCATTTGATCTGATCATGTCGTCGCTCTCCATCCACCACCTTGATCAGCAGCAGAAACAGGAGCTGTTCGGCAAGGTGTATGCCCATCTTGTCCCCGGCGGAATGTTTGTCAACGCTGACCAGGTATTGGGGGAAACCGCGGAGATTGACCGGATTTACCGGCAGAAGTGGCTTACCCAGGTCAAGGCGAACGGCGCCACGGACCTGGAGCTGCAAGGGGCCCTGGTCAGAATGAAGGAGGACAGGATGTCCACCCTGTCCTGGCAGCTTGCGTCCCTGCAGGATGCCGGCTTTCATCACGTGAACTGCTGGTATCAATATTACAGTTTTGCCGTTTACAGCGGCAGCAAATGAACAAACAGAATTTTTTTAAAAGGAGAGATGTTTTGGAAACAGTGCCGCTGCAGGAGCTGGAAAACCGCTGGAACAGGTGCCGGGTCCTGCTGAAAAACTGCGTGCCCAAGGCAGCAGGACTCATCGTCTTTTCCCGCGTCAATATCTATTATCTGAGCGGCACCTTCGGTAACGGCATCTTGTGGCTGCCGGTTACGGGCAAGCCTGTTCTGCTCTGCCGGCGCGGCCTGGACCGGGCCGGACTCGAATCGGCGGTGGATAATATCTTCCCCTTCAGGTCTTACAAGGATATCGAGGCGGTTCTGGCAGACGCCGGTTCTCCCCTGCCGGCAACCGTGGCCGTGGAGATGAACGGCCTGTCGTGGGCCCTTGGCCTGAGTTTTACCGCCGCCCTGCCCGGCCATACCTTGCTGCCCGGAGACAAGGTGCTGGCCATGGCCCGGGGCACCAAGTCCGACTGGGAGCTGGCCAAGCTTGACAAAGCCGGCGCCGGCCATGCCCGGTGCCTGGCGGAACTGCTGCCGCCCCTGCTCAGAGAGGGCATGAGCGAGCTGGCAATAGCCCACACCCTGTCCCGTCTGTTTTATGAAGAGGGTCATCTTGGCATTCTGCGCATGGGCAGCTATGGCGAAGAGGTCTTCATGGGCCATATCGCGGCCGGGGACAGCGGCAATTATCCCAGTGTCTTCAACGGTCCGCTGGGTCTGCGCGGCGCCCATCCCGCGGTGCCGCATATGGGGTCGGCTGCCAAGGTCTGGCGGGCGGGAGAGCCCCTGACCATTGACAACGGCTTCTGTTTTGCAGGCTACCAGACCGACAAGACCCAGGTCTACTGGCTGGGGGAGCGCAGCACCATTCCGGCGAAGGTGCAGGCGGCCCAGGATTTCTGCCTCGAGGTGCAGAGCTGGATTGTCGATCACCTCAGGCCGGGCGTGCTGCCGAGCGACATCTGGCAACACGTGTCGGCCTGGGCGGATAAAGCGGGCTGGGCCGAAGGCTTCATGGGCCTCGGCAAAAACAAGGTGGGCTTTGCCGGCCACGGCATCGGCCTGTGCATTGACGAGTATCCCGTCCTGGCCCGGGGTTTTGATCTGCCGCTGGAGCAGGGCATGGTGCTGGCCGTTGAACCGAAAATCGGCATTCCCCGAGGTGGGCATGGTGGGGGTGGAAAACACCTTTGCGGTGACCGGGCAGGGCGGGCGAAGTCTGACCGGGGAACAGGGCGAAATCATCTGTATTGACGCCTGATTGTCATGATGAAGATGATTGACAGCTAGAAAGACGGCATCGGCATGGTGCCCCATTTATTTTTTCCCGTGGGGATGATGATGGAAACGATGCGGTGATCATCAACATCCATATCAACCAGCAGGACCGGCTTTCTCTTCATTCCCAGCCGGAAAATATCCTGGGGCCGGGCCAGGCTGCCCTGGCCGTCGCTTACCCGCACAAAGACAAAACGTTCGACATGGTAATCCGTCTCCACGCTGCCCAGTGTCCTGATATAGTTATAGAAAATTTTAAAGAATTTCCCCAGCCCTCCCTTGAATTTATGCTGATGCCATTCAAGCACCTCGGGAAAGCGTTCAATAATATCGTCGGAAAAACGACGGTCTTC
This sequence comes from uncultured delta proteobacterium, assembly GCA_963729825.1. Taxonomy (GTDB): domain Bacteria; phylum Desulfobacterota; class Desulfobulbia; order Desulfobulbales; family SURF-16; genus SURF-16. The sequence continues at coordinate 14,460 of CAVSQR010000015.1, read as the reverse complement.
ATCGGTGACAATGGCGGTCAGAAAAAAATCACCCGGGAATATATAGATCAGATTGGCACCGATCTCTCCCTGCAGAAAGGGCTTCACCTGGCTGGAGGAGGCGACTTTTTCATAGAGCGCCCGGACTTCCTCCGGCGGCCGGGGGAAAACGGGCAGCACCGTCATGGAGTCGACTTGAATCGCGGGCAGCTGTTTGATGGTGTAGTTTCTGATGCCCATGGCCAGCCCGATGCAGCAGACCAGGGTAAGACCATAGGCAACGAGGATGCCCAGCCATTTCGGCTGGAGCCAGCCAAACAGCAGCCGGTAGATCTTTCCGCCCGGCTCCCCCGGGATGAACATGGGGGTGTTGGTCATGTATGCCTCATAGCTGCCGGGGGCTTCCAGCTTCATGCGCCACTCTTCATTGCGGGCCAGCAGGTAATAGACAAAGAGCATGGTGACGTACATGATGAGGATGATGAAGCGGGGCCAGTAGAGCAGCAGGCCGAATCCGGAAATGGCCAGAAACAGGTACTGCGGGTGTCTGATTTTTTTGTAAAAGCTCATCCGCACCACCCCCCGGCCGGTAAAGCGGCCGTAGTACAGGGGGATTGCCGCGGAGAAGAACAGCACAAGACCTACGGGCAGCAGGATCTGCAGATAGGAGACGCCCAGGATGACCGGATCATTGGGAAAGGTCATGTGCGGCAGAAAAAATTCCGTGGTCCAGCTCAGGTAGGGCGAAGAGGAAAAAAATTCCAGCACCGGCCCGTAAACCGAGTAAAAATAGAGGGCAAAGGGCGAGATCATGATGATGATCTCCACCCCGATCAGGCAATAGGCGGCAATGGCGGCAAGCAGAAACCATTTGTGATTTTTCTGTTGGTTCATTTCATTTCCCCTCCTTTTTTGCACCATACCACAAACGAGATAAGATTTGACAGTGCCGGGGCAATGGTGGTTTTATTTTTGAAACAGTTTGCGATTATTTTCTATCAAAGTGAGCAACGGCTATTTTATGATACCAATTTATCCCGACTTTTCGGAACTTGACCTGCTGCAGCGGGCGACGCTGCATCCCCTGTTTCAGCAGCTGCCGGACGGCATTTCCGAGTTCACCTTTGCCAACATCTATCTCTTCAGAAACAGCCATCACTACCGGGTGTCCCGGCTCTCCGACGAATTGCTGCTCATTGCCGGCGCGGATGCGGATAAGCCTTTTTTCATGCTGCCCTTCGGCCTGCCGGATGAGGCGCTGCTGCGTCAGCTGTTTACCGATTTCGCCACCATGAAGTGTGTTGCCGCTTCCCAGGCCGAGGTGCTGGCGCAACTGGGGTATCGCCTCAGTGAAGATCGGGACAACTTTGATTATCTTTACCTGCGCAAGGATCTTGCCGAGCTTAGCGGCAGGAAATTTCATAAAAAGCGTAACCAGATCAAGGCATTTGTCAGCAATTATGCCTATGAGGGGCGGCCGCTGCTGGAAGAGTACATGCCGGATGCCCTGCAGGTTCTGGATGCCTGGCGGCAGGGCCGCGATGACCCGGGTGATTACGCCGCGGCGAAAGAGGCCCTGGAAAAGGCGGAGGAGCTGCAGCTGTGCGGCGGGGTCTACTATGTGGACGGCAGGCCCGCGGCCTATTCCCTGGGCGAGGAGCTGATGCTGGGCAGCAGTTTTGCCATACATTTTGAAAAGGCCGTGGGTGAGTATAAGGGGCTGTGGCAGTTTGTCAATCAGGTATTCGCCTCGATTCTGCCGGATAAATATGCTACCATCAACCGGGAGCAGGATCTGGGTGACGAAGGTTTGCGCCATGCCAAGCTCAGCTATAAGCCGGTTGATTTTGTCAAAAAATACCGGGCGGTTTTGCTTTAGGAGCCGTTACGAAATAACATGGCCATTTTTTTAATTTCGTTACGACTCCTTATACCCCTCAAGGGGGTACTGAAAAGAGTGTCGTTCCGCGCATTTCTCTGGCCATGTTATTTTTTTACAACGGCTTAGCAGCAAGTGCATGAAACTCGGGGGCTTTCTGCCGGCAAGGCGATTGACAAGCTCTTTTTCTGTATTAAGATATGACAAAAAATGCTGTAACACTAAATATTTCTGGAGAGTTACCGTGATGAAAAGAATTGCTTTGTTTATTCCTGTTTTTCTACTGGTATGTTTCGGCCTCAGCGGCTGCGGCTATAATACCATTCAGCAAAATGACGAAACCGTTATTGCCGCCTGGGGCGATGTGGAGGCCTCTTATCAGCGCCGCGCCGACCTGATCCCCAATCTGGTGGAGGTGGTGAAGGGGTATGCCGCCCATGAAAAGGAGACCCTCACCGCCGTCACCGAGGCCCGCGCCAAGGTGGGCCAGTTGAAACTCGGCAGCGATGTCATCAACAATCCCGAGGCCCTGGCCCAGTTCCAGAACGCCCAGGGCGGCTTGAGTTCCGCCCTGTCCCGGCTGATGGTGGTGGTGGAGCAGTATCCTGATCTCAAGGCCAACCAGAACTTCAGGGATCTGCAGCACCAGCTGGAAGGCACGGAAAACAGAATCAACGTGGCCCGGGTCCGCTATAACGAGGCCGTGCGGGTATTCAACACCTCGATCCGCACCTTCCCCAATAATCTGACCAATAATTTCCTGCTGAAACTGCCGCGGCGCGAAGCGTTCAAGGCCGAGGCCGGGGCCGAGACAGCCCCCAAGGTGAAGTTTTAAGGCCGGTTGACAACCCCGGGAAAATACATTGAGAGTTTTCGCACCATACCTGCATAGATGGCGCCTGGGGGTCGGGCTGCTGCTCGTGGCCGGCATTCTCGGCCTGGCCAGTCTGGCCCTTGCCCTGGCTGTTCCCCCGTATAAGGGCTATGTCAATGACTATGCAGACATGATCTCGCCCCAGGAGCAGGCAAAGCTTGAGCGGGCCCTGCAGTCCTTTGATCTGACCGATTCCACCCAGGTGGCGATACTGACCATTCCATCTCTCGAGGGAGATGCCCTGGAGGATTTCAGCATCAGGACGGTGGACCAGTGGAAGATCGGGCAGAAGGGCAAGGACAATGGCGTGCTGCTCCTGGTGGTCAAAAACGACAGAAAGATCAGGATCGAGGTGGGCCGCGGGCTGGAGCCGGTGCTGACCGATCTGTTGAGCGGCCGCATTGTTGACAGTGTCATCAGCCCGTACTTCAAGAGCGGCAGATTTGATCAGGGCTTTGAGGCCGGGGTGGCGGCGATTGTCCAGGCCACCCGGGGCGAATTCAAGGCGGACCGGCAGGGGGCACGGGTAAGCCGGGGTGATGAACCGCCGCCCCTGCTTTTTCAGTTTCTTTTTTTCGGCCTGTTCCTGGTTGCCTTCCTGGGCAGAATCTGGCGGCCGCTGGGGGTGATCGGCGGGGCTGTGCTTTTCCCCCTGGCCTTTCTTTTCGGCTTGCTGCCGTTCAGCTTCCTGCTGCTGCTTCTGCTTATCCCTGCCGGCGCCTTTGGCGGCTGGCTGCTGCCGTTTTTCATGGCCGGCATGTTGCGGGGAGGCGGTACGGGCTACTATGGCGGGGGCGGTGGTTTCGGCGGTGGAGGGTTTGGAGGCTTTGGCGGCGGCGGGTTCGGCGGCGGCGGCGCTTCAGGGAACTGGTGATCATGAAGGCGGAGACATTTTTTACGGAAGCTGACAAAAAGAAAATCGCCGAGGCGATTCACGCCGTGGAGGGCAGAACGGCGGGCGAGATTGCGGTGATGGTGGTCGACCAAAGCGACGCCTATCCCGAGGGCCAGATGCTGGCCGGCGGGGTGATCGGCAGCCTGTCGGCCCTGGCCGCCACCGAGCTGTTCTGGGCCGGCGATCTATGGGTATTTGTGGTGTCGGCCCTGGTGCTGACCGCCCTCTGCGGCTGGCTGGTGCACTATCTGCCCGAGGTCAAAAGATTCTTTACCCCTGCTGACCGGCTGGAGCTGCAGGTGCGGGACCGGGCCCTTACCGCCTTTTATGAAAAGGGACTGTACAAGACCCGGGATGAGAGCGGCGTGCTTTTTTTTATTTCCCTTTTTGAACACAAAGTCTGGGTGCTGGCTGACCAGGGGATCTATGCCAAGATCCGGCAGGAGGCCCTGCAGGCATACGCCCAGGATATTGCCGCGGGCATGAAGAGCGGCCAGGCCGCTGATATGCTGTGCCGGTCGATCATGGAGGTCGGAGAACTCCTGACCCGCCATTTTCCTGTCAAAGCTGATGATGTCAATGAACTCTCTGACGAGGTCATTATCGGTCAATAATTGACTGATCTCGTATTTACTGCCCCTTGACCTTGAGGGTGAAAAGCCCACAGACGATAACTTGCTGAAAATACAAAATAATTTCTCTTGATTTATTGTCGTGATCTGTCGGTGAAAACGAGACTTTTTACGAAGCTATCAATAATTTGCGGGATGCAATGACACCCGCATATTTTCAATGTCATTTCAGCGGCTATCTGTTAATGATGCGTAGAGACCAAAACAACGGACCGGCTTGCCCTTTGATCAATATCCACACCCTTGAATGCCATGGACGAAAAAAAATTGCAGGCGGAGCTGCAGCACCATGTTCGCACTAGTTTGTTGCCGCTCTTTAACCGTTACCGGCTCGACTACTCCGACTTGGAGTCGGTGCTCAAGTGGAAGCCCATCGTTCTCATTATCGGCAATTATTCCTCCGGTAAGTCCACCTTCATCAATGAGCTCATCGGCCAGAACATCCAGCGCACCGGGCAGGCGCCCACGGATGATTCGTTTACCATCCTCACCACCCACGGCAGAGAGGATGGTGAAAAGGAGGTGCCCGGCTCCACCCTGGTTAACGATGAAACCCTGCCTTTCGGCCGGTTCAAGTCCTTCGGCGAGCAGTTTATCGCCCATTTCCGCTTGAAAAAGGTTGATGTCCCCTTTCTTGAGAATATGGCCCTAATCGACAGCCCGGGCATGCTGGACGCGGTCACGGAAAAGGACCGCGGTTATGATTACCTGGCCGTGCTGGGGGAGTTCGCCAAACTGGCCGACCTCGTTGTGCTCATGTTTGACCCCCATAAGGCCGGCACCATCAGCGAGACCTATACCGCCATCCGCAGCACCCTGCCCGACACGGCCGGCGAGGACAGGATCGTTTTCGTCATGAGCCGCATCGATGAGTGCGATAACCTGAGCGATCTGGTCAGATCTTACGGTACCCTGTGCTGGAATCTTTCCCAGATGACGGGCCGCAAGGATATCCCCACCATTTATGTCACCTATGCCCCCGGCGAGGCGGAACCATCGGAAATCCTCTCGGTCTGGCGGGAGGAACGGGAGCAGCTGAAAAAGAAGGTCCTGTCCGCCCCGGGATTTCGCGTCAATCATATCCTGCAGGACATCGACCGGCAGGTCAATGAGCTGCTGCTGGTCTGCGAGGCGATGTGCACCTTCAGCAGCATGGGCCGAACAATTCTGGCCAGTGTCGGCAAGTTTACTCTGGTGGCGGGTCTGGCCGCCTTTTTTCTCACCGGGCCCATCCTCAAGGGGTTAACCGGCGTGCCGGACGAGTCGCTGATCAGCGCTCTGCTGCAGGGTACTGTCACCCCCCGGCACCTGCTGCTTCCTTTAACCGGTGTGGCCGTTGTCTGTTTTCTCTCCTGGTTGTGGTTTACCCGGTGGAGTTTCCCGCGCCTGGTGCGGAAATGCCTGGCCCGCAAGGCCGGGCTCGTCAATCTGGACAGCAGCTACAAAAAAAATCTGTGGAGCAAGGTCGAGAGCAAGGTCGACTCATTGCTGTCCCATGCCAGATTGTCTGACCTTGGCGGTGCCCATTACCGGAATTTGGGCAAAATAAGACGATTTCTTGCTAGGGAGTTACAGGACTACTATAACAAAATTAGGTAAAATTACAGTATTCGTCGGGCAAAACACTGCTATTTTGTGGTTATTTTCTGTAATATAACCTATTGATTCAAATAGAATTGTCAATAAATGAATGAGTAATCATGCATAAAATGAAAAAAATCGCCATTTGCATTCTTGACAAATTTAAAAGCATCGATTATTTAGGATTATTTATTAGAGAAGGTAAGTGAATCTTGCTAAGAGCAACTATCGTTAGCAATTTGAATTAATCTCGCAAAGGAGGAATCACATGGCAATTATTGAACATGCAGGACATTCTTACGATGTTGATGAGGACGGCTTCCTCACAAAAGGTATGGAAGAGTGGAATCAGGGTTGGGTTGAGTATGTAAAAAGCCTGGAAGGCATCAGTGACCTGACCGACGAGCACTGGAAAGTTATCAACGCTCTGCAGGATTACTACAAGAAAAACGGTATTGCACCGATGGTTCGTATTCTTTCCAAAACCACAGGTTTCCCGCTGAAAAGAATTTATGAGCTGTTCCCCTCAGGACCTGGTAAAGGAGCCTGTAAAATGGCTGGTCTGCCGAAACCGACCGGTTGCGTATGATGCTTTTATAAACAGTCTTCGGGCTGTTTAGCTTTGCAAGGAGGTTGCGGATTAAGTTCTGCGGCCTCCTTTTTTTTATGGAAAATTCACCGCGTGCTGAGAAAATGCCGCTGGATCGCCTCCACCCTGCTGTGATACTCAGCCGGGCTGATTTGCGCTCCCTTGATGCCGCCGCGTAAATTGATCTCAGCCAGATAAGTTTCCCCGCTTTCCACAATCATCAGATCAATATGGGCGTAAGGAAATTTGCCCCTGCCCATGACCTGCCGACAGAGCTCAAGTTGCTCCCCGCTTATTTCACAGGGGCTGCTCTGTCCCCCGCAGTGCAGATTATTTCTGAAGTTGTGCGGATTGTGCCGTGCGTATGACTCGATATAATCGCCAAGGATAATGACGCGAATATCCCGGCTGTTTTCGGCAAATGGCTGGATAACAAACGGGAAGGGCAGGGAGCCCAGGGTGGCGTGGCTGAAAACGTCCTCAACGTCATGCCACAGGTGAATGCCCATGCCGGCATTTTTTCTGTCAAGCTTGGTCACCACTCGGTTGATGCCGTTTTTCTGATACAGATTGACGGTCTCCAGCATGTCATGGGGGTCATGGACCGGCATGGTAAGGGGAAGCATCTGTCTGCCGAAAATACTGGGCCTGAAAAACCTTGGAGCGGCACAGATGCTGGCTCAGGGCCGAGGGAAAGAGAATGATGCCACGTTCAACCAGATCGAGGAGAAGATGCTCCTCGGTTGTCTTGAGGCGCAATCGCCCGATAAAAATATCGCCCCCCCGCAGGCTGTGATATTCTTGGCGCAGGATCTGGTTGGTGGTGATAATGCGGGGAGTGAGAGCGGGAGTGGCAGGTCAAAAGAGCATTTCCACAAAACGCTGGTGGAAGCGGGTGAGATCGGCGTTGCATTCTCCGCAGAAAAAACGGATTTCCCCGAGTATCTGGGATTCGTCACCATCCTGGCTAAAGCTGCAATCATCGTTCTGCACATAATGGGTCGTGAGGATAACCCCATCGGCAACTTCGACAAAATCTGTGTCATTACCACAGGTTGGGCAGGTGAGCCGCATGCCCATATTGGCATTTTGATTGCTGCGTGACTTAGAGTCTACAGGAGTATCCACTTTCAATTCCTCCTTTGAAAAAGTGTAATATACTAAGCGAGGCAGCTGGATTTGTCAATCAGCTAAAGTCTCTATCAGGTTGGCCGCGCATTTTTTTGCCGTGCAGTTTGCGCGCAGGCACTGCCGTTTCCCGCTCATGATTTTTATCGCCAAGATTGGTTGCAGAGGGTACATTGTCAGGGATTGGTTTTCCCCTTCTCTCGCTGGTTTTGTGGCAAAATAATTCCACCAAAACGGATAAGAAAATGGCTGAAATACGAAGCACACTTGAAATGGTTCTGGAGCGGGCAGCCCGCATGGAGGCAAGTGCCTCCGGCGAGCTGATTCTGCAGGAAAAAGAAAAGGAAGGCATGCGCCTTGCCGCGGGCTTTCTGCGGGGTGAACAGGTTGATCTGTTCGCTGCTCTGGAAAAATGTCCCGCTGAAGAACGGCCCCATGTGAAAAAGGGCATGGTGACCGCCCTGCTCCGGAATATTGTTCTGCCCAGGAAGGCGGATGAGGCCCCTGCCGCGGAAAAAGCCATGCAGGCCCTCATGGCAATCGGCCGGGGCAAGGGCGAGCTCGCCCAGGTGTTCACGGAAATGAAATCGATTCTGGACCGCTATCTGTCTCACAAGGAGCAGCTGAAAAAACAGCTCGAAGAGCAGTTTGCCCAGCAGATGATGCTGATGGAAAAGAATCTGGCCCAGCAGACCGGCATGAAAATGAAGCTGCAGCCGTCACAGCACCCCAAATTTGCCGAGGAATGGCAGAGAATCCAAGTGGAACTAAATGACCAGTATGGCCGGGCGGTTGAGCAGTACAAAGAGTTTATCGCCACGCATCTCACCGCAGCCTGAGACCGCCTCCCGCTGTGCCGTTCACGAAAATTAGGAGCCGTTACGAAATAACCTCGGCTTTCTGAACCATTTCGTTACGGCTCCTTATACCCCACAAGGGGGTACTGAAAAGAGTGCCGTTTTACAAGCCAGATGAGGACATTATTTTGTTACAACGGCTTACCCTGTGCATCGAGGAAGATGCTGAATCGTCCGGCTGCAGTTGGCCGGAGGTGGACAAGGTGGTGCGCCACTGGGCAGCAAGCCATGCGCAGTCACAGCCGGCTTTATGCTTTTCCCCGCAGGGTGGCCAGGGAATTGACCCTTGACCTGCAGACAGCTGATCTTCTCACCGCCATCCGGCAACTGCATGACAATCTCTATGAGCTAGCAGGTGAATTTTACCGTGTCAGTGGACTGAACAGGATATACAGGGATCATAGGCCCGCACCAGCATCTCGGCCAGGCGCTGGATCTCGCTGTCAGTTTTTTGCTGCGCCGCCGACTGGCGGGCCAGTTCGATGATGTCATAATGGATATTGGCGTTGTTCTGGCTGGTGGGAATGACGCAGTCAGCCCTGGTGATACGGCCTGCAGGGTCAAACTCATAGGCATGGTACAGAATGCCCCTGGGCACCTCCACCGCGCCCACCCCCCGCCCCGCCTTCGGCACGACCGGCTGACGTGGCTCCTGCCATTTGCCGGCCAGCAGTTCGTCGGTGATGGCAATACTGTCAATGACCACATGGACGCATTCCACCAGCTGGGCGATGTTGTTCATGAAGGGATTGTGATTGACCGGCTGCAGGGAGAAGCTCGCCGCGATCTCCCGGGCCTTGGGCTGCAGCAGGGCGAAGTTGTTGTTGAGCCGGGCCAGAGCCCCTGCCGCCAGAGACTGGCGGGAAAGACGGCTCCATTTGGAGGTGGAGTGGTCCACCATATATTCATTGGTCATCTGCCGGTATTCATCCTCCGCCCTGATTACCCCGTCGCTGGACACCAGGTCCCCGCCGATAAAGGGGTAACGGTCCTTGCCTTTTAACGAGACGAATTCCGTCTCCCGGACAAAATCAGGCAGGGCAAAGGTGTGGAAGAGCTCTGCTGTTTTGACCAGGTCCGGCAGGGCGGCTTCAAGCCTTGCTTTGATCAGGGCGAGCTGGGACTTTTCCGGCAGCATGGTGAAGCCGCCGACCACGGTCCGCGTGGGATGGAGGCGGCGGCCGCCGATGATATCGCAGGCGTCGTTGGCCAGCAGTTTCAGGCGGGTGGCGCGCTGCACCACCTCCGGATGGGTCGCAATCAGCGGCAGCACGCTGCCGAGCTGGAGAAAATCAGGGGCTGCCAGAAAATAAAGATGCAGGATGTGGCTCTGCAGGGTCTCCATGTGTTTGAGCAGGAGCCGCAGGCTCTCGGTCTGCCGGTCGGGCACCATGCCAAAGGCGTTTTCCACCGCCCGGATGCTGGCCAGGGTGTGACCGATGGAGCAGATGCCGCAGATCCGGCCGCAGAGATAGGGGGCGTTTTCCCACAGTTTGCCCACCAGGATGGCCTCGAAAAAACGGGGCGTCTCCACCACGTCCCAGCCCGCCTCTTCCACCACCCCGTTTTTGATCCTGATGCGGATATTGCCGTGCCCTTCCACCCGGCTCAGATGGTTTACCTTGATATTGCAGGAAACTTTCATGGATTTTGCTATCCCTTCGCGGCTCTTTTCAGCTCAGTGACATATTGAGCAAAGCCGCCGAAACATTCCAGCCGGTCCAGCAGCTGCTCATCGGAAAAACCATGCTCATGCATGATCTGCCTGAGCTGCCGCACATTGGGCTTTTCCGCCGGTCCCCGGCAGCCCCAGCAGCCGAGACGGTTAGCGGGGCACCAGGCGTCGCAGCCTGCCCTGGTGATCGGCCCCAGGCACGGCTGGCCCAGGTCAAAAAGACAGACATTATGGTTGGCCTTGCATTCCATGCACACCGGATACCTGGGGTAATCAATGGACTTGCCCAGCACCAGATTGGTGACCACCTTTTCCACCTCTTCCTTTTTGATGGGGCAGCCGTAGATTTCCAGATCCACCGGCACGATGGCGGACAGCGGCACTGCCTCCCTGGTTTCGATGGCATGGGAACCGTAGACCTGCTCTTTCACCCAGGCAAGATCGTTGAAGCGGTTTTTGAGCTGGTTCACCCCGCCGAAGCAGGCGCAGGAACCGATGGCCACGAGGGTCTTGGCCCGGGCGCGGATTACTTTCAGCAGCTCTGCCTCATCATCCCTGGTGATGCTGCCCTCAATAAAGGCGATGTCATAATCGTCGCTTTGCTCGCTCATCGCCTCCCGGAAATTGACAATGGTCAAGCAGCGAGAGGAAATCCACCAGGCTGGCCTCGTTATTGAGCAGCTGCAGCTGGCAGCCCTCGCAGGAGGTGAACTCGAAAAAGGCGGCCCTGGGCTTTTTCACCGGCACGCCGAGATAGGTATGTTCCTTGGCTGTCATGGGATCGCTAAATGGCCTCTTTCAAGTTCATCACCGACCAGTAGTCGAAAACCGGTCCTTCCAGGCAGGTATAGGTGGAGCCGATGTTGCAGCGGCAGCATTTGCCGCGGCCGCAGTGCATGCGGCGCTCCAGCGACACGAAAATCTGCTGCATGGGCAGCTGGGCCTTGATGAGCATATCGCAGACGAATTTGAACATGACCGGCGGCCCGCAGACAATGGCGTAGGTGTTTTTGCCGATATTCCGCGCTGCGGCGATGCGCTGCTCCAAAATGGTGGTAATGCGGCCCACCGGTCCCTGCCAGGTGGCATCGCCTGCGTCAACAATGATACTCAAATTGATGTCAAACTGGCGCCACATATCGTATTGATAGGTGAAAAGCAGCTCGGCGGGGTTGCGGGCGCCGTAGATGATATCGATATTGCCGTACCGGCTGCGGTTTTCCAGCACGGCAGAGATGGGGGCCCGCAGGGGGACCAGGCCCAGGCCGCCGGCAATGAGCATGATATCATGGCCCTGCATCCGCTCCACCGGAAAACCGGTGCCAAAGGGACCGCTGATGCCCACCCTGGTGCCCCGGGGCGCTCGGGCGAGAAAGTTGGTCAGATTGCCCACCGCCCGGATGCACAGCTCGATATCCCCGTGCCGAACGGGAGAGGAGGAGATGGAAAAAGGCGCCTCGCCGATGCCCGGCAGCTCCAGCATGACGAACTGGCCCGGCTGGAAAGAGAAGCGCTGCCGCTGCTCCGGGTCGATGATCTGGAGCTGATAGAGCTTCTCCGTTGCGGTCAGGGGATAGACATTGGTGATTTCCGCCTGAAAGGTGTACTCAAAGCTGGCCAGGTCCTGCTTGCGGGCATGATCCTGCTGCTCGGCCAGCACATCGACAAAGGGCAGTTTATGCATGGTTTCCCCCCTCGCCCCGCACACTGGCTATCACCTCGGGCACGGTGATTTTCGCCAGGCAGGACTGGCCGCAGCGGCCGCATCCCACGCAGAGTGATTCCTCGAAGGCCTCGACAAAGCCCCGGTGTTTATGATAGTAGCGGTATTTCAACCGGTCATGGCTCTCGGGCCGGAAATTGTGGCCGCCGGCCACCTGGGCAAAATCAATGAGATTGCAGGAGTAGAGGTGTCTGGTCTTGCTGGCATGCTGCAGGCCGAGATCGACATTTTCCTCAATGCCGTAGCAGTAACAGGTGGGGCAGACATTGGCGCAGGTGCCGCAGGACAGGCATTTTCTGCCCCATTCCCGCCATACCTCGGCCTGGAATTCCAGATCAAGGATCTTGGTCAGGTCCGTGGTGTCCACATGGCAGGTAAAGCGGTTCATGCGCTCCTGGGCCACTTCCATAAAACGCTGGTGCTCGCTTTGGCGCGGCTCCCGGCACTCCAGGCTGCTGATGAAGGCAAAGGCCCGGGCCGAATGGATCTCGGCGAAATAGGAGTCACCCAGATCGGTCAAAAACAGATCAAAGCCGTGCAGCACGGAATCCGTGCCCATGGATTTGCAGAAGCAGAAAGGCTGGGGCGTGCAGCCGGCGCCGATGATAAACATGTTTTTGCGTTTGGCGGCATAGTAGGGGTCCGGATAGACGTTGCCGGTGAGCACCTTGTCGAGCTTGTTCAAGGCGTTGATGTCACAGGCATGCAGGCCGAAATAGACAGTGGGCTTGTAGGCATTGTAATCCACATGTTTCTGCCAGCCGTCCTTTTGCAGGTCAAAGGTGCACAGGGTTTCCCTGGGCGGCAGCACAAAGCGTTTCAGGGAGTGAATGGTTGCCGGGTAATGCAGCTGCAGCTCGGCAGAAATCATAGATGAAATCGAAATCATAGAGAGGTGCGCCATGGCGGTCGAGCCCTTTGCTCACAGGCCCGACAATATGATTAACCGCCAGAATATCGTAGAGATTGATGAGGTGATCTTTGGCAAAAACTCGGAAAAGCATGCTGTGCAACCCTCAACAAAGAATTGTCGAAAAAAACCATATTACACTATGTCCAGACCCTTGGGCAAATGTCCAGCTGATTTGTCCGCAAATAATTGCCGCCCTGGCTGATTATTGCTTGCCCTTGCCCGTGGTCATTGTAATGATAGACAAGGTAATGCCGTGCTTGACGCTGTTTTGCAATAACTAATCAAGGTTCCTGAAAAAAATATGGAAAAGCTCAACGAATTAAGAAGAACATTAAAAAATCGCAAGATTGACGCCCTGCTGGTCACCCAGCCGGAAAACCGCCGCTATCTGAGCCGGTACAGCGCCACCGATTCATCCATCTCCGAAACGAGCGGGGTGCTGCTCATCCCCCGCCGCGGCACGCCGCTGCTGCTGACCGATTCCCGTTTCGAGCTGCATGCGGCTTCCGAGGCGAAGGGGTTCGAGGTCATGCTCTATCCCAGAGGACTGCTGCCGCTGCTGCAGAAGCTGCTGCCTGAGCTTAAGGTCAAACGGCTGGGCTTTGAGAGCCATTACCTGCTCCATGCCACGGCCGGCAAGTTGACCGCGCTCACCGGCAGGCTCGGCATCGAGGCGGTGCCGCTGGTAGGTCTGGTCGAGAAGATGCGGGTGAGAAAAGAGCAGGAGGAGATCGACAGGATTGAAAAATCCGTATTGCTCAATGAACAGGTCTTTCAAAAGGTCTTTGCCACCCTGCGGGCGGGGCAGACCGAACGGGAGGTGGCGATGCGCATTGAAAACACCATGCTCGGCATGGGCGCGGAGCGGCCGAGCTTTGCCACCATTGTGGCCGGCGGGCCGAACGCCGCCTCCCCGCATGCGGTGCCCGGCTCCCGCCCGTTCAAGCAGGGAGAAACCATTGTCATTGACATGGGCCTGATTCTGGACGGTTACTGCTCGGACATGACCCGCACGGTGGTGCTGGGCACCCCGGACCAGAAAACCGTTGAGCTGTTCCGGCTGGTGCGCAAGGCGCAGCTGGCCGCCACAGCCGCCATCAGGGCCGGCATCACCGGTAAGGAGGCTGACCGGGCGGCCAGGGAGGTCATCACCGCGGCCGGGCTGGGGGACAGATTCGGCCATGGCCTGGGACACGGGGTCGGCCTGGCGGTCCATGAGGCGCCGTCGCTCAACCGCCGCAACGGCAAGAAACTGCAGTCCGGTATGATCATTACCGTTGAACCCGGCGTCTATCTGCCGGGCTGGGGGGGGATCCGCCTGGAAAATATGGGGGTGGTGGAGGAGAAGCGGCTGCCGCATCCTGAACCGGGACACAACTTTTCTCGATTTATAGCGTTTTCCCGATCCCTGAAATTTTCATTTTGCCGCAGTGTTCCTGAATTAAAAAAAGGCCGTCGCCTCACCCGGGCAACGGCCTTTTCTGTCTCCTGTCCGTTTTTTTACCTTTTCATATTTCGGCTCAGTAGATGCTCAGGTAATTATCCTTTTCCCAGTCGGTAACGGCGATGCGGTAGGCATCCCATTCCTTCTCCTTCGCCTCGATATATTTGGTGAAAATATGCTCGCCCAGGGTCTGCCTGGCCAGGGCGTTTGTCTTGAGCTCATCGATGGCCTCCTTGAGATTGGCCGGCATTGAGGGAATGCCGGCAGCCTCTTTTTCACCGGCGGTCATGG
>CAVSQR010000014.1:0-6908 GCA_963729825.1 uncultured delta proteobacterium | reverse complement strand
TCGATGGTTTTTTCCGCAACAGCAGGGTCTTGGATATACTTCCTTGCCGATTCCAGAGCTTCGCCTCCCTTGCCAAGCCGACAGAGGATACAGGCCAGGGTATGTTGGATAAGCGGACCATCAGGTGAGAGAGTCACTGCCTGGCGAGCCCAGGTTTCGGCTTTTGGCAGCAGAGAGATGGCACTCTGTTTACAGATCACCCATGAAAGTGAATTGAGCAAATGCGCGTCGTTCGGTTTCATATTGATAATCTCTTCTGCTTTTATCAAGGCATCCGCATACCTTTGCGGGCTTTTCAGTAATAATTGTATCAATACAAGATGGAATTCCTCGACCTCTGGGAATGTTTTAATGGTGTGGAGAAAAGCTTCTTCTGCTTGATCTAATCTACCGAGCCTCTCAAGAACACCTCCCTTATAAAAATAAGCCAATACCACTTGAAATGAAAATTCGTTTTCCTCACTACTACGGCCATAACGTCTCACTATATCATCATAGGTGGCTATCTCCTCTTCGGGCCTATTAAGCAAGCCGAGGGTTCCCCCTTTCTCGAGAAGAGCACTTAATACCCCTTGGACAAGCTCTCTTTCCACTCTGTTGTCATAACGACGCACCACCTCATCATATATTTGTAAAGCTTCAGCAGGTTTGTTTAATGCACAGAGGGCATTCCCCTTGTTTACGAGAGCCTTTGCTACTCCTCCGGCCAGTTCTTTTTCCTCTCTCCCTCCGTAACACCGTACTACTTCATCATATACATCTATTGCATCATCAAATCGGTCTAGTCGGGCCAGGGTGGCTCCCTTCTTGACAAGAGCCTTTACCACTTGCTCCGCCAATTTTGTTTCTTCCCTGGCACCGCAAAGTTGAACAATGTTTTCATATGTGGCTATTTCTTGTTCATTTCTATCAAGTCTTGAGAGAATGTATCCCTTGAACAAAAGAGCATTTGCCACTTCATGCAAAAGAAACAACTCTCCCGTATTGCCAAATCGTATGTTAACTTGCTCTAATATTGTCAATGCATGTTCGGAATCTCCTTTCCCATAACATTGAACCCCTTGCAAGTATAGCTTACGCGCCTCATCCAGTTCGGTCGCCTCACTTTTGGGCAATTCTTTTGCCTCTTCACTCACTCCCTCTGCGGTCATGATGCCTTTCATGGTCTCATCAAAAAAAGGAGATTCTCGAAAACGCTGTGGCGTGGACGGCGATAATTTTATCGATAATCTCGCCGATCCCGGACCGACTTGATGATTTCCCCATAGGCAGCGTAATGATCCCGGCACAGTTCCGGGGACAGCCGGCACGCCTCTTCCGCCAGCATCCGGGTGGCTGACTCATGGCCATACATGGCAACCATGAAGGTCACGGTGGCCTTGACCCGGTCGGCCGATCGGCCGCGTCGGCGCATGAGATAGTAGATGTTGTAGATCCCTTCGGCGAGCCTGTACCATTTGGTCTTTTTATTGCGCGACTCGACGACCACATCGCCCCGACCTGCCAGCCTGTTGAGCAGCGAGCTGGTCTTGTTGACATCAAGCCGTGCCACGCGGGCAATCTCCCGGGCGGTTGACGGTTTCCACAATTCGGCCAGACTGAGATAGACCTTTCTTTCCGTGGACGGCATATGATCGATGCGGCTTTTGAAATAATCGGTATGGTCGTCGATCAAATCGACCAGATCGTCAAGGAGCTGCCGGAAGGAACGGTGCGCGCCGAATTTGGCGATAATGGCAAGCAGGCGGGCATTACCGCCGGTAAGTATCCGGATCGGCTTGATCTGGCTGCCGGGAAGTCTGGAGCCTGCCACCAGTTCCCAGATCGTATTGCATTCCTCATCATCTAAGGGTTTAAGTTCATGCATCTTGAACATCTCAAACATGGCGAGGGAGGGGTTTTCAATGTCCTCGAAGCGGGTTGTCGCCGTGGCCAGCAGCATGAGCCGCGGCTCATTGATCAGGGTATGGCGCATCTTCCATGCCTCATCATTACTGGCCAGGTCGGCAAACAGCATATGGAGGTTTTCGACGATCAGCAGTATCCTCTTGCCTTGACTATCGGCAAAATCAAGAAGCTGCCAGAGCGGGCGGTCTGCCAACCGCTTATCGTCAAGTTCGTCCCGCATTTCCTGGTAGGCGCGTATCCATTTTTCCTCGCCGGTCTGCTCCGCCAGATGAAACAGGGCCTCAAGCCAGAAATCCGCAGCCGAGGTGGCCCGGTAGCTTTCTTCGGAAAAGACCAGGGGATACCACTTTTCGCGCAGCCCGGCGTCCCGTTCGATTTCCGCGGCCACGCGCAGGGCCAGGGTCGTCTTGCCGCTGCCCCGCGGCCCGATGACCAGCACGTGCTGGTTGGAACCTGTCGTATTCTCACTGATCACCCGTATGATCAGTTCAAGATCGGTATGGCGAACCACAAAGTTGTTAATCAGTTCGTCCTCGGTAAGAAAGGAGGGATTGTATTTGACCATTCGTCGCGCCATGACTATATCTCCCTTTCCAGGACCGGAACATGAAACGATCCGTATCGTTTTCTCCACCAGTCCCGTAACAAATGGGATTCAAACACGTAGCCGCCCTTTCCTGGCTTAAGGTAGCCGTCATGCTCCAGCACCCGCAGGATCTCCTCTTCCGCCTCCCGTGTATTTCTTTGCGCAAACTCATACCCCTTCTGCAGGACGGCCAGCGCCTCCCGGCCAAGACATCCGATGACTGCAGTCTCGGTAAGCATTTCCAGGGCAAGGGGATAGATCTCATAACCCAGGACGAGCTTCAACCGGTCTTCATAGTGGGTAAGCTCCGCATGGCCTCGTATGCCGAGCATTTCATTTTCGTAGATATCGTTCACCTCATCAGGGAAGAAATCCATCCTGCCCCTGCGTTTGCACCTGTCGTAAACATGGGAGAAAAACATCTGCACGTGGTGAGGAATGCAGCAACCGAGCCTTTTTGCCATGACTACCTCGGCATTGTCCCGGAAATGGATCCCGTATTCGTTGGCCAGGGCCTGCAGGCATCCCGCGGCTGTCTCTTCATCCCACGGCTTCAGATCAAAGGGCTGAAAATTGTTGATCGTAGCGCTCAAACCTGCCTGGCGAAGCACCGGTTCAAAGCCGATGCTGCCGGAAAGAACGATGCGCACCTTGCCCTGATGGGCCAGGCTGTTCTTTCTGAGCCACGACATGAATTCATCGACTCTTGCCCTGCTTTCCCGGGTTATTCTGAAGTCATCGCCCTTCAGAATGCGGTTGACCATGAGCGGCACTTCGTCGATCAGCAGCAGGACAGGCTTATCGGTCCCTGCCAGAATGGAGAAAAGGGAGTCGCCTTTTTCGCTCCAGTTGCCTGAAGTGAGTCCGGCCCGCAATCTGATGCCGACCTCGCCGAGATTCAGTTCCTCGACTGTACCTGTAAATTTATTCAGCGCATTGGCAAAAAGGTCTTTTGTCCTGCCCCATAGTGAATTGTAGGGTTTTAATGCCAGACTTATTTCAACGATGGCATCTTCGGCAGAGGCCGCCTTCTGCAGGTCAACAAACAGACAGAGATAACGGCTGCTCAACTGCCTCCTGACCTCCTGCATCAGACTGGTTTTGCCCATTCGCCGCTGGGCGACCAAGAGAATGTGCGCACCGTCATCAAGCTTGCTGATCAAGAGTTCGATATCCTTTTCTCGATTCCAGAAACGGTCACCTTCCACGTAATTACCATATGCCTGTTTCAATTTTTTCTGCATGACAATCCCCCAATCCATAAAAACAATTCCGTTGGCAACAATTATGTTGGCAACAATACTACCCAAAATATCAGATGTCAAGTCTTGCCAACAAAATTGTTTGCAAAAAGAAAGGGTACCACGGCACATGGCAACCCGGCAGTGCAGCCGTTCTGGCAGATTGCCGAACAGAAAGTCAGCAGATAAATGAAACACCGTCTGTCCCTTTTATCCCAAACCGTGACAAGTTACATTTGATGAATTCGTAAAAAGTCTGTTTTCACCACGGAGCACACAGAGATCACAAAGAAAAAAATTTTAATTACAATTAGTTATCTCTGTGCTCTCTGTGGTTAATTTTCAGTTTTTACGAGACAGTCACATTTGACATCGGCAAAATATAATTTTGCAGAAAACAATAAGTCAGGTAATAATCATCTTCAGCCATTATCCTCCCCCTGTAAACCAACACCATCAATAAATCACAACATGAACAACTGGCTCCGCAACGAAAAAAATCAAAAATTCCTCTCCTGGCTGGTTGGGGGGCTGTTGGCGATCGTCCTTGGTATGTGGGCCGTCTCTACCTTCTTCGGCACAAATAATATCCTCAACTGGCTACTCAACGATGAAAACCGCAAACTCATCACCTGGATAGGATGTGGGTTTGGAGTGATCGTCACCGGTCTGTGGGCCGTCTCTATTTACTTTGATCATCCTGATACGAAAATGGCCAGCGACTGTATTGAAAAAGCCAAACAGAAGAAAACAAAACGACGGAAACAATAACGTGACCGTGTCATCAGTTGCGCAAGAACCCACCTCACGATTAGCCCCTGCGTCTTGCCCCAGATAGAAACTTAAAAGTCGGGAAAAATCTCCCCAGGCGCCTCGGGAAAACGGCGTTGCAGCCGCCTGAAATAATCCGGCCCGCCCAGGCAGTCGGGATTGTCCGGTTCGGTGCAGGCCAGCTCGCTGATCCGCCATGCGCCGTTTACCTTGTGGAGCAGGGCGGCGATATCCTCATAGCTGTTTTCGCCGCCGGGGGATTGCGGCCTGGTCTGGATCCAGGCCCAGTTATCTTTAACTTTCAGATGGGTGATGACAAACCGCACGTCAAGCCCGTGCAGGGCCTTCACCTCCTGCCGCAGGGCATTGGCAATGGCCTGGCGCTCGCTGCTGCCAACCGGAGGGGTCCAAACCTGCTGGCCGGCATGGGCAAGGGGTGGCAGAAAGGCGTCGGCCAGGCACATCAGCGCCCAGGCCAGGACAAGCAGCGACAAGCGGGCAACAAACGGGCGCCGGGGTCGCCGGCCAAACTGGAACAGATTTTTCATGGTCATGTCGGTTAATTTTTTACCGGTTTGAGCCGGCGGTTCCGTCACTCCTCCCCACACTTTTCTGCTGTTTTATTCTATTTTTTTCAAGAACAAATGCCAGCAAAAAGAGTTGGCAAAGCGATACAGCAACCAGCCCAGGGGGCTGGGCTGAACGGTTGTTTTTTTCCGGCTTTGGGATTATCATAACGCGATTTTCCCCTGCCTGCCCGGCAGGGAGAGACTGAACCGCTTTGCAAGCGGCCATTTCATCCCATAGCAGAAAAAATTAGCCGGATACATTCATAATCTCAAGAGGAGACCTTCCATGCAGACAACCTTTACCTCAAATGTCTTCAAGACGCAGACCATCAAACTGGCCAATACCGAAGAGACCATTGTCAAGGGCGGCCGCGACCTTTTCCCGCTGCTGCCCAAGGCCCTGGACGGCATCAGACAGATCGGCGTCATCGGCTGGGGCTCCCAGGGTCCGGCCCAGGCCCAGAACTTCCGCGACTCGCTGACAGGCACCGACATCAAGGTCAAAATCGGCCTGCGCGAGGGCAGCGCCTCCATGCAGGCAGCCGCGGCCGCCGGTTTCACCAGGGAAAACGGCACCCTGGGCGAGATGTATCAGGTGATCAGGGAATCCGATCTGGTCATGCTGCTGATCTCCGACGCGGCCCAGGCGGAGAACTTTCAGCAGGTATTTGCCAACATGAAGGACGGCGCCACCCTGGGCCTGTCCCATGGCTTTCTGCTGGGTTATCTCAAAAGCATCGGCCAGACCTTCCCCAAGAACATCAACGTCATCGGCGTCTGCCCCAAGGGCATGGGTCCGTCGGTGCGCAGGCTCTATGAGCAGGGCAAGACCATCAACGGCGCGGGCATCAACTGCAGTTTCGCGGTGGAGCAGGACATCAACGGCAAGGCCACCGATTTTGCCCTGGGCTGGGCCGTGGCCGTGGGCGCTCCCTTTGTCTTCAAGACCACCCTTGACCATGAGTACCGCAGCGATATCTTCGGCGAACGCGGCATCCTGCTCGGCGCGGTGCACGGCATCGTGGAACTCCTCTACCGCCGCTTCATCTCCGTGGACAAAATGACGGAGGAAGAGGCCTTCCGCCACTCGGTGGAGAGCGTCACCGGCCCCATCAGCAAGACCATCTCCCATGACGGCATCCTGGCGGTGTATGAAAAACTCGATGCCAAGGGCAGGGAAATTTTCGAGAGGGTTTATTCCCTGTGCTACGCCCCGGCCTTTGAGATGCTGCTGGAGATCTATGATGAGGTGGCCAGCGGCAATGAGATCAGAAGCGTCATCATGGCCGGCCAGCGTTTCAAACGCTTCCCCATGGGCAAGATCGACGGCACCCGCATGTGGCAGGTGGGCAAAAAGGTGCGGGCCGCCACGGGTGGAAAAGGACATCCCGCTGAACCCCTTAACCGCCGGCGTCTACTGCGCCACCATGATGGCCCAGATCGACCTGCTGGTGGAAAAGGGCCATTGCCTGAGCGAGGTGTGCAACGAATCGGTGATCGAGGCGGTGGATTCACTCAATCCCTATATGCATTTCAAGGGCGTGGCCTTCATGGTGGACAACTGCTCAACCACGGCGCGCCTGGGTTCCCGCAAATGGGCCCCCCGTTTTGATTACATCCTGCACCAGATCGGCCTGGTGGCCTATGACGAGGGCGCGCCCACCGACACGGCCAGGGTGGCGGCCTTCAAGAATAACATGATCCATGCCGCCGTGAAAACCTGCGCCACCCTGCGGCCCTCGGTGGACATCTCCCTGTCGGAATAGCGGCAGCTCCGGGAAAACAGGCCGCTATTTTTTTGTTTCCGCCAATAAAAAAGGTGGGCCGCGGCCC
>CAVSQR010000013.1:0-19228 GCA_963729825.1 uncultured delta proteobacterium | reverse complement strand
GCTGCATGGTGGCAGCAGACAGACCTAGACCGAGTTGAAACAGGCTGCTACAGTCACCTGAGTGTATTACGTTTAGCTCGTCTCTGATAATTTGGGACTTTGCAGAGAGATTGCCCTTTGTGATATCAGAGATTTCCGTCTTAATGCGGAGGGCATTGGTTTCACGACGGGCGATGGAGAGGAAGATATCGTGAAACGGGTCAGCTTTCTCCTTGTTGCTGTCAGGAACCAGCACCGCCATCTTCACCAGTACGTAACCTAAGAGCATCGATTGTGAGAACTCGTTGTGGGTTCCCTCATTCATCTGGATGTCCTCTCATTCTGTGAGCTAACGACGAATTCACCGGAATCCGCGCTTTTTGCGGTTTCCGGTGAAATGATTTGTTATGAAATATTATATTTTAAGTCAGATGTCAAAACTCCCAAAGGTGTTGGTATTTTCCATTCCCTACATACGTCTTCATACATAGCCCCTAGGTTAAGAAGCTGATCCCATAAAGTCCTAATTTGCATGAAAACCATAATTTCCTTTTTAGTGTATTCACGATTACCTGAATGAGCGGAAGTCCACATTTCAGAGTCATCATCATGCTCTTCATTCTCACCATTTCTTGTCTTTTCGAATAAGTCAGGACATGAATGATCAACTAGGTTTGTTAGGTGCTGGTGTGCAGTTTTTATCGGGTGCCATGCATCCTTGCTAGTCCAGAAGTCATATCTAAGTAAAATCTTTGCAAAGTAAATTGACCTTTCAATTAATTCTTCATCCCAAACGTAGTCTAGTGATGATTTTTGATATGAAAATTTTTGAAAAGCCGCATAGTACTTAGATCTTTTTGCATAGAATCTCAACATGCTAATAGCATCAGATTCGGAATTATAAGCTATTTCATTTTTAATCGGGATGTAAATTCGTTTACTTCCTTTACTCGAATATTCTGGATCTTCAGGCAAAATGATTTTATCAATATAGTCATTTAAACAAACATAAAATATCCGCTGAGTTGATATATCTACAAGGAATAGAAGCATTGGCATAGCCGCGCCCATTCTCTGAACAGTTACCAACTCAGGTGTTTCTAGATCAAATATTGCAACCTCAATTGTCTCTTCATCAAAACCATTTTCTGATTTATCACTTAATGGGGCCACTTCAACATTTTTTCTTGGCTTTACGGTCAGCTTTTGAGTTTTTAGAATTTTTGTTCCCTTGACCTGAATAAAAAGATGTTCGCCCCAGAGTATCATATGTGATGTGACCGTTTCCTTTTGAATCTGATTTTTCAAATAATTCTATCTCGAGATCTATTCCATAATCTGGTGTTAACTCTCTGATTGTCCACTCTACAGGAAGTCGACTCTTAACTATTTTAACTGCTTCTTCACCTATAATGTGAGATTCTGGTTTTCTTTTAGTACGATTCATTATTTGGCTTACTCATTCATAACGCCGCGCGGATAAGCGGCGGAAGCGCAGGCGAGCGTGCTCGCCTGCGCTGGAGTCCGCTCGATCCGCTGGTTGGCCGTAGCGAAGCGGAGGCCAGCCAGCGGATCCTTGATCCGCGCGGCGTTGGCTCTCCGCGCAGCGGAGTGCCAACAAGTTATTAGCTGGACGGAATTCGTCCTATCAATAGCAATATTTGTGGAGTTAGCGATAAAAGCAAAATACATACCAATATTTTAAGTCGACTAAAGAAAACTGAAGAAAGGGGTCAAGTCCGCTTTTGGCTTTTATCCGCACATAAAAGTCAATACTTCCAACCCCAACAATGCCACTATTCTATCAGGTGCAATACTTTGCAAGGAAAATGTGACGCGTATTTCTTTGAATTCCTGAGAAATTCTCGCCTGATACCTTTCCCGATCTGCCAGTAAACCATGGCCAGGGCCCGCGGCCAGGGCCCGTTTGTCACTCATTCCACACGGTCACGATGTCCGGCGCATAGTCGCTGAGGCTTCTCTCATTGGCCCAAATGATCATCTCCGGGGTTCTGGCCAGATCCGTGCAGAGGTATTGCGGGTCAGGCATGGTGCCGACCCGGGCCAGATCGAGACGGTCGGCGTCGAAACAGGTGCGGACGGTGAGGTCCGCATGGGTCCTGGCCACGGTGTGCTGCCTGCAGGCGATGAGCAACAGCTCAAAATCGCCGTCGGGCAGATCAAAATAGGTGCCGCGGAACTCTTCCGCCAGCTTGGCCCCGCGCGGGCCGTGGCCATCGTCCCGGTCATTATTCAGCCGCCCGGCATCGTGGAAAACGGCGAACAGCTTGACCACGCTGAGCCTGGCCCCGGTTCCCTCGGCCAGCCGCAAGCCGTTCGCGTAGACCCGGCCCCAGTGGCGGATGCCGTGGATGCCCTCCCAGTTGAGGGCATATTGCTCTTTTATTGCCTGGATCAGTTTTCGGGTAATCAACGCAGTCACTCCGTCCGTTGCAGACTCTCTCTCACAGCAGGATCACCAGGGCGATCCCGCCGCCAATGACCGCCAGGTTACCGGCGGCCGATATCCCATGTAATTTCCTGAACTTGGCACGCAGCGGATCATCCGGCGGGGTGGTTTCAAAGGAGGGGATCTCCTTCTTCAGGGCCGCGGCCCTTGGTTCAATCACCAAGGCCTGCCCCGCGGTAATGGCCAGCATCAGGGCGATGATGATGGCGGCTGCGGTCCTGTGCCTGGCGGTTGAAAAGAACAGGGCCACAAGGGCGATCACGCCGCAGGCCAGTCCCCATTTGAAATAGCCGGGAAAGAGGACCCCGACAATCCCGCCGGCCATGTCCCGGTTGTATGATTTGAAGATGCTGGGGGTGAGAACGAAGGTGAACAGGGTTGCCCCGCCCAGCCAACAGGCCACGGCCAGACGGTAGAGGATTGCGGGTATCTGCATGGGTTTCACATCTCATCCGAACTGATAGTGCTTTTTAATCGGTTTCACCAAGAAATAACCCTTTCTTGCGCGGGTGGCAAGAAATGTCGCCAGTTGCCATAAAAAACCCCCAGCCAACATAAAAAGATCAAAACAGCAACCGCCATTCCCGGCCGCATTTGCCATTATCCCATCGATTTACAAAAAATAGTGATTACAGATCGTGAAAAGCAATATAAAATACGTATTTGTGCCTACTTTGCACATGCCATATTTTCATTTCCCATAAGGAGTAGCATCACATGACTGAACGCGGTTCCGGCAAATGGTGGCTGGCAGGGGTCAGCCTGCTGGTAATTGCCGGCCTGGCGATATTCGGCTGGCTGAGCTTGCGCCGATCGCCCATGCCCGAGGGGATTGCCTCAGGCAACGGGCGGCTGGAGGCGACCCAGATTGACATCGCCACCAAGCTTGCGGGACGCATTACCGAGGTTCTGGTTCATGAAGGTGATTTTCTTGAAGCCGGCCAGGTGGTGGCGCGCATGGACACCCAATCCCTGCAGGCCGAACTCCGGCAGGTCAATGCCGAGACCCGCAAGGCCCGCAACGAAAAAACTTCCGCCCTGGCCCTGATTGAACAGCGCCGGAGCGAGTATCAGCTGGCCAAAAAGGATTACGAAAGATCCCGGAAACTTTTCGCGGAGGATGCCCTGGCCTCGAAACAGGTTGATACCGACCGGACCAAGATGGAAACCACCCAGGCCATATTAAATGAGGTGGAGGCAAAAAAACAGGAATCGGATGCGGCGATAGAAGCCTCGGTGGCCAAGGCGGAAAAGATCCAGGTTGATATCGCCGACAGCATCCTGACCACGCCGGTGGCCGGCCGGGTGCTCTACCGGCTGGCGGAACCGGGGGAAGTGCTGGCCGCAGGCGGCAAAGTCGCCACGGTGCTGGACCTGACCGATGTATACATGACCATTTTCCTGCCCACTGCCCAGGCCGGCCGGGTGAGTATCGGCGCCGAGGCCCGGCTTGTTTTTGACGCCCGGCCCGATCTGGCTGTGCCGGCCCGGGTTTCCTTTGTGGCGCCGGAAGCCCAGTTCACCCCAAAGGACGTTGAAACCAGGACGGAGCGGGAAAAACTCATGTTCCGCCTCAAGGTCAAGATCGATCCCGAACTGCTGCGGAAGCATCTGGCCATGGTGAAAACAGGGGTGCCGGGCGTCGCATACGTGCGCCTTGACCCCCAGGCCGAATGGCCGGAGGATGTCAGAAACCGGAAACTGCCATGAGTGGGATGCCGGATGATATCGCCAGCGTCGCCGGGCTCAGCCATCGTTACGGCAAGGTGTTTGCCCTGGCCGGGGTGGATCTGCGGATTCCGGCCGGCTGCACGGCCGGCCTGATCGGCCCTGACGGGGTGGGTAAATCCACTCTGCTTGCCCTCATTGCCGGGGTGCGCCGCATCCAGCAGGGCAGCGTCGCGGTGTTCGGCGGCGACATGCGCAACCCCCGGCACCGCAGACAGAGCTGCCCGCGCATCGCCTATATGCCCCAGGGCCTGGGCCGCAACCTCTATATGAGCCTGTCGGTATTCGAGAATGTGGACTTTTTCGGCCGCCTTTTCGGCCAGTCGCGCCACGAGCGCAAGTGGCGCATCAACGAGCTGCTCACCAGCACCGGTCTGGCCCCCTTCAAGGACCGGCCGGCCGGCAAACTCTCCGGCGGCATGAAGCAGAAACTCGGCCTGTGCTGCGCCCTGATCCACGACCCGGACCTGCTGATCCTTGACGAACCCACCACCGGCGTCGATCCGTTGTCCCGCCGCCAGTTCTGGAAGCTCATCGACCGCATCCGCGCCCGCCGGCCGGGGATGAGCGTGCTCATCGCCACCGCCTACATGGACGAGGCGGAAGGCTTTGACTGGCTGGTGGCCATGGATGAGGGCAGGATTCTCGCCACCGGCACGGCGGCGGAACTGAAATCCCGCACCGGCGCAAATGACCTGGACACCGCCTTTATCCGCCTGCTGCCCGAAGAAAAACGCCAGGGCCACCAGAGCCTGGTTGTGCCGCCGCGGGCAGAAGACGGGGATGGCCCCCCGGCCATCGAGGCTGAGGAACTGACCAAACGTTTCGGCAGCTTCACCGCCGTGGACCGGGTCAGCTTCACCATCGAGCGCGGCGAAATCTTCGGCTTTCTCGGCTCCAACGGCTGCGGCAAGACCACCACCATGAAAATGCTCACCGGGCTGCTGCCGGCCACTTCCGGTTCGGCCAGACTGTTCGGCCAGGCCGTTGATGCCCACAATCTGGAGACCCGCAAACGGGTAGGCTTCATGTCCCAGGCCTTTTCCCTGTATACGGAACTCACCGTCCGGCAGAATCTGCTGCTCCATGCCCGCCTGTTTCACCTGGCCCCGGAGCGGATTGCCGGCCGGATCGATGAACTGGTGCACCGCTTTGCTCTCGGCGGCTATCTGGACGTATCGACCGAAAGCCTGCCGCTGGGCATCCGCCAGCGTCTGTCCCTGGCCGTGGCCGTCATCCACTCCCCGGACATGCTGATCCTGGACGAACCCACCTCGGGCGTCGATCCGGTGGCCCGGGACCAGTTCTGGGAACTGCTGATCGATCTCTCCCGCCACCAGGGCGTCACCATCTTTGT
This sequence comes from uncultured delta proteobacterium, assembly GCA_963729825.1. Classification (GTDB taxonomy): domain Bacteria; phylum Desulfobacterota; class Desulfobulbia; order Desulfobulbales; family SURF-16; genus SURF-16. The sequence continues at coordinate 13,694 of CAVSQR010000013.1, read as the reverse complement.
TTCCACCCATTTCATGAACGAGGCGAGCCGCTGTGACCGCATCTCGCTGATGCATGCCGGCCGCGTGCTGGCCAGCGGCGCGCCGGAGGAGTTGATCAACGCCAGAAACTGCCGGACACTGGAAGAGGCCTTTATCGCCCATTTGCAGGATGCCGAACGAGACGACATGGCCGAGGGGAGCGTGGATGAGGCGCCCCTGGCCGAACCCGCCCTGGAGCGCTTTGGCGGACAACGGAGCCCCGGCCACTTCGTTTTTCAACCCCTTCCGGCTGCTGGCCTATGCCCGCCGGGAGACCCAGGAACTGAGCCGCGACCCGATCCGGCTGGTTTTCGCCCTGTTGGGCACCGCCATCCTCATGCTTATTTTCGGCTTCGGCATCACCCTGGATGTGGACAAACTCTCCTACGCGGTGCTCGACCGGGATCAGACCCCGGAAAGCCGGGTTTACCTGGAAAATTATGCCGGCTCCCGTTATTTCCGCGAAAAGCCCCAGCTCACCGGCTATGACAGCCTGGAGCAGCGCATGATGAGCGGCGAGCTGCAGCTGGCCATCGAGATCCCGCCCGGCTTCGGCAAGGACCTCAAGCGGGGCCGCCAACCCGTGGTGTCGGTCTGGATTGACGGGGCCATGCCCTTCCGGGGCGAGACCATGAAAGGCTATGTGCAGGGCGTGCATCTTGACTATCTCTCCCAGCTCGCCCTGAGCACCTCAGGGGTCAAACCGCAGCTCCTGCCCGCCGGCATCGAGACCCGTTACCGCTACAATCAGGATTTTAAGAGCGTCAACGCCATGGTGCCGGCGGTCATCTCCCTGCTGCTGGTCTTTGTGCCGGCCATCCTCATGGCCGTGGCGGTTGTCCGGGAAAAGGAGCTGGGCTCCATCGCCAACCTGTACGCCACGCCGGTGACCCGGCTGGAATTTCTCCTGGGCAAACAGCTGCCCTATATCGGCATCAGCATGTTCAACTTTCTCGTGCTGGTCGCCATGTCGATGCTCATCTTCCGGGTCCCGCTGAAAGGCAGTTTCCCGGCCCTGGCCTGCGGGGCATTGCTCTACGTCACGGTGACCACCGCTCTCGGCCTGCTGGTATCGGTCTTTACCCGCACGCAGATCGCCGCCCTCATCGCCGCCTTTGTCCTGACCCTGGTGCCGGCCACCCAGTTTTCCGGGCTGATCACCCCGGTCTCCTCCCTCAGCGGCGCGGCGGCGGTCATCGGCAAGAACTTTCCGGCCGGCTATTTCATGTCAATCAGCGTCGGCACCTTTACCAAGGCCCTGGGCTTCCATGAGCTGACCGCGCAGTTTACGGCCCTGGCCTGTTTTATCCCGGTGCTGCTCGTGCTGAGCCTGGTGTTGCTGCGCAAACAGGAGGCTTGAGCATGAAAAAACTGGCCAACATCTATCAACTGGGGGCAAAGGAACTGCGCAGCCTCTTTCATGACACGGTGCTGCTCATCGCCGTCATCTACTCCTTCTCCTTCGGCATTTACAGCGCGGCCAACGGCATCTCCCATGAACTGCATAACACGGCGATCGCCATTGTCGATGAGGACCGCTCGCCTCTTTCCCGGCGGATTGCCGATGCATTCCGGCCCCCCTATTTCCGGCAGCCGCAGCTGATTGCCATCGAGGCGGTTGACGCGGCCATGGATTCGGGCCTGTACACCTTTGTCATCGATATCCCGCCTGATTTTGAAAAAAATGTCGTGGCCGGCAGGTATCCCGAGCTCCAGGTTAATGTTGACGCCACGGCCGTGAACCAGGCCGGCATCGGCGACGGCTATATCCAGAACATCATCAGCGGGGAAATCAGGGAGTTCATGCAGGGCTTTCGCGGGCCTGCCCCCTTACCCGTTGAACTTTTGACCCGCGTCAAATTCAACCCGAACCTGACCACCTCCTGGTTTGTCAGCGTCATGGAGCTGATCAACAACATCACCCTGCTCAGCATGGTCCTCACCGGGGCGGCACTCATGCGGGAACGGGAGCGGGGCACCATTGAACATCTGCTGGTCATGCCGCTTACTCCTTTCGAGATCATGGCGGCCAAGGTCTGGGCCAACGGCCTCATTGTGCTGGTGGCCGCCGGCCTGTCCCTGTGGCTGGTGATCAAGGGGCTGCTGCAGGTGCAGATCACCGGCTCCATCCCCCTCTTCCTGGGCGGCACGGCCCTCTATCTCTTCTCCTCCACGGCCATGGGCATCTTTTTTGCCACGGTGGCCCGCTCCATGCCCCAGCTCGGCCTGCTGTTCATTCTCATCGTGCTGCCGATGAACATCCTCTCCGGCGGCAGCTCGCCGCGGGAGAGCATGCCGGAGATCCTGCAGGCCATCATGCAGTTTGCCCCCTCCACCCATTTCGTCACCTTCGCCCAGGCGATCCTCTACCGCGGGGCAGGCTTTGCCGTGGTGTGGCCCAATTATGCGGCAGTCAGCCTTATCGGCGCGGTTTTCTTCATAGCGGCTCTGGCGCGTTTACGCAAAAGCATCACCTTGAGCATATAATGTCCGGCTTTTATCCCGATATCTGTTGAATCTACCCCGGGGATGGGTATAATCCTCAGCAACGCACAATCTCTCTATCCCGTCAGGCAACTCCATGTGCCGCTGTCGAGACCATCAACCACTTATCGAGAAACGGCCCTATGTCATTTTCTTCCCTCGGACTCTCAAAGCCCCTTCTCCGTGCTCTTGAAGAAAAGGGCTATGCCGCTCCTTCTCCGATCCAGCTCAAGGCGATTCCCGCAGCCCTCTCCGGTAAGGATGTCATGGCCGCAGCCCAAACCGGCACCGGCAAAACCGCAGGCTTTACCCTGCCGCTGCTGCAACGTCTTGCCACCGGCGCCAAAGTGAAGGCGAACCACATCCGCGCCTTGATTCTGACGCCGACCCGGGAACTGGCGGTGCAGGTGGCCGAAAGCGTTGCCACCTATGGCAAACACCTTTCGCTTAAGTCGGGTGTGGTTTACGGCGGGGTGAAAATCAATCCGCAGATGATGAAACTGCGCGGCGGGATCGATATACTGGTGGCAACGCCGGGACGTTTACTTGACCTTTTCAATCAGAATGCCGTGAAGTTTTCGCAAGTTGAGATTCTGGTGCTCGATGAAGCAGACCGGATGCTCGACATGGGGTTCATAGGCGATATCCGCAAGATCATCGCTCTGTTGCCGAAAAAGCGGCAGAACCTCCTCTTTTCAGCCACCTTTTCCACCGACATCCGCCAGCTCACCGGCGATCTCCTCACAAATCCGGTACAGATAGAGGTCAGCCCGCGAAACTCAGCGGCAAAGAGCGTGAAGCAGTGGGTCTATGAGGTAGACAAGAGCAGGAAGCCGGCCCTGCTCAGCCATCTGGTGCGCAACAAAGGTTTGGAGCAGGTGCTGATCTTCACCCGCACCAGGAACGGCGCCGACCGCCTGGTTCAGCGACTTGAACGCGACGGCATCTCCGTTGCGGCAATCCACGGTGACAAGAGCCAGGGAGAGCGTACCCGCACCCTTGCCGACTTCAAGGCCAACAAGATCCGTGTCCTGGTCGCCACCGACATCGCCGCGCGCGGTATCGACATCAGCGAACTGCCCCACGTGATCAATTTCGATCTGCCCAAAGTTCCTGAGGACTACGTTCACCGCATCGGCCGTACCGGTCGTGCCGGTTCCGAGGGGGAAGGAATCTCGCTGGTCAGTGCCGATGAGGTCAACCTGCTCTCCGGCATCGAGACCCTGATCGGCCATACTCTGGTGCGCGAGGTTGAGACCGGTTTTATCCCGACGCATAATGTCCCATTAACCCGCCTGCTGAAGGTGCGCCCGAAGAAACCGAAAAAGCCAAAGCAGGAGCAGAAGCAGGGTGCAGGTCACGAAACGGGTGGTGAGCAAAAAAGCGGCAGCAGCAAACCGCGCAGGGGCGGCAAATCTCAGCCTCAGTATGCGGAAAAAGCCAAAGGGGCTGCGAGAGTCCGAGGCAAGCAGAGGGGTGACAGCGGCGCTGTCTCCGCCAAGAAGCGCTTATCCTAGAAGTCGAACCGGGGCGCCTCGAATAAGGACAACTGCCGGGTATGCCTGGAAATATAAGATCTGTTTGTTTAAATGCAGAGGAACCACAAAAAAAGGGCTGATGCCATGAGCGGCATCAGCCCCTAATATATAATGATACAGAGCAGGTGTAGGATTTGTCCGATTATTTGGTCGGAGGAACGGACACCGTCTTCTCCACCATGTCCACCACCGGCAGATCCGGCATGGACGTCAGACCATAGGTGGCGGCCAGGTCGATATCGGTCGGCACGGCGGCCAGCAGGGCATGGGCAATCTTCTGCTCCGCCTGCCGGTAACGCAGCTTCACCTCAACGGACAGCGGGCCTGTGGCCTGGGGTGCACTCATCCCGTAATAGACATCCTTATAGCCCTTGGGCGGGATCGTTTCATGGCGGGAGAAGGAAATGACCTTCCACGGGTCCACCTGGAAATGGAAGCCATCACCCATGCCGTCTGAGTTGAACAGTCGGGCCTCGGCGGGCAGCTCGCCGTCTTTACCCACGGTGCCGGTGGTCATGATCACCTTGCCGTTCTGATCCTTGACCGTCATTTCCAGCCAGATCTGGCGGATATTGGTCAGCGAGGTGGGCAGATTATGGCCGGCCCGTTTGTTGTGCACCCGCACCTTGAGCTCGGCCAGCTTGTTGTCCCGGTAAATGGGCAGGACCTCCACCTCGGCGGCCGCCTTAAGGCGATGTCACCGCCATTTCAAACTTATTGTGGGCATTGGCGGCCAGGGCCTCGTCCCCGCCTTTTTTGGCGGCCTGCTCCAGCAGATAATAGAGCAGGAAATTGGCGCCGTTGAAATAGTGGCGGAATTCACCCCGTTCAGGTTTCTTGAACTCATCGGCTGAGCGGACAAAGGTATCGTAATCCACCATATGACAGTCCTGGCAGGCGATATTTTTCACCGAATAAGGGCCATCCTTCCATTCCCGGTAGGTTGACTCCAGGGGCGTATGGGTTTCGTAATGATGCACCTGGTGGCAGTTGGCGCAAAGCTCCGTGGTCTTGTGCAGGGGCTGCTCCACGCACTCATGGAAGCCTTCGCCGCAATCCTCGCCAGGCTTGTAGGGTCCGTATTTGGTCAGCACCACGCCGTCCGCCGTTTCCTTGCCCGGGGACATGACGAATGAGCCGTTTTCCGGCTGGTGGTAGGGGGTCTGCCAGCCGGTATGGCTCTTGACCGAGTGGCAGATATCACAGGAAACCCCATTGAGCGCTATGGAATTCAGCCCGGTCAGGCCAGGGCCTTTCACCTGCCCGGTCACCACCCCCACCGGCGAATGGCATCCCTCGCACTGCCTGGCGATATCATGGCCAACCGCCTTGACCGCCTTGTTCAGTTCACCCTGGTAAACCGGATCCTTGAAAGCCAGGGCGTGTAACGACCCGGTCCATTCCTCGAACTGCTGCGGATGGCACTCGGCGCATGTTTCCGGCGGGGTGAATTCCGCCTTGCTTTTTTCCCAGTTTACCAATGACGGTGCATAAGGGTAGAGCTGCGTATCGACCTTATCCATGGCTCCGGCCATTTGCGGCAACAACATGGGCACTGCCAGCATTCCCATCAGCAAAAATTCTCTCCCCCTCATTTTTTTCTTCATTCCTCCTCCTTTTTTCACTTTACAATTTAGTTGATTAGGATATATTTAGTAAAAATTACTTATTCTAATATCAAATTTTATATTGTTTGTACAGCTGAAAAATTCTTGCCAACTTTATTTTTTATTGCCGCCCGCAAGCTCGAATCCAGACAGTCGGCTGCTGTTTTGCTGGACCCGAGCCAACAGGTGAGCGGCACCATGAATGACTGACAAAGAATGTAGACAAAATAACCTGAAATCACGTAAAAAAGGAGACTAACAATGGAGGAAAAACAAATGCACATGCCGCTTTTAGGAGACCTGTTCCCATCAATCACCGTCCAGACCACCCATGGCCCCATGAGTATTCCCGGCGACCTGGAGGGGAAATGGTTTGTGCTTTTCAGCCACCCAGCCGACTTTACCCCGGTCTGCACCACGGAATTTGTCGGCTTCCAGAAAAGATTCGACAAATTTAAAGAAATGAACTGCGAGCTGATCGGTCTGTCCATTGATCAGGTTTTCTCCCACATCAAATGGATTGAATGGATCAAGGAAAAACTGGATGTGGAAATCCAGTTTCCGATTATTGCCGCCAACGACCATATTGCCATGAAACTGGGCCTGCTGCACCCGGGCAAGGGCACCAATACCGTGCGCGCCGTATTTATCGTCGATCCTTTCGGCAAGGTGCGCCTGGTGATCTATTATCCCCAGGAAATCGGCCGGAATATGGATGAGATCCTCCGCGCCGTCAAGGCGCTGCAGACCGCGGACAAGCAGGGAGCCATGCCGGCCGACTGGCCCAATAACGAACTGCTCGGTGACCGGGTCATCGTGCCGCCTGCCGGCGATGTCTTCCTGGCCAAGGACCGGCTCAAACAGTACGACTGTTATGACTGGTGGTTCTGCCATAAACCACTGGAGAAATAATCTTTGCTGTTGCCTGTTTACGGGTGTCCTGCGGGGCACCCGTTTTTTTTTGGCGGGCATGGCTTGTTTTTTCTCCACTCTCCCCCCAAACAAGGCCGCAAACCGATTGGCGCAAGAGCATGAGAGCATCGCCCGGAACTGTTTGCTTCCCGCACCACCCAGCACAACATTCCACCTTTGCCCCTCGCAACCGCGAGGCACCTCCTTTTCTCCCCCGCGGGACCACCTTTTAGTTACTTCCTTATTTTTTTCAGCTAGTTAGGATCAAAATTTCCTTTTTTATTCTCTCCAGAGCCGCACCACAACACTGTAGCATGGCTCTGCCACACATTGTGTTGCGCCACACCTCATCCACAGCCAGCCAGCCTGTGAATAACTGCCGCAATATAAAATTTTATAATTTAATTTCAGTTAGTTATACTATTTTTCATTGTCGCGTTTCCTCTTGGCACGGCTGATGCTCTTAGGATAAAACAAAGACAATCACTGACCATAAGGACAGGCAAGAGGAGGTACACCATGAACGCAACAGCTAAGACAACCGCAACAGTACAGGCCCATGAACAAGAAACCATTCCTCAGATCGCTATCGGCTTGATCGGCATCCTGAGCGCCTTGATCGGCACCTGGGGCGTTGCCTGCCTCATCGGCGGCATCTCCCAGTACGGTATCGCCGGCATGATCTCTGGTTGGATTTCCGCGGTAATGGGCGGCTGACAATTATAAAAAAACATAACGCTTGATATCAAGGAGGCACACCATGAAAGCTAATACGACCGTAAACAGCACCATTGTTGATGACACCAGCCAAGATGCGATTGATCAACAAGCAGCAGAAGTCGGTTTGGGAGTTATCATAGCAGTCACGGTCCTGAGCGGATTATGGGGTGCAACCTGTCTGCTCAGTGCACTTGCCCAGCACGGTATCGTCCGTCTGGCCGCAGGATGGCTGGAAGCAATCCTCGGCGGCTGATAAGACCTTCAATACAAACTGCTCTTTCTTTGACAGGAACCGGAAGAGTAATCAACCTATATAATTGATAACTGACAGGGAGAATATCATGGAATCACAGGAAAAAACAAGCAAGGGATCTGGAGTCTTTTTCGGCATTACCGCGGCAATCGGCGGCATCATCGGCATCTGGGCCATCACCATGTTTGTCGGCGGTCTGGCCTCGGTTGACTGGCAGGTATCCGAAATGTTCCGGCAGTTTCTGGTCGCAACCGGCAACCTCGGCGAATACGAGACCATGGTTGATTATTATACCCACATCAAGGGGGTGGAATACCTCATCGCCGTGGCCTTCTTTGTCGTCTTCCCGGTTTTTTACAAATCCCTTAAACCGAAAGAGGTAGAAGCACCCAGCAAATAAAACCTCTTCTTTCTCCTTCGTTCCCCGGCGGCGCATGATCCTCACCATGCGCCGCTTTTTTTGTGGTCACTCTAAACCCGGTCAGTGTAATTAACAATAGAGAACATCCAGGGTCAGCCTGCCCCAGTTCCTGCACCATCCTACCTGCCGGCTTTGATGTTGCCCGGTAACCCGGCATGAAGACGAATAAGCATTATCGGAATGAAAACAGTACTGTCCCGGCCCGTGGGCGGTCCATGCAAAATAGCTGTTACATTAGCGTTGTTCTTCCTCAGATTCCGTTTCTTTGCCCCTCCCGGCACCACAACACTGTAGCATTTTCCCGCCACACATTGTGTTGCACCACACTTCCTGCCACACTACACCCAACCGTGAATAATTGTCGCGCAATAAAATTTTATTTTTAATTTCAATTAGTTATTTTATTTCCGACTGTTGCGAAGGCTCTTGGCACGACTGGTGCTATTACTATTAATCAAAGACAATCACTGACCAAAAGAAAGGCAAGAGGAGAAACACCATGAACGCAACAGCTAAGACAACCACAACAGTACAGACCCATGAACAAGAAGCAGTTTCCCAGATCGGCATCGGCTTGATCGGCATCCTGAGCGCCCTGATCGGCACCTGGGGTGTGACCTGCCTCATCAGCGGCATGTGCCAGTACGGTGTCGTCGGCATGATCAAGGGTTGGGTTTCCGCAGTAATGGGCGGCTGACAAATTCTAAAGAGTTTTTTAAAGCATTTCGCAGGATAACTCAGGAGGCACACCATGAAAGCTACTACGACCGCAAACACCACCACCGTTGACATCACCAGCCAGAAGGCCATTGACCAGCAGGCCGCTGAAGTAGGCTTGGGAGTTATCGTAGCATTCACCGCCCTGAGCGGGTTATGGGGTGCAACCTGCCTGTTCAGCGCTCTTGCCCAGCACGGTATCGTCCGCCTGGCCGCAGGATGGCTGGAAGCAATCCTCGGCGGCTGACAAGGTCTTCAACTTAAACCGCTCTCCCTTTTACCAGGGGTCGGGAGAGCGGTGGACATATGCAACAATTGATAATTGACAGGGAGAATATCATGGAATCACAGGAAAGAACAAGCAAGGGATCTGGAGTGTTTTTCGGCATTGCCGCGGCAATCGGCGGCATCATCGGCATCTGGGCCATCACCATGTTTGTCGGCGGTCTGGCCTCGGTTGACTGGCAGGTATCCGAAATGTTCCGGCAGTTTCTGGTCGCAACCGGCAACCTCGGCGAATACGAGACCATGGTTGATTATTATACCCACATCAAGGGGGTGGAATACCTCATCGCCGTGGCCTTCTTTGCCGTCTTCCCGGTTTATTACAAATCCCTCAAGCCGAAAGAGGTTGAAGCACCGACCAGCTAAACGGCTCTCTCAGCTTCTGTTTTATAGCGGCGCATGATCTCACCATGCGCCGCTTCTTTTTTGCCCGCAGCATAACCCCCCGGCAACGAATCAACCGTGAAGGCAAATCCCTTTAACAGCCATGCTTCATGAGAAAATCCTCAACCATCTCCTGCATGATGTCAAGCTGACTGCGTCCGGTTTCATGGATGATGATCCAGCTGCAGCGGTGAAAAGCCCGGTAAAGATCCGGCCGGATCTTAATGGTCAGCGATTCGAGGCAATTACCCTCCCCCGGAGGCAGCCTGTTGTCCTCCTGGCCGGTCGCTTCATTGTTACCAGTTTTCACGTCAATAATTCCTTTATGCGAATAAATTCCTCTTTTCGTTTAAAAAATGCCTCTACTACCTGGGGATCAAAATGACGCCCTTTTTCTACCTGAATAATTCTTTCCGCCTCGGAAACGGGGAAAGCTTCCTTATATACCCGCACCGTGGTCAAGGCATCAAAGACATCCGCCAGAGCAACAATGCGTGCTTCCAGGGGAATGGCCTCGCCGCTCAGACCGTTGACGTAGCCGCTGCCGTCCCACTTTTCGTGATGGAAGTAGGCGATATTGCGGGCCATGGGGTCGATCTCCGCATTATCGAGCATGCGGTGGCCGATAACCACATGCTGCTTCATGGCCTCAAACTCTTCCGGCGTATAGTTGCCCGGCTTTTTTAAAATGACATCGGCAATGCCGACCTTGCCGACATCATGCAATGAAGCATAGAGCCTGATACGCTTGACAAAAGCCCGGTCCACCCCATAGGTATCCGCCAGCAGCGTGGCATACTCACTCACCCTTCTGATATGATTGCCTGTTTCATCATCATTGGCCAGATTGGCATTCTCCAGCACCGTTACCAGGCCCAGGGACATTTTTTCAATGGTCAGAGTCTTTTCATCCACCAGATGGGAGAGATGTTCTTCCCGGTCGGCCAGCATCCTGTTCTTCTGGCGCAGCTCATCCTGCAGATTTTTCAGACGAAGCTGGGCCTTGACCCTGGCCAGCAGTTCATCCTTGTTAAAGGGTTTGGTCACATAATCAACCCCGCCGTTGCGGAAGGCTTCCACCTTGCTTTCCACATCCGTCTTGGCGGTGATAAAGATAATCGGAATTTCCCGGGCCTTCTGCTTCTCCTGGAGAAGGCGGGAAACCTGAAAACCGTCTATGCCCGGCATCATGATATCAAGCAGTATCAGGTCCGGCAGATCATGCTCGATCATATCGAGCACGGCGGCGCCATTGGCAGCCATGCGAATCTGACAGTCCAGGCTCTGCACCAGCAGTTCGGCAAGCAGCCTTCTGTTCTGGGCGATATCATCAACGATCAGAATTTTGTTCTGGATCTTGGCAGGTCTTAGCATGGGGTAACAACGTCTCCAGTTTTCTGATGAGCTGAGGCAGGGCCTCATCATCAAAAGTTGCGGCAATCTGCTGCAATTCCTGCTGCAGATCGCGTATTTCCTTAATATAGACAAAATCGGCAAAAGTGCTGGCCAGATTACGGATCTGGTCCGGATTGAAAATCTTCAGGTTCTTCTGCAACACCTCAATGGCCTGGGCAATCTGCATACATAATTCCCGGCTGAGCACAAAATTCTCACTGGCGGCAAAAGACTGGGCAGTCGGCTCATCCCCTCTGTTTTTCCGGATAGCCAGTGAATACTTGTCCGCAACCAGCAGATAAATTTTCCGGTAAAATACCCCCAGCTCAAGCGGCTTGGCCAGATAGTCATTACAACCGATCCGGAGAAATTTTTCCTTATCCCCCGGCATGGCTTCACCGGTCAGGGCAAGGACATAGAGGTTCTGCAATCTGTCATTTTGGCGGATGCGCGTAATGGTCTGCATGCCGTCCAGCACAGGCATCTGCATATCGAGAATCAGCAGATCGAAATCAGCTTCCTCAAGCCGGTCCAGGGCCTCCTGGCCATTGGCGGTAACCACGGTATCGAGGCCGAGATTGCGCAGCATTTCCCTGATGAGATTCTGGTTCATTTCATCGTCTTCAGCCAGCAATACCCGCAATTTTACCCCGGCGTCCGCCAGGGCTGCTGTCAGCATTTCCCCGGATATAAGCACATCCTGTTCCGGGGCGGTACCCTTCTCCGTTGCCGCCGATTTCTGCAAAGGCAGGCGCACGGTAAAAACCGATCCCTTGCCGATACTACTTCTCCAGACTGATTGAGCCGTTCATCAGCGAAACCAGGCGACTGGTGATGCTCAGGCCAAGGCCTGTTCCGCCATATTTGCGGGTGGAGGCGGAATCCCCCTGTTGGAACTCGGCAAAAATGACCTTCTGCTGCTGCCGGGAAATACCGATTCCCGTATCAGCAACCGTGAAAGTTGCCATGTCCTCCGCATAGCTGCAATGGAGAGTAATGGAACCATTTTCCGTAAATTTAAAGCTGTTGCTGAGCAGATTAACCAGGATCTGGTTCAGGCGAATGCTGTCGCCGATTACCCAGTCCGGCATGTCAGCGTTGCCGGAAAGGCGGAAATCAATGCCCTTTTCTGCGGCAGGCGCGGAAAACATCTGCCCGAGATCGTTCATGGCCTGGCGCAGGGAAAATTCCTGGGGCACGATTTCCAGCTTGCCCGCCTCAATTTCGGCAAAGTCGAGAATGTCATTAATAAGCGCCAGCAGATTTTTGCCGGCCCTGCTGATGGTGCCAAGCCGCTTTTTGTCCACCGGGTTTTCCGCATCCATCAGCATCAGGTCGGTATAGCCGAGGATGGCATTCAAGGGGGTTCTGATCTCATGACCCATGTTGGCCAGAAAAAAACTTTTCATCCGGCGGGCCTCCACCGCCTCCTGTTTTGCCTGCTGCAGGGAGCATTTGATCTCCTGCAGCGGGGTCGTTTCCGCGCCGTAAATACGGATCAACCTGTTCTCCGGGATAAATTTCACCCGCCGCTCAAAATGTGTGCCGTCGATATCGACTGTATCGGCAAAATCCTTCCACAACTTCTCATCAAAAAATAGCAGCCGGGAATCGAGACCCGCCAGCAGCGGATGGTCGGGGCCATCCCCGGCCGCGGGAAAACGGTGCATGCATGCCGGATTGGCATAGGTGATCTGGCCATGCAGATTGATTTCGATGATTACATCGGCATTCTCTTCAGGGAAAGAGGCCAGGCGGTGTAACTCAAGCAAAACTCTCCGCTGCTCGGATATATCCTCCTTTACCACGGCAAAATGACTGATCGCGCCATGCCTGTCTTGAAGAGGGGCAATGGAGACATGCACCCAGAACTTCTCCCCATCCTTTTTTCGGCCCAGGACTTCTCCATGCCACGGCTGACCCGAGCGGAGGCTTTCCCACATGGCAAGCATAGGACCCTCAGCCGGTTCACCGCTGATCTCCCGCAGATTCCTGCCGATGGCCTCCTCAGCCTGGTACCCGGACAGCAGACAGAACGCCCTGTTGACCGAGACAATATCACCCAGACGGTCGATAATAACCAGGGCGGAACTGTGCTGCTGCAAGGCCTGGGAGATAAGCGACTCTTCCTCGGTTTTTTCACGGGAACGGTAGAACTGACAGACCGCCACGCCCAATGCCGACAGCAGGGCAAGGACCGCCCAGGCGATGAAAAACCGCCTGAGAAAAACAACATTGGCCGCGCTCAGCGGGCTGGAGGCAAACTGATTAATAATTTTCCAATAAAAATCAGCGGCCTGGCCTTGGGCAATATTTGTTGCCCCATCCTGTCCCACGCCGGCCGCACCGCGGGTGTTGGCCGGATGATAGGTGCTGAAAGTAACGATTTCCTGCCGGTCCTGAAACTGTCCGTGGTCCGCAGAGGCGATTTCGCCCCAGCTTTCCGGATGCCGGATGGCAAATGAGTCATTCCCGCTTTCCGGCACCTTGCTGTCATGATGAACTCCTGCCCGGATGAACTCATTTCCCCACCTGTTTACCAACGAAACCCCGCCCGGGAAGGCAGCGGCGATCTCCCGCAGCTCCCTGACAAAATGCAGCGGCCGGCATTCAATAACCACCATGCCCTGGTTGCGCCCCCTGCCGTCAAATACCGGGGCGGCGGCAACAAGCAGCGGCTCGACTCCGCCTTCTCCGCCTGCTGTGCCGGCATCATTACCGGAATCAGCCAGATACATCTCGCCTTTGCCAAGCAACATGGTTTGCTGGAAAAAGGCGGCCCGGGAGTTATCCGACAACTTTTCCCCCGGGGTTATTTCCGCAGACTGCGCCAAGTAGCTTACCCTGACAAGGACAACGCCGTTGGCTGACAGATAGCTTATGCGGGCATAGCTGTCCCGTGCTGAGGCAAACACCGCGTATTGTTCGGCCAGCTTCTGACGTGCCTCATCATCGCCGC
>CAVSQR010000012.1:0-11686 GCA_963729825.1 uncultured delta proteobacterium | reverse complement strand
ATGGAGATGATGACGCACGTCAGAAGCTGGCCCAACAATACGCGGGATTTGCCGCAACAAGGGATGGCTATGCCCGTATAAGCTATCTGTCAGCCAGCGGCATTGTCCTTGTCAGGGTAAGCTCCTCATCCCAGTCTGCGGAAATAATCCCAGGTGAAAAGTTGTCGGATAACTCCCAGGCCGCCTTTTTTCAGCAAACCAAATTGCTCGGCAAAGGTGAGATGTATCTGGCTGATTCCGGTAAGGATGCCGGCACGGCAGGCGGAGAAGGCGGAGTCGAGCCGCTGCTTGTTGCCGCCACCCCGGTATTTGACGGCAGGGGGCTCAACCAGGGGATAGTGGTTATTGAATGCCGGATGCTGTATTTTGTCAGGGAACTGCAGGAGATCGCCGCTGCCTTTCCAGGTGGGGTTTCGCTGGTAAACAGGTGGGGAAACGAGTTCCTCCGGGCAGGAGACCTTCATGACAGCAAGGTGCCGGAGAGCGGAAACGACTCATTTGCCATCCGCTACCCGGAAAGCTGGGGGGAAATCGCCACTGCGGACAACGGACAGTTTCAGGACCGGCAGGAAATCATCACTTTCAGCACCTATCATCCGGCCAAGACCAAAGGTGCGTCCGGCGCGGGACAGGATGAGGCAACAAACATCGCCGATGGCCGGGGCAATGATTTTTACTGGAAAATTATCAATCAGTTTGCGATCAGCCCGCTGAGCGTGGCCAACGTTGTTTTTCTCAGACAGTTTTTCATCGCCTGGGCGGTCTTTGCCCTGCTGTCGGCATTTGGCGTGGCGGTCTGTCAGTACTACCGTTCCCGTGAACAAACCGAGGAAGAGTCTCTTATCTCCCAGGCCTTGCAGCAGCACAGTGCCGCCCTGGTTATTATCGACCGCCTGGGTGATATTGTCTCGGTCAACAGGGCGTTCTGTCTGCTGTCCGGGTATCAGGCTGAGGAGACCATTGGCAGGAATCTGCGGGAGATCAGCGGTGAACCGGCTGAGGGTCAAATGCTTGCCATGTGGGAAAGCCTCCGGTCGGGTCAGCCATGGCAGGGAGAGGTTCTGAGCAGAAAAAAGGATGGGGAGAAGTTCTGGGAGCATGTCTCCATTGCCCCTCTTAAAGACAGGCGTGGCGCGATCAGTCATTTTGTCGTGGTAAAGGTGGATATATCCGAGCAGAGGAGAGTTGGGCTGGAGTTGCACCGTCTGGCCTCTTTTCCTGAAGAGAATGCCGATATGATCATCGAAATTAATCTGCATGGCCAGATCACCTATGCCAATCCGGCATGCATGCGCCGCTATTCTGCAGGCGGGGATGGCCTCGATCATCCGTTGCTGACGGGACTCGATTCCCGGCTGCTTTTTTTTGATGAAAAGTTGTGGAAAGATTTTGCCGATGCAGTCGATATCGACGGCACTCATTTTGAGCGGCGGGTGAAATTTATCCCGGAAAACAGGTTGATCCGTATTTACGGCGCGGAAACGACCCCGCTGCAGGAGATCAAACGCTCCCTGCAGCAGGCAAAACAGGAGGCGGTGGAGGCCCGCCGGATGAAAAGCTTTTTTCTGGCCAACATGGGCCATGAGATCAGGACCCCCTTGAACGCTATCCTTGGCTATACCGATCTGATGCTGATGGATGCGGAAAACCCGGTGGATAAAAAGCGGCTTGGCACCATCAGCAGGGCCGGCAAAAATCTGCTGGCGCTTATTAATGATATTCTCGACTTTGCCAAAATTGAGGCGGGCAAGCTGGAAATCGTGCCCCAGGAATTTTCCCTGCGCCAGGCCATGAACGATCTCGGGCAGACGTTTTCCCCGCCTGCCGCAGAAAAGGGCATTGATTTTCGCCTTTCCGGCAACGCTGACATGCCGGACTGGGTGATCGGCGACAGCATTCGCCTGAACCAGATCCTGGTCAATCTGCTCAGCAACAGCTTTAAATTTACGGAAAAAGGTTCCATTACTCTCCATTGCAGCTATGCGGACGACACGGCAACTTTCACGGTCGCGGATACGGGGATCGGTATTTCCCGGCAACAGCAGAAGGTCATTTTTTCCGAGTTCCAGCAGGGTGATTCCGCCTCCACCCGCAAGTATGGCGGGACAGGCCTTGGTCTGAGTATCACCAGCCGTCTGGTCTCGTTGATGAACGGTTCAATCAGCCTGGAAAGTGATATCGGCAGGGGCTCGGTTTTTACCGTGCGGCTGCCTTTGCAGAAATCGGCGGCAACGGAGAAGGGGGCCGCGCCGGAACAGGATGTGCATATATCCGGGGAAATGCTGACCGCAGCCCTGGCGGACGCCGGGGTGAAATTGCGGGTATTGCTGGCTGAAGACGATGAAATGAATCAGAATCTCATCCGGGAAATGCTGCGCAATCTCGGCCTCGATACCGTCGTTGCCGCCAATGGCCAGGAGGCCCTGGACCGGCTTGAGGAAGCTGATTTCGATCTGCTGATTCTCGATATGCAGATGCCTGTGCTGGACGGGATGCAGACCATTACGCGCATCCGCCAAAACGACAGGTTGCAGAACCTCTATGTCCTTGCCCTGACCGGTGAAGCCATGCCGGGCGATAAGGAAAAATTTCTCCGGATCGGCTGTAATGATTATCTGGCCAAGCCGCTTGAGCTGGGGATATTTTATCTGAAAATTTATCTGCTGGTTGCTGACAAGTATTCACTGGCTATCCGGAAAAACAGAGGGGATGAGCAGCCTGCCCAGCCTTTTGCCGCCAGTGAGAATTTTGTGCTCAGCCGGGAATTATGTTTTCAGATTGCCCAGGCCATTGAGGTGTTGCAGAAGAACTTGAAGATTTTCAATCCGGACCAGATCCGCATTCTGGCCACCTCTTTTGCCGATTTTATCTATATTAAGGAAATACGCGATCTGCAGCAGGAATTGCAACAGATTGCCGCAACTTTTGATGATGAGGCCCTGCCGCAGCTCATCAGAAAACTGGAGACGTTTTTACCCAATGGTAACACCTGCCAAGACCCAGAATAAAATTCTGATCGTTGATGATATCGCCCAGAACAGAAGGCTGCTGGCCGAACTGCTGGCACAGAGCCTGGACTGCCAGATTCGCATGGCTGCCAATGGCGCCGCCGTGCTCGATATGATCGAGCATGATCTGCCGGACCTGATACTGCTTGATATCATGATGCCGGGCATAGACGGCTTTCAGGTTTCCCGCCTTCTGCAGGATAAACAGAAGGCCCGGGAAATTCCGATTATCTTTATCACCGCCAAGACGGACGTGGAAAGCAAGGTGGAAGCCTTCCGCAACGGCGGGGTCGATTATGTGACCAAGCCCTTTAACAAGGATGAGCTGCTGGCCAGGGTCAAGGCCCAGCTCCGCCTGAAAAATCTGCAGGATGAGCTGCGCCAGAAGAACAGGATGCTGGCCGACCGGGAAGAACATCTCTCCCATCTGGTGGATGAGAAGACCCGGACCATTGAAAAAATGTCCTTGGGTCTGGTAACGGTGCTGGAGAATGCCAATCTGGCCAATGATGATGAAACAGGCAATCATATCAGAAGGGTGAGTGAGTATGCCACGCTGCTGGCGGATACCTATGGGGTGGACCGGGCTTTTGTCAAGCGTATCAGGCTCTATGCTTCATTGCATGATGTCGGCAAGGTCGGCATTGCCGATGTCATTTTAAAAAAGCCGGGCAACTATACGCCGGAAGAGTTTGAGTCCATGAAGCAGCATGTGGTTATCGGCCACCGCATGCTCGATAATGCGGAGATCGACCCCATGGCCCGCAATATCGCCTACTTCCATCACGAAAAGTGGGACGGCAGCGGCTATGTCAACGGTCTGAGCGGCGAGGCCATTCCCCTGGAAGCACGCATCGTTGCCCTGGCGGATGTCTTTGACGCCTTGACTACGGTGCGGGTATATAAGGAAGCTTTCCCCGTTTCCGAGGCGGAAAGGATTATTCAGGCAGAAAAAGGCCGTCATTTTGATCCCCGGGTAGTTGAGGCATTTTTTAAACGAAAAGAGGAATTTATTCGCATAAAGGAATTGTTGACGTGAAAACTGGTAACAATGAAGCGACCGGCCCGAAGGATAACAGGCTGCATCCGGTGGCGGGTGATTGTCTCGAATCGCTGACCATCAAGATCCGGCCGGACCTTTACCGGGCATTTCACCGCTGCAGTTGGATCATCATCCATGAAACAGGACGCAGCCAGCTTGATATCATGCAGGAGATGGTTGAGGATTTTCTCATGAAGCATGGTTGCTGAAAGGATTTGCCTGCAACGTTGATTCGTTGCCGGGGGTATTGCTGCGGGCAAAAAAGAAGCGGCGCATGGTGAGGATCATGCGCCGCTTTGAAACAGAAGGTGAGAGAGCTGTTTATCTGGTGGGGGCTTCAATCTCTTTCGGTTTGAGGGATTTGTAATAAACCGGGAAGGCGACAAAGAAGGCCACGGCGATGAGGTATTCCACACCCTTGATGTGGGTATAGTAATCAACCATGGTCTCGTATTCGCCGAGGTTACCGGTTGCTACCAGAAACTGCCGGAACATTTCGGATACCTGCCAGTCAACCGAGGCAAGACCGCCCACAAACATGGTGATGCCCCAGATACCGATGATGCCGCCGATTGCTGCGGCAATGCCGAAAAATACTCCAGATCCCTTGGTTGTTCTTTCCTGTGATTCCATGATATTCTCCCTGTCAATTATCAATTGATGAATATGTTCACCGCTCTCCCGACTCCTGTAAAAGGGAGAGCGGTTTAAGTTGAAGACCTTGTCAGCCGCCGAGGATTGCTTCCAGCCATCCTGCGGCCAGGCGGACGATACCGTACTGGGCAAGAGCGCTGAACAGACAGGTTGCACCCCATAATCCGCTCAGGGCGGTGAATGCTACGATAACTCCCAAGCCTACTTCAGCGGCCTGTTGGTCAATGGCCTTCTGGTTGGTGATGTCAACGGTGGTAGTGTTTGCGGTCGTAGTAGCTTTCATGGTGTGCCTCCTAAGTTATCCTGCGAAATGCTTTAAAAAATCTTTAGAATTTGTCAGCCGCCCATTACTGCGGAAACCCAACCCTTGATCATGCCGACGACGCCGTACTGGCACAAGCCGCTGATGAGGCAGGTCACGCCCCAGGTGCCGATCAGGGCGCTCATGATGCCGATCAAGCCGATGCCGATCTGGGAAACTGCTTCTTGCTCATGGGCCTGTACTGTTGTGGTTGTCTTAGCTGTTGCGTTCATGGTGTTTCTCCTCTTGCCTGTCTTTTGGTCAGTGATTGTCTTTGATTATAGTAATAGCACCAGTCGTGCCAAGAGCCTTCGCAACAGCAGAAAATAATTTAACTAATTGAAATTAAATGTAAAATTTTATAGCTCGGCAATTATTTGCGGGCGGGTGGAGTGTGGCAGGAAGTGTGGTGCAACACAATGTGTGGCATGAAAATACTACAGTGTTGTGGCGCCTGGAAGGGATAAGCAAACAATATTTGAGGGAAACCAACGCTCATGCAACAGCTGTTTTGCATGGGCAGACACGGGCAAGGGCAGTTCTGTTTTCATTTTGTTTGATTGCCAAGCAAAAAACAAATCCGGCTGGGGTATGGTGGAAAAACTGTGGTATGTTGACCCCCTCGGGGTTCCGGGTGGATGCTCCTTTCGCTGGGCTTTTGGGAACTCAAGGGGATATCAATAGGGAATAGTCGGGGTTTTAGGGTGAGCAAAAAAGAAGCGGCGCATGGTGAGGATCATGCGCCGCTTTGAAACAGAAGGTGAGAGAGCTGTTTATCTGGTGGGGGCTTCAATCTCTTTCGGTTTGAGGGATTTGTAATAAACCGGGAAGGCGACAAAGAAGGCCACGGCGATGAGGTATTCCACACCCTTGATGTGGGTATAGTAATCAACCATGGTCTCGTATTCGCCGAGGTTACCGGTTGCTACCAGAAACTGCCGGAACATTTCGGATACCTGCCAGTCAACCGAGGCAAGACCGCCCACAAACATGGTGATGCCCCAGATACCGATGATGCCGCCGATTGCTGCGGCAATGCCGAAAAATACTCCAGATCCCTTGGTTGTTCTTTCCTGTGATTCCATGATATTCTCCCTGTCAATTATCAATTGATGAATATGTTCACCGCTCTCCCGACTCCTGTAAAAGGAAGAGCGGTTTAAGTTGAAGACCTTGTCAGCCGCCGAGGATTGCTTCCAGCCATCCTGCGACCAACCGGACGATACCGTGCTGGGCAAGAGCGCTGAGCAGACAGGTTGCACCCCATAATCCGCTCAGGGCGGTGACTGCAACGATAACGCCCAAGCCGACTTCGGCTGCCTGTTGATCAA
Source organism: uncultured delta proteobacterium (assembly GCA_963729825.1). Classification (GTDB taxonomy): domain Bacteria; phylum Desulfobacterota; class Desulfobulbia; order Desulfobulbales; family SURF-16; genus SURF-16. Next base: position 5,350 of record CAVSQR010000012.1, on the reverse strand, counting down.
TCGCCTCTTGGCTGGTGTCATCAACGATGGTGGTGTTTGCGGTCGTAGTAGCTTTCATGGTGTGCCTCCTTGAGATTCTGCGATATGTTTTATTCTTTAATAATTGTCAATAATTGTCAGCCGCCCATTATGGCGGAAACCCAACCCTGGATCATGCCGGCGATGCCGTACTGGGAGATGCCGCCGATGAGGCAGGCAACGCCCCAGGTGCCGATCAGGGCGCTCAGGATGACGATCAAGCCGATGCCGATCTGAGGGATGGCTTCTTGTTCATGGGCCTGTGCTGTTGCGGTTGTCTTAGCTGTTACGTTCATGGTGTTCCTCCTCTTGCCTGTCCTTGCGTCAGTAATTGTCTTTGATTTCATGTAATAAGCATCAGCCGTGCCAAGGGGCTCCGCGGCAGCAGAAAATAATGTAACCATTTGAAATTAAAAAATAAAATTTTATAACGCGGCAGTTGGTCGCAGGCAGGCTGGGTGTGGTGGGTGTGTAGTGCAACACAATGTGTGGCAGGGTCATGCTACAGTGTTGTGGTATGGTGCTTGGGAGAGTAAAGAAGGCGGTTTTTGCTTGTAACTATTTGAAAAAAGAGGAAATAATTAAAAAATGGTGCCGGATAGATGTGCGCGGATACGTCCGGCAATCGTGACGGAGAAAAGCTGGAATGCGAATTTTGTCTGGTTGGCGTTAACAAACGACGCAATGAGGCAGCAACTTGAGATAGGCTTCCGGCATATTGTCGCAGGGCGGCGAGAAGGTGCGGTTTGTAAGTGAAAAATTACGAAATAACGGTAAGTTATTTTTTTATATGCCTTAAATGGCCGCAGTTGGCCCGGACCCGCAGGCAGGGCGATAGGTTCCGGCGGGAAGCAAACAGTTTCGGGTGATGGACTCATGCCCTGGCGCCTAGCTGTTTTGCCTTGCCTGGGACGGGAGAGAGGCGAAAAGAAGCCATGCCCGCCAAAAAAAACGGGTGCCCCGCAGGACACCCGTAAACAGGCAACAGCAAAGATTATTTCTCCAGTGGTTTATGGCAGAACCACCAGTCATAACACTCGTACTGTTTGAGCCGGTCCTTGGCCAGGAAGACATCGCCGGCGGGCGGCACGATGACCCGGTCGCCGAGTAGTTCGTTATTGGGCCAGTCGGCCGGCATGGCTCCCTGCTTGTCCGCGGTCTGCAGCGCCTTGACGGCGCGGAGGATCTCATCCATATTCCGGCCGATTTCCTGGGGATAATAGATCACCAGGCGCACCTTGCCGAAAGGATCGACGATAAATACGGCGCGCACGGTATTGGTGCCCTTGCCCGGGTGCAGCAGGCCCAGTTTCATGGCGATATGGTCGTTGGCGGCAATAATCGGAAACTGGATTTCCACATCCAGTTTTTCCTTGATCCATTCAATCCATTTGATGTGGGAGAAAACCTGATCAATGGACAGACCGATCAGCTCGCAGTTCATTTCTTTAAATTTGTCGAATCTTTTCTGGAAGCCGACAAATTCCGTGGTGCAGACCGGGGTAAAGTCGGCGGGGTGGCTGAAAAGCACAAACCATTTCCCCTCCAGGTCGCCGGGAATAGTCATGGGGCCATGGGTGGTCTGGACGGTGATTGATGGGAACAGGTCTCCTAAAAGCGGCATGTGCATTTGTTTTTCCTCCATTGTGAGTCTCCTTTATTTTCGTGATTTCAGGTTTGATTTTATCACATTCTTTGTCAGTCATTCATGGTGCCGCTCACCGTTGGCTCAGGTCCAGCAAAACAGCAGCCGACTGTCCGGATGCGAGCTGCGGACGGCAATAAAAAATTAAATTGGAAAGAATTTTTTCAGCTGTACAAACACATAAAATTTGATATTGAAATAAGTAATTTTTACTAAATATATCCTAATCAACTAAATTGTAAAGTGAAAAAAGGAGGAGGCATGAAGAAAAAAATGATAGGGAGAGAATTTTTGGTAATGGGAATGCTGGCAGTGCCCATGTTGCTGCCGCAAATGGCCGGAGCCATGGATAAGGTCGATACGCAGCTCTACCCTTATGCGCCGTCATTGGTAAACTGGGAAAAAAGCAAGGCGGAATTCACCCCGCCGGAAACATGCGCAGAGTGCCATCCGCAGCAGTTTGAGGAATGGACCGGTTCGATGCACGCCCTGGCTTTCAAGGATCCGGTTTACCAGGGTGAACTGAACAAGGCGGTCAAGGCGGTTGGCCATGACATCGCCAGGCAGTGCGAGGGATGCCATTCGCCGGTGGGTGTGGTGACCGGGCAGGTGAAAGGCCCCGGCCTGACCGGGCTGAATTCCATAGCGCTCAATGGGGTTTCCTGTGATATCTGCCACTCGGTCAAGAGTCATACCGGCTGGCAAACCCCCTACCACCAGCCGGAAAACGGCTCATTCGTCATGTCCCCGGGCAAGGAAACGGCGGACGGCGTGGTGCTGACCAAATACGGCCCCTACAAGCCTGGCGAGGATTGCGGAGAAGGATTCCATGAGTGCGTGGAGCAGCCCCTGCACAAGACCACGGAGCTCTGCGCCAACTGCCACCAGGTGCATCATTATGAAAGCCATACGCCCCTTGAGTCAACCTACCGGGAATGGAAGGATGGCCCTTATTCGGTGAAAAATATCGCCTGTCAGGACTGTCATATGGTGGATTATGACACCTTTGTCCGTTCAGCCGATGAGTTCAAAAAACCTGAACGGGGTGAATTCCGCCACTATTTCAACGGCGCCAATTTCCTGCTCTATTATCTGCTGGAGCAGGCGGCCAAAAAAGGCGGGGACGAGGCCCTGGCCGCCAATGCCCACAATAAGTTTGAAATGGCGGTGAATCGCCTTAAGGCGGCAGCCGAGGTGGAGGTCATGCCCATTTACCGGGACAACAAGCTGGCCGAGCTCAAGGTGCGGGTGCACAACAAACGGGCCGGCCATAATCTGCCCACCTCGCTGACCAACACTGGCCACTGCGGTGGCTTTCTCATTGCCGGCGGCAAAACTCCCGACCTTTTCTCGGAGCGCGAGGCGCGGCACGGCCCCCTCCGCAGCGGTGCCCGCATCTTCCAACGGCTCATGCGGCCCGCCGGGGGCTGCCGCCGAGGGGCCGGCATTCCCACCCGGATCCACCGGCGTAACGGGGGCCCGCAGCGACTAAGATCCATGGCCGGCGGCTGCCTTCTCCGCACGTGGCTCGTAGCAGTCCGCCTCCGCATTCGTCACGAGGAGGAGAAAGCCTCCGCAATGCTGGGAACGCCGTCGGAGGATCCCACGGAGAGGCCTTCCAGGCTTCCATCTCCCGAGGGAAATTGCGAAGGTGCGTGATCGGAAGCGATTCGGACGATTTCCCTGTTCGCGCGCGTGAAGCCGAATGAAGAGGCGACGAGCGCGGAGCGGATCCTGCGGACTCTTGCGCGATCCGTTCGGCATCGCTTTGCAGATTGCGGTGCGCAGGCGTGGCCACCGGGGAGGGAACTGTAGAGGCTCCCGGGTAAGCCGACCGACCCGCAGCATCAACGGCGGTCTCCGTGCGGAAGGCCTCGGCGCCGCTCGCGCCGCGGGTCTGGATTTGTGGAGTCGTCTCGCCAACCGGCGCATGGGATAGGACACGGGAATGGGCTTGCAGGATGTGCGCGGCTTGTCCGGGCCTATCGGCCGCCGCCCGATCGTTGGCGGCGGCGTGCAGCGCGGTTCCGTCCGAGATCTGCCCGGGGTTGGCGGGAATCTCAGCTACGATCCGGGTGAGTTCGCTGGCCGGCGCTGGTTCCGCGGCGTCATGGGAACGGGCCGCCGCAGGTTCGACCGGCGCCTCGGTGACGCCTTCGAGCCGCCGTGACTCCTTATCGCCTGCCTTCGGGCCGCCCGGCGCGTTACGGAGAGAGGCAACGGCTTTCCGTAAATCGGTTCCTGCGCGGAGAGCCTCTGCGAAGGCTGACGATCGGTCCGGCCGAGCGCAGGTTGAGGACTCGGAGGGCTGTCGGCCGCTGGAACGGGAAGCCGGCTGGCTGTCCTCGATCAGCATCCCAAGCACAGCGGGAAAGCGCTTGGCGGGCGCCGGGCCGTCCGCGTGGCCGCCGCCGTTTCTTGGCTGCGGGCCGGCCTCTAGCGCCGCTAAGAGCGCACTGGCCAAAACCGCGCCGATCGAAGAAGAGGCGAGGGTGCGCCGGAGTTCACGGAGCCGGTTGATGCATGTCGTCGGCCAACGGGGCCGTCTCACAGTTTCAAAGCGTTTCGGCAGTGCGCGCGGCGAGAAATTGCCGTTGCGGCGGGATGCGGCAAACGCTTGCCGCCCCAAGCGGCCTTCCTTTCGGACTCATCGGCCGCGCCGCACGGTTTTTGAGGCACTTACATTCCCCCCTCCGCTTGGACACGCGCTTGCTCTGTCTTCTTCCGGCATGGATCCTCTCACCGCCATCGCGGCCAGCGGCATGCGAGCGCGCATGGAGTCGCTCGATATGCTGGCCAACAACATCGCCAATGCCTCCACGGGCGGCTATAAAGCCGACCGCGAGTTCTACAGCTTGTACGCCTCGGCGGAGGCCGCCGCCGAGGATTCGCCTCCGGTCATGCCTGTCGTCGAACGGCCCTGGGTCGACCAGTCGCAAGGCGTAGTGCATGTCACAGGAAATCCTCTCGACGTGGCTCTGTCCGGCAAAGGCTTCTTTGCGGTGAACGGGCAGGGAGGGGCGTTGTACACCCGAAACGGCAGTTTCCACCTATCGGCGGGAGGGAAGGTGGTAACCGCCGAAGGCTATGAAGTTCGGGGATCCGATGGCGCCGCTCTAACGCTAGACCCCTCGCGAGCCGTCGACATCTCACAGGATGGAACGGTCAGTCAGGATGGCGCCGCGGCCGGCCAGTTGGCGCTTGTGGATTTCAAGGACGATCACGCTCTAACGAAGCAGGGAGCGAGCTATTTCCGGTCGGACGCCGCTGGTTCGGCCGTCGCTCAAGGCGTCTCGGTCGAGCAGGGCAAGCTGGAAGACTCGAACACCGGTCCAGCCGAAGCGGCCGTCCGGCTGGTGGCCGTCATGCGCCAGTTCGAGATGCTCGAGAAGGCTGCGGGACTGGCGGGCGAAATGAACCGCCAAGCCATCGAGACGGTAGCGAAAGTGGGTTCGTCGTTCTAGAAACGGCGCAAAGGAAATCGTATGATTCGCGCACTCTACACAGCCGCCAGCGGAATGACGGCTCAGCAGTTGAACGTAGACAATATCGCTCACAACCTGGCCAACGCCAATACGCTCGGCTACAAGTCGCGGCGCGCGCAGTTTCAAGACCTGATGTACCAGACCGTGGTGCAGCCGGGGGCGGCTTCCGGGCAGCAAACGGTAGTGCCCACAGCGATACGTT
>CAVSQR010000011.1:0-16906 GCA_963729825.1 uncultured delta proteobacterium | reverse complement strand
TCGGATATTGAGATATGGCAATATTACACGCCAAGGGTAACCTGACCGCACCAATAAGCTAGCCGCGCAGCGCCGTCGATGTTCCGGCGGTCAGGTTGACCCGATTGTTAGCCAAAAAATTTGATGATATTTGGTTCTCTCCTTGAAACTTTGCTTATTCCATCTCTCTCTTTTGAGCATCACTAAGTCTCGCAGGCCTTAAGAAGTTCATTATATTCTTGAAGAATATATGCAAACTGCTCCATTGGGATAACTTCGAATCGCGACGGCGGTATCTCCTTTATGGTTGAATCACCGATAAAAATAACGGGCACTGCGCCCAGGGGGATATTCAATATTCTGCGCACTACATTAAAATAACGTGCGCACTCGACCAGTTGTACATTTTGAAGCTTCACCGCCTCCAAACAGAGCTGACGCAAACTATGGAGGTACTCTGTGATGAGGGGCAACAAATCAAACTCAGGGGGTTGCTTCTGAATTTCTTTTCGAAGTTTTTTCCAATCATATCCGTCACCGAGAAGCCCATCACGCAAAATCGAGACACCTGTTTTGAAGAGCATAGGAGTATCTTTGAAGGATCGTTCACCGGATATATTGAAGTTCGAAAGGGGAAGGCTCCTGTGCTGTGCAAAATTTCTAAGTTCATACAAAAATCGGTATGAAAAATAGCAGGCATGCTGATTCTTCCGCTTTTCATTCCACATATTCAACTCGGGCGAGTCTGCACCGTGTACGCTTCGGAGTTGCGTGTCAGTTTGTGCAAGAAAGGAGCTGGACGATGATAGAAAATTGGAGATCTTCTGCCCTGCCAATATTATCCCGTCCATGACAATAGATATAGAGTCAAGGTTAGGATTCGCCAAATTATTCAATCGCGATCGATGAGCATCAAGTGCTGCTACAAGCTCGTGATAATTTCTTTCAATAATATCGAAAGCAAATATGACCGGTTGCAGGTTGAAGACGACACTAATTATTTCGTGAAGCTCAGCGAGGACATCCGCACCCGCTACTTCGCCACACACGACGGAATCCATAGTTCCGTCACGTTGAAATATGTAGTAACCGAGTCTCCGTACGTCCGTTGTTGCTGACATGTCTTGGTTTATCTCGCAGACTCCATATGATATAGCTTGGATGGTTATTCGCGGGGCTGAGCCGCCGCGAAGCGGCCGGTTTCGTGCCCCTAATTCTCCCGGCGCTGCATTCGCGCCGGGAAGGGGCACCGCATCAGCCCCGCGATTCTTCCGGCGCGAAGCGCCGGAAAAACGCTCCGCTTCAGGCGCGCCGCTTTTTGGCGTCGGATGAAAGCGGTTGTTGGGCGGACGACCCACTGTTTGGGAAGTAGGCTGCCATCATCGCCTGAATGACAACAAGCCACGGAATCACATTCGCACAGAGATCGTCGCATAGTTCAGGACGATTCAGTATCTTGGAGACAGCGTGACCAACTTGGTCCTCGCCCAGAGACACCAAATTCCAAGGAGCGGAGTCAGGTTTTGCATGCAACAAACTGTTCATCGATGCTGTCAGATCACGACCGCGAAATGACGGAGCATGTTCCCATTTGCTTTGAATACCGTCGAACATTTTAGCGAGACCAGGCGCTTCATTATATTGCCAGCCTCGATTCCATATTTCGATTTTATCTGGATGCAAGTGAAGGTAAAGCAGGATGGCTGAACGCTCCACCAAAGCTCGGAGTAATACATGTGCGCCAGATAGGTAGCCCTGCCGAATGAGTTCCCTAATTGACAGCGTGATACTGAGCGCCTGAGCGATTACTGGCAAGCCATACGTTGCTGGTCCTTAAGCGGCTTGCCATGAGAAGTGGGTGCAGTGACAGCATTCTGCTCCATGGCCGAGCAGATGAGTTGATCGAAGTGAAATAGCAATTCTCGACCAAGGTACGGTTCGTTATCCGGCGTAAAAATAACCGGCGTCTTTTCGAGGTTCATAGTTATCTCTCCTGGCAGCCGAACAAGTAATTCTACAGACCTGTATATCACCCAAAATGAAGGGGTCTCCGTAGTTCTCTCTTGGCCGGAAATATCGGCGCTTTCATTGAGACTGAACTGTATATTCGCAATACTTCAATATTTTTTCCCTGACAAGCCAATTTTGCGCGAATTATTGCTTTTGCGTATATCATCCCGGATGGAGGAATAACCAGTTTCTGGAGAACTTCGAATGCTCCCTGTTCCTGCCGCTTTGCAAACAAGTTGGCGCCGGCATGCCATTCCTGTCCGCCGCCGCCATGGGGATTAACCACTGAGGCAGGAGCCCGCAGGGGTAGGGGCGGTTCGCGAACCGCCCCCGCGGGACCGCGGTGTGCTCTCTGGCTGATTGCCGTTTTTTGCCGATTCCTTACCTCTTGATATTGATCAGATCCTGCAGCATCTCATCCGCGGTGGTGATGATCTTCGAGCTGGCCTGAAAGCCGCGCTGGGTGGTGATCAGCTTGACAAACTCGGCGCTGAGCTCCACATTGGACTGCTCCAGGGAATTGGAGGAGATGGAACCCAGGCCGTTGCTGCCCGGCACCCCGGTGACCGGCGCGCCTGATTCCGTGGTTTCCTTGAAGACATTGCCCCCCTCCTTGTAGAGCCCGTTGAGGTTATTGAAATTGGCCAGGGCCACCTGGGCCTTGCCCAGCACCTGGCCGTTGGAATAGTGGCCGGTTATCACCCCGGCGGTATCCACCGAGACGGACTGCAGGAAGCCCGAGGCAAAACCGTCCTGGTCCTGAAAGACCGTGGTGGAGCTGTTGGCATACTGGGTGGAGGCCAGGGCCTCGGACTCAAACAGGGAACTGACCACATCCCCTTCCCGGCTGCCGTCGGCCAGCAGATCGCCGCTCACCGTCTCAAAGGCGTCCCCGGCCGGACCGAAGATCTCCGGACCGGTGCCGTAGCCGGTAACGGTCATGGCCAGTCCGCTGGTTTCCGTGGCCGTGTCGGCAAGCCGGTCCCGCAGCACCAGGCGGCCCGCCTCGTCGATGCCGGCATCGGCGCCAAACGCCTCTTCCAGCTGATCAAGCAGATCCTGCACCGTCTCCCCCGCCCCTTTGGCCGCATCAATATCATAGGATAAGGTCACAGCCGTGCCGTCGCCCCGGGTGCCGGAAAAACTGATGACGCCGCTCGCCGCGGTCCCCGGTGTTTCATCGCTGTAGACACTGGTCCAGGCGGTTTCGGCGCTGATCGCCGGCGGGGTGCCGGTTGCCGTGCTTAAGGCCCGGCCCGGAGAAATCACCTCGGTCTTGGAGGTGGTGATGTTGATCTGGCCGGATATGGCGTCCTGCATGGCAAAAGAGCCGCCGAAGGGATCAGCAAAGCCGCTGCCGTCCGCATCGGCAAAGCCCATGACCACATCCAGATTGCCGGAGGCGGTGTTGTCAAAGAGCCGCAGGAAACCTGCGTCATCAAGCTCCGCGGTGAGCTGCCCGCTGCCTGGGCCGGCGGAATCCCCGTCCTCATACAGGGCGGACATGAAATCAAGCAGCTCCTGGATGGTGCTGGTTGCCCCCACGGTGAAGACATTGTTGCCCGCCAGGGTCACATCGCTGCTGTCCACGGCCGTGCCGCTGAAGGTGAAGACGTCGCCCGTTGTTACCGTATCGGTGCCGTCGCCGATGGTGGTCAGCAGGACGCTCGGGTCGCTGATCACCGTGGCGCCGCCATCGGCGCTGGCCGGGCCTGCCGACACCGCCCATTGATCCTCCACCAGGCCGCCCCCGCCGAAAGGATCGGCCCCGGTGAGGGACGAGGTGACAAAACCGCTGATGGCCAGGCTGCTCTCCCCGCCGGTGTTATCGGTGAGCTTCAGGCGTCCTGCCGCATCAATACCTGCCGTGGCGCCGAAGGTGGCGCTCAGGGCGTCCAGCAGATCCTGCACCTTGTCCGTGGCGTTGACCACATACTGGCCGGAAACAGCGGTGCCGTCATTGGCGAACCCGCTGAAGGTAAACACATCCCCGTCACTCATCACATTGCCGACCCCGTCATAGACGCTGTCCCAGGTGGTGGCGCTGGTAACGCTATCGGTAAGGTTCACATTACTGAAGGCCCCGCTGTTGCTGACCAGGACCTGGGTCTGACTGGTCACCAGGCCGCTGAAGGTGGCGCCGAAGTTCAGTTCAACACTCTGGTTGGTTGAGGCGCCGGTGAAGTTGCAGTCAAAACTGTAATAGCTGTCACCCGGTTCGAGATTGATACGGTTTTCAGCGAGGGCCGGATCAACCTCTCCGTCCGGCGGCACATCCCAGGCGGCGATATTGGTGATGTCACCCGAGGTGTTGAAATTGATGATGCCGTACAGCAAGGCCCCGGCCCCGGCATTCTCCTCATAGTCATAGGTGGTGTTCGGGGCATAGGTCGTCAGCTCGTCGCCCTCGAGCAGCCGGAGATCCTCGGCCGGATCGCAGCTCACCAGGAATTCCCACTCGTTGTTGTTGGCGGTCCGGTCAAAGTAGATGGTGATATCGTGGCTGGCCCCCTTGGAGTCGTAGACGGTCATGGAGGAGGTATACTCGTAGTTATTGGCGTCGATGGGGTCGGAGGGGTTGACCGCCGCGGCATTGGTGCCGTTCCAGGCCTCATAGAGGGGAACACTGACTGTTTCGTTATCCACCGTGGAATCCAGGTTGACGATTACCTCCATCAGATCCGTTTCCACCGGCGGGGTTGAGGTGCCGATGGTGATGTCGCCGATGGTGCCCTGCACCTGGCCGGTGGCCGAATCAATGGACCAGCCCTGGACAAAGTAGCCGGCCGGACTGACCAGATTGCCCTCCTGGTCAAAACGGAATTCCCCGGCCCTGGTATACATGTCCGCCTGGGCGCTGTTGTCCGAACGCAGCATGAAAAACCCCTGGCCGCCGATGGCAAGATCGGTGGCCGTGGAGGTGGACTCGAATGCCCCCTGGGCAAAAAGACCGTCCACCGTGCTCAGGGTAACCCCGCGGCCCACCTGCGCACTGCCCGCCGCCGTGGAAACGGCCTGGGACAGCACGTCCTGAAAGGTGGACCGGCTCGACTTGAAGGCCACGGTGTTGACGTTGGCCACGTTGTCGCTCAACACGCTCATGGCATTGCCCATGGTGTTCAGGCCGCTGATGCTGGAATATAAAGAACTCGAAATACCCATGTTTTTCTCCTCTTCCCTTCGCCGCATTGCCGTAAAGCTCATCCCGGCAATGCGTGCTCTAGCGTTTGCCCGACGTCCATGAACAAGGTGCAGGAGAACAGGGGTGTATGATTGGATAGACGCTCCGGCCCCCTGCCCGGTTACGTTTTTTTTGCCTGCCTCCTTTTTTTGTCAATCCCGAGAAAAATTAAACATAGAGAGATTCGTCACAGGTAGAAACGGTTCACGGACCGCCAGCAGTATGGCGTTGTAGGGGCACCCCTGGTGGGTGCCCTCATTCCCGGTGGGCACAAAGCTGGCCATCACGGGTACCCTACCGGACAACGGCAACAACGGGCAGCCCGACCTGGGGCACCCACCAGGGGTGCCCCTACAACATATCCCGGCATTTGCCATGTCTCTTGAGATGGAAAGAGGCATTTCCAAATTGCTGACCAAAAAAAATGTAACCGGCTCTTTCCCCCCGGCGACTCAAGACAACAAAGGGAGCTGGCCAGGGATGGTCAAGCCTGCACAGTGAACGGATTCGCTTCAGTTTCATGCCCGGCGTCCATGAACAAGGTGCAGAGGCTCCGCAGTCCCGCAGGTGTTGCGTTGAAAAAGTTGCTTAAACAAAGGAGGAAAACCATGACCGTTTCAGCCCTGGACAGTTCGTTGCTCTATCAGGAGCCGAGTCTTTACACGACCGTGGGAGACAGCACCCTGGACAGCGAGGATTTCATGAACCTGCTGATCACCCAGCTCCAGAATCAGGACCCCCTGGATCCCGCGGACACCTCTGAAATGGTCTCGCAAATGGCGGAGCTCAGCAACATGCAGGCCACCCAGGAGATGTCGAATAATATTGAAAAACTCCTGGATTATCAGGTTTCGCAGAACAATGTGCAGCTCATTTCCCTGCTGGGCAACGAGGTTACGGCATCATCCAATGTGGTGGCGGTAAGTGACGGGGAACCGGGCACCGGCGAATTCACCCTGGGGTCCGCCGTCGCCACCTGCCAGGTGGACATCTCCGACTCCTCCGGCAATATCATAAAATCCCTGGATCTGGGCAGCCTTGAGGCTGATACCACCTACAGCCTGGAATGGGACGGCACCAACAGCGCGGGCACCGCCGTTGATGACGGTCTCTATCTTTTTACGGTGAACGGCACGACCGCGGACGGCACCGAGGCAGAGGTGGAATACCAGACCACCGGCACGGTGACCGGGCTCGATTACCAGTCAGGCACGGCGGTGCTGACCCTGGACAACGCCATCCCGGTTGAGGTGGGAGCGGTGATCGGGGTGCACAACGGCACCACGTAATATGGCGGTTGTGAACAGATTTCTCCTTTAAAATTCCGTGAGGGATGAACTGACATGTCCGGAATCTCCACCATTCTCAATATCGGCAAAGAGGCGCTGCTCGCCCAGCAGACCGCCATCAGCGTGGCCAGTCATAATATCGCCAATGCCGATACCGAGGGCTACAGCAGACAGAGCCTGACCCTGACCACCGCCGCTTCCTCTGCCATCGGCATCGGCTATCTCGGCAACGGGGTCCAGCAGGTCAGCATCATGCGCCAGTATGATCAATTTATTACCCGGCAGATTGTCGAGCAGAATTCCACCCTCGGCTATCTTGAGGCCCAAAGCGAGGCCTACCCCATCCTGGAGGCGATCTTCGACGAGACCGGCGACCTGGGGGTAAGTGACCTGCTGAACTCCTTCTGGGACAGCTGGCAGGAATTGTCCGACAACCCCGAACTGGACTCCTCCCGCCAGCAGGTGCTGGAACAGGGCCAGCTGCTGATCGATAAAGTGCAGAACATCACCGCCGCCATCGGCGAACTGCGCTCGGAGCTCAATGTCAGCATGGATGCGGCGGTGAGCGACGTGAATGCCATCACCCGGCAGATCGCCGATCTCAATCTGCAGATCAGCTCCACCGAGACCGCCACGGCCCAGCAGAATGACCTGCGGGACAAACGGGATTCCCTGGTCAACGAACTGTCCGGCTACCTGGACATCACCTCCTTCGAGTCAGGCAACGGGGCCTGCACGGTGATGCTGGCCGACGGCCACAGCCTGGTGGATGCCGGTAAGCAGTGGGACATTGCCTGGAATGAGGACGGGCTTTCCTGGATCAGCGAAAATGCCGGCGGCGAACCAAGCGCAACCGCCATCAAGGGCGGCAGCGATCTCGGCGGGAAAATCGGGGGCTGGACCGAGGTTCTCGACCAGATCGAGGAAGGTAACCCGGACAACTATGCGGGCCAGCTCGACGCCTTTGCCAATGCCCTGATCAGGGAGATCAACCAGCAGTACAGCCAGGGGGTGGGACTGGCGCCCTTCAGCGAGGAGCTGCAGAGCGTACAGATTCCTGATACGGCCCTGCTCACGGCTACCCTGGATGCAGGACAGGCAGGCACGTCCATCGCGGCCGGCACCCTGGAAATCAACGGCGCAAGCATCGGCAAGATCAATGGGGGCGCAGCAAGTCACGGTCTGGCCACCACTAAATCAGCCAATACGGCTGCGGCGATCAACGCCGCAGCATGCGGAGTCACGGCCAAACTCACCACCCAGGTCAGCGGGGCGGCCATCACCGCAGGTCTTGCTGCCGGCGAAACGGTGAACTTCACGGTGGGCGGCATCGAGGTGTCCTACACCGCCGCCGCCACGGAGACGGCCGGTGAGACCGCGGCAAATCTGGTTGACGCCATCAACAGCGCCATCACCTCCCATAACAGTGACCCGGCAAACATCCCAAAGATGACCATGGAGGCGATGGTGGGCGACGGGACCAACGGCGGGGCCGCGGACAGCCTTATCCTGCGCAACACCAATGCCGGCGACGAGTCGGCCATCGTCATCAGCGGCATTGATCCCGCTGAGGCAGCGGAAGGCAAACTTGGTCTTACCGACGGCAGCTTCAGCGCGGATGCGACGCACAATACCGGCACGGTGTCGCTCTTTGCCACCGGGGCTATTGCTGTTGATGCCGGCAGTAACGATACGTACCTGGACCAGCTCGGGCTCGGTGGCGGCAATATCAGCAGCGATGACGCGGCAGGGGACGGCCAACTGACCTTCCGGGCCAGCGACAATTCGATAAGCGGCGTGCTGCAGGGTCTGGCCTATGCCGGCGAGCTGCAGACCGACGGGGGCGGCTTTGACCTGTGGCTCTACAACGAGGACGGCAGCCTCGCCTGGCCGGATGCGGTGAGCGTTGATCTGACCAGGGCCTACACCCTGCAGGATGTGGCGGATGCCATCAATATTTCGCTCACCAACACCACCGGCGCCAGCCCGGCCTGGCTCACGGCCTCGGTCCAGGACAACCGGCTGGTGCTTACCCCGGACAGCGAGCATCAGTTCGCCTTTGGGGGTGACAACTCCAATTTTCTTGCCAGTGCGGAGCTGAACACCTTTTTCACTGGCAGCAGCGCGGCGGATATGGCCATCAACCAGACGGTGGCCGACAACCCGGACTATCTCGCGGCCGGCCTGGTGGGCGATGATGGGGAGATATACACCGGCAACAACAGCAACGCCCTCCTGCTCAGCAATATCCGCGACCGGGAAGATGTGGCCTTTACCGGCGGCAGCCAGACCAGCCTGAATGATTTTTACAGTTCCCTGGTGGGCGATATCGGCCTGGACAGCCAGGCCGCAACCGACAACCTGGAATACCAGACCCTGCTCGCCAACCAGCTTACCGATCTGCGCGATTCCGCCTCCGGCATCTCCCTGGATGAGGAGATGGCCAATCTCATCAAGTACCAGCAGGCCTACAGCGCCGCCGCCAAGCTGATCACCATGGCCGATGAAATGATGCAGACCCTGCTGGACACCATCTGAGGAGGAACATATGCGCATCACCACCCGCATGATTTACCGCAATATGCAGTATGACCTGAACTCGCTCAACAGCGATACCCAGACGGTCAATCGCCAGATCTCCTCGGGCAAACAGATGGCGAGCATCTCGGACAACCCGGTCAACCTGGTGACGGCGCTGGGGCTGCGCTCCGATATCGCCAGCATCAGCCAGTACCAGGAGAATCTCGACTACGGCAAAACCATGGTCACGGCGGCGGAAACGTCCCTCACCCAGATGAAGGATCTGCTGATGCAGGCCAACAATCTGACCCTGCAGGCCAACAACGCCACCTTGAGTCAAACGGACCGCGACATCGTCGCCGGGGAGATCAACAGCCTGTTTGAGCAGGCCATCGCCCTGGCCAATACCCAGATCAACGGCAAGTATATCTTCGGCGGCTACCGCACCACCGGCTACACGGACAGCGAACCAACCCCCTTTATGGAGGGACTGGCGGATCATTACCAGGCAAACGGCTCGGCCTGCGCCCCCCTCAGCCTGCCGCTGACCAGCCTCGAAGATGCGGACGGCGACGGCATCCCGGACTACGGCTACCAGCTGGGCGACGGCGAACTGCTGATCAACGGTATTGAGGTCCCTGGGCCGCAGGCCGATGCCGTATCCACCATCTTTGCCGACGCCTCGGCCACGGCCAAGGCCGCGGCCGTCAATGCCGTCTCCGCCGAGACCGGGGTGAGCGCCGCCGTCACCCCGGCCGTGATCGCCAATGGGCAGGCGGTTACGGCCGGCACGCTCACCAGCGGGGATCTGGTCATCAACGGGGTGGATATCTTCTCCTCAGCCACGGACATTCTGGCAGATGACCAAGACAATGCCCTTATCGAGGCCATCAACAGCCGGAGCGCGGCAACCGGGGTAACCGCCGGCCGAAACAGCAGCGGCCAGTTGCTCTTAAGCGCCGGCGACGGACGCAACATCCAGGTCACCACCTCCGCCAGCGGCGAGTCGGTGAGCCACCTCAACGGCGCTGACCCGGCCGCGGCCCGGGACAAAGTCTATTTCGGCTCCGTCTTTCTTTCCTCCGCCAGCCCCTTCACCATAAACGCCGAGGAGTCGGCCACCGGCGCCCTTGCCTCCCTGGGTATGGACGGCGGGGCCGATATTACCGGCCAGGCGGATGATACGGCCGGCGACGGTCTCTTGACCGTGGACACCATCGCCCAACAGGAGGGCAACGTCCGCTATACCGGCGATGAACATGATCTGCGCATCAAGATCGGCGTAAGCAGCACCCTGACCGTTGGGGTTAACGGGCAGAACGCGGTGGCGGATACCGGCATTTTCGACGTGCTCCATGAGCTGCAGCAGGCCCTGCTGGGCAGCGGCTATACCGCGGCAACGGGCGGCAATGCCGCCGATGACACCACCGCTCTGCTGTCCACTAATGCCACGGGGCTTGAGAACCCGGAGGACGGCACGGTCTTTACCGACGGCGGTTTCTTGGTCACGGTCTTTGATCATGCCTACAATCCGCCCCATGAATTGTCCGTGGCGATCCCGGTGGACACCGCCTATGATTCACTGGAGAGCGTGGCGGCCAAGATCGACGGGGTGCCCGGCCTGACCTCCTGCTGGGATGCCGACGGCCTGCTGCAGGTTACGAGCAGCGAGGCGGAGCGCTACAGCTTTTCATTGACTGACGACAGCAGCAACTTCCTGCAGCTTGTCCGGGCTGACCGAGACAGGCATGCAGAGCCAGGCCCTGGACCAGTCCCTTACCGGCATCCAGCAATGCATGAAGGAGATTGCCTCCCAGGTCTCCTCCTGCGGCGCGACCTATAACCGTATCACCGTGCAGAGCCAGATCTATGATGATCTGGACCTGGCCATCCAGGAAAACCTGTCAAACAAGGAGGACACTGACCTGGTTGAGGCGGCCATGCAGCTTGCAGCCAAAACCACCGCCTATGAGGCAGCCCTGGCCGCCGCTGCCAAGGTCACGGAGTTGAGCCTGGTGGATTTTTTATGAACAGGGGCAGGCAAGAGCAGAGGTTCGCGATGCCGCGCCGTACACGAACCGCCTGCGTGATCCCCCGGGCGGTTCGCCCACCGCCCCTGCAATGTTTCGTCAAACATGTAAAGTTTTGTTAATAATGCAACCCCGTTTTTTAACAAAACTTCACGTGAGTTTTCGCGTTGGTAAGCCGAGAATAATGTATGTCTTCTTCTCGCCTGACCGGCGACATATTGCGGTCGCAGGTCATCTCCTTACCAAACGACAACAGACGGGGCATCATGGAAAATCCGGCAAGCGAAGCAAGCGATCTCGATATCATCGCGCAGGTTCTGCATGGCGAGGTAAATGCCTTTGCCTGTTTGATTGAGCGCCATAAGAAACTTGTTTTCCACATCGTCAACAACCACATGGCCGCCCAGTTTGTCGAGGAGACGGCCCACGATGTTTTTGTCAGGGCCTACCGGTCCCTGAAGCATTTCAGCAATAAAGGAGATTTTAAAAATTGGCTCTCGTCAATTGCCGTGAGAACATGTTATGATTTCTGGAGAAAAAGATACCGGTCACGGGAAGTGCCCATCAGCGCCCTGTCCGACCAGCATGTCGACTGGCTGGAGAGGACCGTTACCGACGAGTCGGAGGCGTTCCATGCGGACGGCCACCGGCAGCTTGAGGCAAGGGAGATGCTGGCCTGGATGCTGGCCAAGCTTTCACCGGCCGACCGCATGGTGCTGGAACTGGTTTATCTGCAGGAATATTCCTGCGGCGAGGCGGCCCAACTGCTCGGCTGGAGTGTCGCCAACGTAAAAATCAGATCATTCAGGGCCAGGGCCAAGCTGAAAATACTTTGCAAGGATCTGCTGAGGGATCACTGACCAGGTGAATTTATGAAACTGAGCAAGGAAGCTCTTTCAAAAATTTTCAACACCTTTCGCGCTGTTCACCGAAATAAAGATAAGGTTGAACCATCTGCCGGCTGGCAAAGCAGGGTCATGGATGATATCAGGCAGCAACCCCCACCGGCCGGGCGTTGCTTTCGTCCTGCGCTCTGGATCACCCTGTCTGTTCTTCTTATTGGCGTACTCTGTCTTTATTTTCTGATGCGCTGAGGCCGCCGCTCCTCCACCCCTTTACATGAAAAACCCCATTTGCCGCCACCCGGCGCCGGGCAGCGAATCACTGCTGCTCTTCCCGGCTTTCGCCGATCCCACCTGGCCTGCTGCTCCCCCTTTTACGTTTTCCAAAGGCGGCCAAGCCTGTTAGCCCTGATCCAAGCAACCAAATGGCTCCAGGTACGGGAACCGCAGAAACTTCTCCGTTGCGAAGGGCTAACCCGGAACCGCCGTAGAAGGACTGGAGGGCGTAGACCTGGCCGCCGCGGTCCATGTCGAAGGTCCAGGCGTAGCCCGGATTGACGGCCGCCCACTCCGTGCTGGACCAGTACCAGGACGCAGTTAAATTATTAAAATCTCCAGTATTCTGCAGGCCCCATCCTGCCTGGGGACTTCTTCCAGCAGTATCGTAATATGCCAGGTTACCCAATTCCTCATAAAACAGATGGCCCATCTCCGAGCTGGTAATGTTATAACCTGCTGTGGTGGTGCCATTCCAACCCCATTGATATGGACCATCAACGGTACTGCCCAGCCGCCAGGCGTTATCATCCCAGGCAACTCTATAACCAGCATTAATATTATAGGTTAAAGACGAATCCAGCCCTGCGGCCCAGGCATTCTGCGCCCCACAAGTTGCACCGGTATGGGTATAATCCAGCCAGACTACGGAATTACCATTATTGTCATTGTCCCAGATCAGGTTGAATTCTCCGATCGGGGCAGCCCCGCCCACACCGTCAAGGTCATATGTCGCAGTGCCGATTACGGTCAGCGCTGCCTCCGCCACCCCCGCCATGCCGCACAGCAACATCCCGGTTGTCAATCCTGCTAAAAGTTTTTTCTTCATCTTAATTTTTCCATTTTTGCTATCCCCAGCTAATCAGGCGGGGAAGAGGTTTTGATTCCTTGTGACCGATCAATTCGGGGATTTTGTCACAATTTAATTGGAGCTGATTTTAACATCATTATTTGCTCCTTTCTTTTTTTGTTATTTTTTGGTTTATGTCATACTATGCACAAATCGCACAAGTCGTGTTGATCATCTTGCAATATTCAGACCGATTTGCCGCCCAAAAAAGTTGGTAAAATTTCAACAGGTTAGGTTGAAGCTAATTTTAAGAATTTGTTTTAATTCCGGATACTCGGAACGAATTTTACAATATTATGGAATCAGGGAGTAATGGATCTATCTGGCTGGCACAACTTTCGTGAAATTTTGTGGTCAGGAGAGAAGCAACGGAGGGTTTACCATACCTCCGCCGCTTCCGCCCTGCACTGCTGATCGCCTTGCTCTGTCTCTATTTCCGGGCAGCACCGGCACCTATTATATTAATTCACCGTTCCCATGCTGAAAACCGATAACACAAGCCCCCCGGCCTTGCCGGGCAAACCGCTGCTGCTCTTCCCGCCTTTCGCCGATCCCACCTGGCCCTATGTGGCCCTGCCCGCCCTCAAGGGATATCTGCGGCAACGCGGCATCGAGACCGTGGTGCGGGACCTCAATATTGAGGGGCTTGATTTCCTGCTGGACCCCGGGACCATTGATGGATGGCGGCAGCGGCTGACGGATCGTTTCCATGATTTGAACAGGCGGCGCAGACTCTCGCTGTACGAGCAGATGGAATACCGGCGGTTGGCGGAGGCCCTGGCCCTGGACCGCGATTTTGGCCAATGCGCCGCGGTCATGCGCGACCCGCAGCGGTTTTACCAGAAAAAGGCTTACCAGCGCAGCCGCGACGGTCTTGAAGAGCTCTTCCTCCTCATGGAGGCGGTCTTTTTCCCCTTCCGCTTCGGCTTCAACCGGGCCAACCATCTGGCCGCGCCCTGGGACTTCGACCTGCTGGACCATTACATCGCCGGCCGCTGCAGCCCGTTTGAGGGCTTTTACCGCGCTCAGCTCGACAAGCTCGACCCGCCGGGTTTTGCCGGCCTTTCCCTGACCTTTGTCTCCCAGATTCCCGAGACCTTTTATCTGGGCAAACTGATCAAGGAATACTTTCCGGCCTGTTTCGTCATGCTGGGCGGCCCCTGCATCGACCAGATCGTCCGCAACGCCGCCCCTGAGGCGGTGGGCCGCATTTTCGACTACGCGGACGCGGTGGGCCTGCAGGAGGGGGAGAAAACCCTGGCAGAGCTGCTGCCGCTGCTGGCCGCAGGTCCTGCCGATCCGGAGCGGCTCGCCGCCATCCCCAACCTGGTGATGAAAGATCCGCACACCGGTTCCCTGCGGCAGGGACCGGCCTGGACCTTGAACCTTACGGACGGCGCGGCCCCGGATTACGGCGATCTCGAACTGGACCGCTATCTGGCGCCGGACCGCCTGCTGCTCTACAGTCCCACCAGGGGCTGCTACTGGAACAAATGCTCCTTCTGCTGTTACGGCTTCAACCAGTCGGGCCGCCACCTCTACCGGGAAATCCCGGTCAAACAGGCGGTGGCCGATTTGCGCGGCCTGCAGGAAGAGTTCGGGGTGAAAAATTTCTATTTTTCCTGCGATGTGCTGGCCCCGGCCTATGCCCTCGACCTGGCCCGCGGCATCATTGATGCGGGGCTGGATATCCGCTGGTCCACCGACCTGCGCATCGAGGCCGCCTACACCCCGGAGAACTGCCGGCTGCTCCAGCAGGCCGGGCTCCGCGCCGTGGCCTTCGGCATCGAAAGCGGCTCGGACCGGATCCTGGGGCTGATGAACAAGGGCATCAAGGTGGAGCTGATCCGCCGCATCAACCGCAATTTCCACCAGGCGGGCATCGCCACCAGCTGGATGACCTTTCTCCAGCATCCCGGCGAAACCTGGCCGGAGGCCATGGAGACCCTGGCCCTCATCGAACGGGAAAGCCCCATGATCGATCAGTTCATTGTCGGCGACTTCAATCTCACCCCGGGTTCACTCATTGCCTGCCGGCCGGAGCAGTATGGCATTGGCTCGATCTACCATACCGCGGGCGATGTCTTCAAACTTTTCCCCCAGTACCGCATGACCGAAAACGGCGGCGGCGAGGATGCTGCGGATACCCTGGATGACAGCATCGCCGCCCTTTCCCGGCGCTACCACCTCGACCATTACCCCTGGGCCGGGGCCATCTCCACCCACCACTCCTTTCTCTACCTGCTGCGCTACGGCCAGAGGGTCTTTGCCCAGGGGTGGCCCGGGGCAAAAAATCCCGGCAAAAGACCGAAGAATGCCCTCCGTCCGAAATTCTCCCTGGCCGAGGCCCGCAGGCATGAGGAGTCCTTCATGCACCGCTATCTGGCCAGCGCACTGCAGCCCGGCCAAGAGGGCGGCCCGGCGCCTCTGAGTTTTAAGCACTTTCAGCGGGAGTTGGGGAGGAGATAACCAAAGAGCCTCTATGATGCCCTGAGCCTGTCCGCCTCCCCAGCGGGTGTACAAAAACTGGCGAAAGGCGCTCCTTCCCTGTGATCATTTATCCTTCGTTCCCATTCCTCGCCCAATCTGACAAAAAATAATTTGCCAGATGTGTTGACAAAATTATTTTTGTCAGATATTTTAACAAAAAATAATTTGTCAAACTAAAGGAGGTGACGCATGGCACTCAGAATAACGACCGGAATCTCTGCCGAAGGGGAGGGATAAATATTTTCCCCGGCCGGCAATCACCGAAAAAATCTGGCGCAAAATCGAAAACGGTGAACACCTGCAACTCACCGCCCCGCGGCGGGTCGGGAAAAACATCCATCCTCAAGCACCTGGTCCGCGAACCCAGGAAAGGATATCTGGTCAAATACATCATCGTCCAATCGGTTGACCGGGAAAACGAGTTCTACAAGCTCCTGTTTAACGAACTGGTTGAGGACAAAAAAATATTCGGTCAACTGGAAGGATATTTCCGCCAGGCCTCAAAGGTCGTCAAGGACTACATCAACAGAATAAGCGCAATCGGCACCAATGAAGTCACCTTTGATCACTCCGCCTCCCTGGACTATGAATCGGAACTGAAACAGCTTATCCGGGCCATCGACGACGGGTGCGAAAAGATTATCCTGGAGGTGGACGAATTTCCCCATGCCGTGGAAAATATCCTGAAAATCGACGAGCGGGCCGCATGGATGCGTCATTGCCTGGCAATATCTGAGATTGATACGCCCCGATTTAATCGGGACTCGCAATGGCACTTTCGCTATTTTCTCAACCGAATCAGAACTTACCGGCTTCTCAGGAAGTTTGACACCGCGGACGAAACAGGTGGTTGCAAGAATGTCATTTTTGCCTTTTCATAGCGACCAAATATTATGCAAGAGGAAAAGCGCGGAAAATCCTGGTATCCGTTTTTTATAGGCTCGGTCTTAATAATCGGTCAATAACTCTTGCGCCCACTCACGAGGACCAGAGGGCGATCATAATCGACAGATTGATAGGACCGAGCGCACAGGAAAACTCACCAGCGGTCGCCAGCCCCCATAAACTCTCGGCGCCGCCAAACGGACAGAAGTCCTCAAATGAACGGTTGCCGTAGCCAAGCGCTAGGTATGTTACGAGTCCTAGAATGATCGTAAGAATTGAATATCGAATGTATCTGCTTTTCACCGCTGTCATCTCTGCTCGTCCTATCTCCTGCTGCTAAATATCATCTTTTAGAGACCCCGTTTTTTCACAGAGATCAGGATTTTCATTTCTAATGGCTAAAGCGAGGATACATTGCTCAGTATCCGTCGTCTCAAAGTTCTGAACTACTCCACTCCAAGCAGAATAAATCTGTCTACCCTCAAAATCACGGCATTGGGCCTCACTATTGCTCTTACTGAAAAGACAGTCTTTGTCAGCTTTTTCATAATATT
>CAVSQR010000010.1:0-5268 GCA_963729825.1 uncultured delta proteobacterium | reverse complement strand
AGGCTGGGGTATCGCCCGAGGACTTTCTCGACAATCTCTGATCGCCGCTCATCTGCCCCCATTGACACCGCCGCTCTCGTACACCCCAGCCACTCCCTTATGGTATGCTTTCACCACACAACAGGAGGTCGGCATGAGCAAGAGGATCACGGAAAATCTATGGCAAGTGGGCGGCGGCGGGCTGACTGATCCAGCTGATGCGGCCGTTTATCTCGTGAGCTTCGGCGACAAGAGCAGCCCTCATTGAACGCGGGATGCGGTCGGAGTCACTCACAACTGAGGAAAAACATCGCCGAAATGCTGGACCCCAGCGTGCGGCTCGAATACCTTCTGCTGACCCATTGCCATTTCGACCACACCGGCGGGGCCGAAGCCGTGAGAGACGAATACGGCTGCCGCATCGTGGCTCATGAGCTGGACGCGTTCTACCTTGAGTCCGGTGACAATGAAGTGACCGCAGCATCCTGGTACGGAGCCATGCTCGAACCGCTCGCCATCGACATCAAACTTCAGGGCGAACAATCCACGCTCGCCGTCGGCAACGGCAGCGTAACAGCTCTTCACTGGCCGGGTCATTCCCCGGGCTCGGTGGTTTACACCACGAGGCTCGACGGCAGGCTCGTGCTGTTCGGACAAGACGTCCACGGCCCCATCCATCCCTCGTTGCTGTCCGATGGAAAACAATACCAAGCCTCTTTGAGAAAGCTCGAAGCCTTGAGCGCAGATCTTCTCTTGGAGGGCCATTTCGGCGTCTTTTGGACGAAAGAAGACGTGCGAAATTTCATCCGATCCTTTATGAGAGAAGCATGAGCCAACTGGAATCGGAATCTCCACCGGAGTGAATATGAAGATTCTCGTCGTGCAGACGAACACCTATGCTTTTCTCTCACCGACGCCGCTAGGAGCCAGCCTGGTGGCCGGACGCCTGCGGCGGAAACCGGCGTCAACCTTATATCCATCGGCGCCCTCACCCATTCCGCCCCGGCCTGCGATATCAGCATGGAGATGGAAACGCTGTAATACCTGCCAGCGCCTCCGGAACCTGGGAAATCAGTTGGCTGCGGGAAGCAGATCAAGGGTAACGGAATGCAGTTCTCCGGAAAATGACAAGGTCAGTTTCAACTGAGCGGCATCCTGGGCCTCCTCGGCAAAACCAGGGAAAAAGAGCATGCCGTAACCAATCTGGCTGGGCAGTATTTCCCTGTTCACCAGGGCCTTTTGCGACAGATCCTGTTTTATTTTTCCCCTGGCGTCCTGATAGCCGCTGACCCCGCCGCCGACAGCCCCTGCGGCAGCACCGATAGCCGCTCCTTTCCCCATGGCTTCGCCGATGTTGTCCCCGGTGACAATGCCCACGGCCAGCCCGGCAAGAGCGCCTGCGGCACCGAGCAGAAGAGCCGGTTTTGCTGCGCCGACTGCCGTCTCTCCCACATCGACATTTTTTTCCACCCGGCTATAGGTCCTGTCAAGGGTGTTAACCGGCCAAGCCTGATTTTTGGAGTCAATGAGAAACGTCTGTTCGGCAACCAGTGAGACAGGCTGGCCGCCGTCATTCTGGAAAACTATCTGTACAGGCAGGAGGCCGGCGCTTCTGATGTCAAAACCAAAGGCGCCGTTGGCAGCTTTTTTGCCGGCAAAGGCCTTCGCGGAAATCTGCACCCCGTTGACCACTACATAATTATTTGCCCCGGCAGGCAGGGTAATGGGCTGCACCATCTCCTTGTAAGCACACGATGGCAAAAAGACTAAGCTGACAGCGAGGAAAAAAATCGTAACCCGGGCAATCATCATTTTTTCTTTCATCTACAATAAACCTCCGCCTTCCCGTTTTTTTACCCTCACCCTGCGACTACTCCAGTCGACCCTGTCCGCCAGAATCCCACGGGATATCATGCACCCCATCATAGCATACTTTACTGAAATGAAACAGATTACCGATCAGACTGGACCTCCCCTTTACAACAAACAGAATCCGGGATTGGCATGGCAATAAAAAAATGCCGCAAGCATCATCAACTTGCGGCAGCTGAAAAAAATTACCTGCGTGGTCAGATCCTTCAGGCCGCTGTAGCCCGGACCCGCTCCTCCTGCGACATGGCGGCAAGTTTTTTCACATCTTCCAGCTCAAGCCCCAGTCCCTGTGCCACCCTGGCGCCGTAATCCGGATCAGCCTTATAAAAAAGCGCTGCCTGGCGCAACTGGATGCGGGTCAGGGCGTTCTTCAGATGGCCGACAATATTTTTCACCAGATTGGCCCGGTCTCCGTCCTTCATAACGTTGCGATACAGATCACCCGCCTGGACAAAGTCGTCATCTACCAGCGCATAGACATGGCGGTCAGCCATACCGGTCAAGGCAAAGGCCGGATCCATTGCCACGGGGTCGGGCTGCGGCCCGCCCAGGCTGTTGGGCCAGTAATTGGCACTGCCGCCGCCGTTGCGGTCAGAACGCATGAAGCCGTCGCGCTGGTAGTTATGCATCGGACAAGCCTTGGCGGAGTTGACCGGTAGCAGATGATAGTTCACCCCGAGACGATGGCGATGGGTGTCGTGATAGCTGAAAAGCCGGCCCTGCAGCATCTTATCCGGGGAAGGCCCGATACCGGGAACAAAATTAGCCGGGGAAAAGGCGGACTGCTCCACCTCGGCAAAGTAGTTCTCCGGGTTGCGGTTGAGCACCATGCGGCCCACCTCCAGAGGAGGGAAATCAGCATGGGGCCATACCTTGGTGATGTCAAACGGATCAAAGCGATAATCTTTTGCCTGCTCCGGGGGCATGATCTGCACCTCAAGCCGCCAGGAGGGAAACTCACCACGGGCAATGGCCTCGTGGAGGTCACGGGTTGTGCAGTCGGCATCCACCGAACGCATGCGGTCCGCTTCCTCGCCGGTGAAATTCATGATACCCTGTTCGGTTTTGAAATGATACTGCACCCAGACATATTCGCCCTTTTCATTATACCATTTAAAGGTGTGGCTGCTGTAGCCGTTCATGTGGCGATAGCTTCTCGGCGTGCCCCGGTCGGAAAAGAGAATGGTCACCTGGTGGATGGATTCAGGTGTCAGGGAAAGAAAATCCCAGAACATGTCGGCATCCTTGAGATTGGTGCCCGGATGCCGTTTCTGGGTGTGGATGAAGTCCGGAAACTTCAGGGGGTCACGGATGAAGAAGACCGGCGTGTTATTGCCGACCATGTCATAATTGCCCTCTTCCGTGTAGAATTTCACGGCAAAACCCCGGGGGTCGCGTTCGGAATCGGCCGAGCCCTTTTCGCCGCCCACGGTGGAAAAACGGACAAACAGATCCGTTTTCTTGCCCACCCTGGCGAGGAATTTGGCCTTTGTATACCTGCCGACGGCATTGGTCACCTCAAAATAACCATAGGCGCCGGCGCCTTTGGCATGGACCACCCGTTCCGGAATCCGTTCCCGGTCAAAATGGGCGAGCTTTTCCAGGAAATGGACGTCCTGCAGCAGCGCAGGACCCTTCGGTCCTGCGGTTAGTATATTGAGATCATTGGCCACCGGCGAGCCGAAATTGCCGGTAAGTATTTTTGTGTCGGACATGGTCATGCCTCCTTTTTCATTTGCAGGTTTCTGTCATTGCAATCCGAACAACCACCTAACACATTTTTTTATTAAAGCAGAACGCCGCAGCTATGATCATGTAATATCAGAATATCAGCGGAAATTTTTCCCGCCCATAGACAGGGGGCCAAAAGCCGGCCCTTTATTTATCCTCAAAGAGATCAAGTTCAGGATAGAGCTTTCGGGCACACTCGGGGCAGATGCCATGGCTGAATTCGGCAAAGGAATGGTCCCGGATGAACAGCTCGATCTGATTCCAATATCCCTGGTCATCCCGGATTTTCTTGCAGGAGGCGCAGATGGGCAGCAGACCGCTCAGGGTTTTCACTTTGCAGAGGGCATCTTCCAGTTCAACATTCAGCTCTTCCAGGGTGACGGTGCGATCCTGCACCATTTCCTCAAGATTCTGCTTGTGATGGATCAGCTCCAGCTCGGCCTGCTTGCGTCTGGTGATGTTGTGCATCATGGCGATGATATACCTGCGGCCCTGATCATAAAAGGGCACAAATTTCAGCAGCAGACAGTTGTCATGCAGGGTGATCGGCTCATCTTCCCCTGCCTCAACGATATTTTCATCCTGCTTCTCAAGCAGTCTGGCAATGCGCTGCCGATCCTGTTCTGCGAAAAAATCCGGGAAAAATCCTGAAAGCACCTTTTCCTCGGGCACCCCCAGCAGCTTAAAGGACACTGGATTGGCAAAAATGACATGGGCATCGGCGGTTAGTTCCACCAACCCCTCGTCCATATGATTCAGGGTGATCTCCAGATGCTTTTTGGTGGCGAGAAGCTCTTTGGTGATGTCTCGTTCAAAAATGTTGTCTTCACCGAAAATCTTTTTACCCAATAGATCCGCATTGTCATTTTCATAATAGTCAAGAATGGTGACAAGATGCTCGTACATCTGTTTGGCCGGACCTTTGGCAATACAGGCATTGGCCCCGAATGACAGGAAATCGACCTTCTCTTCCGCAGCTATTGCCGAGATGATGATGATAAAAATGGGGTCATGCTCCGGCATCTTGCGGATAATGCGGCAGAGTTTTTCGCCGTTTATCTGCGGCATTATCAGGTCGATCAGCATGACATCAGGCCGGAAGACCTCCAGCTGATCCAGGGCTGACAGGCCGTCTTCCGCGGCTGCAACCACATAGCCCTGCTGCTGCAGAAAAACGGTCAAGAGCCGCACAATCAGCTTATTGTTGTCTACCACCAGAACTTTCTTTTTCATCATCCCTCCTGGGCATGCCTCACAACTCTTTGACATGCAATAACAATGCCTTCACCCGCCAGCAACCCCGCTTAATTCTTAAAAAAAATGCACACGGAACGGTCTGAAAATTCTCTCTTACCCAAGCCGCTTGCGATTATGCGATTAAACCATGGCCTTTATCCCCGACCAGGCACGGTACCGGTTGGCCGGTTCAGGGCGTGTCATAAAACGCTTAACCGTCTTGTGGCCTGGTCATAGCCAGCGGCGAGATCCACTGGTCATACTGCTCCGCTGTCACATAGCCGGAATTCAGGGCCGCCTCCCGCAGGGTCAGGCCCTGGTGATGAGCCTTTCTGGCGATCTGCGCGGCCCGGTCATAGCCGATATGGGGGTTCAGGGCGGTGACCAGCATCAGGTTCTTTTCCAGGTTTTCACGAATCTTCGGCAGGTTAGGCGTAAGGCCCGCAGCAC
>CAVSQR010000009.1:0-3443 GCA_963729825.1 uncultured delta proteobacterium | reverse complement strand
CCGTTGCTGGAACCCGCTGACATCCCCCGCCATATCCAGCCAGCGCACATCTGCGTAGCCCTCATCCATCAGTACGGCCAAAGCGGCAGCACCATCGCCGCTGTTCACCGCCCGGCTGAGCCGGCCGATGCCGCTGTGGCCGGCAAAGCGGTAACTTCTGTGCAGTTCGGCAAGCAGATGGGTCATGCCGCCGTCCCGCAGCCCCTGACAGATATCCCCCAGCACCGCTCCCGGCTGCACCGAGGCCAGCTGGTTGCGGTCGCCGAGCAGGATGAGTCCGCAGCCTTCGGGCAGTGCGGCCATGAGCCAGGCCATGAGCGGCAGATCCACCATGGAGGCCTCGTCCACCACCACCAGCCGGGCAGGCAAAAGGTTTTTGCCGTGATACCTGCTGCCCTTGCGGGTTGTGCCCAGCAGACGATGGAGGGTGACCGCGGTTTCCGGAATCGCCGCCTTCAGCTCAGGCGCACAGTCCAGGCGCGTCTTGGCATGCCTGATGGCCTCCTGCAGGCGGGCGGCCGCCTTGCCGGTGGGCGCGGCCAGAAAAATCCGGCCCTCCTCATCCTCCCCATTCAACTGCAGATAGAGGGCAAGGATGCGGGCCACGGTGGTGGTTTTGCCCGTGCCCGGACCGCCGGTG
Source organism: uncultured delta proteobacterium (assembly GCA_963729825.1). Classification (GTDB taxonomy): domain Bacteria; phylum Desulfobacterota; class Desulfobulbia; order Desulfobulbales; family SURF-16; genus SURF-16. The sequence goes on along the minus strand of CAVSQR010000009.1, from coordinate 2,803 downwards.
ATCACGCAGAAACGGCTGGCCAGGGCCTTGCGGGCGGCCTCCCTCTGCCAGTCCGGCTCGTCGCCTTCCACCCCGTCCGCCGGGGGGAACAGACGGCTGAGATTTCTCTCCAGCCGCTCCGCCGCATATGCCTGGGGCTCCATCCGGCTGCGCGCCAGGATAAAGTCAGCCACCTCCCGTTCATACTGCCAGTAACGCTGCAGATAGAGCAGCGGCGGAGCAAGGATCAGCGGCCGCCACTCCCCCGGTTCGCCCACCACCCCGCTTTGGCCCAGCCGGTCGAGCCACTGGTCCAGCCCGGGACAGCTGACCGCCTGCCCTTCGCTCAGCACAACCTCCCGGCCGGCAAACTCCTCCAGGTCAAGACAGATATGGCCCTGGGCCATCTGCCTGGTGACCAGCCGGGCGGCCAGGGCCAGTTCCGGCCCGGCCTGGCCGCTGAGCCGCAGCAGAAAATCGGCAAAATGGCTCTCCAGAGAGGATAGATTGCGCGTGTTCATTCCGCCACCAGCACCCGGCCCAACTGCTCGACCAGACGGGCATCAGGGCGGTCATGATAGATGCCGCAGGCCGGGCCATGCTCCCGGCTGACCCCCCGCAGAAAAATATAAAACAGGCCGCCGAAATGCTCCTCATAGCTATAGTGAGCCAGGCGCCCGGCCAGATAGTGATGCAGGGCCACGGTGTAAAGCAGATACTGCAGGGTATAGCGCTCCTGCAGCATCACCTCCTGCAGCCGGTCCCGGCGGTAATCAGGGGGGGCAGATCCCAGGTGGTTGGACTTCCAGTCCACCAGATAAAAACGCTGGTCATGGGTAAAAACCAGATCAATAAAACCCTTGAGAAAACCGTGGCCCACGGAAAACTCCAGGCAGGAGGCCGCGGATTCAGCAAATCCCTGCCCACGCAGAATCTCCTTGACCCGGCCGGAGGAGACCGCGGCCAGGGGGAAACAGAATTCCAGCTCGTTCAGCCGCTGCTTCCGGGTGACGGCCTGCAGCACCAGGTCCGGCCGCTCCGGCAGCAGCGGCGTGGCCAGCACATTGCCCACCATGGTCATGACGGCTTCCTGCCAATTTGCCGCAAAGCCGTGCTGGGCAAGTTTTCCGGCGACCAGCTGCCGCACCGTATCCGGCTCGCTGCTGAGCTGCGGAAAATCAAGGTTCTCCAGGACGTCATGCATGAAGGTGCCCGGGGCAGCCCCCCGGGGAAAGGCAAAGATCGAGGAGTCATCATCCCCCTGGCCGGCCGCTTCCTCCCGGAAGACAGATGACTCCCCCAGCCGGCCATGACTGGTGATGGCGGAGAAACTGGTCACCTGCAGGGCGGAGATCTTGCCGGCAAAGGTCCGGCAGGCCAGCTCCGCAGGGGCCTCGCCCGCTCTCTGCCTGGCTGCCTGGAGGTCATCGGCGCGGCGGACAAGCTCGATGCTGCCGTCTGCGCGGCTGATCACAGGGGCCAGCTCGTCGGCCAGCTCCTGATCGGCTAATTTCTTAAAACGTTTCTTGAGCCCGGCAAAATCATCCCGGCCGTGCAGAAGCCAGGCCAGGGCCGAACTCTCAGCCCCGTGAAAGCTTCCCCACACCAGATAGCAGCGATGCACGGCCCGGGTCAGGGCCACATACAGCAGCCGCATATTTTCCGCCAGCTCCTCCTGCCGGGCCAGCTCCTTGTGCGCGTCCATATGGTCAGAGCCCAGATCCATGGCCGGCCGGTGGCCGCCCGCGGGCAGGTGAAACGACACGCTGTCCCTTATGGCCCTTGCCCCGCCCCAGCTGAAGGGACAGAAGACAATGGGATACTGCAGTCCCTTGGAGCGATGAATGGTGACGATCTGCACCCTCTCGGCGTCACTTTCCAGCCGCAGCTGATATTCCTCCACCGTCTTCTGCCGGTCAGCCATTTTCTCGTCCAGCCAGGCCAGCAGGGCCGCGGGGGAGGCCTTTGCCTGCCGCTCGTAGCCGTGCAGCACCTCGCCCAGATGGAGAACATTGGTCAGCCGCCTTTCCCCGTCGGCAAAACGCAGCTGCTGCACCCTGACATGATGCTGATCCAGCAGCAGCCGGAACATGGGCATGAATCCCTTTTCCCGCCAGCAGCGCTGATAGGAGAGAAAAGAGGCGAACCAGCGGCTCCACCCCTTTTCATCCTGCTCCAGCGCGGCCAGGCCGGCGCAGGTCCCGCCGAGCATATCGGTTGCCAGGGCGGAACGGAGGCGTTTTTCGTTGCCCGGTTCCGCCACCGCGGCCAGCACCCGGCGAACCTCGGCGGCCTCCCGGCTGGCAAACAGATCCTCCATGCTCTGCTGGACCGCGGGAATGCCAACCTGCTGCAGGGCCTGCTGCACCTGGCGGGCCTCCCTGTTTTCCCGCACCAGCACGGCGATGTCCCTGGGACCCAGAGGCCGGTCGCCGATGAGGGCCTCCGCCTTGCCGCCCAGCTCAAGCAGCCGTCTGATCTCAACAGCCAGGGAGGCGAGAATCCTTTTTTCCGCCACCTCCCTGGGCATGGCCTCATGCTCGCCGGATCTTCTCATCATCTGCCAGAGTTGCAGGGGCGGCTCCTGCTGGTGCCGGATGGTGAAATAGTTGCTCTGCCTTCCGGCGGCGGGCGATACCGGCTGAAAGGCGATCCCGCTGTAGATAAATGGGTTGGCGGCTGAGGAAAACAGGGCATTAACCGCCTTGATCAGGGCCGGTTCGGAACGGTAATTTTCCGCCAGTTCAAAACTGGAAGGCACATCCCTGATGGCCTCCAGGTAGGTGAAGATATCCGCCCCCCGGAAACTGTAGATCGCCTGTTT
>CAVSQR010000008.1:0-39484 GCA_963729825.1 uncultured delta proteobacterium | reverse complement strand
AACGAGATTTTGGAATAAGGGAATGAGCATGATTCAAACACAGAAAATCCGTATCAGGCTGAAAGGCTATGATCATAAACTGTTAGATCAATCTACGCATGAGATAGTTGACACAGCAAAGAGAACGGGAGCAACGATTGCGGGACCGATTCCATTGCCCACTTCTATCAACAAGTATTGCGTACTGCGCTCGCCGCATGTTGATAAAAAATCCCGCGAGCAGTTTGAAATGCGCACTCATCGTAGATTGCTTGATATACTAGAACCAACTCAGCAGACAATCGACGCCTTAATGAAACTTGAACTTTCTGCCGGTGTTGATGTAGAAATCAAGCTTTGATTTCATTTGTTACGATTTGATTTGAATGGATAAGGCAGAAAAGTTTTGCCTGTTTTTTGAAAAATAACAAGGATAAGAATCATGCCTAGGACACTTGGTATATTAGGAAAAAAGATTGGGATGACCCGTATCTACACAGAGGTCGGTGATGCTGTTGGCGTAACTGTGGTTGAGGCTGGTCCTTGTGTTGTGCTGCAGAAAAAGACCGAAAGCAAAGAAGGATATAACGCCATCCAGGTTGGTTTTGGTACCAAAAAGGAAACCCGGATCAATAAGCCAATGATGGGCCATTTCAAGAGTGCAGGGAAAGGTGGCTTTTATCATATTAAGGAATTTCGCGTTGCTGATCCCGATAAATTCGAGCTTGGCCAGCAGATCCTTATCAGTGATCTTTTCAAGATAGGTGATATCGTCGATGTGTCTGGACTTGCTAAGGGCCGGGGTTTTCAGGGTGTAGTCAGACGTCATGGATTCAAGGGCGGTGGCAAAACCCATGGTTCAATGTTTCATCGTGCACCTGGATCAATCGGATGCAGTGCCTGGCCCAGTAAAGTTGTGAAAGGCAAAAAGATGCCTGGCCAGATGGGAAACAATCTTGTCACCAAAAAGAATGTGACAATCATTGATATTCGTGATGCAGAAAATGTCATGGTCATCAAAGGTTCCCTGCCTGGCACGACAAACGAATTGCTTCAGATTTTTACAAAGTAAAAGATAAAGAGGTGCCGGAAAATGGCAGTAACAGGCATAGTTAACATAAAAAATGAAAAAGTTGGAGAAGTGGATCTGAATGACGCGCTGTTTGCCGTCGAAGTAAAATCCTACATTCTTCACGATATCGTCAAAATGCAGCTGGCAAACAAGCGTTCTGGCAATGCATGCACGAAGACGCGGGCTGAGGTTCGCGGCAGCAAAGCAAAACCTTGGCGTCAGAAAGGGACCGGTCGTGCTCGCTCAGGCAGCAAGCGATCGCCGGTTTGGCGCGGTGGCGGGACAGCCTTTGGCCCCAAGCCCCGCAGCTACAGCATCAGACTGTCCAAGAAGGTGCGCAGACTGGGGTTGAGAATGGCCTTGAGTTCACGGTTTTCTGAAAACCGTCTTGTCGTGCTGGACAGTTTTGACCTGGAAGAAATCAAGACGAAAAATTTTATCAGTGTGATGGGAACACTGAATCTTGACAATGCACTTATCGTTATCCCTGAAAATGATGAAAAGCTGGAAAAGTCATCACGAAATGCAGTTGGATACAAGGTGATTCCCACGGCAGGAGTGAATGTTTATGATGTGCTTCTGCATAAAAACATTATATTACTCCAGTCTTGCATTGGCCAGCTTGAAGAGAGGTTGCTTTCATGATCGATATCTATAATGTCATAAAGAAACCGTGCCTTACGGAAAAAGGCATGATATTGCAGGAAGAGAACAACCAGGTTGTGATGAAGGTGAATGCCAACGCTAATAAGATTCAGATCAAAAAGGCCGTTGAACATCTTTTTAACGTCAAGGTTGACAAGGTTCGGACTGCAAACATGCATGGAAAAAAGAAACGTATGGGCACCCATTTTGGTCAACGTCCGGATTGGAAGAAAGCTGTTATCACCCTGGCTGAAGGGCATAAGATTGATTTTCTTGAACAGCTGTAATCTTGCTTTACTGCTTATCGTATAATTAAATAATCGGGGTAAGAAATGGCAACAATGAAGACCTATAAACCGACATCACCGGGTAGAAGAAACTATGTTTCTATTATCAATCCGGAATTGTCAAAAACCGGGCCTGAAAAAGGTTTGGTGCAACCGCTGCAAAAATCTGGTGGACGTAATAATAATGGACGCATTACCGCCAGACATATAGGTGGAGGCCATAAACGTAAATATAGGGTAATTGATTTCAAGAGGGACAAGGAAAATATTCCTGCCAAGGTAGCTGCAATTGAATATGACCCGAACCGGTCAGCCAATATTGCTTTGCTCTTTTATGCTGATGGCGAGAAGAGATACATTCTCTCTCCTTTAGGCATTAAAGTAGGTGATATTGTTGAGGCCGGTGATAAGGTTGACATCAAGGTCGGCAATTGTCTTCCTATGGCCAATATACCTCTCGGCAGCATTATCCATAACGTTGAAATGCGTATCGGCAAAGGTGCACAGATGGTGCGCAGTGCTGGTGTTTCAGCGCAGCTGATGGCTAAAGAAGGCGATCATGTTCTTGTTAAACTTCCATCCGGTGAAGTTCGCAGATTTCATCGGCTGTGCAGAGCCTGTATCGGACAGATCGGCAATATTGAACATGAGAGCGAAAAAATCGGCAAAGCAGGACGTAATCGCTGGAAAGGCAACAGGCCGAAGGTTCGTGGCGTTGCTATGAATCCACATGATCATCCCATGGGCGGCGGTGAAGGTAAAAGTTCAGGTGGGCGTCATCCGTGTACACCTTGGGGTATTCCGACCAAGGGATACAAGACGAGGAAGAGGAAGCCATCTGATAAGGATATCGTCAAGAAACGGTCATAAAGGGAGATAGAGCATGGGACGGTCAATTAAAAAAGGTCCATTTATAGATGACCATTTAATGAGTAAGGTTGAAAGCGCAAAGGAAACAGGATCCCGCAAGGTGATTAAAACCTGGTCCAGGCGTTCAGATATCCTTCCGGAAATGGTTGGTTTAACCTTTGCTGTTCATAATGGGAAAAAATTTATTCCCGTTTTTGTCACAGAAAATATGGTTGGACACAAGTTCGGTGAATTTTCACCGACTCGGACATTTTATAGCCATGCAGGTGACAGAAAGGTCAAAAAGTAATAAGGCGGTCACCTGAAAAGGAGTTATTAACCGATGGAAGCAAAGGCTGTAGTAAAAAATATAAGAATTTCTCCTCAGAAAGCGCGGCTTGTCGCTGATATGATTCGTGGCAAGCAGGTTGATACTGCTCTGAACACCCTGAAATTCACCCCGAAAAAAGGTGCGCGTATCCTCCGTAAAGTCGTCGAATCGGCTGTAGCAAATGCCAGCCAGAATGAGGCAATTGATGTTGATACGTTATTTGTAAAAAAAATCTTTATCGATGGCGGACCAATGCTGAAACGTATCCGCCCCAGAGCCATGGGGAGAGCTTCAAGGATATTAAAGCGGTCAAGCCATATTACCGTTGTTCTTGATGAGATGTGATTCGTTGAGTTGAGGCCATTGATTCATTTTATGAGCCTTACTTTAGTTGTGGAATTAAACATAATCCTTATGTGATGGAGGAAGGTTTTGGGCCAGAAAGTTAATCCAATAGGTTTGCGCCTTAATATTGTGCGATCATGGGAATCAACATGGTATGCAGACCGTGATTATGCAAAATATTTACTGGAAGATCAAAAGATCAGAAAGTATCTGAAAAAGAGGCTTTATCATGCCGGCATTTCAAAAATTAATATTGCCCGCACCGGTGAAAAGCTGAAACTGAAACTCCACACAGCAAGGCCTGGCATTGTAATTGGTAAAAAGGGGACAGAAATTGAGGCGCTGAAGAGCGATCTCGATAAGCTGACCAACAGGCAATGTGTTGTCGATATTCAGGAGGTAAGACGTCCTGAAGCTGATGCCCAGCTTGTTGCTGAAAATGTTGCCCTGCAACTTGAAAGACGTATTGCATTTCGCCGGGCAATGAAAAAGGCCGTTAATATCGCCTTGAAGTTCGGCGCAAAAGGTATTAAGATAGCCTGCTCCGGTCGTTTAGGCGGTGCAGAGATGGCACGGCGGGAGTGGACTCGTGAAGGACGGGTTCCGCTTCATACACTGCGGGCTGATATAGATTACGGTTTTGCTGAAGCAAGTACTACATATGGCATTATCGGTGTAAAAGTTTGGATCTTTAAGGGCGAAGTCCTTGTTGACTCTGAACAGGTCAGCGAATAAAGGGAATTTTGCCTGTTTCCGAAAATAAGGTGCAGTCGGCTCCTTATTTTATGCAATGTAAATCCAAGCAGATATCATAATGATATCCTTGATATTGATTAAGGTAACGTAGCGATGCTTAGTCCAAAGAAAGTTAAACATAGAAAACAAATGAAGGGCCGCATGAAAGGCACTGCCCTGCGCGGCTCGTCCTTGGTTTTTGGTGAGTACGCCCTGAAAGCTGTCCAGTGCGGCAATATGACTGCTCAGCAGATAGAGGCAGCCCGTATTGCAATTAACAGAACCGTTAAGCGTGGCGGCAAGATGTGGATCCGTATCTTCCCTGATAAGCCGATTACCAAAAAACCTGCTGAAACCAGGATGGGTAAAGGTAAGGGCAGTCCAGAATACTGGGTAGCACCTGTCAGGCCTGGACGGATTCTATATGAGCTGACAGGAGTTGAAGAAAGTCTGGCAATCAAAGCGTTGACTCTGGCAGGCAATAAACTTCCTTTTGCAACTAAAGTTATTTCGAAGAGGAGCAGTTTATGAAAGCCAAAGAAATCCGTGAATTAAGTGTTGATGATCTGAGAACAAAATCCAAAGATCTGGCTGAAGAGCTTAATAAATTGAAATTTCAGCATGGTATAAGACCACTTGAGAACACTGCCAAGCTTAAAGATCTTCGCAGACAAATTTCGAGAATAAAAACGTTAATCACTGAAAAACTTCAGTCAAATTAATTTCAATGATCGATGGTGAATCAAAAACATTCATATATCGCGGGATAAACAGATGGTGGAAAAGAAAGCACATAAAAAGACTAGAATCGGCATTGTGATAAGCGACAAAATGGACAAGAGTATTGTCATTCGCACTGAACGTTTGATTCGCCATAAGCTTTATGGAAAGTACATTCGCCGGCAGGTGAAATATATGGCCGATGATCCGGAAAGCCTCTGCGGGGTCGGCGATCTTGTTATGATTGAAGAATGTCGCCCGTTGAGCAAAAGCAAACGCTGGAGATTGCGCAAAATTGTTGAAAAAGCAGTAATTGTCTGATTAGCTACTACTGGTTTTCAGTTATTTATTGCAATTGACGCAACATACATTATTACTCAATAATATTCGCTGTAAGGTCGAATAGTTGGTGAAGATATGATACAGACAGAAACCGTTCTCAATGTTGCTGATAACTCCGGTGCAAAGAAAGTTCTTTGTATACGTGTGCTTGGAGGAACCAGGAGAAGATATGCCCGCGTAGGCGACATCATTGTCGTTTCAGTCAAAGAGGCTATACCTAATGCCAAGGTTAAAAAGGGTGATGTCCTTCGTGCAGTAATAGTTCGCACCGTCAAGCAAATCAAACGCAAAGATGATACTTCTGTTCGATTTGATGAGAATTCAGCTGTACTTCTTGCCGGATCAGGTGAACCAATAGGAACCAGGATCTTTGGACCTGTTGCCCGTGAACTGCGACTTAAAGGATTTATGAAAATCATATCACTGGCTCCCGAAGTACTTTAATTGTCAGATTTATTTTTGACAGACGGTATTCAGAAAGGCAGTGAGTGATAGAAAATTTATATATGAGGATCGAGTGATGGGTGCAGGGAAAAATTATCTGAAACTCAATGATAAGGTTGAGGTTGTTGCCGGTAAGGATAAAGGCCGCGTAGGCAAAATTACAAAAGTGTATCCTGACTCTGATAAGGCAAAAGTTGAAAAAATCAACATGATCAAGCGCCATATGAAACCCAATATGCAAAACCAGCAGGGCGGCATTATTGAAATGGAAGCAGCGATGCATGTTTCCAACTTGATGTTGATCTGTTCCAAGTGTGCAAAAGCGGTACGAGTGAAAATTTCTCGTTTGGAAGATGGAACAAAGGTCCGGGTCTGCAAGAAGTGTGGCGAATCGATTGAGGCAAAGGCCTAAGGCTTTTGGTTTATTGGAGGCTATAATGCTAAGTTTAAAAGAATATTACGAAAAAGAATGTATACCCATGCTCGTCAAAGAGTTTGGTTATAAAAATATGATGGAAGTACCCAAGATTGAGAAGGTTGTTCTCAATATGGGCCTTGGTGAAGCGGTGCAAAACCCTAAGATTGTTGATGGGGCGGCAAATGAACTGACCCTGATTGCCGGCCAGAAGGCGGTTATTACCAAGGCCAAAAAATCCATTGCTACATTTAAACTCAGGGAAGGCATGCCCATTGGCTGCAAGGTTACTCTCCGCAAAGATAAGATGTATGATTTTTTGAGTAAACTTGTTCATATAGCTCTTCCTCGGGTTCGCGATTTCAGAGGGGTGAAAGCTACTGGCTTTGACGGACGCGGGAATTTTTCTTTCGGCGTAAAAGAGCATATTATTTTCCCTGAAATTGATTATGACAAGATTGATAAAATCAAAGGTTTTAATATAACAATTGCAACCAATGCAAAGACCGATGAAGAAGGGCGTTTTCTTTTAACTGCGCTGGGTATGCCTTTCCATAAATAGTACTGTTCAGGAGGAAGAGGTTGGCTAAGAAATCTTTAATAGCAAAAAGTAATCGCAAACCGAAATTCGGTGTACGCGCTTATAATCGCTGTCCACTTTGTGGTAGACCACGGGCATTTATCCGTAAATTTGGTGTGTGCAGGATTTGTTTCAGATCCCTTGCTTCCCGCGGTGAGATAACCGGCGTGACAAAATCGAGCTGGTAAGAGCTCTTATAGTCATTTTTTTTTATTGACTGCAAAAGGAGTAGATACATGTCTATAAGTGATCCTCTGGCAGATATGCTGACCAGAATCCGAAATGCCAGAATGGTAAAGTTTGAAAGTCTTGAGATGCCGTATTCAAAACTGCGGAGTGGTGTGGCCGAGATCTTAAAGAAAGAAGGCTATATCAGTGATTATCAGGTTGTTAAAGATAACTTGCAAGGTGTTTTGAAAATATCCCTGAAATATGACCAAAACAGAAATCCAGTGATTTCCGGGTTGAAACGGGTAAGCAAACCCGGTTGTCGGGTTTATGTGAAATCCGGTGATATTCCCAAGGTTATGAGTGGGCTTGGAATAGCTATCATATCTACTTCAAGTGGTATTTTTACAGACAGAGAAGCTCGTCAGAAAGGTATTGGTGGTGAGCTTACTCTGTACTGTCTGGTAAAAATTGAATTCGATCGGGCGGTCTTCAATGATGTAGGCCGTTTGTTAATTACGTGAATATGAAGTCAGTAAGATAGAGTGGAGATGACCAATGTCAAGGATTGGCAAGCAACCCATACCGGTACCAGCTGGGGTTAAAGTTGATATTAATGGTACAAATGTAAAGGTTACCGGACCCAAGGGAACTTTGGAACGAATTATTCGTCCAGAGATCAGTCTTGTGCAGGCTGACGGCAACATTACAGTAACATGCTTGGATAACAGTAAAAGAACTCAAGCCCTGAGCGGATTAACCCGGACCCTTGTCAATAACATGATTCTCGGTACAGAAAAAATGTTCTCCAAGAAACTTGTTATTGAAGGTGTCGGCTATAAGGCTGACTTGCAGAAAAGCGAGTTGACGCTCAATGTCGGCTACTCCAATCCGGTTATATTTAACCTGCCGGCTGGGGTGACTGGCAAGGTTGAGAAGACAACCATTACCCTTGAAGGCATTGACAAAGAACTTCTTGGACAGACCGCTGCTAAAATTCGTGATATCAGAAAGCCTGAACCCTATAAGGGCAAGGGCATCAGATATGAAGGCGAACATATTGTCCGCAAGGCTGGTAAGTCAGCATCGAAGTAACAGAGTAACATTTGAATTTTATTTAGGTTAAAACAATGGCGAGAACAAATCAGAAGACTGTTGCACGTAATAAGCGTATCAAAAGAATTAGAAAAAAGATTTTAGGTACTGCTGAAAAACCACGCCTGCGTGTTTTTAAAAGTTCCAAACATATATATGCCCAGGTGATTGATGATATTGCAGGACACACCATGTGTTCCATGTCAACAGTAGACAAGTCATACGCACCTGTCGATGAAAAAGGAAAAATTTCAACCGCTCATCAGGTGGGGATTCTTCTGGCAAAAAAAGCAATCGAAAAGGGCATTAACAAAGTCGTTTTTGACCGGGGTGGATACATTTATCATGGCCGGGTCAAGGCTTTATCCGATGGTGCGCGTGAAGGTGGACTTGAATTTTAAAGAAATTATATTCAAGCATGAATCATTCTAATTATATGCAATTGTTGGGGGTGTAAGTTGGCCGATTTTAAAAGCGATAAGATTGATGATCAGCTTATTGAAAAAATAGTATACATCAACAGGGTAGCCAAGGTTGTGAAGGGCGGACGTCGTTTCAGCTTCAGCGCAATTGTTGTTGTAGGAGATGGCAAAGGCAGTGTTGGCTATGGTCTAGGTAAAGCGAATCAGGTGCCTGAGGCCATTCGCAAAGGTGTCGAGAAGGCACGTAAAGATATGAAACCCGTAGCCATTAATGAAATCAGCATTCCCCATGAAATAAATGGCAGATTTGGTGCCGGAAAGGTAATGCTCAAGCCGGCATCAGCGGGTACGGGTGTTATTGCCGGTGGTGCGGTCAGAGCTGTTCTTGAGGCTGCAGGTGTGCAGAATATTCTCACCAAATGCCTGGGATCACATAATCCCGCATAATCTCGTCAAGGCGACTCTTGACGGATTGAGGAATTTACGTAGTGTTGAGAAGGTAGCAAAACAACGTGGGTTGGCAGTCGAGGATATGCTTTCATAGGCTTGTTTCATTTGCCTTATCTCCCTGGGCAAATGTTCCAACTTTGTTAAATCCCCGCATAAATTATATCCGTATTGGTAAATGCGATTAGTTATCCATAGGTATGGTCATGGCAAATGAGCTTAAAATAACTTTGAAAAAGAGCGTGATCGGCAGCACCAAAAAAGTGCGAGACACTGCCACGGGTCTGGGGCTCACCAAAACGAACAAAACCATCGTTCGTAAAGATACCCCTGAGATTCGCGGAATGGTGAGCAAGGTACAACATCTTGTTGAAGTGGAGGAAATATAATGCTGTCTCTATCAAACTTATCCCCACAGAAGGGTTCAACCAAACAGAGAAAACGTTTGGGGCGAGGCCCTGGAAGCGGACATGGTAAAACTTCTGGCCGTGGACATAAAGGGTTTAAGGCCCGCTCAGGCAGTGGTGTGAAGCGAGGTTTTGAGGGTGGACAGATGCCTCTGCAGCGACGCTTGCCCAAACGCGGCTTTAATAATATTTTCCGCAAGGAATTTGCTGTTGTCAACGTAAAGGATCTCGACAAACTTGAAGCAGGCACTAAAGTTGATCGTCCGACACTGGTTGCAGCCGGTCTTATCCGTGCCAAGGATAACTTTGTCAAGATTCTCGGTGAAGGCGAACTGACAAAAAAATTCACTGTTGCCGTTGACAAGGTCAGTGAGAGCGCTCGCAAAAAGATTGAAAGTGCCGGCGGTACAATCGAGGAATAAAAGAGGATTATAATGGCCGGTGCCCTGCAAAGCGTTGCAAATACTCCTGACTTGAGGAGGCGTATTACCTTTACCCTTCTGATGCTTGCCGTTTACCGTGCCGGAGTGCAGATTCCTACTCCCGGTATCAACGGAGAGGCCCTTGCCTCTTTTTTTGAAAAAAATGCCAGTACACTGTTTGGCATGTTTAATATGTTTTCAGGTGGTGCGTTAGAAAATTTTTCGATTTTTGCACTCGGAATCATGCCATATATCAGTGCCTCCATTATTTTTCAGCTGTTGACCGTTGTCGTACCGCAGCTTGAGGCATTATCCAAAGAAGGTGAGGCTGGCCGGAGAAAAATTACTCAATACACCCGCTACGCAACGGTTGGGCTCAGTCTAATCCAATCCTTGATGATCAGTACAGGTCTTGAGGGCATGGTTGCCCCGATTGGCAGTGAAATGATTGTTATAAGTCCCGGGTGGCAATTCCGCATTATGACCATGCTGACCTTAACATCCGGCACGGCCTTTATCATGTGGCTCGGTGAGCAGATGACTGAGCGCGGAATCGGCAACGGTATATCAATGATCATTTTTGCCGGTATTGTGGCCAGAATGCCTGCCGCCATTGTTAATACCTTTAAAATGGTGGGTTCCGGTGAAATAACGGTGATATTCCTGCCTATTCTGATTGCCATGATGGCAGTTGTTATCTCAGTCATTATCTTTTTTGAAACTGCCCAGCGCCGCATACCCATTCAGTATGCCAAGCGAATGGTCGGCAGGCAGATGTATGGCGGACAGAGATCCCATTTGCCCCTTAAGATTAATATTTCTGGTGTTATTCCGCCGATTTTTGCCTCATCAATCATGATGTTTCCGGCTACATTAGGCGGTTTCATAAAAATTGACTGGGTGCAGGAGATTACCTCAAAACTTGCTTGGGGCAGCCCCTTGCACACCCTGCTTTATGTCGGGTTGATTGTTTTTTTCTGTTTTTTTTATACGGCAGTTACCTTTAATCCGATTGATGTTTCTGAGAATTTAAAAAAACATGGTGGATTTGTGCCAGGTGTACGTCCTGGCAAAAAAACTGCTGAATTTATTGATAAGGTGATTACCCGACTGACCGTTATCGGCGCCATATACATCAGTCTTGTTTGTGTATTGCCTACCCTGCTGATTAATAAACTTAATGTGCCATTTTATTTCGGTGGAACCGCATTGCTGATTGTTGTCGGTGTTGCATTGGATACATTGTCGCAAATTGAATCCCATTCCATTTCGAGAAATTATGATGGATTTTTGAAATCCGGCCGCATTAAGGGCAGAAGATAGGGCTGACACTGTTATATGACTTCAGCAATCATTTTGAAGTCCGCCTCCGAATTGGCAATCATGGAGGGTGCAAACCAGATAGTGGCACAAACGCTGTGCATGCTGAAAGAGCATGTCGTTCCAGGTGTCACCACCTTGCAACTTGATCAACTGGCTGAGAAATTTGCCTGGAAAAACAATGCAATTCCTGCATTCAAAGGTTATCGAGGTTTTCCCGGCAGCCTATGTGTTTCACTCAATGATCAGGTTGTGCATGGCATTCCTTCCCGAAAGGTAATTTTAAAAGAGGGTGATATCCTCAGTATGGACTTTGGCGTTAAATATCAAGGTTATTATGGTGATGCAGCCATTACCGTACCGGTAGGCAGTATTAATAAACAAGCGGAAGATCTGCTGAAAATCACCCGTGAGTCATTATATAAGGCCATTGAGCAGGTAAAGGTCGGTAATAGAATTTCCGATCTTTCTCAGGCAGTACAGGATTATGTTGAGGAAAGAGGGTATTCCGTGGTGCGGCAGTTTGTTGGGCATGGCATTGGCCAGCATCTGCATGAACCACCCGAGATACCAAATTACAGGAGGGCCGGCAGATCCCCTAAATTACTTGCCGGGATGGTTATTGCCATCGAGCCCATGGTTAATGCCGGAACCCATGAAGTGAAGATATTAGGTGACGGCTGGACAGTTGTGACTAATGATAAGAGTCTTTCCGCTCATTTTGAGCATTCCGTGGCCGTAACGGAAAATGGTCCACTGATTTTAAGCCATGGTCTGTAAAACAAATTAAATAATAATTACAGTGGAAATTTGGATTAAAATAGGTTATATTAATAAATTCATTTTTCGCTGCAATGTCTTTCGGGGCTTTTGTTAGATTCGTTTTGCAGTAATTTTATTTAAAGTTTTTGTTTGATTATTAGCGAGGTAGGCAAAATTTTATGGCTAAGGAAGAGGCCATTACCGTAGAAGGAACAATTGTTGAACCATTACCCAACGCAATGTTTCGTGTTGAACTTGATAATGGCCATAAGATCCTAGCTCATATATCGGGTAAAATGAGGATGCATTTTATTAAGATTTTGCCTGGAGACCGCGTAACAGTAGAGCTCTCCCCCTACGATCTGACCAGGGGAAGGGTAACATTCAGGGCAAGAAGTCAAAGTAGAAACAACCGCAGGGAATAATCATGAAAGTTCGTACATCGGTAAAAAAAATATGCAGTGATTGCAAGGTTTACAAGCGCAAAGGTGTAGTGCGGGTTTCTTGTAAGGTTAAAAAGCATAAACAACGGCAAGGATAGTCGAAAATATAATGAGGAGGTAGACCTTGGCTCGCATAGCAGGCGTTGATTTGCCCAAAAATAAGCATATGGAAATTGCCCTTACCTATATTTTTGGTATTGGCCGTACCACCGCCCGAAAAATTCTTGATGAAGTCGGATTGTCTTATACATTTAACAGTGATGAACTGTCAGATGACGACGCTGTCCGCATCAGGAAGATAATGGATGATGGTTATTCTGTTGAAGGTGACAGGAGACGTGAAGTTGCCCTTGATATCAAGCGCTTGATGGATCTTGGTTGTTATCGTGGTATAAGGCATCGTCGTGGGCTTCCCTGTAGAGGGCAACGGACAAAAACAAATGCCAGGACACGGAAAGGACCACGTCGTGCCGCCGGTGCCCGTAAAAAATAACATCTATCAGATTGAGAATATCAACGGACCTGAACAGGAGAAATAAATGGCCAGTCCGAAAAAGAAAACGAAACGTAAAGAAAAGAAGAATATACCTGAAGGTATTGCACATATCAAATCCACATTCAATAATACTTTGATTTCCATTACCGATAAACAGGGTAATGTTATTGCATGGTCAAGTTCAGGTGTTCTCGGATTTAAGGGTTCAAGAAAAAGTACCCCCTTTGCTGCACAGAATGCAGTTGAGACGGCCGCCAAAGTAGCCATGGATCATGGTATGCGTAAAGTTGAAATCAATGTTACCGGTCCTGGACCGGGGCGTGAGGCTGCTATCCGGGCATTACAGGTTGTGGGGTTTGAAGTAAGCAGGATCTGTGATGTCACACCTGTGCCGCACAATGGATGCAAACCTCCAAAGAGACGTAGAGTTTAATTCAATTTAATATAATATTGCGAGCTGCAACGTTATTGAACGGTAATAACGGAGGTAAAAATTGGCCAGATATAGAGGTTCTGTGTGCCGGCAATGCCGGAGAGAAAAATTAAAACTGTTTCTGAAAGGGGACAGATGTTATTCTGATAAATGTGCATTCGAAAAACGAGCTTTTCCCCCAGGGCAACATGGGCAAGCGAGAATGAGAAAAGTATCTGATTACTCGATTCAGTTGAGGGAAAAACAGAAAGTTCGTCGTATTTATGGAATGCTCGAAGGTCAGTTTAAAAGATATTTTGTGATGGCTGAACGCGCAAAAGGTGTGACGGGCGAGAACCTTTTGGTTTTTCTCGAGAGACGCTTGGATAATACCATTTTCAGGCTTGGTTATGCATCCTCACGCACCCAGGCTCGCCAATTGGTTAAGCATAATCATATACAGGTTAATAGTAAAACCGTAAATATTCCTTCATTTCTTATTTCTGTAAATGATGTTATTTCTATCCGTGAAAAAAGCCGCAAGATAGAAACAATTAACGATAGCCTTGAAGCAGTTGCAAGACGTGGTGTGCCTAACTGGCTTGAACTGGATCAGAAAAATTACACTGGTAAGGTGAAAGCGCTCCCAGATCGTCAGGAAATCACGATGCCGATTCAGGAACAGCTGATTGTTGAACTTTATTCCAAATAATATCAGGTATACACTCTTTTATTTGGAAATTACAGCAAGAGAAATATGATGGCAAATGAGGAAATCTTGACACAGGAATCGACTCCTTTTTATCGCAATTGGCATGATCTGATTAATCCCAATCCTTTGGAAGTAGATCATGAAACCCATAGTGAAAATTATGGGAAATTTGTCTGCCAGCCGTTGGAAAGAGGTTTTGCGACAACCATTGGCAATGGATTGCGACGTATACTACTATCCTCGATCCAAGGTGCTGCCATTACCTCTGTAAAAATTGACGGCGCTCTGCATGAATTTTCAACACTTCCCGGGATTCTGGAAGACGTGACAGAGATTATTCTTAATTTAAAAGAGGTACGGTTAAAGCTTAATACTGATAATTCGGCCACGGTAAGAATAGAAAAACGTGAAAAAGGAACAGTTACAGCGGCAGACATTATTAGCGGTAATGCTGTTGAGGTAATGAATCCTGAAAAACATATCTGCACCATTACCGGTGACGGGCATTTTATCGCTGAATTAGAGGTTAAATGGGGAAAAGGTTACTCTCCTGCCGAAAAAAACAAAACTGAAGAGCAGAGTGTCGGTGTCATTCCGATCGATGCCATCTTTACCCCCATTAAGAAGGTAAAAACCCTTGTCAGCCAGGCCCGCGTAGGTCAACGTACCGATTATGATAAGCTGACCATGGAAATTCATACGGACGGTAGTGTGAAATCGGAAGATGCTCTGGCGTATGCTGCAAAAATACTTAAAGAGCAGATGACTGTTTTTATTAATTTTAATGAAGATCAGATTGAACAGGCAGAAGAAGAAAAATCTGATGTGAGAGAAGTAAAATCAATTAATCCCAATCTCTCAAAGAGTGTGGAAGATCTGGAACTTTCCGTAAGATCGGCAAATTGTTTACGTAATGCACAGATTACTTATATCGGGGAACTTGTTCAAAAAACAGAAGCGGAAATGCTTAAGACGAAAAATTTCGGGCGTAAGTCCTTAAATGAAATCAAGCAACTTCTGCAGCAAATGGACCTTTCTCTCGGCATGAAGATAGACAAATGGGAAGCCCCTGCATCATCTTCTTCTGTAGATGATCAGGATGAATAAAGAGGTATTGCAATGAGGCATAGGAAATCAGGAAGAAGGCTCGGACGAACCACACCCCATAGACAGGCTATGGTTCGTAACATGGTTACTTCCTTACTCGAACATGAACGCATCGTAACAACAACACCTAAAGCTAAAGAAGTGCGTAAGGTTGCTGATAAAATGATAACTCTTGCCAAGCGCGGAGATTTACATGCCCGCCGTCAGGCACTGGCCTTTATCCGTGACTCAAATGTTGTTTCTAAACTTTTTGATAAGCTTAGAGCTGAATATCAGGACCGTCAAGGCGGCTACACCAGAATTATCCAGACTGGCAACAGAATTGGTGATGCGGCGCCGATGGCCATTCTTGAACTGGTTAATTATCAGCAGGCTATAGAAGGTGAGGCAGTTAGCTAACCCTTGGAGAGAACATAGTTTTGGCAATTTTATAAAGCCTGGGCATATTAAATGCTCAGGCTTTTTTTATTGGTGATTGAATATAATGCTGAGCT
The DNA here is from genome assembly GCA_963729825.1 of uncultured delta proteobacterium. Taxonomy (GTDB): domain Bacteria; phylum Desulfobacterota; class Desulfobulbia; order Desulfobulbales; family SURF-16; genus SURF-16. The sequence goes on along the minus strand of CAVSQR010000008.1, from coordinate 24,033 downwards.
TTCATGCATGAGTTATGTGTTCTGTATGCAGCTTAACGGCTGTTGATTTTTTTGGGATAATGCAAAGAAAATATTGCCTTACGTGAATTCTTTTGTTATTTGATATAAATATTGATGGTACAGTTTTTTTTAGTCAGAGTTGCTGGTCGTATCCTCACTGAAAAAGGATAGTTAAACTGTTTGGCTATGAGAAATCTGTAAACGTTAATTTTTTTAATGATTCCTCATAGGAATGAAGGAGCAGTAATGGTACAGGGTAAAGTGAAGTGGTTCAATGAATCAAAAGGTTTCGGCTTCATTGAGCGCGAAGATGGTGACGATGTTTTTGTACATTTCTCAGCAATTAAAGAGGAAGGATTTAAGACACTAAACGAGGGGCAGCGGGTTGAATTTGACATTGTCGACGGCCAGAAAGGCCCGGCGGCTGCCAATGTAAAAAAGATCTAAACCTTCTTTGATATAACATAATAAAAAACCCACCTCCGCAGGTGGGTTTTTTTATTATAACTTTCGTTTATCTATCACCCGTTTTGCTTTCCCTTCAAAACGTTCCAGCGTTTTTTCCTCAACAAGCTTCACATCAACACCGATACCGAGTTCTGTTGCCAAGCGTTTTTTGATATGCTCGACGAGCTGTCTCTGCTTTTTCATCTGGTCAAAAAAGATCGATTCAACAACTTCCACCAGCACCGTCACTTTATCAAGCCGGCCCTCGCGTTCGACGATGATCTGGTAATGGGGCTCTGTCCCTTCGATATCAAAGAGGATCGATTCAATCTGCAGGGGATAAACGTTAACCCCTTTAATAATGAGCATATCATCGGTGCGGCCGATCACTCTGGTCATGCGCTGAAAGGTGCGTCCGCAGGGACAGGGTTCCGGTATGAGCCTGGCAAGGTCCCGGGTACGATAGCGGATCACGGGAAAGGCCTCTTTGGTGATGGTGGTGAAAACCAGCTCGCCCAACTCGCCAGAGCGTGACCGGCTCCAGGGTATCCGGGTTGATGACCTCAACAATGAAATGATCCTCATTGATATGGAGCCCGTTGCAGCAACTGCATTCCCCGGCCACGCCAGGTCCCATTACCTCGCTGAGCCCGTAGTTGTCCGTGGCGATGATGCCGAGCTTATTTTTTATTTCCCCCCGCATCTCCTCTGACCAGGGCTCACCGCCGAAGAGACCGTATTTCAGATGCAGGGTATTGATGTTGATGTCCATGCCGATCATGGTATCGGCAAGAAGCAGGGCATAGCTCGGGGTGCAGACCAGGGCCGTGGTTTTAAAATCCTGCAGTATCTGGATCTGCCGCTTGGTATTGCCGCTGGAAATAGGGATAACCGAGGCCCCAACCCGTTCAGCGCCATAATGCAGGCCAAAGCCGCCGGTAAATAAGCCGTAGCCAAAGGCGATCTGCACCACATCATCCGCATCAACCCCGGTGGCCGTTAATATTCTTGCCACCATATCCGACCAGTTTTTCAGGTCGTTTCTGGTGTAGCCCACCACCGTTGCCATGCCCGTGGTCCCCGACGAGGCGTGCAGCCGGACCACGTCCCGCAGTGGCACCGCAAAAAGGCCGTAGGGGTAGTTGTTGCGCAGGTCATCTTTGGTGGTGAAGGGCAATTTGCGCAACTCTTCCAGGGAACGGAAGCCATCCGGGTCAATAGCCAGTTCCTTGAATTTTTTACGGTAAAAGGGGACATGGGTGGCAACGCGATAAAGGGTGGACTGCAATCTCTCCAACTGGAGTTGCTCCAGGTCTGCCCTTGGCATGCATTCTTTTGCTTTATCCCAATACATGTTCAGCCTCCATATAAATAAACCGGACAATGGGTTGAAATCTCGCTCAGCACTCTAAATCTCAACCTCACGGCCAAGATAGGCGCGCTGTACGTCTCTGTTGACAAGCAGGTCTTCCGAGGGACCCTGCAGAATAAATTTTCCTGTTTCCAGCACATAGCCGCGATCGGCAATGGCCAGGGCGGCCTTGGCATTCTGCTCGATAAGCAGCACGGTGTTGCCTGCGTCGCGCAGCTTGCCAATAACCTGAAAAATATTTTTGACAATGAGAGGAGCCAGACCGGTTGACGGTTCATCCAGCATAATAAGTTTTGGCTTGGCCATCAGGGCCCGGCCCATGGCGAGCATCTGCTGCTCGCCACCGGAAAGGGTACCGGCCAGCTGGTTTTCACGCTGCTGCAGCACCGGGAAGATATCATAGATCTGCTGCAGCTCCGCATCGGTATTTAGCCTTGTTTTTCTTATACTGAACGTACCCCCCCAGAATAAGATTCTCACGCACGGTAAGGGTGGAGAAAACCTGACGTCCCTCCGGCACAAGGGAGCAGCCGGCCGCAACAATTTTTTCGGGTTTGGTCTGGTTGATGGGATTACCCAGCAGCGCAATGTCACCGGCAGAGGCATTAATGATCCCTGCTATGGTATAGAGCAGGGTGGTCTTGCCGGCCCCGTTGGCCCCGATAATGGTGACGATTTCGCCGCTGTCAACATGCATGGAGATGCGTTTGAGCACTCGCAGTTTCCCATAGCCCGCCTCAAGATTTTTGATCTTAAGCATCCGCATCCCCCAGATAGATTTGTATGACTTCCCTGTTCTGCTGGATAGCGCTGGGGATATCCTCGGCTATTTTTTCACCGAAGCTCAAAACCACAATCTCATCGGAAATATCCATGACCAGGGACATGTCATGTTCAACCAGCAGGACCGTTATGCCCTGGGCTTTGATTTTTGTGATCAGCCGGGCGATTTCCGCTGTCTCATAGATATTTAAGCCGGCTGCCGGTTCATCAAGCAGGAGAAGGGTGGGTTCAGAGGCCAGGGCCCGGGCAAATTCCACGGCACGCTGCTGGCCAAAGGCAAGGCTTGTGGCCTCCACCTCGGCATACTGGCTGATTTCCAGAAGTTGCAGCAGCTCAAAGGATTTCTCGCGGATGTATTCTTCCTCTTTGCGGGCGGCGGGAAAATGGAACATGCCGCTGATAAATCCCGCCCGGCTGCGGGTATGGCGGCCGATCATGACATTTTCCAGGGCGGTCATGCCCGGGAAAAGTTTGATATTCTGGAAGGTACGGGATATGCCGCGGCAGGCGATCTGGTACGGCTGCAGGCCATGGATCGGTCGGCCGTCAAAAAAAATCCGGCCGGAACTGAGGGGCAGGTTCCCGGAAATAAGATTAAAAAGAGTGGTTTTGCCGGCGCCATTGGGGCCGATGACGGATTTAATCATGCCCTTCCGCACGCTAAAGCTCACCTGGCTCACGGCCTGCAGACCGCCGAAATGTTTATTGACATTTTTAATATCTAAAAGTGTCATGGCAAATAACCTTGCATCGGGTTCAGGGATTGCTCGAAGATTTTTTGAAAAAGCGCCAGAGCTGCAGGCGAAGCAGGCCATGCGGAGCAAAAAGCATGATGATGATGAGAATGGTGCCGAAAACCGCATCATCATAGGAGCCGAACATGCCCCGCAGGGAGAGGAAATTGAGCAGGGCGGCCATGACCAGTGCTCCCCACAGATTGGCCATGCCGCCAATGGCGACAATGGCCACGTAGCGGACCGACTTCATGATGCCGGCCTCTGAAGGGCCGATACCGCCGTTGTAATGGGTGAGAAAAATGCCGGCAATCGCGGCAAAAACAGCGCTCAAGACAAAGGTATAGAGTTTGTAGCGCGAGGTGTTCACCCCCATGGCGTTGGCCGCCTCTTCTGACCCGTGAATGGCCCGCAGTGCCCTGCCGACCCGTGAATCGATAAGGTTCTGCAGCAAAATGAAGCCGATGACCAACAGCATACAGGCAATGTAATAGTTCTGCACCCGGTTGCTGAAATCACCGCTGACAATGATGCCGGGCAGCAGGGGAAAGCCGGGCACATCGGAGATGCCGTCCGCCTCGCCGAAGATTTCGGTGGCAAGCGCCACCCGGAAGATGATGATGCCGAAACCTAAGGTGGCCATGGCCAGGTAGTGTCCTTTGAGTTTCAGCACCGGCATGCCGATGAGAAAGGCGATCACCACGGTGACGATAATGGCGGCAATACAGGCAATCCACGGGTTCACCGAGAGCAGCGCCTCGCCGTAAAGGTTCTCCCGGAAAACCAGCAGCCCGGAGGCGGAAAGAATGCTGATGACACCGTTGCCCTTGGCCAGCAGCGGGGTCAGATCAAAGGTGGTCAGCACGGCGGAGGTATAGCCGCCGATGGCAAAGAAACCTGCGTGACCCAGAGAGATCTGGCCGGCATAACCCATCACCAGGCAGAGTCCGATAATGAGCAGAGCGTAGTAGGCGGTCATGGTCATCTGGGTAAGATAGTAGACCGTGCCCGTCAACTGGGTGAGCTGCTGAATACCGGCAAGCACCAGCGCCAGCACGAAGATGGGAAAATATTTGCGGGCCTTCATCAGAATTCCTTTAATCCCGCCGCCTCTTTGCTGCCGAATAGCCCGTGGGGCCGGACAAAGAGGATGATGAGCAGCAGGGCGATGGAAATGGCATCCTGGAAAGCCAGCGGCACAATGGATACACTGAACGACTCGATAATGCCCAGCAGGATGCCGGCGATGACGGCTGCCATGCTGTTGCCCAGGCCCCCCAGCACCGCCACGGTGAATCCCTTGATTGCCAAGGGGGTACCGCCGTCATACTGGGTATAGGTGATGGGGGAAACCACGCAGCCGGCCAGGGCCCCGATACCGGCGCTGAGCATGAAGGAAAAGGTCACCATGTTCTTCGTGCTGATGCCGCACAGGGTGGCGGCCAGTCGATTGGCGGCGCAGGCCCGCATTTCCTGGCCCAGGGAGGTGAATTTGAAAAAAAGACTGAGCAGGGCGACGATGACTGAGCAGACTCCGATCACCCACAGCACCTGGGGTGATATGTTCGTGCCCAGGATGCGGAGGGTGGAGATCTCATTGCCGTTGAAATAGGGCAGGGAGCGCACCCCTTCCCCCCAGATGTGCAGCGCTGCCTCCCTGATCAGAATGGACAGACCGATGGTGATGATGATCATGCGCAGCACGGATGGATTCTTCAGCCAGCGGATAAAGATTATTTCAATCAGGGCGCCGATGATCATGGTGATGATCACGGCCAGGCCAATGGCCAGCGGCAGGGGCAGTATGGTATGCAGGGAGATGGCAATCATGCCGCCCAGCATGACAAACTCGCCCTGGGCAAAATTGATGATGCCGGTGGTGTTGTAAATGATATTAAAGCCGATGGCCACAATGGCATATATGCTGCCATAGGTTATGCCGGCAAAGAGATATTGAAAAAAAAGTTGCGATGTCATTGGTGCATCATCAAGTAGCTGGGACTCGCCTCGTTGGCAGCTAGCAAAAAGGGGACTGCCGCTTTGCAGGCACTCCCCTTTTGTGCTTCGCTGTAAATTTAATTACTTGTTATAAAGAGCAAACTTGCCGTCTTTGACGGTCAGCATGGCAAAAGAATCAATATCAAGACCGTTGTGGTCTGCCGGGCTGAAATTGAAGATGCCGCCGGTGCCGACAAAGCCTTGCAGGTTTTCAATGGCGTTACGCACTTTCTCCGGGTCAGTGCTGCCGGCTTTCTTGATGGCCTCGGCAAGGATCATGATGGCATCATAGCCATGGCCGCCGAAGGTGCTGGCAGGTTCCTTGAATTTTGCCTCATACTCATCCCGGTACTGGGTCAGGACCTTTTTCTGGGGATGATCGGCAGGCAGGGTGTCGGCAACCAGCAGGCGGCCCGCCGGGAAGATAATTCCTTCAGCCGCAACGCCTGCGGCCTCGACATACTTGATGTTGCCAAAGCCATGGCTCTGGAAGATAGGCACCTTCCAGCCGGCCTGGCGGATGTTTTTGGCAAGAATGGCCTGGGCCGGGACAATGGACCAGTTAACCACGGCCTGGACATCCTTATTGGCGCTGATTTTGGCAATAACGGCGCTGAGATCGGTGGCAGCCTTGTCATAGACCTCGGCCGCCACGATCTGGATGTGGAATTCCGGGGCGATGGCCTCAAGCTGTTCCTTGCCCGCCTTGCCGAAACCGGTATTGTCGGCCAGCACGGCTATTTTGGCAATGCCCATCTTGTTCATTTCCATGAAGATTTTTTTGGCGGCATCGCTGTCCTTCTGGGGGGTCTTGAAAACATAGCGGCCAACGGGATTAACGATAACCTCGGCCGCTGCGCAGGACAGGAGAATGGTTTTGGAGTCCTCGCAGATCTGCTTGATAGCCATGGTTTCGCCGCTGGTGGACGGTCCGAGGATGGCCAGCACCTTATCCTCTTCGATAAGCTGTTTGGCAAAGGAGATGGCCTTTTCCGGGGAGCTGGCCGAGTCCTTGACAATGAATTCGATGGTGTCGCCATTCACCCCGCCCGCGGCATTTATCTTATCCACCAGCATGCTGATGGTTCTGCTCTCCGGTCCGCCGAGAAACGACGCGCCGCCGGTTTCAGCGAGGATGGCGCCAACTTTGATGGTCTTTGCCTGGGCTGCCGCGGGCATGGCAAAAAAGGTTGCCATGGCCCACAGAGCGAGAAGGGTAACGGTTGAAAGAAAAAATCTTTTCATGTTCATCTCCTTTGTCAATTGATAGTGAAGCTATTTTTTAGGGGCCGTTAAGAAAAAACCATTACTTTGCCGAGTATTTCGTTACGGCCCCTTATGCCGATTTCAGCATTCGTTGTTACAGTTATTTTTGAACAACGGCTTAGATAGCGTAAACCTCTTCCCCGGACAACAGTCTGATACCGGCCTGGACCAGGACGTCAATGGCGGCATCGATTTTTTCAAAGCGGAAGATGATGAGGCCGGTCTCGCCGCTTTTTTGCGTAAAGGCATACATATACTCAATATTTAATTCGGCTTTTTTGATGATCTGCAGGACATTGGCCAGTCCGCCCGGTTTGTCCTGCACCTCGACCACCACCACACTGGTGGTGCCGACGGTAAAGCCTTTTTCTTTCAACACCTTGCGGGCGTTTTCCGTATCATTGACAATCAGCCGCAGGATACCGAAATCCGAGGTGTCAGCCAGGGACATGGCGCGGATGTTAATGCCCTTTGCCGCCAGAATCCCGGTAATTTCAGCCAGCCGGCCCGATCTGTTTTCCAAAAAAATCGCTATCTGTTCAACTTTCATAGGTTCCTCGCTTTTAGGGGCCGTGAAGAAATAACCATTACTTTTCCAACCATTTCGTTACCGCCCCTTATGTCGTTTACAGCATTTCAATGCTACAGTTATTTTGCCCAACGGCTGAGAAGATGCCTGGTGCGCAAATGTAAGGGAGTCTTGCAACGGCTGTCAGATCTTTCGCTTGTCAATGACCCTTTTGGCCTTGCCCTCGCTGCGCTGGATCGATTTCGGTTCAACCAGTTTCACCTTGCAGCTCACGCCGAGCAGATCCTTGATCTCATTCTGGATTTTTTTGGTCAGCCCTTCCAGGGTTTTCACCTCGTCGGAAAAGATGCTGTCGCTGACCTCAACCTGCACCTCCATGGTGTCCAGGGTGCCCTCCCTCTGGACGATGATCTGGTAATGGGGCTCCACCCCCTCGATGCTGATCAGCACATGCTCGATCTGGGAGGGGAACACATTGACCCCGCGGATGATCAGCATATCATCGGAACGGCCGGTAATCTTCTCCATGCGGTAGAAGGTCCGGGCGCAGGAGCAGGGAGCGGTGATCAGCCGGGAGAAATCCTTGGTGCGGTAACGGATGAGCGGAAAGGCCTCCTTGGTCAGGGTGGTGAATACCAGTTCCCCCTTCTCGCCCAGGGGCAGGGGTTCAAAGGTCTCGGGATGGACGATCTCCGGCAGGAAGTGGTCCTCCATGATGTGCAGACCCTGCTGCTCCTCCACGCATTCGATGGCCACCCCCGGTCCGATGATCTCACTGAGGCCGTAAATGTCAATGGCCTTGATGCCGAGCTGCTTTTCGATCTCCTCCCGCATGTTTTCACTCCACGGCTCGGCCCCGAAGACACCGACCTTGAGCGCCATCTCCTTGGGATCCATACCCATATCCACCATGGCCTCGGCCAGATTCAAGGCATAGGAAGGGGTGCAGAGCAGCACGGTGGAGCGGAAGTCACGCATGAGCATGATCTGGCGCTTGGTGTTGCCGCCGGAGACCGGAACCACGGTGGCCCCGAGAGTTTCCGCGCCGTAATGGGCGCCGAGACCGCCGGTGAACAGGCCGTAGCCGTAAGCGTTATGGATGATGTCCTGCTGAGTCGCCCCGGCCGCGGTCAGGCAGCGGGCCATCAGTTCAGCCCAGATGCCGATGTCCCGCTTGGTGTAGCCGACCACGGTGGGCTGGCCGGTGGTGCCGGAGGAGGCATGGATGCGCACCACCCTTTCCAGGGGCACGGTGAAAAGCCCGAAGGGATAATTTTTGCGCAGATCCTCCTTGGTGGTAAAGGGGAGCTTGCTGATATCGGCCAGGGTTTTGACGTCGCCCGGCGCCACGCCGGCCTCATCCATTTTGGCCCGGTAGTAAGGGACTCTGGCATAGATCCTTTCGATCTGGGACTGCAGCCGTTTCAGCTGCAGGGCCTCCAGTGCCTCCCTCGGCAATGTTTCATATTCCTCGTTGTAGATCATTGTTGCCTTCTCCAAATGCTGTGCATGATGCTAAGCCGTGATCTTGCGGCCCTCCCGGAAGGCCGCAATGTTTTCCTCAAGTTTTCTGGGGATCCTTTTCTTCAGCACCTCAAGAAAAAGCTCTTCCTCAACCGGCAGAAAGGTGGACAGGGCGCCTACCAGCACCAGGTTTGCCGTCCTGATCTCCCCCACTTTCTTGGCAATGCTGAAACCGTCCAAAGGATAGACCGCGATGTTGCGGCTGGTCAGTTGGGACAACAAATCCGCAGGATAAACCATCTTGCCGGTGGCCACGGCCGGCGGAGGGATCTGATGGGTATTGACGATCACCTTGCTGCCCTGGTGCAGAAAAGGCAGATAGCGCACCGCCTCCATGGTTTCAAAGGCCACCAGATAATCGGCCTGGCCTGGATCAATCAGCGGTGAGTAGACCTTTTTCCCATAGCGCAGATGGGCGACCACCGAACCGCCGCGCTGGGCCATGCCGTGCACCTCGCTTTTCTTGGCGTCCAGGCCGCACTCAAGCAGGGCAAAGGCGGTGATCTCGCTGGCCAGCAGAATGCCCTGGCCGCCTACCCCGCAGAAAAGGATGTTTCCGCTTGGTTTCATTTCTTCTCCTCCGCTTTGCCGATGGCCTTGAACTTACAGACCGCCAGGCACTGGCCGCAGCCATTGCACATCTCCATGCTGATGCGGGCATAACCCTTCTGTTTTTCCTTTTTCCCCAGCTTTTTGGCCTCTGCAGGGGTTAGCGATATCCAGCTGATGGCCGGGCAGCCCAGGCGGACGCAGGTGCCGCAGCCGGTACAGTTGTCCAGGATGCTGGCCAGCGGGATTTTGGGGCGTTTGCGTTCCTCCGGCAGGAGCACGCAGGGGGCGAGCGAGATGATGACGGAAGGTTCGGGCCGGTCTATCTCTTCGGTCAGGACCTTTTTGCATTCCTTGATGTCATGCGGGTTAACGGTGCGCACATGCCTGACGCCGATGGCCCGGCACAGCTCCGTCAGATCAATGGCATTGGCCGGTTCCCCCATGATGGTGCTGCCGGAAGCCGGGTTGGCCTGGTGGCCGGTCATGGCGGTGATGCGGTTATCGAGAATGATCACCGTGGACATGCTCTTGTTGTAAACCATGTTGATCAGGCCGGTGATGCCCGAGTGGATAAAGGTGGAGTCGCCGATCACCGCCACCGTCTTGCCCCGGGCCTTCTCGCCCAGGGCCTTGTCCATGCCGTGGGCCATGCCGATGCTTGCGCCCATGCAGACGCAGGAGTCCATGGCGGACAGCGGCGGCAGGAAGCCCAGGGTATAGCAGCCGATATCGCCGGCAATAAAAACGTCATATTTGGCCAGGTTGTAGAACAGCCCGCGGTGCGGGCAGCCGGGACACATATTGGGCGGCCGGGGCGGGATGTCCACCGGGGCGAAGATGTCGCCGGTCTCCTGGCCCAGGGCCTTTTTGATGATAAAGGGATTGAGCTCGCCCATGGCCGGAATCTTGTCCTTGCCGGTGCAGGCAATGCCGGCGGCCTTGATGTGGGTTTCGAGAAAGGGATCAAGCTCCTCCACGACCATGACCTCATCCACCTGGGCGGCGAAATCACGGATCAGCTTAAACGGCAGGGGCCAGGTGGTGGCGATTTTCAGCACCGCGGCCTTGGGGAAGGCCTCCTTGACATAGAGATAGGAAACGCCGCCGGTGATAAAACCCAGCTTTTTATCCCCCTTGTCAATACGGTTGCCGGCAAAGGTCTCGACAAACGAAGCCAGTTTGCCCATACGTTCGGCAATGGAACGCCGCCGCATCCTGGCGTTGCCGGGCAGCATGACAAATTTGGCCGGCATCTTTTCGATGGCCACCGGGACCTGCCCTTTTTTCCTTTTGCCGGTCGCCACCAGGCCCTTTACATGGGCCACCCGGGTGGTGGTGCGCAAGAGCACCGGGGTGTCGAACTCCTCACTGATGTCAAAGGCCTGTTTGAGCATCTCCATGGCCTCGGCCGGGTCGGACGGCTCCAGCATGGGCAGCTTGGCGGCATAGGCATAATGGCGGTTGTCCTGCTCGTTCTGCGAGCTGTGCATCTCCGGGTCATCGGCGGTGATGATGACGATGCCGCCGCGCACGCCGGTGTAGGAGGCGGTGAACAGCGGGATCGGCCGCCACATTGAGGCCCACATGCTTCATGGTGACCAGCACCCGGGCCCCGGCAAAGGAGGCGCCCATGCCCACCTCCAGGGCCACCTTTTCGTTGGGGGCCCATTCGGCATAGACATCTTTATAGGTACAGAGATTTTCCAGGATTTCCGTGGAGGGCGTGCCCGGATAGCCCGAGGCCACCGTCACCCCGGCTTCCCATGCAGCGCGGGCAATCGCCTCGTTGCCTGACAGCCATTGTTTATTTTTTGAACTGACTTTCGTCACGTGGTTCTCCTTGGCTCAGCGGTTTCAATCGGCCGGGTCCGGAAAGGGCGCGGACCCGGTCTTATTGTTACTTTGCCATGCTACTTATCATGGATATAAAGGAAGTTCAAGCAAATGAAAGGGGAGAAAGGGGTAAAAAGTGTCTACTTCCGGCGACAGTGTCGCGGCCGGATTCTGGACAGGTGAAAATTCTGCTGATATTTCGGATGGATTGCCATAATTTGCCCATTATGGAGCGGAAAGTGAAAGCGGAAACCATAACTTTCCCAGCCTGGCTCAGGCAAAATTACGCTTGCCTATCCAGCGGAAAGGGGTCAATAATAAAAAATATTGCCGGCAAATCATGATGTTTTGCTGCGGCAGACTTATCAACCCCTCTGCCCTGGAGGCTGGCTTTGGCCGACAGATTCACCCGGAAACCGCTTCCGTCCGGCGGCGCAACCCATGTTCCAGCCGGAATTCTACCGGTTGTCCTGGGTTATGCCGTTTTTTCCGCCCTGTGGATCATCTTCTCCGATATTGCGGTGGAGCGGCTGTTTCACGACCCGGCCTGGATTATTCTGATCAGTACCCTCAAGGGCTGGCTTTTTGTCGGGGTAACATCCATATTGCTCTATGGACTGCTGCGGCGGCTGATCGGCCACGTCGAGCCCGGTGAGGCGCCGCCTGCCGGCCTGCGCCCCCTGCTGCTGCCCATGGCTCTGCTCATCGCGGCCATTGCCCTGATGACAGGGGGCGCCATCACCCATACCATCGTTCAGCAAAAAGACCAGGAGGAGGCGGCCCTGCATACGGTTGTCGACCTCAAGGCCCAGCAGATAACAGACTGGCTGGGCGAGCGCTACGCCGACGCCCGGTTTGTGCAGTCAAGCCTGCCCTGGTTTGATCTTTATCGTCACTGGCGGGAGACCGGAGACGCCGCCAGTTTTACCCAGCTGCAGACCGGGCTCCTGCGGTTCCGGAAAATCAAAGCCTTTCAGGCTGTCCGGCTGCTGGACGAGCAGGGCAAGCTGCTGTGGCATTCGGAGGGAGCGGGGCCCTCCCTTGATCCGGCCATCATGCCGGCCATCCAACAGGCCGCGGCCGACGGCGGGATTGTCCGCCTCGGGCCTTACCGGGACCCGGGCGGCCTCCTGCACCTTGACTTTATCGTGCCTCTGTCCGGTTTGGCTGGTAAACCTCATCCGCTGGTCGTCCTGCATATCGACCCGGCAGACTATCTGTTCCCAACCCTGCAGGCCTGGCCGGTACCCAGCGTGAGCGGCGAAACCCTGCTGTTTAGGCGTGATGGCTCCCAGGTGTTCTGTCTCAAAAGGGAGGCCATGGTCGACATGGCTGCCCAGGGGCAGATGCCGCTGTCGGAAAAAAATCTGCTGGCGGCCCAGGTGCTGCGCGGGGAGAGCGGGCTGGGCCGCATGATCGAAGGCGTTGATTACCGGGGCGTGCCGGTGATGGGCGTGGCGCAGGCCATTCCGGAGACGGACTGGTTTCTGGTCGCCAAGGTGGATAAAGAGGAATTCTACGCAAAATCCTATCACAGCGTTTTCTGGATCGCCCTCACCGGTTTGCTGGCCCTGTTCATGGCAGTGGCCGGCATCCTCATCTTCCGCCAGCGGCAGGAGCTGGCCGCCTCTCTGCGCCTGGGCGAGATCCAGGCGGATAAACTGCAGGCCCTGGCGCTGCTCGACTCCATTGCCGAGGGCTCCAAGGACGCGATTTTCGCCAAAGACGGCCAAGGCCGTTATCTTCTCTTCAACCGGGAGGCGGCCCGGCTGACCGGCAAAACCGTGGATCAGGTGCTGGGCCGGGATGACACGGCCATCTTCCCGCCGGATGAGGCCGGGATGCTGATGGACATCGGCCGCCAGGTGATGCGGGAGAACAGGATAATGACCGGCGAGGAAAATCTGACCACCGTTGACGGCAAGCTTACCTTTCTCGTTACCAAGGGACCGCTGCATGACGCGGATGGCAAGGTTGTCGGCACCTTCGGTATCTCCCGCGACATCACCGCGCGCAAGAAAATGGAAGATTATCTGCGGGAGAGCGAGGAATTCAAGCATGCCATCCTGGATTCCATGTCGCCCCATCTGGTCGTGGTGAACCCGGCGGGGGTGATCGTGGAGGTCAACGAGCCATGGCGGCGTTTCGCCCTGGAAAACGGGCCGGAGCCGGGCAGGGCGGCCCGGCGCACCGGCATCGGCAGCAATTATCTGGAGATCTGTGCGGAGAGCACCGGGGAATCCTCGGCAGGGGCCCTGGAGGCCCGGGACGGTATTCAAGGGGTGCTGGCCGGGGGATTGGCAAGCTTCAGCCTGGAATATCCCTGCCATGGGCCGGATAAACAGCGTTGGTTCAGCATGACGGTGACCCCTCTGGGAATCGGCGGGAAGGGCGTGGTTATTGCCCACACCGACATCACGGCGCGCAAACGGATCGAAGAGGACCTGCGGGAGTCGCTGGAGGAGAAGGTCGCCCTGCTCAAGGAGGTGCATCACCGGGTGAAAAACAACCTGCAGATTGTGGCGAGCCTGCTGAATCTGCAGGCCAACCGGGTTCCGGACCGCAAGGTGGTGGACGTGCTGATTGATACCCGTAACCGGGTCCGGTCCATTGGCCTGCTGCACGAGGTGCTTTACCGTTCCGGCAACCTGGCGCAGATCAATTTTCCCGCCTACGTGCGGGAGTTGTGCAGCCAGCTGCTGCGTTCCTTCGGTCAGGCGGCAGCCGGGGTCCGGCTGGAGGAGTCGGTTGCTCCCGTCGATCTGCCCCTGGAGCAGGCGGTGCCCTGCGGTCTGATCATCAGTGAGCTGGTCTCCAATGCCCTGAAACACGCTTTCCCGGATGGGCGTCCCGGCAGGGTCATGGTGGAGTTTGATCAGGATGAGGGGCAACGGCTTCTGCTCCGTGTCCGGGACAATGGCGTGGGGCTGCCCCCTGATTTCGATCCGGCCGACACCTCCACCCTGGGGCTGCAACTGGTTGCCAACCTGGCAGGCCAGCTGGGGGGGGAAATGACGGTCAAGCGGCCGTCTGAAGGCGGTGCCGCTTTCCAGGTGCTTTTTACCAAAGTGTCTAAAAAAATCCCGCTGGGAGGATAATTTTGCATTCATATCGGATTCTGGTTGTTGAGGATGAGGCGATTGTCGCCATGGATATTGAGTCCCGGCTGACTGCCATGGGTTATGTGCCGGCCGGTCGCGGCAGCAGCGGCGAACAGGCCCTCCTGCTGGCGGCGGAAAATCGTCCCGACCTGGTGCTGATGGATATCCGGCTGCAGGGGGACATGGACGGCATTGCCGCGGCCGAGGAGATCCGCCGCAGATTTCATATTCCGGTCATCTTCCTCACCGCCTATTCCGAGGATGACACCCTGGACCGGGCCCAGCTTACCGCGCCGTTTGCTTACATCCTGAAACCCTTTGACGACCGGGAACTCAAGTCGGCCATCCAGATTGCCCTCTACCGGCATCGGACGGAGAAAGAACTCCTGCGCATGAATCGTCTCTACGATGTGTTGAGTCATGTGAACCAGGCGATTGTACGCCTCCGCTCCCGGCAGGAGCTGCTGCAGGCCGCTTGCCGCCTGGTGGTGGAGCATGGCGGCGTGGATCTGGCCTGGGTCGGCTGGCTGGATCCGGCCACCTCCCGGATAAGCCCGCTGGCCAGCTCCGGTATCCACCCGGAGATGCTGGACCAGGCGGAATTCTTTGGGGATGAGCGGCCGGAAGGCCTCGGCAATCCCGGCAAGGCCATCCGGGAAGGCAAGCCGTTTGTGTGTAACGAGTGCGGCCAGGGACGGTGCCTTTACCCTGCCCAGACCTCACCCGCCCGCTTCGGTTTTCAATCCTGCGCCTCCTTTCCCCTGCGCTTTCAAGACAAGATTGCCGGGGTTCTGAATCTCTGCGTGGCAGGGCAGGATTTTTTTCAGCAGAAAGAGATTGAGCTGCTGGGGGAAGTGGCCTTTGATATCTCGTTACGCGCTTGACAGAATCGAGGATGACGGGCAGCGCAGACGCACGGCAGAGGAAAGGAAACTCACCTCCGAGGTGCTGGGGCTGCTCAACAGCGCCGCAGACAGGCGCGGGCTGTTGAAATCCGTGCTCCTCGCCCTCAAGAGGTGGTCCGGCTGCGAGGCGGTGGGCATCCGCCTGCACGACGGGGATGATTTCCCCTATTTTGAGACAGCCGGCTTCCCCGAAAAATTCGTCCGGCTGGAAAACAGTCTCTGCTCACGCAACTCCCGGGGCGAGGTGCTGCGGGATGACGCGGGCCATGCTCTGCTTGACTGCATGTGCGGCAACATTATCCAGGGCCGCTTCGACCCGGCCAAGTCCTTTTTTACCGCAGACGGCAGTTTCTGGTCCAATTGCACCACCGAGCTGCTGGCCACCACCACCGAGGCCGACCGGCAGGCCCGCACCCGCAACCGCTGCAACGGCGAAGGGTACGAATCCGTGGCGCTCATCCCTTTGCGCGCCGGTAACGAGACCTTCGGCCTGATCCAGTTTAACGATAAGCGTAAAGGCATGTTTACCGCTGAAAAAATTGCCCTTTTCGGACGGCTGGCGGAAAATATCGCCAATTTTCTGGCCAGGGTAGAGATGCAGGAAAAACTGAAAGAAAGCGAGGCGCAGCTGCGGGCCATCGGCGATGGCCTGCCCAACGGCTATGTCTACCAGTATACCCGGGAGGCCGATGGCAAACCCCGGTTCCTCTATGTCAGCGCCGGGGCGGCCCGGATTCACGGAGTAACCCCGGAGGAGATCCTCCGCGACGCCGGCACCCTGCACAGACAGATCGACCCGGAACAGATTGCCGAGTTCATGCAGGCGGAAAAGATCAGCGCCGCAGGTCTCACTGACTTTGTCACGGATCTGCACATCCGCCGGCCGGACGGCAACTGGCGGTGGCTGCAGGCCTGCTCCCGGCCCCGCAGGAGGCAGGATGGCCAGGTGGTGTGGGATGGGGCGGCAATCGACATCACCGAACGCCGGCAGACGGAGATGCAGCTGCGTAAACTTTCCACGGCGGTGGAGCAGAGCCCGGCAGTGGTTCTCATCACCGATCTCGCGGGAAACATCGAGTATGTCAACCCGGAATTCACCAGGATTACCGGCTACAGCCGGGAGGAAGTCCTGGGGAAGAACCCCCGCATCCTCAGGTCAGGTGAAACGCCGGACGAGGTATACCGCGATCTCTGGCAGACCATCACCGCAGGCCATGAGTGGCGGGGGGTGTTTCATAACCGGCGCAAGGATGGAACGCTTTTCTGGGAACGGGCCTCCATCTCGCCGGTCCGTGACGCAGCCGGGGTCATTACCCACTTCATCGCCGTCAAGGAGGATATTACGGCCCAGAAATCCCTGGAAGATCAGCTCCAGCAGGCCCAGAAGATGGAGCTGATCGGCCGCCTGGCCGGTGGGGTGGCCCATGATTTCAACAACATGCTGATGGTGATCCGCGGCCATGCGGAACTGGCCATGGAGCAGACCGGCCCGGACAGCCCTCTCTATCAGGACCTGCAGGAGATCCGGCGCGCCACGAAACGCTCGGAGGATCTCACCCGCCAGCTGCTCGCCTTTGCCCGCAAGCAGACGGTCAGCCCGGTGGTGCTGAACCTGAACACTACCCTGGCCGGCATGCTGAAAATGCTGCAGCGGCTGATCGGCGAGGATATCGAACTGCAATGGCTGCCGGGCGGTGAGCTGTGGAACGTGAAGATCGATCCCTCCCAGATCGATCAGCTGCTGGCCAATCTGGCGGTCAACGCCCGTGATGCCATTGCCGGTAACGGCAAGCTTACCATTGAAACGGTCAATATGGCGCTCGATGAGCATTATTGCGCCGGCCACCGGGAATGTGTTCCCGGCCGCTATGTCCTGCTTGCGGTCAGCGATACGGGCTGCGGCATGAGCAGGGAGATTCTCAGCCACATCTTTGAGCCGTTCTTCACCACCAAGGAAGAGGGCAAGGGCACGGGTCTGGGGCTGGCCACCGTCTATGGCATCGTCAAGCAGAATAACGGTTTTATCAACGTTTACAGCGAGCCGGGCCAGGGGACGACCTTCAGGATCTATCTTCCCTGCTACGATACCCAGGCCGCGGCTGCCCCGGAGGAAATCCCGGCGGACACCCTGCTGAGGGGAACGGAGACCGTGCTGATCGTCGAGGACGAGAAGGCGATTCTGGAGCTCGGCAGAAGGATTCTTGAACGGCTGGGTTACCGGGTATTGACCGCCGGCACGCCCGAGGAAGCGCTGGCCAAGGCCCGGGAGTATGCAGGCCCCATCCATCTGCTGCTCACGGACGTGGTGATGCCCCAGATGAACGGCAAGGAGCTGGCAAAAAGGCTCAAAGACATCATCCCCGGCCTGAAATGCCTGTTCATGTCCGGCTACACCGCCAACGCCATCGCCAGGCACGGCATCCTGGATGAGGGCATCAACTTTCTGCAGAAGCCGTTTTCCGCCCAGGATGCTGCCAGCAAGGTGCGCAAGGCCCTGGAGCAGCAGTAACTCAGGGGTGGCCGCGACCGCCCCCTGCGCCCAAACCTCGCGTGTGGGTCGAACACCCCCACCCCGCCCCCCATTTCCTGTGGGCCAGTGTAGGGGCACCCCTTGTGGGTGTCCTGGAATTTCGGACAGCCCGGTTTTCTGTCCAGACAGTTCGGGTACCCATAATGGCCAATCCGGTGCAACTCGTCCGTAGGGGCGGCCACAGAACTGCCCCTACAGCGCATATTGCCGACCCGGTGAACCTGACGCCGGTTTCCCGGCCGCATTTCTCCTCATTTTCTTTTCCTGACTGGCATTTTGCCGAAAACCTGGTATAAAAATGCAGAAATACGCAATAAACAGGTCGCTTTCAGCGGCCTGACGTATTATGTGTCTTATTTCAACTGGAGGAGAGGGTGCCGGACAGGAAGGAAATTGACGATGTGCTTGCCAGACGCCACGGGGCGGCAATCCAGGCCCGCATAGCAGAAGGCGTGGTAGGGGTCATGGGCCTGGGCGGACTCGGCTCCGCGGTTGCCGTCGCTCTGGTCAGAATAGGTATTGGCAAGTTGCTCCTGGCCGATTATGATGTGGTGGAACTGAGTAATCTCAATCGGCAGTATTATTTTGCCGATCAGATCGGTTTACCCAAGACTGTGGCTCTGCGGGACACTCTCCTCCGGATAAATCCTTACGTCAGCCTGGAAACCATTAACGAACGTCTGAGCGAAGAACGCATCCCTCTGCTGTTTAAGGGTGTTGATGTGCTGGCGGAATGCTTTGACGATCCGGTGATGAAGCCCGCCGCCCTGCGGGCCGCGTTGACCGGGCTTGCCGGGGTGGGCTATGTGGGGGCCTCGGGCATGGCCGGTTTCGGCGACAATAACCGCATCGTCACCCGCAGGATTTATCCCCGCGTCTACCTGGTGGGCGACGCGGAGGCCGAGGTCGGCCCCAGCCAGGGGTTGATGGCGCCCAGGGTGGGCATTGCCGCCCATCACCAGGCCAATCAGGTGCTGCGCCTGCTGCTCGGGGTGGATGCAGTGGCGATGGCAAGCTGATGAGTTGATGTAAGCCGATGAGCGCAGATCATGGAATGATGCAGATAATCTGTAACGATGAAAAAAAAGAGATCCGGCCGGACACCACCCTTGCCGCCTTTCTCGCTGAGCTGGGCGTCAAGCCTGACACGGTTTTTGTCGAATGTGACGGGGTCATCATCAAAAGAGATGAATACGAGACTTACGAGCTGCCCGAGGGCGCCAGGCTGGAATTGATACGTTTTGTGGGAGGCGGTTGACATGTTAACCATTGCCGGCAGGACTTTCAGGTCCCGGCTGTTCGGCGGCACCGGCAAGTTCTCATCGCCACAGGTGATGAAAGAGGCCCTGGAGGCCTCAGGCTGCGAGATGGTCACCGTGGCCCTGCGCCGGGTCGATCTGGCCAATCCCGGCCGATGACATCATGAGCGTCCTGGACCGCAGGAAATTTCTCTTCCTGCCCAATACCTCCGGGGCGCGGAACGCCGACGAGGCGGTGCGCCTGGCCCGGCTGGCCAGGGCCGCCGGCGGCGGGGAGTGGCTCAAACTCGAGGTGACCCCGGACCCGCGCACCCTGCTGCCCGATCCGGTGGAGACGCTTAAGGCCACCGAGATCCTGGTGAAGGAAGGCTTCATCGTCCTGCCCTACATGAACGCCGATCCGATCCTGGCCCTGCGGCTGCAGGATGTCGGAGCGGCGGCGGTCATGCCGCTGGGCTCGCCCATCGGCACCAATCAGGGCATCCTCACCGCTTTCCAGATCGAGATCATCATTGAGCAGGCCCGGGTGCCGGTGGTGGTGGACGCCGGGCCTCGGCGCCCCGTCCCACGCGGCCCTGGCCATGGAGATGGGCGCCGACGCGGTGCTGGTCAACACGGCCATTGCCGTGGCCGGTGATCCGGTGCGCATGGCCCGGGCCTTTGCCATGGCGGTGGAGGCGGGCCGCGACGCCTTTGAAGCGGGACTTGGCGCAGACGCGCGGAGGCCGCCGCCTCTTCCCCGCAGACCGGCCTGGATTTCCTGCGCTGACTTTCAACCCGTGGGATGTAGGCTCGCGAACGTGGATGCCCCGGATACGAATTTACCCATACCTGATTTTGCCGAACTGCAGCAGCTCTTGACGGCAAATAGCCATCCAGCCGAGGTGCGCCGCGCCCTGCAGGCCGACCGGCTGGATATCCACGATCTGGCCGCCCTGCTGTCGCCTGCGGCAAACGATCTGCTGCCGCAGCTGGCGGCCCGGTCCGCCCATATAACCGCCAAACGTTTCGGCCGCACCATCCAGATCTATGCCCCGCTCTATCTTGTCCAACTACTGCACCAACCGCTGCGCCTACTGCGGCTTTTCCGCGGGCAACCGCATTGACCGCCGGGTGCTTGACCATGGAAGAGGCCGAGCAGGAGGCCATGATCCTGCATGGCCGGGGCTTCCAGCATATCCTGCTGGTGGCCGGCGAGGCCCCGGCCCGGCTGGGGGTGGACTATCTGGAGGAGCTGGCCCTCCGGCTGCGCGACCGATTTGCCGCCATCTCCATTGAGGTGCAGCCCCTGTCAGAGGACGAATACGCCCGGCTCTTTGCCAGCCGGCATCACCAGCGTGGCCGTCTATCAGGAGACCTATGACCGGGAGATGTACAGCCAGGTGCATCTGCCGGCAAAAAATGCTGATTTCGACTACCGGCTGGACACCCCGGCCCGGGCCGCGGCCGCCGGCATGCGCGAGGTCGGCATCGGCGCCCTGCTGGGCCTGGCCGACTGGCGGGCGGAGGGGCTGGCCCTGGGCCTGCATCTGGCCTGGCTGCGCAAGCATTTCTGGCGCACCGCGCTCACCGTCTCCTTTCCCCGTCTGCGGCCGGCGGCCGGAGGCTTTCAGCCGCTGGTTACGGTTGACGAGCGGATGCTGAGCCAGCTGATCTTTGCCCTGCGCATTTTTGACCCGGATGTGGGGCTTCTGCTCTCCACCCGGGAGGAGGCCCGCTATCGGGACGGCATGGTGGGCCTCGGTCCCACCCGCTATTCGGCCGGTTCCTGCACGGCGCCGGGCGGCTATGCCCACCCCGAGCTTGCGGGCGAGCAATTTTCCGTCGGTGATCACCGTTCCATGCAGGAGGTGTGCGCCGATATCTGCCGCAGAGGATTTGATCCGGTCCGCAAGGACTGGGATGCAACGTTTCAGATAATAGGACGGCGGTCTAGCAGCCATGTCTGCCGCCTCAGCTGTATTGAATCGAAGTAGAGGAGAGCTATGGCGCACAGGATCTGAAAAAGATGTACACCACGATTCTAGGCGATCATTTCCCCATGGAGATGACGATTTCCTTTGGCGATCAGACCCTGGTCTATCGCAAAAGGACCTGGAAGATCCCCAGGAGGACGGCACCATTGATGAGCGCGGGGTGCGCTACGGCGAGAACCCGGACCAGGAGGCCGCCCTCTACGAGCTGGTCAACGGCAACCTGATGCTGGGCGACTGCACCTTTATCGAACCGGGCAACGGCCTGGTCTGCGGCATCACCGTGGAAGACATGCTGCAGGTGGGCAAGCATCCGGGCAAGATCAATCTCACCGACATCGATAACGGCCTGAATATCCTCAAATATCTCATGGACAGGCCGGCCGCCGTCATCCTCAAGCACAACAACCCCTGCGGCGCCGCCTACGGCGAGACCCTGGCCGACGCCTTTGACCGGGCCAACCGCTGCGACCGCATCGCCGCCTTCGGCGGGGCCGTGATCATGAGCCGGCCCTGTGACAACGGGCCACCGCTGAGCTGCTCAGCGGCAACTATCTGGAGGTGGTCTGCGCCCCGGACTTTGAAGAGGGCAGCCTGGAGATTCTGAAGGAACGCAAGAACCTGCGGGTGATCAAGATGGCCCGCATCGACCGGCTGGCCGACTTTGAAAAATACCGTTTCGTCGATTTCAAGAGCCTGATCGACGGCGGCATCATCGTCCAGCAGTCGGCCGTCAACTCCATCCGCACGCCCGAGCGATCTGAAGACCGGCCACCGCCACCTGGAAAGGCAAGGAATACCGCTGTGAGCGCCAGCCCGACCCAGCGGGAGATTGACGACATGCTCTTCGGCTGGGCCGTGGAACACGGCGTCACCTCCAACTCCGTTCTCTATGTCAAGGACGGCTGCACCGTGGGCATCGGCACCGGCGAGCAGGACCGGGTGGGCGTGGCCGAGATCGCCGTGCACAAGGCCTATATCAAGTATGCCGACATCCTCTGCTTTGACAAGCTGGGCATCCCCTATGCCGACCTGGTGCTGCAGATCGAGCAGGGCAAGCGGGACAAGGCGGACCAGGAGACGATCGACGCCCAGACCAAAAAGGACCGGGCCGGACTGCCCGGTTCGGTGATGATCTCCGATGCCTTCTTTCCCTTCCGCGACGGGGCCGATGTGGGCATCCGCCAGGGGGTCACCGCCATCCTGCAGGCGGGCGGCTCCATGCGTGACTTCGAAACCATTGAGGCCTGCAACGAGGCGAGTCCCCAGGTGGCCATGATGTTCACCGGCCAGCGCTCGTTTAAGCATTAACTATCCCGCAAAAACCGGGAATTCACCACGGAGCTCACAGAGCCCACAGAGATAACCGAAAATAATAAAAAGATGTTCTCTGTGATCTCCATGTTCTCTGTGGTGAAAAATAGACTTTTCTCCGTGGTTGACAAACCGACCGTTTTCAGTTGTCATATTCATTATGAATAAAACAGCGACAGACAGGGCACGGGGCGCATCATTATTGATGGCGGCCTGTGCCCTTTTTTTGTTTTGCCTCTGCTTCCTGCCCTCCTCGCTGCCGGCGGCGGCTGACGCCCGGGAGATCATCAGGCAGGTGGAGGAGCGCTTAAACGGCAAAACCGCCGTGCTCAAGATCTCCATGATCATCACCACCAGCCGCGCCACCCGCACCATGAAGATGGACAGCTATGCCGTGGGCAACGAGAAAAGCTTCATCAAGATCACCTATCCGGGCAAGGATTACGGCATCACCTTTCTCAAGATTGACGATGCCATGTGGCAGTATGTGCCGCGCATTGAAAAGATCATCAAGATCCCCGCCTCCATGATGCTGCAGAGCTGGATGGGCACCGATTTCACCAATGACGACCTGGTGCGGGAAAGCTCCATCAGCCGGGATTATGACGCCAGGATCATCACGGAAAATGACGAGAGCTATGAGATTGAACTGCTGCCCCGGCCCGAGGCGGCGGTGGTCTGGGGCCGGCTGGTCATGGGGGTGGCGAAAAAGGAGCTGCTGCCGAAAAGCGTCCGCTATTTTGACGAAGAGGGAGTGCTGGTGCGCACCCTGCAGTACACCGAGGTGAAACAGCTGGGCGACCGCCTGTATCCCTCCCGCTGGGTGATGACCCCCCATGATCCGGACAAGGCGGGCAACCAGACCATCATCGAAATAACCGAGGCGGCCTTTGACGTGCCAATCGCTGAGGAGTATTTCAGCAAGCGGGCCCTGCAGCGCTTTTCGGATTAGGAGCGTTTAAGCGATCAAGCGTTTAAACGTTTAAACGTTTAAGCGTTGGAACGTTCAAACGTTTGGAACGCTGGAACATGTTTTTCAAGATCGCACTCAGAAACATCTTCGCCTACGGCAAACGCAGCATCATCACGGTGCTGCTGCTGGCCTGCACCACGGCCCTGCTGGTTTTTGCCTCGGCCTACATGGACGGCTCCCATGCCCGGCTGATCCAGAGCAGCGTGGAGATCTACCCCGGCTACGTGCAGATCACCCACCGGGGTTTCCGGGACAACCCGAGCCTGGAGAACCTGATCTTTGACGCCGACCAGGTGAGGGCCAGTCTGCAGGATTTCCCCGGCATTGCGGTTTTTGCCGCCCGTTTTGAATCCTTTGTGCTTTTTTCCTCGGCAGACAAGGCGGTGGGCGGCATGTTCACCGCCATTGAGCCGGAAAAGGAGATGGGCATTTCCCGGCTGGCCGCCTCCCTCAAGCAGGGCAGCTACCTGACCTCCGCTGATAATGCCCTGGTGTACCTGGGCAGCGAACTGGCCAGGCGGCTCAAGGTGGGGGTGGGGGATCAGCTGGCCTTTGTCGGCACCGGCGCCGATTATTCCTTTGCCGCCGACACCCTGACGGTGAAAGGTATCTTTCAGACCGGGCTCTTTGATTTTGACAGCCGGGCCTCCTTTGTGGCCAAGCCCTATTTCGACCGGGTGATGGCTGCGCAAAATTACGCCACCCATTTCATCGTGCAGCCGGTCCGGCCGGAGGAGGCCGAGACCCTGGCCGGGGCCATAGGCGCCCGCCTGGGTCCAGAATACGAGGCGGCAGCCTGGCAGCAGACCATGGCCGGGCTGGTGCAGGCCATGCGGGTGGACTCCATCTTCGGCTACATCACCCTGGCCATTATCTTTATCGTCATTTTTTTTGTGGTGATGATCTATACCCTGCTCGTCATCTATGCCCGGGTCAAGCC
>CAVSQR010000007.1:0-6114 GCA_963729825.1 uncultured delta proteobacterium | reverse complement strand
GTAAAGCTGTGCCCCAAGTTCTGCGGTGTCCGCTTCGGCTGGGTAACGCGTGAGGGCTATTTCCAGAAGCTGGTCCCGTCG
This sequence comes from uncultured delta proteobacterium, assembly GCA_963729825.1. Taxonomy (GTDB): domain Bacteria; phylum Desulfobacterota; class Desulfobulbia; order Desulfobulbales; family SURF-16; genus SURF-16. Next base: position 6,033 of record CAVSQR010000007.1, on the reverse strand, counting down.
AGCAGCAGATATCTTATGAACTGAAAGTGCTGCTTTAACACACATACTAGCCATTGACGTTTCGGGTAGTGGAGTGAGCGTTCCCCATTATTATAATACCAGCTCAATGTCTGGTCGATTAGCGTCGCCTTTAGCCAGGCAAGGAAGTCACTAACTAAAAAATCGGGTTTGGCGGCGAAATCGTAGTACATCGGGTGAAGATAGCATTACGAAGCAAGTCATGTTTGAGTATGGCATCTTCCGGCTTGATCGCCTTCCACATCAATTGCAAGAGCGCCGTAACTTCCTCAGGTTTGTCGTCCGCCCAGAGGACAAAGGCGTTGAGGAGCACTTTGTAAATTACCTCAAAAAAATAAAAAAGCCTGGCTACCATAAACAGGCAGCCAGGCTTTCAAGAATATCTTGTCATTTTTCCCACTTCCCAGCAGGTTAAAATTATTTCTAAATATTTAGTTGTGTATTTATAAGTAACTAACAAATTTGTAAATGTGGCAAATTGTCACATATATTAACAGTTAATATCGGCATAAGATTAACATTGCCAATCTTATACATTGAATAGAATTAGAAACTTGAGACTATCCTGAGGTATACGCAGGATAGCGCCATTAAAAGCTTTCTGATTATGCTGTAGCACCTGAAAGACTCGTCCCAACGAAAACCAACGACATTTCTCCTCTGAAACGTCATCCCCGCAGGAAAGAGCTTTTAGAGCTTTTAGGTTGTTCATAAATCACTTTCCACAAGCATAACATGAGACATAAATGGCACGGGGGCGGGACAGCGGCAAGGGAACAAACGATACCAACGCCCAGATCATCACCACCGATAATGGCAGGATCTATAAGCCGAAGGACCTGCTCAGCGCCATCTCCGAGATCCAGCAGTTTTATGTGATCGAGAGCAAGGGCCAGAATATCCCGGCTGAATTTCTCACCCTGGAACGGACTCTGGATTTTTTCAAGATCGGCATGAAAAGCGGCTTTCACGAGGGGCTGGCCCTGGTGCTGCTCTTTCCGGTTTTTCATTTCTATCTCTTTCCCTTTGTCTTCCAGCGACTCGATACCATGAGCCATATCCTGTTCGGCGGCATCCCCTATCTCGCCCTGATCATCAACACCGCGATGTGCAGCTACATCAGCCGCTACTATGTCGGCAACATCACCCGCAAGGGCATCAACTCGCTGCTCATGGGCCGGGCCATGTCCCTGCTGCTCAAGGCCTTTCTGGTTTATGTGGTGTATCTCGTCCTGTTTCGGGTCAGCACGCCGGAAAATATCTGGAAGGTGGCCGCTCATTGTGGGTCCAGGGCGGAGAAAATATATTACGGGTTCTTCGAGATCAAGCCGCATCTGCTGCCGGTGGCCGCCGAGAGCGCCATGCTCATGGTGGTGGCGGCGATCTTTCCGTATGGATCGGTTTATCTGCTGGACCTGTGGCATCGGCATAGGATCAGGAGAAACGCGAAAATTATTTCAGCACGATAAAAAGGGGGATTAAAAATGGCCGACGAAAGCGACAGCAAACAGGCAAAACCAACCTGGCAGGAGATCCAGGAAAAGAAGATCAACATGGTCAAGGAACGGGGCTCCCGGGTCCTGAAGATCAATTCGCCGCTGGGCTCGACGCTCTTCAACATCCTGCGCCAGTTCGACATGGCCTATGCCCATTTCAAGGCCAGACTCGGCGAGATGGACGGCATCTCGCACGAGGAGGGCGAAGAGCTGATGACGGAAGGCCGGGAAATTGTCATGGCCTTTTCCGATTACACGGCCAAACTCAGCAAGCGGATACGGTTTCGTTATTACACGCCCCGGGAAATCAGTGAATTCATGAAAACGGGCCAAGCTGCTGATGCAGAATAATCTTGCAAGAGCGGGATGGTTTTGCTATCTGAGCAATGGTACGGTTTTTCAGATGAAAACATCTCGCAAATTCAAACAGGAGGGCGCATGAACAAAGGTGAACTGGTCGAAAAAGTGGCCAAGGGTTGTGATGTAAGCAAAGCAGCAGCCGAGAAGGCTTTGGACAGCGTACTCGCGGCAATCACCGATGCCGTGGCGGCAGGCGACAAGGTGACCCTGATCGGCTTCGGTACATTCTCAGTTACCGAACGGGCCGCCCGTGAAGGACGCAATCCACAGACCGGCAAAAAAATCAAGATTGCCGCCAGGAAGGTGGTCAAGTTCAAGGCCGGCAGCAAGCTGGCGGATGCTGCAAAATAGCCGTCCACGAAAGGCTCATTTAATACCGAAGGTGCTTATGCGATCTACGGCATTAAGCTTATGTTCATCGAGTAGATGGGTATAACGCAGCACCATCTGCAGGGTGCTGTGTCCGAGGATAGCCGCCAAGGTACGAAGGTCAGTGCCTGCCATCAGCATGTGGCTTGCGGCTGTATGGCGTAAGTCGTGCATATGCAGTGTCTCTAATCCTGCTCGGGCACGAGCCTTGTCAAACGCGGGCCTGAATCTGGAAGACGGAATGTTTCGGGCCTGCTCGCTCTTCCCTTCCCCTTTAAAAAAAACAAATTCATTGTCTCCATTTTCGTTTTTGATCTCCTGAAGTGCAGCGACGACGGCCTTCGTCAGGGGGACGGTACGTGGTTCGTTTTTGGTGATATAGAGAGTCAGAGACCGGCTGGCCATATCAATCTGATTCCAGCGCAGACCAGCGGCTTCACTTGGTCGCATGGCGCTGTGAAGTAAAACCAGGACATAGGGATAGAGCATTTTATTCTTGCTGGTCTGGCAAGCCTTCAACAGCCTCACGGCTTCTTCCTCTTTAAGGAAAATTATCCTGCCTTTCGGCACCTTCGGGCGCTCAATGGCGTTGACCGGGTTTTCAATTGGTAATTCCCATTCCTTGAGAGCTTTTTTGAATAGATGGGAAAGAAGGGCCAGCTCCAGACGCACGGCGTATGAAGAGACAGTAGTGAGCCGTTTATCTCTGTAGTTTGCGACAACCGATGGGGTTATGTCAGGGAGCAGTGTATCCCCACCGATGTTAAGTTTGAGAACTTTGGCAATTCGCCGCTCCCGCTCTTGTGTGGTGCGGGCTTTCTTGATTGTTACCGTCTCAAGGTAACGGGTCAAGACATCTTCGAATGTTAGATTTGCGCGGCGGGGGTCTTTAAACCGGCGCCCTTTCATTTCCGATTCCACTTCCGCGGCCCATGTGCGTGCCTCTCCTTTCGTGTCGAAGGTGCGGCTTACAGATTCATAGCCTTTAACGCGAACAGTGACGGTAAATGTGGTTTTCTTCTTGCCTTTTCTGGCGATGATTCTGGCCATGATTTCCGCTTTATTTTTGTTCCATTTTTGTTCCACTCAATAGAGCAAATAATAGCATCAGAAATCAGAATAAGTCAAAGAAATATTAGGGGGCCAGAAAAGAGAAAAAGGCTTAAACCCTTTATTTATAGGGTAAAGCCTTTTATTTGTGGTGCCCGGAGCGAGAATCGAACTCGCACAATCACTAAGGATCGAGGGATTTTAAGTCCCTTGCGTCTACCTATTCCGCCATCCGGGCATAATTTTGAAAGCATTTCTAGCATATTGCAGGCATGTTGGCAAGCGGCAAATGATGGAGATAAATTGCTTAAACATGCTCAGGGCCGACCAGAGAACACCGGCGGCAATGGTGGAGCCGATAACGCCGGCCACGTTGGGGGCCATGGCATGCAGCAGCAGGAAATTGCCGTAACCTTCCTTCTCTGACCGATGGTCTTGACAAACCGGGCGGAATCAGGCACTGCCGAGACGCCGGCAGCACTGAGCAGCGGGTTGATCTTTTCCTTGAAAAAATGCTATGCATGGCTGAAAATTTCCTTGCAGAATTCCCCTACTCTGCCCAGATCCTCACAGACATGGATGCCGCCGGCACGCATGGCGGAAATTTTCCCCTGGGCCGTGCCGCTGCCGCCGCTGACAATGGCGCCGGCATGGCCCATCCTGCGGCCCGGCGGGGCGGTGAGTCCGGCGACAAATCCCACCACGGGTTTTGTCACATTTTGCTGCACATATACCGCGGCATCCTCCTCGGCACTGCCGCCGATTTCCCCGACCATGACCATGCCCCTGGTTGCCGCATCCCGCTCAAACGCGGCCAGGCAGTCAATAAAGGAGGTGCCGGTCACCGGATCGCCGCCGATGCCGATACAGGTGGTCTGGCCGATTCCCTGGCGGGTCAGCTGGTGCACCACCTCATAGGTCAGGGTGCCGGAACGGGAGACCACGCCGATGGGACCTCCCGGCAGGTGGATCGCACCTGGCATGATGCCCGCCTTGCACAGGCCGGGGCTGATTATGCCCTGGGCAGTTGGGGCCGATCAGCCGGGCGCCGGTCAGGCGCAGATACTGTTTCACCCGGAGCATGTCATGCACCGGGATGCCCTCGGTGATGCAGATGATGAGCTGCACCCCGGCATCAGCCGCCTCGCAGATGGCGTCCGCGGCAAAGGCCGGAGGCACGAAAATCATGCTGGCATTGGCGGCCGTTTGGGCGAGAGCTCCCCGCACCGTGTTAAAAACCGGAATGCCGCTAACCTCAGTGCCGCCCTTGCCCGGAGTGACGCCGGCCACGATCTTTGTGCCGTAGTCCAGGCACTGCCGGGTATGAAACCGCCCTTCCCTGCCGGTGATGCCCTGCACGACAAGACGGGTTGACTGATCGACAAATATGCTCATGCAACCATCTCCGCCACCTTTGCCGCGGCATCGGCCAGATCCACAGCGGTTATCAGCGGCAGTCCGGAGTCGGCGAGAATTTTCCGGCCCTGTTCCACATTGGTGCCTTCCATGCGGATCACCAACGGCACGCTAACCCCGCACTTGTTCGCCGCTTCAACGATGCCGCTGGCCAGAACGTCACAGCGGAGGATGCCGCCGAAGATATTAACCAATATCCCCGTAACGTTCTGATCGCTTAAAATGATCTCAAAGCCTTTTTCCACCATCTCCGCGGTGGCCCCGCCCCCCACATCCAGGAAATTGGCCGGCTCGGCCCCGGCTTTTTTAATGATGTCCATGGTTGCCATGGCAAGTCCCGCCCCGTTTACCATAACGCCGACATTGCCCGAGAGCCTGATATAGTTGAGGTTATACTCCCTGGCCCTGGTTTCAAGCGGGTCCTCTTCATGAAGGTCGCGATATTTCAGCAGATCAGCATGACGGAAAAGGGCGTTGTCGTCCAGCTCAATCTTGGCGTCCACCGCCAGGGGTGACCCTGCGCCGGTAATGATCAGCGGATTAATCTCGACAAGCAAACAGTCGTTTTCCACAAAAAGACGATACAGGGCGGCAAGCAGGGCCGGCCACTGCTTCATGGTGTCCGGCGAGATACCAAGACCGAACAATACCTGGCGGATATGATGGGGCTGCAGGCCCTGCAGGGGGTTCACCTGCACCCTGATGAATTTGTCCGGCATGGTGGCGGCGGTTTTCTCGATATCCATGCCGCCGGTGGAGCTTGCCATGATGACAATTGACGCGGTGGCCCGGTCCGTCAGCAGCGAGAGATAGAGCTCCCGGCCGATGTCCGCCGCCTGCTCGACCAGCACCCTTTGCACCAGGCGACCTTCCGGGCCGGTCTGGGGTGTGACCAGGGTCATGCCGAGGATTTCGCAGGCCCGCTGCCGCAGCTCGTCACGATTGGCGGCAAGTTTCACGCCGCCGGCCCTGCCCCGGCCCCCGGCATGGATCTGGGCCTTGATCACCAGCGGATAGCCAGGCAGGGTATCGGCGACAGCCAACGCCTCATCGACCGTGGCGGCCACACCGCCCTCGGGCACAGGGATGGCGTAGCGGCGGAAGAGTTCCTTGGCCTGGTATTCGTGAATTTTCATAAGTTCAGACAACCTGCTCTCGACAGATTTTACGTTGACACCCAAATCGGGATCCGGGAAGAGCGCCTGAAGTACTTAGGGGCAAAAAAAAGCCCCGCCAAATGGCGAGGCTCTCTGCATTTCAATGTGTAGCTGAACTCAAGTGCCGCAGCTGCTGCCGCATGATCCGCAGGAGGAACCACCGCTCA
>CAVSQR010000006.1:0-8250 GCA_963729825.1 uncultured delta proteobacterium | reverse complement strand
TAAGGTCTTTTAGGCCGGCGGCAACCGCCCCCAGGTCCGCCGCATGGCCGTGTAAAGCGGCTTTCACTTCAGCAGGAGAGGGGATGGAAGTCGATCCGGCCCTCGGCGGACAGGTCAATGCCTTCCCCCGTGGCGGCAAGAGAAAAAGGCAGCAGGCGGCTCCGCAGGGTTTCCTGGAGCTTTGGCAGGGCTGCGTTGATCTGCATTTCCCGGCCTGCCAGTTCGGTCTTGACCGCCAGCATGAGCTGATCGGTGTCAGGGGACGGCCGTATGCTCAGGTCGCTGATGTGGGTGGCCGGCAGGCTGATTGCCTCGCCTGCCAGCATGAGCGATAATTTGCCGATGGCAACATCATGCAGGACGGGATTGAAGGGGAGCGGTGCGGGGAATGCCGGGCTGCCGGCCGAGCCGCTTTCCCTGATCTCCACCCGGGTGTCGCCCAGCGCCAGGCGGGGAACATCCAGGCGGCCGGCCAGCAGGCCGGCAAGACTGATCTGCAGCTGCAGGGAATGGATGAGGATCAGGTAGTTCCCGGCGGTATTTTCGATGGATAGATCGTTGACGCTGAAGGTCGGCGACAAGGTCCGCGTGATCACGGCATCCTGCCGATAGGAGATACGGGTGGCGGTTGCCTGCTCAAGGCGATGGATGATCAGGGCCGCCAGGGTGGCATCATCAACCAGAAGGTAAGCGCCGGTTGCCGCCAGTAAAGGCAGGGCGGCAATAAACAGGGCCCAGGCGATAAATCGTTTGCTTGTTTTCATGTTTTGTCCGGATGCCGGTAGATGAACCAATGGTTTTTTTCTGCCCTTACTGATCGTTTTAGCATAATTTTTCCCCTCTGAAAATAAAAGGGTGTTTCCCCTGGCGCAATTAATGAATTTCCTGACTTTCTAGGTAGTTTTGCGTGTTGACAAGCCCTCCGTATCCCGCTATTTTATCGAGTTATTAATTTACAATGCCAATTTTCCCTGCGGATAAATGACCTTCAAATAATATTTAGGATAAGGAGAGATTCCATGTCTCAGACGGTATTAGCAATTGCTGAAAGCATCAACATCATGGGCAAGAGAAGCGGCGGGGCCATGAAAGAGAGAAATCCCGCTCCCGTTCAGGAGATGGCCAAAGAGGAAAGCAAAGCAGGCGCCGCCTACCTTGATCTCAATATCGGCCCGGCCCGCAAGGACGGCACCGAACTGATGCCCTGGGTGGTTCAGACCGTTGAGGCTGTCACCGATACCCCCCTGTGCCTGGATACCACCAATGCCGACGCCATGGCCGCAGGTTTCAAAGTGGTGAAGAACAAGGCCAACGCCATCATGAACTCCATCTCCGCCCAGCCGGAGAGAATGCAGAAGCTGATCCCGGTTGCCGCCGAGGCGGGCTGCAATGTCATCGCCCTGCTCTGGGGCCCGGAAGGCATGCCCCGTGATTCCAACGAGCGGGCGGCCATGGCGGTTGACCTGATGATGGCCCTGGCCGAGGCCGGCATCCCCAACGAGAAAATGCTTTTTGATCCCATCGGCACCCCCATCACCCTGGGGGCCGATCAGCTCGCCTCAGGCCTTGAGTTCATGAGCATGCTGCAGGATATCGCCCCGGGCGCCGGCTCAACCGTCGGCCTGTCCAATGTGTCCAACGGGGTGGCCGATCATCTGCGTAAATACCTTGACCGCACCTATCTGATCATGCTGATGAAGCATGGCATCACCACGGCCATCGTCAATTCCTATGATGCGGAACTGATGGCCATCTGCAAGGGCGAGCGCCCTGAGCTGGTGAGCCTGGTGCACGGCATGATGGACGGCAATGATCCCGGCCCGGCAGGGCTCGCCGGTTCAGCGCTGGAGCACTACAAGACCTACAAGGTTCTCTCCGGCCAGACCATTTTTTCCGAGTCATGGCTTGAACTGTAAAAGAAAGCGGTTTGACGGGAAGGAAAATGCGGAAAGGGGCCTTGACGGCCCCTTTTCTGTTTGATGTTGCAGGAGAGCAAGCTATGGCTGATATCCCATTGCATCACATTGTCTATGGTACGTGCACGGATTATGTCACCGGTGAAACCCTGACCGACACCGATGACGAACGCATCCGGCAGCAGCTTGCCCGGTTGCTGGTCGAGGAAAAGGGCTACCCGAAAAACGCCCTGGAGATGCGGCGCAGGATCGAAACCCTGTTCGCCGGGCAGTTTGTCGCGTCAAAGATAGACATTACACTGCATCACAACGGCAGGCGGTGCATGATCATCCGTTATGCCCCTGGTTCGCTGGTAACCAGGGAGCGGTCCGCCATTGCGGCGGCCAGGGTGCTGGATAAGGAGTACAGAATCCCGCTGGCCGTGGTGACCAACGGCCAGGATGCGGAACTGCTTGACACCGAAACCGGCGAGGTGCTCGGCACCGGCCTGGCGGCAATCCCGGCCAGGGCAGAACTGGTTAACATGTTGGACAAATTACATTTTGTCCCATTTGCTGATCAGGCGAAATATGAGCGGGAGCTGCGCATTTTAAACGCCTTTGATGTGGAGATCTGCTGTGCCGGGGGACCATGCGCCCTGCCCAGGGCTCCTGAGGGCAGAGGCGGGGATTAAATAAAAGGGCTTTATTTAAAGTTCTTAGGCCATGGACTCGTAAAAAACCTTGCAGCGAGACCGGGCAACACGATACTGTACAAAACTTCCCGGCGCCAGCAGGGGCGGGTTTTATCCCCGCCCGCTGAAATGGCTATGGCCTTGAGCAGATAATGCCGGGGAGGTTAAGGTTTTTTTACCCTCAAGGGGTATAAATGCGAAACAGCCAAATAAGATGAACTCGTAAAAAGTCTGTTTTCACCACAGAGCACACAGAGAAAATATTTTTATTTTCAGCAAGTTATCTCTGTGGGCTTTGTGCTCTCTGTGGTTAATTTTGACTGTCTCGTGAAAACCCTCTCGACAGCCGTACAGTGCATGATAAGTCATTGATTTATCGTCACGAAAATTCGGCGTTAGGACTTTTTACCCTCAGGGGGCGTAAATACGAAGCCATCAATTTTCAGTTTTTACGAATTCATCAAATAACGGAGAAATCAGATGTCTGAGTGGACGAAATCAAGCTGGCAGAAGTTTACCGCATTACAACAACCAAAATGGCCTGACCAGAAGGCTTACCAGGAGGCCGTTGATACCATTGCCAAATTGCCGCCCCTGGTTTTTGCCGGCGAAATCAGGGATCTGAAAAAACAGCTCGCCGCGCGGTGGAGGGCAAGGCCTTTCTGCTCCAGGGCGGTGACTGCGCCGAGGATTTTACCCACTGCACCGCCCCCGCCATCAGGGATTTACTGAAGGTCATTCTGCAGATGGCCGTTATTCTAAGCTATGCGGGCGGCAAACCGGTGATCAAGGTGGGACGCATGGCCGGCCAGTATGCCAAACCCCGTTCCGCGGACACGGAAATGGTCAACGGCCAGGAAATCTCCAGCTACCGGGGCGATATGGTCAACAGCTTTGAGCCCAACGAGGAGGCGCGCCGTCCTGATCCCCAGCGCATGGTCAAGGGCTATTACCTGGCGGCCGCCACCATGAACCTTACCCGGGCCTTCACCAAGGGTGGCTATGCGGCCCTGCACCGGGTGCATGCCTGGAACGACGAGTTTGTCAAGTCATCGCCCATGGGCCGCTCCTATGAGCGGCTGGCCCGCAACATTGATCAGGCCCTGCATTTCATGGAGGTCATCGGCATCAATACCGACGTTCCCCAGCTGAACCAGGCCATGTTTTATGTCTCCCACGAGGCGTTGCTCCTTGGTTACGAAGAGGCGCTGACCCGCCAGGATTCCATCACCGGGGGCTGGTATGACTGCAGCGCCCATATGGTGTGGATCGGCGACCGGACCAGGCAGCTGGACGGGGCCCATGTGGAGTTTCTGCGTGGGGTCTTGAACCCCATCGGCATAAAGGTCGGTCCCAGGCACGACATCAGCGTGATCAAAAAGCTGATTGACAGGCTTAATCCGGAAAATGAGCCGGGCAGAATAACCCTGATCACCCGTTTCGGCGCCAAGGATGTGGATAAATATCTGCCGTCCCTGATCCGGGAGATCAAAAAGGAAGGCTCTAAGGTGGTGTGGAGCTGTGATCCCATGCACGGCAACACCTATACCGCCGAAAGCGGCCACAAGACCAGAAACTTTGATGAGATTCTCCACGAACTGCAATGTTTCTTTGAAATCCACTGGGCCGAGGGGTCCATCCCCGGCGGCGTGCATTTCGAACTCACCGGTGATAATGTCACCGAATGCACCGGCGGCGGCAGAAATATTCTTGACCAGCATCTGCAGCAGAACTATCTGACCAACTGCGATCCCCGCCTGAATGCCGAACAGAGCCTGGAGCTCGCTTTCCAGCTGGCGGAAATGATTCGCAGCTGAAATTTTCAGGCTGAATTTTTTTTACCCCCGGCGGCTATGACAAAAGGTTGTAGCCGCTTTTTTTATATATTTTTTGAGTAATTTTACCCAGAATATGCTAAGAATATCCTTGACCTCTGTGCTACGGTGTAGCAATGGCTCGTCTATTGGTATCGGCAAAGCAAAAAAATAATATTGGTACGTCATGGATAAACTCGAATTTGCTAAAGCGCGCAAGCAGCTGGCGAAAACCCAGAAGGAGCTGTCCACTCTCCTCGGCGTCTCACTGAAGGCCATCCACAGTTATGAGCAGGGCTGGCGGACCATCCCTTCCCATATCCAGCGGCAGATATTCTTTCTGCTGTCCAGTCAGCGGCGGCAGGATAAGAATCGCAAGCCGTGCTGGGAGAGAAAGAACTGTGACCGCAAGGAGCAATGCCCGGCCTGGGAATTTCAGGCCGGCCATCTCTGCTGGTTCATCTGCGGCACCTTGTGTGAGTGCACCAGTGAAAAAGGCTGCCGGGAAAAGCTGAAGATCTGCCAGGAATGCGAGGTGCTGACCTCGCTTTTCTGAGGTCAATCAGCAGAAATTGAAAACGGGCGGGCCCTTGACCATCATCTCGGCCAGGGTCATTCTGACTTTCGGCAGGATGCGCCGTTTGGGCCCCAGCCAATCCATTTCGATTTCGACAAGCGTCTGATACATCTTCGTCCGGTCAAGATGGGGTATATGCTCTTGACCGGCCACGATCTCCTGGCAGCGGAAGCAGCCGGGAAATTCCAGCCGTTTGCCATCCGGCCTGGTCATGGCGGAGGGGACGCCGTGCAGACGGCAGATCATCATCCGGTGGGGATACAGGGCGCAGAGGCCATCCTCATTGATGGGGCACATGAGATTCGGCCGTTCCTCCCTGGCCAGCATGGTCTGGCTCTGCCGGACATACTCCCCGGCCCTGGCCATAAACCTCTCTCTTCTCTCCTCCGTAAGCTGCTGCAGACCCTCCCACAGATAGGCCCATTCGCTGTAAGTGTGATGCTGGAAATAGCTGTCACAGCAGTTGTCCGGGCAGCCGGCGCAGGAAAAATGCAGTCCCTGCGCCAGTGCATCATAGGCCTTTTCCATCTCACTGTAGAGTGCCGCTATCCGGCGGGAAATGTCGGCCGGTAAAATTTCTGGATTCATTGCCTTTCCTTGTTGAGAACTGCAGGTTGTTCAGGTTATTAGACTGTAGTCTGTCAGGTATTTGGCGGGGTGCGAAATAAGCCGGTATATATCCAGCGGGATCAAAGCGGGATTTTGCTAACAGACTAAACACTCTACACGAGCTAAACACCTGAGAAGTTACTGTTCTTGCGTCTTTCAAATTGACAAGCCGGCCCTGATAATGGTCAATTAAAATTCTTGTGTCAATTTTTTCCTTATTTCCCGATCTCTTTTTGCAGGAGTAACCATATGACAGAGTATCTTGCCTGTTTCAAGGCCTATGATATCCGCGGCCGGGTGCCGGACGAGCTGGATGCAGAGCTTGCCTTTCGCATCGGCCAGGCCTATGCCGTTTGTTTCAAGCCGCGGCGGATGGCCATCGGCCACGACATCCGCCTCTCCGGCCCATCTCTGGCCGAGGCCCTGGCCGATGGCTTTCTTGCCGCAGGCGTCGATGTGGTTGATCTGGGACTGTGCGGCACCGAGGAGATCTATTTCGCCGCCTTCAACCTGGAGGTGGATGGCGGCATTATCGTCACCGCCAGCCACAACCCGGCGGATTACAACGGCATGAAGCTGGTGCGCAAAGGGGCGGTGCCGGTGAGCGGCGATACCGGCCTGCGGGATATCGAGCGGCTTGCCGCCGCCGGATTCAAGGCCACCGCAGCAGGGCGCGGCAGGCTGACAAAAATCAATAATCAGCGGGCCTATATCGACCATCTGCTCACCTATGTGGAGCCTGCGGCCTTAAAGCCGCTGAAGATCGTGGTCAACGCCGGCAACGGCTGCGCCGGGCCGGTCATCGATCTGCTGGAAAGTGCGCTGCCCTTTCGCTTTATCAAGCTCTTTCATGAGCCGGACGGCGCTTTCCCGAACGGCGTGCCCAATCCGCTGCTGCCGGAAAACCGAGCGATCACCAGCCGGGCCGTGCTGGAGCATGGGGCCGACCTGGGCCTGGCCTGGGACGGCGATTTTGACCGCTGTTTCTTCTTTGACGAACAGGGCGCCTTTGTCGAGGGTTATTACATTGTCGGCCTGCTGGCCCAGGCCCTGCTGGCCAAGACACCGGGGGCGAAGATCATCCATGATCCGCGCCTGATCTGGAACACCCGGGAACTGGTGGCCGAGGCGGGGGGCGAGGCGGTGATGAGCAAGACCGGCCACGCCTTTATCAAGGAGCGGATGCGGGCGGAAGATGCCCTGTATGGCGGCGAGATGAGCGCCCATCATTATTTCCGCGATTTTGCCTACTGCGACTCCGGCATGATCCCCTGGCTGCTGGTGGCCGAGCTGCTGAGCAGATCCGGCCGGCAGCTCTCCGAGCTGATGGCCGACCGGCAGGCGGCCTTTCCGGTGAGCGGCGAGATCAACCGCCGGGTGGCCGATCCGGACGCGGTGATTGCCAGGATAGAAGAGGCCTTCAGCCAGGAATGCCCGGACCGGGATTATACCGATGGCCTGAGCATGAGCTGCGGCCAGTATCGCTTCAATGTCCGCAAATCCAACACCGAACCCCTGCTGCGGCTCAATGTGGAAACCAGGGGGGACCGGGAGCTGCTGGCGCGGAAAACCGCAGAATTGCTTGCGCTCATAGCTTGACAGAAGAACTTACTCGCCTACATCGAACGAAGTCAGATGGAACCCCAGCCACAATCTCTTACAATTCAAATAGTTGTATAGCGAAAAAAATCGAATTTTTTCCAAATTCTGGAGAGGTAAAATTGATCAATGGGGAATTTTACCGGAATAAGTAAACGCATGGAGACAACATTATAATTTACACTACAAAAAAAACACCATCTCCTCTATACATCAGGTAATTTCTTGGGCGCTAACAGAAAGTGAGCCACCTCTGCTAACGAAAACTGAGCCAGGGAGTGCGCGGCAGGAAGTGTCTTGAGGGAGGTGAAGGAACGATGCGGGTGGGTAAGGATGCGAGATTTGCTGAGCGGTTTATGTGCGGAGAGATTCTCCATCGATCGGGATTATGCAGCAGCGATGCCGGAGGCGGTCGAGCAGTGCGTCGACCATACTCTTGGGTTGGAGGATGTCGTACCAGTGCTCGAAAGCAAGGTTGGTTGTGATGATTGTCGGGCGGCCTGCTTCGTAGCGTTCTTTCATGAGCTTGAAGAAGCTGTTCATCTGCTCGGGAGTCAGGGTCAGATACCCTAGCTCATCGAGCAGCAGCAAGTCGTAACGACAAAGACGCATAAGCAATTGGGGTGTTGAGCGGTCAGCCAGAGAGGCGTAAAGTTCATCCAGCAAGTTTTGGACGTTGTAGAACCGACCTCGGTAACCGGAGATCAATGCCTGCCTGAGAATTCCGGATGCCAAGCCACTTTTGCCGGTGCCGGTGGGGCCGGTAAAGATGATGTTTTCGCCTCGCTGCATGAAGTCGAGTCCAGCCAGGGTCATAATCCTGGTTCGATCAACCGCCGGCTGACGCTCAAAGGGGAAGGTGCTAAGGGTCCAGTCCCAGGGTATTTTTGCCTGCTTGAGACGATAGAGCACACTTCGTTCCCGCTGGTGTTGCAGTTCTTCCGCGAGCAGCTGCCGAATCAGCTGTTGATGGCCCCAGCCTTCTCGTTCCGCCTTGGCAAGCAGACAGGGAAAGCCGGCAGCCATGCCGTGAAGTTTAAGCTGACTGAGAAGTTCGATAA
>CAVSQR010000005.1:0-5617 GCA_963729825.1 uncultured delta proteobacterium | reverse complement strand
CTGATAATCCTACAGCAGCCCCGCCGTCTGCAGCATGGCCCAGCCCGCCTCATCCGCCCCGGCGGCTGAATAGGAAGCATCCCGGCGGCGGCCGGCAAAATGGCCCAGCAGCCGGGTGGCCAGTTTCTTGCCGAGCTGCACCCCCTCCTGGTCAAAGGAGTTGATGTTCCACAGAAAGCCCTGGAAGGCGATCTTGTTCTCGTAAATGGCCAGCAGAGCGCCCATGCTGCGCGGAGTCAGCCGCTGCCCCATGAGGACGGAGTTGGGCCGGTTGCCGGGGAAACGCCGGTTGGGATTGTCGTGCTCCTGGCCGGTGGCCAGGGCCAGGGACTGGGCCAGCAGATTGGCCAGCAGCTTTTCCTGGGAACTGGTTTCCTCGATCAGCAGATCCTGCTCATACTGACTGTGGCGAAAGCCGATGAACTCCACGGGAATGACGGTGGTGCCCTGGTGGATGAGCTGGTAAAAGGCATGCTGGCCGTTGGTGCCGGGCTCACCCCAGATGATGGGTCCGGACTGATAGGGGAGCCTGCCGCCCCGGCGGTTGATTGATTTGCCGTTGCTCTCCATGTCGCACTGCTGCAGGTGGGCGGCAAAACGGACCAGGCCCTGGCTGTAAGGCAGCACGGCCAGGGTCTCGCAGCTTAAAAAATTATGGTTCCAGATGCCGAGGAGCGCCATGAGCAGGGGGATATTTTTGCGGATGTCCCGCTCTTCCGCCGCCACATCCACCTCGTGCGCCCCGCGCAGGATCTCGACAAAACCCTCATAGCCCAGGGCAAAGCCCAGCATGACCCCGCCCACCATGGAGGTGGCGCTGTAGCGGCCGCCGATATAGTCGTACATATAAAAGGAGCGGAGATAATGCTCCGGATTATCCATGGGGCTGCCCTCGCCGGTCACGGCCACGAAATGGGCCCGGGGATCAAGTCCGGCATTGCTGTAAGCCTGGCGCACCAGCTGCTCATTGGTCAGGGTCTCCAGCGTGGTGCCGCTTTTGGACACCACATTAACCAGGGTGCGGGAAAGATCAAGCCCAGCCAGCACGGCGGCCGCATCATCCGGGTCCACATTGGAGATGAAATCAACCCGCCGGCCCTTGATGCGGAAGGCGGCCAGGGCGTGATACAGGGCCCGGGGGCCGAGATCCGAGCCGCCGATGCCCACCTGCACCATGCCGGTAAAGGCTTCCCCCCGGCTGTTGACCAGGGCGCCGCTCTCCAGATCAGCCAGGAACAGCCGCAGCTTCTCCAGCTCTTTGGCGGCCTGGGCCGAGGCCGCGGGCTCCAGGGGTGACTCGGCAAAGACATCCCGGGTGGCGGTGTGCAGGACCTGGCGGTTCTCACACTCATAGCCCTCGATGCGGTTCATCACCGCCCCCTTTTTCATGGCCAGAAACTGCTCCACCGCGTGGCCTTCGTCCGCCAGGCTCTGCAGGGTATCGAGCACCGCGTCATCCACCCGCTGGGTGCCGTAAAGAAGATCAAAGCCGGCGGTGGAACAGACACAGCTTTTGATGCGCTGCCCGCCCACCGCGCCCGGGGCGGTCAGATCAAAGGGATTACGGGCCAATGTTTTCAGGGTGGTGAAAGAAGAGAGTTGATCAAGATCAATATGGCTCATGGGCATGTCCTTGTAGGTTTTTTGATTGAACGGTTCAGCAGAGGAAAACGCATCACAACGCATTGATGTCCTGGCAAAAAGTCTCCATTAAGCATTTCACCACAAGGAGCAAAGTCCGTCAAATTCTTTTGTGCTCCTGGTCGAGAAAATCCGGCCCAGCCAGCGGGGAGCGGGGTGACGGCGCGGGTCGTCCGGCTTTTCTTAAGCCGTTGTAAAAAAATAACCTGGCCAGAGAAATGCTTTGAAAAAATGGCCATGTTATTTCGTAACGGCTCCTAAGTTAATGGCATTGATTTGCAACCCCAAACCGTATATGCTAGTGCTTTTTTGCGCATTGCGGCTGCCACCTGCCGCGGCAAAGGCATTTTTTGCTGATTATAACGAATTTGCTACAAGCATGAAACCAAGGACAAACTATGGCAACCCAAAAGATCATCTACACCGAGGTTGATGAGGCACCGGCCCTGGCAACCTACTCTCTGCTGCCCATTCTCCAGGCATACACCAGGGGCTCCGGCATCACCTTTGAAAAAAAGGACATCTCGCTGTCCGGGCGCATCATCACTAATTTCCCCGACAAACTGAGCGAGGCGCAGAAAATCCCTGATTACCTGGCGGAACTGGGCAAACTCACCAAGCTGCCGGAGACCAATATCATCAAACTGCCCAACATCAGCGCCTCCATCCCGCAGCTCAAAGCGGCGATCAAGGAGCTGCAGGAAAAGGGCTATGATATCCCGGACTACCCCGAGGCACCGAAAAACGATGCCGAGAAAGAACTGCAGGCCCGCTTTGCCAGGGTGCTGGGCAGCGCCGTCAACCCGGTGCTGCGGGAAGGAAACTCCGACCGCCGGGCCGCGGCATCGGTCAAACGGTTTGGCCGGCAGAAACCGCACCGCCTGATGAAGGCCTGGCCCCAGGATTCAAAATCCCGGATCGCCCATATGACCGGCGGGGATTTCTACGGCAGCGAGAAATCCCTCACCGTGCAGAGCGCCTGCACTGTCCGCATCGAATTTGCAGGTGAGGATGGGCAATCCGCCATCCTCAAGGAAAAACTTCCCCTGCTGGCGGGCGAGATCATCGACTCCGCGGTCATGAGCGCGGCGGCCCTGCGGAAATTCTATGCCGGGCAGATCAAGGCGGCCAAAGACGAAGGCCTCCTGCTGTCGCTCCATCTGAAAGCCACCATGATGAAGGTGTCGGATCCCGTCATGTTCGGCCACTGCGTTTCCGTCTTTTACCAGGATGTCTTTGCCAAACACGGGGCGGTGCTGGCGGATCTCGGGGTCAACGTCAACAACGGCCTGGGCGACCTCTATGCCAAAATCCAGCAGCTTCCCGCCGGAAAAAAGAGCGGAAATCGAGGCGGACATCGCCGCAGTCTACCAGAGCAGCTGCGAACTGGCCATGGTGGATTCCAGCAAGGGCATCACCAACCTCCATGTGCCCAACAACATTATCGTCGATGCCTCCATGCCGGTGGTTATCCGGGACGGCGGCCGCATGTGGGGGGCGGACGACAAGCTGCACGACACCATCGCCATGGTGCCTGACCGCTGCTATGCCACCATCTATCAGCGGGTGGTTGAAGACTGCAAAAAGCATGGGGCCTATGATCCCGCCACCATGGGCAGTGTCTCCAACGTCGGCCTGATGGCGCAGAAAGCCGAGGAATACGGCTCCCACGACAAGACCTTTATTGCGCCAGGCAAGCGGCACGATCCGCATGGTTGATGCCGCGTCCGGCGCCGATCCTGCTTGCGCAGCGGGTGGAAAAAGGGGACATCTTCCGAGGCTGCCAGACCAAGGACGCCCCGGTGCAGGACTGGGTCAAACTTGCCGTGGGGAGGGCCAGGGCCAGCAATACCCCGGCAATCTTCTGGCTGGATGCCAGCCGTGCCCATGACGCCGAGATCATCGCCAAGGTGAACCGCTATCTGCCGGAGCACGACACCAGCGGACTTGATATCCGCATCATGCAGCCGGATGACGCGATGCGTTTTTCGCTCACCCGCATCCGCCAGGGCGAAGACACCATTTCCGTTACCGGCAATGTCCTGCGTGACTATCTCACCGACCTCTTCCCCATTCTGGAACTGGGCACCAGCGCCAAAATGCTCTCCATCGTGCCGCTGATGAACGGCGGCGGCATGTTCGAGACCGGCGCCGGCGGCTCAGCGCCCAAGCATGTTGAGCAGTTCTTAAAGGAAGGCCATCTGCGCTGGGACTCCCTGGGCGAGTTCTGTGCCCTGGTCCCCTCGTTCGAGCATGTTTACAGCACAAGCAAAAACGACAAGGCAGCGCTCCTGGCCGAGACCCTTGATCAGGCCATCGGCAAATTTCTGGAAAACGAGAAGTCGCCCTCCCGCAAGGTGGGACAGCTCGACACCCGGGGCAGCCATTTTTATCTGGCCCTCTACTGGGCCCAGAGCCTCGCCGCCCAAGGCAAAGATAAGGAAGTGCAGGAACGTTTCACCAAGGTGGCCAAAGAGCTTGGCGACCATGAGGCAAAGATCATTGAGGAAATGACCAGCGCCCAGGGCAGCCCCGCGGATATCGGCGGCTATTACCGGCCGGATGCGGAAAAGACCACTCGCGCCATGCGTCCCAGCGCCACGTTTAACCGCATTATCGACGCGCTGTAAGGGCAGGCGAGTCTGTTAGGTGTTTAGGCATTTAGTCTGAAGGTCCTGTAGGGGTACCCCTTGTGGGTACCCTTATACCCCCCATGGGAGGAGGGCAACCACAAAGGTTGCCCCTACAGACTAAACATCAGGCTTTTATTTGAAATATAGGCTGTAGGTGATAGGGATTTAGTAACGAGTCTGTAGAAAAAGGTAAAAATGGCAAAAGCTTAAATTCGCTATTTTGCATATAGTTGATATTATTGAAAATGCTAAAGTTAATTTTCGCTATTTTCAGCCTCAAAAAGGGTTTTTCTACAGCCTCAACGTTCCGCATAAGCCGCCGCCGGCCAAGAACTTTGCCGCGTGGCACCTCGGCCAACTTCCCGGCGTCGGTCTTGATGCGGTTGTTGGGCAATTTCTTCCATTTCTCAAGCGCCTCATTTTACACCAACTACTCCTCGAAGAACTTTTGAAGAACACCATCTTTTCTAGTGGTTTTCTCTTTAAAATCTTCTTCTTCAAGTATTATCTGTTCGAGTTGTTGCTGATATCGTGCGAATCGACAGTCAATCGAACAAGTATGATTGCATGCTTCTGCTGTGAAAGAATTAAGAGCTTGGCGTACTTGATGAGGACGCCACCAAGATGCATCATCTTCTAAGACATCAGGGTGGTTAAAATCGATAGCGGCACTCCGGTTTTGTATATTATGATAATTTACACATGGATGACCTCTCCCGTTTGGCGCTACAACGACAACAGACGCTCCGAACCAACATTTGTAATTGTCCCGCACTTTCAAAATATCCAAGTCTGCGCTTATATCAACATTTGGGAGAGAAGTCTCCATTGATTCATATAAATCCGGCCAAATTGATTCGACTTGCTCTGGGGTAGGGGTTTGTTTGCCTTCCGCTCTGACCAATTTAATGCGCAAATGGTTTATATTTATTCCAGAGAATTCCTTTACCATTTCGCTTATGAATTTTCTTTGCTTTTGCAAGTCGACCAAATTTTGTGTCAGGACAAACTTTATACCAACGTCTGAAATTTTCTTCTTTAGGATGCTGACAAAGATAAGATACATTTTGAAGAAACAAATTTCGATAATCTTCGTATTCCGCTATTTTTTCACAGAAAGTTAACCGGACATAACGAAAGTTGTTTTTTAGAATTTCTGATATTTTATCATCGCTCCAAATCCCGTTACTTAATAGTCCAAATTCAATCTTATTAGTATATTCTTGGTGTTTCTTCTCGACAACATTTAGAATATCAAGTATCCCAGGATGATCAAGAGGTTCACCTCCTCCAGACAATTCAACAAAAGGAACATGGGCAGCCTTGACGCATGAAAGTATTTT
>CAVSQR010000004.1:0-8802 GCA_963729825.1 uncultured delta proteobacterium | reverse complement strand
CCGATCAGCCCCCAGGGCGTGCCCACCGGCAGCGGTGTATCCCCGGGCTGGAAATAGCGGTCTTCCTCTATGGGAGCAAAGAGCTGCTGCTTGCGGTAGGCGCCCAGCACGCCATCGGGCCCGGTGAAATAGAGGGTGTTAAAGTAGCTCACCCTGCCCTGCTCAACCCTTTTCTCCGGCAGCGACCCGGCAAGGCAGATCCGATAACGGCCGGCCAGCTCCGTGAGATTGGCAAGCATCTCGCCGGTCGACTGCCGCCTGGCTCGGCAAGCCCCTGGTAAAAAAATCCGGCTGACCAGAGTTCCGGCAGCACGACAATCGCATTCTGCGGAGGGGCAAGTCTGGCAAGAAGCTCCCTCACCCTGGCCAGATTTTTGTCCGGTGCATCTGAGAGCACATCGATCTGTAGAAACCCGCCAAAAACGGGGAGCGAGAAATCTCTTTGATTTCTTGGCATTTTCAAGTATTCCATGATAGGTTGTCCACAAGGTTAAAATCAGCATCTGCAATTCCTGCAACATGCCAGCATAATACATTATTTTCGTTCTTTTTTTATCAAATTGATAAATTTTTTGATATTCGTTAGGAGATAAGACCATGGCAATCATCCAGAATTTGTTTAAAAAGTCCCCCTTCGGCCCTATTGTCGAGCATGCAAAAAAGGTCCATGAATGTCTGGAAATGATCAAGCCGCTCATGGAGGCCCTGGTCTATGAAAACTACGAACTCATCCACGAACTGCAGGCGAAGGTGAGCAAGCTCGAATATGAGGCTGACCTGATCAAACACCAGATCCGGGAAGATCTGCCCCGCCGCTTTTTTCTGCCGGTTGACCGGGAGGAACTGGACGGTTTTCTCGAGTGTCAGGAAAAAATGGCAGACTACGCCCAGGACTTTGCCGTCATTCTCCGCATCCGCCAGACCAAGCTGCACCCCCATGTGCAGGACAAGTTTTTTGCTCTGGTTGACCAGATGTATCAGGTAAGCGGCAACCTCCTCACCGCAGCCGTTGAAATCAAAAACCTGGCCGAAGCCTCCTTCGGCGGCGCCGAGGCGCGGCAGGTGCTCTCTCTCATCAAGGGCCTTGGCGAAGAAGAGTGGAAGGCCGACAAGCTGGCCCGCTCACTGAGCATTGATATTTATCAACTGGAAGGCAAAGATAGGCACCTTTGATATCATCTTTTATGAAAAAATGCTGCTCAAGATCGGCGCCATCGCCAATGAAGCGGAAAACGCCGGCGACTTTTTGCGGGCAATGATTATCAAATAACAGGCTGTCGTCAGCTGTGCACCATCGTGTTCCTTGACAAGAAAACCGATGGTGCAGGCATCGTAACAAGGTTTAACCATGGATGTCTTTATATTAGTCTTCACGGGGCTCATCGGTTTTTACATGGCCTGGACTATCGGTGCCAACGATGTGGCCAACTCCATGGGCAGCGCCGTGGGTTCAAAATCCCTGACCATCAAAAAAGCGATTATCCTGGCAGGCATCTGCGAGTTTTCCGGCGCGGTGCTGGTCGGTTCCAGTGTAACGGAAACCATCCGCAAGGGAATTGTCAACCCGGACATGATTGCCGCCCTGCCCAATCTGCGCGATGGTGAAGCCGCCGCCCTGCTCATTATCGGCATGACAGCGGCCCTGCTTTGCTCCGCTTTCTGGCTGCACTTCGCCACCTGGGTGGGCATGCCGGTTTCCACCACCCATGCCATTGTCGGCGCCGTGGCCGGTTTCGGTGTTGTTGCCGCCGGCTGGCATTCGGTGGACTGGCAGCAAGATGAGCCAGATTGTGGCCAGCTGGTTTATCTCGCCCCTGGCGGGCGGCCTGGTGGCCTTTGCTCTTTTTAAATTTATCAGCAACCTCAATCCTGGGCAAGGAGAAACCGGCTGAAGCCGTGAAAACCTATGCCCCTTTCATTGTTTTTTTAGTGGTCTTTGTCGTTAGTCTGGCCACGATCTACAATGGCCTCAATCATATCATCAGCGGTCTGCAATGGCTCACCGGCCCCACCTCCATCATCATCTCCGCGGCCATCGGCCTGATCTTAGCCGTTATTGCAAAAATCTGGATCAGCCGCCACCTGCGCGGCAAAGACACCCTGCCCATCGCCAAACAGCTTGAGGAAGTGGAAAAGATCTTTGTACCCCTGGTCATTGTCAGCTCCTGTTCCGTGGCCTTTGCCCATGGCGCCAACGATGTGGCCAACGCCGTAGGCCCCTTTGCCGCCATCGCCCATATCATCAAACACGGCACCGTGGAGATGAAGGTCGGCGTCCCCCTTCCCATCCTGGTCATGGGCGGCGCGGGCATTGTCGTCGGTCTCGCCACCTTCGGCTATAGGGTCATGGCCACCGTGGGCACCCAAATCACCGAACTCACCCCTTCCCGCGGCGTGGCCGCCGATATTGCCACGGCAGCCACCGTGCTGATCTGCAGCCAGCTCAGCCTGCCGGTCTCCACCACCCATACCCTGGTGGGGGCCATCATGGGGATCGGGCTGGCCCGCGGTCTCGAGCGGCATCAACCGTCCGGTGACCCAAAAGATCTTCGCCTCCTGGCTGGTTACCGTGCCGGCCGCAGCCTTGCTGTCGATCATCTTCTTTGTCGTCGGCCGCTACCTTTTGCTTGACACCGTCATCAATGTCGTTCTTGCCGCCAGGAGGTAGTTGACCTTGGCCGCCTTCCTCTCCTTTGTCATGCTGCTTGGCGCCCTCTTTGCAGCAGTGCCGGGCTATGGACTCACCGCTGATGAAATAGTCGTGATCGCCAACAAACAGCAGCCGGACAGCATCAAGCTGGCCAGGTTCTACATGGACCAGCGCCGCATCCCGGCCGCCAATCTCATCACCATCGATATTGATCCGGCGGAAGATTGCCGGCGCAGCGATTATGACAATCTGATAGCCAGCCCCTGTTCATGATTTTCTCAGCAAAGAACCTTTGCAGGGCAGAAGTCCGCTGTCTGGTGACCATGTATGGCGTGCCGCTGAAAATCAGCTCCCCGGCCCTATTCCGACCAGGGAAGCGAAACCATTGCCCAGTTGACGAAAAAGATAGAGGAAATCACCCTGTCTCTTGAGCACGGCAAAGACGAATCCATGCCGGATATACTGCGCGGCAAGATCAGCGATATCAAAAAACAGATAAACTATTACAGCAAGGTAAATGACATGCGGGCCGCGGTGGATTCCGAACTGACCCTGGTATTGCAGACCCATCCTCTGGCCCACTGGCTGCCCAACCCCTATTACCGGGATCAGCATGGCGAATTTCTGCCCTTCGGCCAAGAGGAGGTGCTCATGGTGAGCCGGCTTGACGGCTCAAGCCCGGATCTTGTCCGCAGACTGATCACCGATGCCCTGGCCGCGGAAAAGGAAGGGCTGCACGGCGAGGCCTTTTTTGATGCCCGCTGGCCGGATCCCGGCCTGAAGCAGGTGGACAGCTACGGCTGGTATGACCGGGCCATCCACCGGGCGGCCGCGGTTGTCCGGCAAAGCGGCAGGATGGATCAGGTGGTGGTTGATGAACAAAGCGCCCTGTTTCAGCCGGGGGTTGACCGCCATGCCGCTCTCTACTGCGGCTGGTACAGCCTGGCTAA
Source organism: uncultured delta proteobacterium (assembly GCA_963729825.1). Lineage (GTDB taxonomy): Bacteria > Desulfobacterota > Desulfobulbia > Desulfobulbales > SURF-16 > SURF-16. The sequence continues at coordinate 5,202 of CAVSQR010000004.1, read as the reverse complement.
GTATATTGACGCCTTTAACTGGCAGCAGGGGGCGGTCGGCTATCATATCGCCAGCAGTGAGTGCAGTACGCTGAAAAAGGAGGGAAGCCAGGTCTGGTGCAAGAGAATGCTGGAAAAAGGGGTGGCCGCCACCATCGGTCCGGTGGGGGAACCTTACGTGAACGCCTTTCCGCCGCCGGATCTCTTTTTTGCCTTTCTCCTGGGCGGTAAAAATCTGGTGGAGAGTTATTTTTTCAGCCTGCCCCATCTCTCCTGGAAGATGGTGCTGATCGGCGATCCCCTGTACACCCCTTTTGCCGCTGCACCGGAAGAGATGATGCAGCGGCAAAAGATAATGGAATAAGTTGTTATAAACAAAAGGAATCTATCAAACCAGACCAAATTTCTCAGATGGTTGCGCAGAAAAGAATCTTTTCTTTGTAATTGTTATGCGGAAACGTCGCTGAAGTTATTTAGAACAGTAATAAACATCTTCTTTTTCATCATAGTAACAGCCGCTTTGGTCCTGGTGGCCTTCAGGGAACTGAGTCCTATGAATTTTGCCAGGTACGCGTTTATAAAGCGTCTCATCGGATGTTCCTGCCTGATTGGCGCAACCTGTTACGCTAACCATTGCCAGTAGTGCTGCCCCTGCCAGTAAAGGTAAAAAATTTCTCATATCCTTCCTCCTGTGTTGGTTCAATTCAATAGTTTCATTTTTTTATTATCTGTTTTGCTCTGCAGCAAAAAGTTACATAACCAATAACAGCAGCTATTTTTTTTACAGAACAAATATTTTGTTCCTCCACTATATAAAAATTACAGCACAGAGGGAAAATCTAGTTAAGAATTATTCTACCGGGTTCCCCTTCTCCCACCGTGCCAATAACCGCACAGGGCAGGGATGAGGCGGCTCTTATTTTTTCAGCGATAAGGTGAATCTGCTCGGAAGATGCGGCGATCAGCAGGCCGCCCGAGGTCTGCGGGTCGTAGAGAATCATCTCCAGGGGATCAAGCTCGGTCAGATGGCTGGTGACCCATTTCTCATAAAACTTTTTATTCTTATAGGCCCCTTCCGGGATGATGCCCATGGAGGCAAAGTCATGGGTTTGCGGGAGCAGCGGCACGGCAGCGGTGTCAACCGTGATGGAAACCTTGGAGGCGTGGGCCATCTCAAAGAGATGGCCGATGAGGCCGAAACCGGTGATGTCGGTGCAGCCATGGGCACCCACCTCGGCCATGGCATCGCCGGCAACCCGGTTCAAGGTGATCATGCATTCGGTGATCACCTTTTCCAGCTCCTCGCCGGCCAGCCCGCCCTTGATGGCGGTGGAGAGAATTCCCGTGCCCAGAGGTTTGGTGAGCAGAAGCTTATCCCCCGGCCTGGCCCCGGAGTTGAGCATAACCCGGTCCGGGTGCACCACGCCGGTGAGGGAAAGTCCGTATTTAAGCTCTTTGTCTTCGATGCTGTGCCCGCCCACCAGCAGGGCGCCGGCCTCCTTGATCTTTTCCAGGCCGCCCCGCAGAATATCCTTTAACACGGACTTGTCCATATCACCCAGTGGAAAGGCCACCAGATTCATGGCAAGCAGTGGTTTGCCGCCCATGGCATAGACATCGCTTAAGGCGTTGGCTGCGGCAATCTGGCCGAAACGGTAGGGATCATCGACAATGGGCGTAAAAAAATCAACGGTCTGAATCAGGGCGCACTCATCCGTCAGCCGGTATACGCCGGCATCGTCACAGCTTTCGGCGCCAACGATCAGATTAGGATCGGTGGGCAGATCAAGGCCGCACAGTATCTGGTCCAGGTCCCCCGGACTTATCTTGGCCGCTCAACCAGCGGCTTTGACCGTGCCTGTCAGTTTTATTTTTTTTTCAGATGCCATTTTTGCCTGGATAATTTATTGATGATGCCGTAAACAGTTTCTGACACCAGAAATCGGTGACGCTCATCAAAGGGATAACCTCTGTAGCAAGTGGGCGCGGTCTCTTTTTTCCCCGGCCAGCGCTTTTACAGAATAAAAACAATTAAATCAGACAGCCGCCTGTTGCACAATGATAAACTTCTTGGTGTCTGCAAGATTTTGTGGTTAGAATTAATTCCTTATGAAAAAAACCGTCATTGATGTGCAAAATATGAGTTTTTCCTTCGGCAGCCTTGCCGTTCTGGAGGATGTCACCTTCAGCATCAAGGAACGGGAAATGATCGGCGTCGTCGGCCCCAACGGCGGCGGAAAAACCACCCTGCTGCGTCTCATGCTTGGCCTGCTTAAACCTGACAGTGGTTCGATAACCGTATTAGGCAACCCCCCGGAAAAGGCCTCGCACCGTATCGGCTATGTCCCCCAGCAGCGGCTTTTTGATCCGCTTTTTCCGGTTTCCGTCCTCGACGTGGTCATGATGGGCCGGGTCGGCAAGTCCTGGGGGGGGCCGTTCAGCAAGGAGGACCGGGAGCATGCGGCCCAAGCTCTCCGGGATGTTGATCTGTACCACAAGCAACAGGAAGCCTTTGCCGATCTGTCCGGCGGTCAGCGCCAACGCACTCTGATCGCCCGGGCCCTTGCCTCATCGGCTGAGCTGCTTTTCTTTGATGAGCCCACCGCCAATGTCGACAGTTTTGCCGAACAGAATATCTATAACCTGCTCAGCAAATTAAACGAAAAACTGACCATTATCGTCGTTTCCCATGATGTGGGTTTCGTTTCCAAATATGTCAGTTCCGTGGTCTGCGTCAACCGTCTGGTGCGTATCCATCCAACCAGTGAACTTGACGGGAAAAATATCCTGGATATTTACGGCGCGGACCTGGCCATGGTGCGTCATGACCACCGCTGTTCCGAAAAAGGGCATACATGGGTCAATTTTTAAGAGACTTGCAAACGTATTCCTTTCTGCAATACGCCCTGCTTGCAGGACTGCTGACCTCCATTTCCTGCGGCATCATCGGCTCGTATGTCACGGTGCGGCGCATCACCTATATTGCCGGCGCCATTGCCCACTGCACTCTCGGCGGCATGGGAGCAGCCCGCTTTCTGCAAAAGGAATATGCCTTTCCCGTCACCCCGTTGCAGGGGGCGGTGGCGGCCGCCCTGCTGGCGGCATGCATCATTGCCATGGTCAAGCACTATGGCAGTCAGCGGGAGGATACGGTACTGAGCGCCATCTACTCCATCGGCATGGCGATCGGTATCTTTTTTATCAGCAGGACAGGCGGCTACAACGAAGACCTGATGAGTTACCTGTTCGGCGATATTCTGATGGTCTCAAAAAAGGACCTTCTTCTCATCGGCTTACTTGATCTGATCATTGTCGGAGTGGTTCTGGTCTTTTACAACAAACTGATTTCCGTCTGTTTTGACGAAGAGTTTGCCAGAATCAGCGGCATCAGGGTTGAGCTGTTCGATCTTCTGCTTCTGCTGATGATCGCCCTCACGGTGGTCCTGCTGGTGCAGGTGGTGGGTATTGTCATGGTGGTGGCCATGCTGACCCTGCCCGCCGCCGGGGCCGGTCTGCTGGTCAAGCGCCTCTGGCATATGATGGCCACGGCAATACTTCTCTGTCTGGTGTGTACAACAGGGGGGCTTGCTATCAGCTATCAGCTTGATTTTCCGGCAGGAGCCACCATCATTATCATGGCCGGCATGGTCTACTTCTTTGTTATTGCCTTGAAAAGGCTGAAAAAAATATAATCAACGCAGGGACGGTCCGCACGAACCGTCCCTGCTTAATATTCCATCTCCTCTTTCTGATCCCTGGTCAACAGCGACATCACGGCCTGCTGGCACGGTTTATCCTCATAAAGCACCTTATAGATCTGCTCGAGAATCGGCATATCAACCCCTTCCCGCCGGGCAAGCTTCCAGGCGGAGCGGGTGGTCTTCACCCCTTCGGCCACCATTTCCATTTCAGCCAGAATGGCCTGCAGCTTTTTCCCCTGGCCCAGCTTCAGTCCCACCGTTCTGTTGCGGCTTAAATCCCCGGTGCAGGTGAGAACAAGATCACCCATACCGCCCAGTCCGGAAAATGTCAGAGGATTTGCCCCCATCTTCACCCCCAGCCGGGTTATTTCAGCTAACCCTCTGGTGATCAGAGCGGCCCTGGTGTTGGTGCCGTAACCCAGCCCGTCACTGATACCCGCGGCAATGGCCACGATATTTTTGAGTGCCGCTCCGAGTTCCTGGCCGATCAGATCGGTGCTGGCATAGACCCGGAACCTCTCGGTGAAAAAGATATCCTGAATCCGCGCAGCCACCTCCTTTTTCCTGGCCGCCACCGTAACGGCGGTGGGAATACCGGCTGCCACCTCTTTTGCAAAGGAAGGCCCGGTGAGAACGCCGATTTCGGCTTTTATGCCGCTTTTTCCGAGCTCGTCTTCCATTACCTGGCTCATGGTCATCAGACTGTCGTTTTCAATGCCTTTGGTAGCGGAAACTATGAGGCATTCCTTGCCGAGAAAAGGGACAAGCTGCTGGAAAACAGAGCGAAAGACATGGGAAGGAACCACCATGAGGATAATTTTTTTGCCGCTGATGACATCTTTAAGGGCCGCCGAGGCTTGCACTTTTTCATTTACGGTAAAGCCGGGAAGATATTTTTTATTTTCCCGCCCCTGGTTGATGGCATCGGCATGCTCCGGCCGATGGGCCCATAAATGAACCCTGTGACCTTTATCGCTCAGCAGCTTTGCCAGGGCGGTGCCCCAGCTTCCCGCCCCGATTACCGCTATGAATTGTTCGTGCAGTAAACTCATGAACCCTGTTCTTCCGTTTCCTCTTCATCATCATCCACATCATCTACTTCATCGGAGGCAGGAACCATATCCATGGCCACCACCTTTTCACCAGGTTCCAGATTAATCAGCGTCACACCCTGGGTGGCCCGGCCTATAACCCTGACTGCGCTCATATCCATCCTGATGATCTTGCCCCGGTCGGTGATGAGCATGATCTCATCTTCCCCGGTTATCTGGCAGGCGCCGATGATGTCGCCGTTTCGTTCACTGGGCTTGATGGCATAAACACCCTTGCCGCCTCTTCTGATAAGCCTGTACTCTTCCACCGGGCTTCTCTTGCCGAAACCGTTTTCCGTGACCACCAGAATGGAATCATCGCTGTCAATGACCACTGCGGCCACCACCTGGTCGTCTTCGGCCAGATTGATGCCGCGCACCCCGGTGGCTGTTCTGCCCATGCTCCGCACGTCATCTTCATTAAAACGAAT
>CAVSQR010000003.1:0-35452 GCA_963729825.1 uncultured delta proteobacterium | reverse complement strand
TCAAGGGAAATTTGCACTGAAGAAAGTAAGAGCGGGGAGTTATGATATTCGCTATCGTGATTTGGGCGATGCAGCGAATTAGCCCGGTCTGAATCTTTCCGCCTCAAAGAGGAACAGACCAACGATGGCACACGATACAGCAACTTCACAATGACTCTCTACAAAGTGCGTGTTGGTTGTAATATAAATACCTTTGGGCTTTCTGAAGAGAAATTTTGATAGGTTGAAAGATGTGTGAGCGTGAGTCTTTTCCAGAACGTCAATTATGCAGTGAAGGGCGCATATGCTTGCTTAAGCCTTGCTTGACACACTGCCGGAGGTGTCTTAAAACTGCCCCCGCCATATCGGGAACTGCCTTTTGCCGATGTCGTGAACAGGGCTAATAAAAGCGTGGTCATGGTTGATATACTGAAGATGCCGACCCGCTTCAGCATAAGAGCCCCTTTTCGCCTAGAGATAAACACCTTCTTGGATTCCAAATTTTACCCTTGAAATTGTTTATTGTTTATGGTTCCGTCGATCGGAATGAGTTAGAATGCTTTGCATATATACCACCAAAATCAAATCAGGCATATCTAAGGAGATAACATGGACCTCTCAAATTTACCGGCTTTCACAAAAAAAGACTGGTTATCCCTTATCCTGTTTTTTGTCCTACCATCCTTTATAACCTCAGGCTGTGTTAACCCACAAATGACAAATCAAGGGGCTGCTAAAGAAAGCGCTTTAACATCAGGCATGACCAAAAAATACATACAACGGGGATCCACAACTCAGGCGGATGTGTTAGAAATTTTTGGTCCTCCAGATTTAATTACCCATAAGGCCGGGAAAGATATGTGGACCTATGATAAAATGTCGAGAGAAGTGTCAGAAATAGAAGGTGGCTTGCTTGCTGTTGGTATTGGAGGTTCTGTTGCTGGAATAGGCGGTATTTCCGGCGGCAGCCGGTATGAATCAAATAAATCAGTAATGTTGATTATTTATTTTGATAGTCAAGATACTGTAGTGGATTACAAACTTAGTGTTGCCAAATTCTAGACAAAGAAAATGAACCAGTCTGTCAAGAATACATTTTTATTGCTCATTCCCTTGTTTTTACTGCTTTTCTTGCAAGCATGCGCCACGACAGTTTCTGACTCTGGTATCGGGCAAGCACAGTTAAAAAATTTTGAAACAAGAGAAGTTGATGCTACTTTCGATGCAGTTTTCAGCGCGTCAACCGAGGCACTCTTCGATTTAGGTTACACCATTAAGCATTCAGATAAGCAATCAGGTGTTATCGTAGGCGAGAAACAAGACGCTAGAAAAAATGACAAAGCTGCCATGGCAATCCTTTTCGGATTTGCGGCAGCTAATTAGTGCTTGAACGGAAAGTCGGAAGGTATGCTAACACATGACATTATCCGTTAACCGAAAGGTGAAGATTTTTGATTTTCGCATTATTTCTGTTAAATGCAAGAGTGAGTTCTTGAAGTATATCATTGAATATATTATATTTTATCGTGTAAACGCTAGAAGCGATTCCCGGTGACATATACCCGATATTCAAAATCTTCATTTTTTTATACTACCATGAGATACACAAAAACCCCGCAAATGAAATTAGGTGAAATTCCGATTTCCGAAATTAAAATTGATCTCAAATCCCGTGATGACATTCCACCACTTTTGTTAGGTCTGCAGCACATTTATACAACTCCTAATTTGCGTCATGCTGTCTTTGCAATTCTTGAAGATAAAATACTCCCTGATACTGACCATCAAAATGGCCGACCTGGAATGGATTTGTGGAAGATATTAGTTCTTGGTGTTTTACGGGTGAATTTAAATTGGGATTATGACCGTTTGGGGGAGATGGCAAATAACCATAAAACAATCAGGAAAATGCTCGGCCATGGTATGCTTGATGAAGATTTTGAGTATCAGCTGCAAACCTTGAAAGATAATGTTTCTTTGTTGACCCCCGAAATAGTTGAAGAGATAAATCAGGTCGTCGTACAGGCTGGTCACGAGCTGGTTAAAAAAAAAGACGACGAATTAAGAGGTAGATGTGATTCATTTGTTGTTGAAACCAATGTCCATTATCCGACCGACATTAATTTACTTTTTGATGCCATGCGGAAAGTTATCTCCTTGATCGCAACCCTAACAGCAATTTGCGGGTTAGCCGGGTGGCGGCAAAGCAAGCATAATATCAAAACGGTAAAAAAAGTGTTCCGTAAGGCACAGAAACTTAAACGATCTACATCAAAGGACACAGAGAAAAAAGGACAAAGAGAGCAGATTATTATTGAAGCCCACCAGCAATATCTTGAAGTTGCGAGTGTTTTCCTGGAAAAGGCCAGAAAGACTCTGGAAGAGGTTAACGGCGGCGGCATCATGGCAATAGTGCTTGTATTAGAAATTGAGCGATACATGGCACATGCGGACAGGCAAATTGATCAGATACGGCGTCGAGTTATAGATGGAGAGAAGATACCGCATAGGGAAAAAGTATTTTCCATTTTTGAAGAGCACACTGAATGGATCAGTAAAGGTAAGGCCGGAGTTCCTGTAGAGTTAGGCCTCAGGGTATGCGTGCTTGAAGATCAGCACGGCTTCATATTACATCATCAGGTTATGCAAAATGTAACAGATGATCAGGTTGCTGTCCCCATGGTTAAGCAAACAAAAAAATATTTTCCCAAGCTGACATCCTGTAGTTTTGATAAGGGCTATCATTCCCCCGGCAATCAAAAAGAGTTATTGGACTATCTTGATTTTGTAGTGTTGCCGAAGAAAGGGAAGTTGTCCCGGAAAGATCACGGAAAAGAATACTCAGAAGAGTTTATCAGAGCCAGGTACCAGCACTCAGCGATTGAGTCAGCAATAAATGCCTTGGAAGTGCATGGACTCGACAGATGCCTTGATCATGGTATCGAAGGATTTAAAAGATATGTGGCCCTTGCGGTATTGGGCCGTAACATACAGCAGCTTGGTGTTAAATTGCGGCAAAAAGAGCTTGATCGTCAGCAAAGAGAAAAATTAAAACTGGCGGCATAAGCCTTGCCATTATCGCAAAGGCAAACAGGATAGGTGCGTGTTGTGCACGGCCTGGTACTTCATTTGTGAGTTACAAAACCAGCCGTTACGGTATGAAGGCAAGGCAAGAATTTAAGGAAATATTTAATCGCCAAGGCCGGAAGCGCGCCAGATAGGGTTTCCGTTCAGGCACTAACTATGTTTCCCCTATTGTTTATAACGTCACCATTCTTACTAAAATTATCGATCAAAACACAACCAGTGTGAGGATTAAGACCACGGTTGACGGGGAAAGCATATTAAATAAGCAGGCAATTGATAAGGTTTGGCTTTATATTGATCGGCAGGTGCTTATGGAAAGTCCTCCAGACGAGTCGATTGCAAATAATGAGTCGAATACTGCACCTCCTCAAATTAATGATAACGAGATACAACAGGCTCCTCCCCTCATGGCTCAAGATGTAAAAGCGCCTGCACCAAAGAGTGAAATTAGTGCCGAACAAATCCGAAAAACAAATAACCCTGAAGCACTCACTTGGCTTGATAAAAGCTTCCAAAATGCTCAAGCGGGCCAATGGGCAGAGACAATCAGAACAGCTTCTGTGGCAATTAATTTAGATCCAGGCCTTGAAAACGCTTATGTTAACCGAGCATATGCATATAATGAAAAAGGTCTATTTGAGAAAGCATTAGATGATTGCGGCCAAGCACTTATACTTAATCCAGTAAATGCGAAGGCCATGAATAACAGAGGAGTTGCATATGAGAAAATGAAGCAGCAGGACAAAGCCATTCAAGATTACCGCTCTGCTTGCGAATTTGGACTTGAGGTTTCTTGTCGAAATTTTAAACGCCTTGTCGGGTATCTGCCTTCAGAAGAAGTAAATTTTTATCAGAAACAGGGCATCGATTTCTTTTCTTCAGGCGATTATGATAATGTTATCATCGCCACTGGTAAAGTTATTGAAATTGATCCTAAAAATGCAGAAGCTTATTCAACGAGGTGTGCAGCAAAGGCCAACAAGGGCCTTTGGGATGAGGCGAAAGAAGATTGCCGAAAAAGCATAGAATGCAACCCTGATTTTTCAATGGCCTATTATAACTTCGGTTATGTATTGGAACGAGAGGGAGTTAAAAACGAAGCTATTCTTTATTATGAAATGAGCTGCGGCATGGGTTTAAAGTTAGGATGCGATAATCAACAAAGATTATCTTCTTCTGAATAATTCATCTACTGGAGTTGATGGCCGCCGACTTCAAGGATTATGCGGCTTAAATTTTTTCAACCAGTTCTTTGCATTCTCGCAATAGCTCCTGCATATTTCGCAGGAATGCTTTTGCCTCAGCGGTATATTCGCCGCTCTTCAGTGCGTTTTTGTTCCCCTTGGGTGCTCCGGTTGATTTGCCGCCATGCAGCCTGCAGCGGCCATTTGCCATGGCCGGGCATTGGCAGGATGTTCACCGGCGGGTTTTGGCTCCACATCTTGGGGCGTTGGTAAAATCCCCGGCGGATAACCGTGTTTGAGCCACCCGAGCCGGTTTTCATGGGGTTGATTTTCACTTTTCATTCTTTTCCCCTCCCCCCTGTGGATGGTTCCGGATACTCTCGGATTATTGTCTTGGTGGAGCTGAGGGGGATCGAACCCCTGGCCTACGCATTGCGAACGCGTCGCTCTCCCAGCTGAGCTACAGCCCCATATATTCTGATAAACCACAGCTTGCCTGTTTCGTCAAGGACGTGTTGAAGCTGTTTGCTTTTTTCGTAGCAGATCCGCCGCCTGCACCCGTCAGATCACGGATGCCGGACGGATAAAAGCCTTTATCTCATCAGCCCGGGTAATTTCGTGTGCCGCCTTTTGCTGCACCGAAGGAAATTTCTCGGCAGGACAGGCCAGCCAGCAAAGAATGTCCTGCCAGACGACTTTTGCCTGCAGATCCCTCAGCAGCATGTGATAACCGTTTGCATAGACCAGGAGACGCTGGGGTTCGGAAAAATGTCCGTGCAGTCTTTTTGCGAAAACATCCTCCATCGGCTTGGGCGGAATAATCTCGTCCTTTGCCCCATAGAGAAAAAGGACCTTGCCGTTGAACCGGTCCGCGGCCTCATAGGCGGCATCCATCAGATTCACCAGGCCGTAGATTGCGTCGATCCGCGATTTCTTGATGACCAGCGGATCCCGGCCCAGGGCCTTGAGCATTTCCTTATTGTCCGAAGGGGTAATATGCAGTCCTTCTCCGGTCACCTGCAACCAGGGCATCAGCCGGACCCCCAGCCAGAGCACCCAGCGCTGATAAAACGGCATGGTACTCCGTGACCAGACCGCCGGGGCGACCAGAATCACCCCGTCGACCGGCAGGGGATTTTCCGGGCGGTCCGCCACCATGACCACCGCGCCGCCCATGCTGTCGCCGAGCAGATAGAGCGGGACATGCGGATGCCGCTGCTGCACCAGTTTAATGATGGTTACGAGGTCCCGGCACATGGCCGCCTGGCCGGACCATTTGCCCCGGTGGGGGGCGCGGCCGAATCCCCGCTGATCATAGGCATACACCCCGATTCCCCGGTCATTGAACCAGACGGCCGCATCCCTGATGAAGTTGGCATAGTCGTTATAGCCGTGCAGGGCGATCATAACCGCTTTGGGGGGTCCAGACGGCAGCCAGGTTTGCAGCGGCAGTTCGCTGCCGTCAAAACTGATGAATGCATTCTCTGTCAGTCGAGGTTCAACCGTCATCTTCTCCGGAACCATGAAATGCGGGGCACAGGCCCACAACATTAAGCCCGACAAAACAATCAGCACTGATCGCACAAACTTCATTTTTCCCAACCTGGCTAGAGCGGGTCCCCGAGCGCCTCGACATCAGCGCGCATTTTCCTGATATCGTCAGCGGCCATGACCAGAGTGCCGCCCACGGCATTCTGCCTGCTGTGCTCGGGTTTTCTTGCGCCGCAGAGGGCAAAGGTTATCCCCGGCTGCTCAACCGTCCAGGCGATGACAAGCTGGGCCAGGCTGCAATGATATTTCTCCGTCAAGGTCTGCCAGCCGGCCAGCATATCGAGAACCTTGCGGCGATTCAGCGGCTGGAACCAGGGGATATTGTTCCGGTACTCGCCCCGGCTGAAGGTCCGGTCCATGCCGATTGCGCCGGTCAGCAATCCCTGCTCAAGGGGAGAATAAACCAGGGTGCTGATATGGTGCTCGATGCAGTGCGGGATCACTTCTTTTTCAATCGCCCGGTCAAGCATGCTGTAGCGCGGCTGGATGGCATCCAGCGATCCCACGGCCTGATATTGCTTCATCTGGGCGACATCAACATTGGATGCCCCGATAGCCCTGATCTTGCCTTGCTTTTTCAGCTGCAGCAGGCACTCCATGGTTTCGGCAATGGGATCGTTTTCCGGTTCCGGGGATTGCCAGTGGGTCTGGTACAGATCAAGGTAATCGGTGCCCAGACGCCGGAGGCTGTCTTCGACCTCTTTTCTGATGGCATCCGGGCGCAGGTATCTTTTTACCGCATATCCTTCCAGCTCAAAAAACAGCGGGCCGCGCGCATCATGCCACCAGAGTCCGCATTTGGTGGCTAAGATAACCTTGTCCCTTCTGCCTTTTATGGCCTTGCCGACAACCTCTTCGCTTCTGCCCCAGCCATACACAGGGGCGGTATCAATCAAATTGACCCCGGCGTCAAGAGCGGCATGGACAGCAGCAATTGACTGCTGATCATCCGACTCACCCCACCAGGGTCCTCCGCCAATCGCCCAGGTGCCGAGGGCCACAACCGAGGCTTGCATATCCGTGTTACCGATCTTGCGCATTCTCATAATTTTTCTCCAGGTGCTTGCCGATTCTCCTTGCTGAGAGATTTTCTCATATTTCTTATCCCGGCAGGCTGAGACGGCTCCCGCCAGGCAAGTATTGTCATTTTATCCCTAACCGCTCAACCTGCCAAGCGGGAAGATTGTTTTTTCCCCCGGAGTAAAGAGAGATGGGTGAGAACAAAAGTTTTATTTACGAACAAGCTCTTAGTCTTGCATCGAACATTGCTTTTCGGCTAGATTTGTTTTAATCATAGGCAGTGAGCTGCAGATGGAGAGGTGTCAGAGCGGCCGAATGAGCCGGACTCGAAATCCGGTGTGCCCGTGAGGGCACCGTGGGTTCAAATCCCACCCTCTCCGCCATGCGCAGTAAGGCCGCAGCATCCGGAGCTGCTGCTCCCTGCCCCTTCCTCCCCGTTGCCTGGCGGTTTTCCGCAGGTATTGACGAAACCGCCCCTTCATGCATATCTTGGCCACCACCACGGCAAGTAATTTTTCAGGAGAAAGTCATTATGAAAGTGCTCGGCATATCCGGATCACCCATCAAGGACAGCAACACCGACCGCGCGGTCAAGATGGTCATGGAGGCCACCATGGCCGCCAAACAGTGGTTTTACAAACTCAGCGATTATCAGATCAGCCCCTGCAACGCCTGCCTGGCCTGTGTGGAAAGCAACCGCTGCGTCATCAATGACGATGGGGTCATGCTGGCGGAAAAGGCCTTTAAGGCGGATGTCATTATTATCGGCGGCTATACCCCCTACTCCTCACTGGACAGCCGCACCAAGGCCTTCCTGGAACGCCTCTACCCCCTGCGGCACCGCCACGGCCTGATGACCGGCAAGCCAGGGGCCGCGGTTGTCACCTGCGCCATCCCGCCGGGCAGGCAGGACATGCCGCCGGCCTGCGAGAACGGCCTCCAGGCCATTCAGAACTATATGCTGGAAGAAGGGATGCGTTACGTGGGAGGGGTGTCCGTGCTGGGCAATGTCCCCTGCATCAAATGCAAGGGCGGCATCCAGTGCCAGGTCTCGGGACTGAAGATGATCCACGGCCCGGACGCCACGGTGGAGAAGGTGGGCATCAATACCCTGGAGAACAACCCGGAAACCGTTGCCGCTCTGAAAAAACTTGGAGGGGATCTTGCGGCCGCCTGCTGCGCCGGCTAGGGTGCGTTGGGGAATTGCCATGCGCGGGATCCGGCCGGCCCGGGAGAGAACCGGTTCATTCCCTTTATTCTTTACTTTTTTTGTAATTCCTTTTTTAATTTTGCCTCGATTTCGGCAAATTTCGCATGTCTCTTCCTGGCCAGCTCTTCCTGGATGGCCTCCACCTTTTTGTTTTTATCCTGCTGTTTTTTCTGGAATTGCGCCAACTCCTGCGCCAGATCATTCTTTATTTCGCCCCGGGGAATCTCTTCAATCTTGAGATGGTCCTCAACAAAGAGCTTGACCCCGAAATTTCCCTCCACCGCCCGCACAATGCCCTTTTCCTTCAGCCTGCGGCATAATGCATAGCCGGCCTCCGGGGAAATAGAGATCATCTCGCAGGCCTCTTCAACTGTTGGCGGCCGCTTCTTCTGATGCTCAAGAACCCGGATGGCTGCTGCAAAGACATGCGCTTCCGTATACTGATCCATATGAATGCCCTCGTGTCGTTTATTTCATCAGCCGGCTTATTTTTTCAAGCAACTCAAGCTACGGCTTATACCATGCGGCCTAAAGAAAATCCAGGTGTATGGCCGGGCCGGCTGCTGGAGGTGCGGGAGCAAACGTCACTTGCTCAAACGGATCATTCCAGCAGCGCATCGGGATTTTCAGGCGGTCGTCCTGTGCCTGCCGCGGATGAATCAGCCTGGCATACCGGCCAGACAGCAAAGGTTTTTCCCTGTTTATAGCCAACCCCGCAGGCCCCTTTCACCAGGTAGAGGACCCAGGCCCAATCGGTTTCGAAAAAACTGGTGGTCGCCGACCAGTATCCCTCGTGCGGGCTGATGAAGGGATGATCTTCCGGCAGGGCCGGGCTATGGGCCGCGCAATCCACCAGGGATTCCAGTTCGTTGATATTGGGCAGCCGCCAGCGGTCAATCCCGGCAAAACGGCTCCTGTTCATCTCCCGGACCAGGTCAAGAGCCTGCTGCCAGCTGACCGGACCATCGCTCATATTTGCTTTCCGAGTCCAGCAGAGATCCGTCAGCCGGTCACGGACGGTCAATTCTTGCGGCACGAAACGCGGCACAGGCCAGTGATGGCCGGACCGGTAATCCCCGTCCTGGCCGCTGCCCGGGCCCGGGATGATCTCCCCAGCGCTGTTGTAGCAGAGTTTCTGCCCGGTGCGGGGCAACAGGCCATTGCCGGCTCCCCGCACCGGCCAGAAAAGATAATACTGATCCTTTTTGCCATAGAACATCCGCGCCCCTTCCAGATGAACATACCAGGAATAGGCCGGATTGATGGCCGCCGAGGTTGCAGACCAGTACCAACCCAAAAAAATATTCTCAAATGGATGACCGGCCGGCAGGGCGGGTTTTCTGCTCTGATAACTCATCAGGCTGCGCAACTCCAGCCGGTTGGGCAGCCGCCAGCCGTTGCAGCCCAGGTAATGATCGCTGTTCATGGCCGCGATAGCGTCAAGGGCCTCCTGCCAGGTCACCGGAAAGCCGTTCGGATTGGCATCCCGGCTCCAGGTCAGCCCGGTGAGCTGGTCGAGCACCGTTTCCCCCTGCCGCACAAAACGCGGCTCAGGCCACGGGGCACCGAGGCGGAACTCGCCGTCCTGGCCGCTGCCCTGGCAGGGAATTCCCCTTCCCGCCTCGTCATAACAGCCTGTCTGGCCGGTGTGTAACAGCACGCAGCACCTCCTGTGAAAACCCGCGTCTAATCCCCCCGGTCGATAACATCATGGTATTATGGTGAGTTATGGAAAAAGAGGGTAACTGGGTCCAAAGTCCCGCCATTTCTCTATGAAAGAAAGATTTGCATATTATTGACACGCTGTCATATAATAATTAGAATATTTCTTATATTGTTCATGTCAGCTACTTTACTGCGGGAGGTGCAAGTCATGCAGATTACCGGTTCAGCATCCAATATGCCATACATCGTACCTGCTGAAACTGACACTCAAAACAGCGTCCAGACACGTCAGCAGACTCTGCAGCAGACCCAGGCAACCTTGCAGGTTTCTTCCAGCGATAAAGTGTCCCTGTCTGCAGAAGCAAAAGCGCTGAGCAATCAGCAGACCCAGGCCAATACCGTTACAGCCGCCTCCCAGAACACCAACCAGGTCAATCCGGGTCTGAAAGCCCAGGATACAACCAGAACCGAACAGAGCACCTCAGCTCAGCTGCAGGCAGCGCAAAGCACAGCCACCGCCCAGCCTGCTCCTGCGGAGCAGCCCACGGAGATGGCTGCCACCCGACCAGAGGCAGCAAGAGAAACCGCCCCTGCCAGCGCATCCGCCTCTCCTGAAAATGCATCTGTTCCCAGCCAGCCAAACCAGGCAACAGCCAACAGCACCTCCCTGAACTCATCTCAAGTTGCCCAGACTGTTGCTCCACAGAACCAGAACACCCCGCAGAAACCGGCACAGGAAGCCCCGATGGCTGCCGCCGGGGGCATGTCAACCGGTAAATACAGTATTAATTTATCCGTTTAGCACGCTTTATAACTTAACTGCAATTACTGATACTCTGTCTTCATCCTGCTCGGCGGCAGTTTACACCCTCCGGGGTGCTCACGCTTTTTGCCCACCGCCTGCCAAGCCGGATCTTCAGTAGAGAAATCAGGAAATCACTGCGACAATTTACCATATCCAGTAGTTTATCGGGATAGAGTAAAAGAATAAGACAACATTAGCAAAAATCATTTGCCTTTCCAGAAGTTTGCGTATGAGAAATAACTGTACTATTTTAACAGTTTATATCAATAAATGTTTCTATCTCATTATAAGTTTTATTATAAGTTTTGCCCGCAACATCCTGCATTTTCTTGCAAAATTAATTGCATCAGAAGGAATTGGGCATGAAAATTTCAAAATCATTCAGACTGGCACTGCTGATCGGCCTGTCATATTTTCTTCTCTATACTCATCAAGGCATGGCTGGAAGCCATATTCTGCCCCCCCCGGTTACCATAACGATTCTCCCCTGCGCAGATATTGGCAGTACCTATAAAAAATTCTACCCCCTGGGAGTTTTTCTGCAAAATGAACTCGGCAGCAAAGTAGTTATTAAGGTGCCCAGGGACTGGGATGAGCTCTATCGGCTTGTCAGCACGGGTGAAACGGATTTTGTCTACCAGCCTCCCCATGTTTATGTGCAGCTGGAAAAATATTACAAAAAGAGTGATATACTCACCGCACTTTCCCTGAGAGGTGAACGGCAACACCATGCCCTGCTCATTGTGCGCCACGATAGTGCTATCAACAAGGTTGAGGATCTGCGCGGCAAATCTCTTCTCTTCGGTTCGGAATTCTCCACCATAAAAACCGTTGCCGCCAAGGAACTTCTGCAACAGCATGGCATTAGCTACGAAAAGGACCTGCAGGAATACCGCTACGGCGGTTCATGCGGCGAAGTAGCGCTTAACGTGTATCTCAAGGCGGCTGATGCGGGTTTTGTCTGCGACCATATTTCCGACAACCTCTCATCACCCCCGGATGAAACCTGGCCTATTCCGCCTAACAGCCTGAGAGTCATTGCCGAGACAGAGGCAAGCCCCACCTGGATTTTCAGCGCGGTTAAATCAGCGGATGCGTCCATGGTTTCCGCAGTGATCAAGGCTCTTCTTTCTCTCCACGCCACGCGAAATCATCAAGCCCTGCTGAAAAATATTGAAAGTTGGGGATTTGCCCCTATACTGGAAAGCGACCTCCTCATATTACGCAAAAAGTTTCTCTAACAATGAAACTAAACTGCCGCCTTAAACTCATAATCGCCATCTCCCTGCTGGTTTTTGCCAGTCAATTGACCACTGCCTACATTATCATCCGTCAATCCGCAGAGTCGCTGCACGCAAAAACCCACATCCATGGAGAGGAACTGGCCAAGAACCTGGCGGAGTTTGCCGGCGAGGCCATAGTCAGCCGTAATCTGGCCAGTATTTACCAGCAGATCCAGTTTGCCATGCGGGATGACAACATCCGGCATGTTGTTGTTGTTGACCCCGGCCAGAAGGTGCTTGTCTCAGACAATCTCGAAGATGTTGACACTATCTATCCGCCTGAACATATTAAGAAATTCTATTTCAACGAAAGACTGGACAACAGTCCCCATTACATCGATAAAAACGGGGAAACCATCGCGGAAATAACGATACCCATCACCCTGGCCGACGATTTGCTCGGTGATGTCATTCTCGCGTATTCACATACTGACATTGACAAAAAAATTTCCAATCTCAACAATCAGACCCTGGTCACTCTGCTGGTGGGCTTCGCCGGAGCCGTTCTGTTAACGATCTTCCTGACGTCCATGATCACCAGGCCACTTATTCAACTGGAAAAAATCGCCAAGAAAATATCCATGGGCAACTTCGAGATCGAAAAGCCTGACACCCACAGCAATGACGAATTCAATCTGCTGAGCCAGACCATGTACAGCATGGCAAAACGGCTTGAGGAACTCGTTTATAACGATCCCCTCACCGGCCTCTATAACCGGCAGTTGCTGAACATCAGACTGAGCGAAGAACTTGCCCGCAGCAGACGCCATGTCCGGCCCCTGGCCCTGCTTATGGTGGATATTGATCATTTCAAAAGAATCAATGACTCCTACGGGCACCTGGTGGGTGACGAAATGCTTGTTGCCATCACCTCACTCATCGCCAAACACATCCGGGAGGTGGACTGCCTGGCCAGGTTCGGCGGGGAGGAATTCATCATTCTTGCGCCGGACATGACGGAAAACAACGCCCGCCAGCAACTGGCGGAACGTATTCGTACCGCCGTAGCCAATGAAGAATTCAATATCCTGCCCGGCAAGCAGAACCTGCGTGTCACCATCAGCGTCGGACTGGCTCTCTACCCCACGGATGCCAAAAACGAAAGGGAGCTGGTCGCCGCTGCCGATCAGGCACTTTATGCCGCGAAATACAGCGGCAGGAATCAGGTCCGCGCCTATTCAGAGCTGAAGGATTATCTTCCGGGCACGTAATGATTCAGCCCTGCCCCCAGCATCCCCCCGCGGACGGCTGCGCGGTTTGTTGAAAAAACCCCTCCCCACGTAAAAAACAATGGCCGTCAAGACCACTTTGTGGTAGACAAACAGTTAAAATTGACTTTCCCGCCGCACCTCTCCCATAATGATCATAACAACAATATTCATCGCAATAAAGAACAGGGAGCCTCGCTTATCGAAGTGGGGGATTGCCTGAGCAACGGCAGCGTTGCATGACAGCTTTTCCCGGCAAATTGTTCAACCAGCCACCCATACCGCCTTGCCATCCGTTTGGCCTTGCCATTGCGGCACCGTAGGGAAATACCAATGAAAAAGAAACTCAGCAGCTATATAGGCACCGCTTTTTTTATCAATGTCTTTGCCATCATGAGCGTCGGGGGGATCTGCATCATGATGGTCAATGACATGGTTCGCAATATCTCCCACCTGGAAGAGGAAAGCGAGAATGTGGCCAGGATATACCGGTTGAATGACCGGATCCAGAAGGCCATCTTTACGGTGCACAGCTCCATCATTGATTATGATGGTTCACTCAAGTCCGAGGTGATGGGACAGCTGGATAAGATCGAAGGCGACCTGCGAAAGTACAAAGAAACGGAGCAGCAGGAACAGAGTCCCCATGTCACCGAGGAAAATATCCTGCTGGATAAACTGCAGGATAATCTCGTAGGGATCAGGCGGGTGCTTGATGAAATTTATCAGGACCTGCTCATTGCCAGCCCCCTGGATGAATCCGGTTTCAAAAAACTGGAAGGATTCGGCTTTACCATCCACAATTTGACCCAGTCGATCAATGACCTCCATTTCAAAACCGTTTCCGGCCTGGTCAAGGAGTCCTACAGCAAGATGTATTTCATTCTCCTGCTGTACCTGGCCTCTTCCCTGGTCGGTATCCTGGCCTCGTGCGTGGGCTACATCGTGCTGACCCGCCATACCATCAGACCGATCATCAACCTTGCTTCCGCCACGGAAAAGATTTCCTCCGGCGATCTGGCCATCCGCCTCGATACCGCCTCGGAAACGGAAATCGGCACACTCTATCAGTCATTTAATGCCATGACGGCAAAACTGCAGGAGCACGAGAAGAAAAGGGAGGATTTCAACCGCACCCTGGAAAGCCTGGTAAGGGAGAGGACCCGCGAGCTGCGGGAATCCGAGGAATCCCTGCGCCGGACCCAGTCCGAGCTGCTGCGCATGGAAAAGATCGCCACCCTCGGCCAGATCGCCACCTCGGTCAATCATGAGATCAAGACCCCATTGAATGTGCTTTATATGAACCTGCAGCTGCTCATCCGCAAAATCAACAAATGTGATATCGTGGAGAACGAACTGAAGAAGGGCATGCTCGACCTGACGGGAATCATCAATGGCGAGATCACCAGAATCAATGAGATCATTGAGGAATTTGTCAAATATGCCCGCTTTCCGGCCCCGAATTTCAGACAGCACCGGATCAACAAAATTCTGGCGGATATTGCCGAGATGGTCGCCCACAATGCCCACGAATCGGATATCACCATCGAGGTCATGCCGGATGAGACCCTTGAGATGCTGCAGATTGACGAGAAAATGATGATCCAGGCCCTGCTCAACCTGTGCATGAACGCCATTCAGGCCATGCCCTATGGCGGACTGCTGCGGCTTTTGAGCAAAAAGGAAGGGCAATGCGCCAAGATCCTCATTGAGGATACGGGGCAAGGGATCGCGGCCGATGACCTGGAAAAGATATTTGATCCCTTTTTTACAAAAAAAGATGGAGGCCTGGGCTTCGGCCTTGCTATAGTGCAGAGAATCGTCGAAAACCACAAGGGTGCGATTTCCTGCCAAAGCGAGGTCGGCCGAGGCACGATTTTTGAGATTGTTTTGCCGATCCCGCCCAACAGCATCTGCCAAGAGATCGTATAGCACATGATACCGACTTTCATACTGATCGTTGATGACGACAAAATGACCCGGCAGACCCTGTCGCTGGCCCTGGAGGACCAGTATCAGACCGTCACGGCCAAGGATGGCAAAACGGCCCTGGAGGTGCTCCGGACCCAGGAGATTGATCTGGTCCTTTCCGACCTGTTCATGCCCGGCATGAACGGCATTGAACTGCTGGAACAGATCAATCTGCTGCCCGAAAGGCCCCCGGTGATCTTCATCACCGGCCAGGGCTCGGTGGAGACCGCGGTCCAGGCCATGAAGAACGGGGCCTATGATTATGTCACCAAACCGATCAACATTGACCGGCTTACCCTGCTGATTGAAAAAACCCTTGAGAACAAAAGACTCAAGGAAGAAAATATTCTGCTCAAAAAAAAGATCGAGGAGACCTATCCGGACCTGTCCATGATCGGCAACTCCCCGGCCATGCAGAAGATAAAAGACCTGGCCAGGCAGGTTGCCTCAACCACCGCCACGGTGCTCATCGAGGGGGAGAGCGGCACGGGCAAGGAGCTGGTGACCAACATCATCCATTACAACAGCCCGGTTGCCCATGGCCCCTTTATCAAGGTAAACTGCTCGGCCTTTGCCGAAGGGGTGCTGGAGTCCGAACTCTTCGGCCATGAAAAAGGGGCGTTCACCGGGGCGGTGGCCACCAAAAAAGGACGTTTTGAACTGGCCGACAACGGCACCCTTTTTCTCGATGAAGTCGGCGAGATGCCGCCCGCCATTCAGGTAAAACTGCTTCGTTTCCTGCAGGAGCAGACCTTCGAACGGGTGGGCGGCACCAGAACCCAGAAGGTTACGGTGCGGATCATCTCAGCCACCAACAGCAATCTAACGGACATGATCAAGGCGGGCACCTTTCGCGAGGATCTCTATTACCGCCTGCGGGTGGTAAAAATAGAGATGCCCTCACTGCGGGAACGCAAAGGGGATATCCCGGAACTGGTGGGCAGCTTCCTGAAAAAATTCGCTGACCGGCACGGCAAACAGATTTCCCGGGTGACCGATGAGGTCATGGAGCTGATCATGCAGTATAACTGGCCGGGCAACATCCGCGAGCTGATGAACTGCATTGAAAGCTCGGTGGTCATGGCCCGGGGTGACATGATCAATATTGACTGCATTCCCGAATATCTTACCTACAGCGGCAGCGATGCCTCAATGAACGGCAAGGAAGGGCTGCTGCAGGAGATGGAGCGTCAGACCATCACCGACGTCCTGAACAAGACGGGGGGAGATAAGGTCAAGGCCGCGAAAATTCTGGGAATCGGCTTGCGGACCCTGTACCGGAAGATCGAGCAGTGGGGGCTTTGATTACAATGTGGAGCTGAGGATGCAGGCCATATCCTTATCGCCGCCTGATGTGCCGGAAGTCCCCTCTCTTCTTTTCTTGGCCGTGCACTCGTAGATGATTTCCATCTCCTCCAGGTCAAGGGTCTCATTGACCAGGAGCATATCCGCCAGATAAACGAGAAAATCCTGCTCGGCCGTCAGTATCCTTCTGGCCTCTTCATAGCAGGATTCAACAAGGGTTTTCACCTCCCGGTCGATGATCCGGCCGGTCTCTTCGCTGTAGGCGTTTCTGCTCAACTGTTCACCGAGAAAAGCCCCGTCGTCACGGATATAGGACAGGGTACCGATCTTGTCGTTCATGCCCCATTGACACACCATCTTGGTGGCCAGATCCACGGCCTGGCGGAAATCATCTTCCGCGCCGGTGGTCTGCTGGTTAAGGCAGATCTCCTCCGAGACGCGTCCGCCCATGAGAATGGTGATCCGGCTCAACAGGTACTCCTTGGCATAGGCATGACGGTCGGTGAGCGGCAGTTGCTGGGTGTGGCCCAGGGCCTTTCCCCGGGGAATGATGGTGATTTTGTGGATGGGGTCGGTCTCCGGCAGAAACTTTGCCAGAACGGCATGTCCGGCCTCATGGTAGGCCATGGTCTTGCGATCCTTTTCGCTGATCACCAGTCCTTTTCTTTCCACCCCCATGAGAATGCGGTCCTTGGCGATCTCAAAATGTTCCGGCCGGATGGCACTGTCACCCTTTCTGCCGGCAATCAAGGCCGCCTCGTTCATCAGACTCGCCAGCTCAGCGCCGGTAAAGCCGGGGGTGCTTCGGGCCACCTTTTCCAGGTTGACACTGTCAGACAATGTCATTTTCTGCGCATAGACCTGGAGAATCTGCAGCCTCCCCTTCACATCAGGGGGCAGGATATTGATCTGCCGGTCAAAGCGGCCGGGCCGCAGGAGGGCTGGGTCAAGGATATCCGGCCGGTTGGTGGCGGCCAGGATAATGATCGTGTCATCGGTGGAAAAGCCATCCATCTCCACCAGCAGGGCATTTAAGGTCTGGCCTCTCTCATCCTGCCCGCCGGCGATATTGCCGGAGCTTCGCCTGCCGCCCACGGCATCGATCTCGTCAATAAAAACAATGCAGGGGGTATGCTTCTTGGCCTCCTTGAAAAGTTCCCTCACCCGGGAGGCCCCCACGCCGACAAACATCTCGACGAAATCCGAGCCGCTGATGCTGAAAAAGGGTACCCCCGACTCACCGGCAATGGCCCGGGCAATCAAGGTTTTGCCTGTTCCCGGCGGGCCCTGGAAACAGGATGCCCCGCGGGATGACGGCTCCCAGTCTGCTGTATTTCTTCGGCCGCTGCAGGAAATCGATCACCTCCAGCAGTTCCTCCTTGGCCTCCGGCACCCCGGCGACATCGCGGAAGGTGACCAGCTTGTTCATGGCCTGGGGCGCAAAACGGGCATGTTTATCCTTATCTTCACTCTCGTTATAGTCGGCCGCCTGATTACGCAGCAGGGAATACCAGACCAGCAGAATCAGCATGACCGGGACTGCCAATTCGGCAAGCCGCCAGATACGGACAGAATTATCCGACCCGCCGGTGATGATAACCCCCTTATCCAGCAGTTTGGGCAGCAAGGCGGCAATGTCCGGGGAATAGGTGGCAAACTCCCGGCCAAAGGTGTCTTTGAGGGCAATCTCGCTCCCCTGCAGGCGCACCTCGGTTACTTCATCCTTGTCCAGGATAGTCAGAAATTCGTTGTAGCTGAGAGTGGGGAGACGGTTTTCAATGTTCCAGAATACCGTTATCGCTCCCCCCACAACGAGCAACAGCACGAGAGTAAATATGGTCCTTATGAAGAGGGTCAATGGGATCGGCTCCGCTTTTTAGCCTGCTCGCAGCATGTTATTTTATTGCAACGGCTTAGTCAGTTACCTGTGCGACATTATAGCATATCTTGCAAATAAATGATGCAAAATGTATTCCCCCGTGATGATCGGCAAATAAAACTAATTATTTCAACGAGTCAATCGGCGGTTCCCTGCCGTTTTCGTTCCCCGCCTGACTGACCATATTGCGGCAAGAGACGCAGAATCAGCCAGTTACCGGCCTTGCTCCTTTTTAATCTCCGGCAGACAAAATCGCCGGGTCTTTCCTCATAGCCGCCAGCCATCACCAGGACAGAGTCAGCCCTGCTTGCCAAAATGGCACGCTATTTTGCCATTTTGGCAAAACAAACTGGGCCTGAAAAGCCAACAACTTGAAATTACTAACATTAATTTATTTGGCACGGATTTGGCATTATAGACTAAGCAAATGGCAGCAATGACACTCAAAGTCAGCAACAACCCGGAAATAATGGAGGAAGAGAGATGAAAGGCATAACCCCCGAAACAAAAGTACAGGTTAAGCAAAGAAGCATTCAGCGGACCGCGGAAAACGCTCCTGCCAAAGTCGAGGTCTCCCGAGGCGTCATGATTGCCATAGGGGCTGTCCCGACTCTTATCGGTGTCTGGGCAGCAGCCTGCTTCTTTGGCGGCCTGATTGCAAGCGGTGGTCCGATTGCCATGGTAAGAAGCTGGTTTTCAGCATTTACCGGGATGTAACGAGTAGTTTCCGGGAGCACTTGACCGATTGCGAAACTACCTAACGGAGGTGCAATATGAAAGATGCAACATTGACCAAAAAGAGACAAAAGGTACGGACTGAGGCACAACCCCTGGAAGGTCTTGATACTTTCGCCAGAGGCGGCATTTCCGTTATGGGTGGCGTTTCAGCCCTCATCGCCTTATGGGCCGCAGCCTGCTTCATCGGCGGGCTCATCAGTGCAGGAGGCCCTGTTCAGCTGGCTTACAGCTGGTTTAAAGCCATCACCGGACTGTAGCAAAAAATGATGGGCAACGGGGCAAGGAGAACAACTCCTTTGCGCAGAATTGGGCCCAACCGCAAAAAACTATTACCACTAAAGGTTAGGATATGATACGCTAAGGAGCACGGAAAATGGTACATTTCGTGCCCTTCAGGCAGTTCAGCACATGAACCGGTGTCCGTCCATGGTTTCTTACCATCATACTGTTGCAAAGGATACACTGTTGACAAGGGATACCGCACCAGACACGGCAACAAACCGAACAAAAAATACGTCTGCGGAGTAGAAAAGTGGGTAAGACATCCGCCTTTTTTATCAAGACCGCAGTCAATCTGATATCACGCAGCAAGCTTTCCGTATTGGGCGGGGTCATGACCAGTGTCCTGGCCCCGGTGCTGCTGATCTGCGTTGTGCTTGATATCAGGGGAACCGTTGACAATCCCTACTTCGGTTTTCTCATCTATCTTATCCTCGGGCCCCTGTTCGTGCTGGGTCTCACCCTGCTCATCATCGGGGTCTTCATTTCCCGCGGCAAAGAGGACATAGGCCTGTTCACCTTCGAATATATCGAGGAACAGCTCGCCCGGCCGGGACGATACACCCGCATTCGCCGCCATATCCTGCTCTCCCTGTTTTTCACCCTGACCACCCTCTTATTAGTGGTTCTGGTCTCCTACACGGGATTTCATTACACCGAATCAACCTCTTTCTGCAGCCAGACCTGCCATCAGGTCATGGGACCCGCCTATGCCACCTATCAGCACTCACCCCATTCGCGGATATCCTGCGTCGAATGCCATATCGGCAAGCAGTCCCAGTGGTTGACCAAGGCCAAATTCTCAGGCGTCAAACAGATTTTCGCCGTGCTTTTCGACACCTACCCCAGGCCGATCCCGCAGCCCATCACCTCCCTGCGTCCGGTCCGGGAAACCTGCGAGGAATGCCACCGTCCGGAAATGTTCCATGGGGACAAACTCTACATCAAAGACCGTTTTCTGCCTGATGAACATAATACCCATGTGCAGACGGCCCTGCTCATGAAAATCGGTTCAGGCGGGTATCTGGGCAGAAAGGCCCAGGGCATCCACTGGCACGTCTCCGAGGACCATCCGGTCTTTTACAGGTATACGGATCAGGCCCAGGAGGACGTCAGCCAGGTCTGGCTGCAGGATGGGGAGCAGGAAATCCGTTTTTCCAAGACCTCCCCCACCGGAAAGCCCGACGCCTCTGTGCCGGGCACGGTGCGCAAAATGGACTGCATGGACTGCCACAACCGCCCCACCCACGTATTTCTCAGTGCGGATGAGGCCCTTGATGAAAAATTGGTCACCGGCATTATCCCCAGCGAGATGCCCTTCATCAAACGGCAGGGTCTGCAAACGATTACGCCCCATTATGACTCGGCTGACCAGGCCTTGCAGGAGATTTCCAGGGGCTTGAAAGAATGGTACCTCGCCAATTATCCCGATCTGGTCAACCATGACAAGACCCTGCTGGATAAGGCCATTGCCGGCGTGCAGCAGGCATACATGGAAAACGTGTTTCCGGCAATGCATATCGACTGGGACACCTATACCGATTTCATCGGCCACAAAAACGGCAGCGGCTGTTTCCGCTGCCATGACGGGCAGCATTTCAGCGAAAACGGGCAGACCATCAGCAATGACTGTGACATCTGCCATATCATTCTTGCGGAAAACGAACCGTCGCCCGACGTATTAGGCCTCCTGCAAAAGACACTTCAGCACCAAGGGCAGCCATAAGGCATTCATATATCATCAATTAATTTTCATGAGGGAGTAGTACGCCATGTCCAATAACGACCAGAATACCAACCAGGAGTATGATCCCCGGAACACCGAAGAGGGGAAAGGCGCCCTGGACCGCCTGATCCAGGGCCTGTGGCGTTCGCCTCTTGGTGTTATCGGTGTCGGTATCACCACCATCAGCATCACCCTGATTATGATCGGCATGATCATCGACATGCTCGGCCTTATCAAAAACCCATACGCCTCACTGGTGACCTACACCATCCTGCCCGCCCTCATGCTGTTCGGGCTGTTCCTGATTCCCCTTGCCATTTATCTGCAGCGCCGGAAATGGCGCAAACACGGCATCGACCACGACCAGATCATTGTCAACCTGAGCAATCCCAAACACAGAGTTGGCCCTGATCGGCTTTATCGTCCTGACGGTGGCCAATGTCGCCCTCCTGGCCATCATCAGTTACGAGGGCTACCATTTCACCGACTCCCCTTACTTCTGCGGCATGGTCTGTCATCAGGTGATGGAACCGGAGTACGTGGCCTATCAGCGTTCAGCCCACTCCCGGGTCGCCTGTGTCGAGTGTCACATCGGTCCTGGCGCCGAGTGGTATGCCAAGGCCAAAATTTCCGGCCTGCGCCAGGTGGTGGCAGTCCTGCGTAATACTTACAACCGGCCGATTCCCGCCCCTGTCCATGAACTGCGTCCGGCCAGGGATACCTGCGAACAATGCCATTGGCCGGAAAAATTCCACGGCAAAAAAATCAAGCGATATGTCTCATTCACCAATGACAACCAGAAAGAACCGAAGATCACGGAAATCGCCCTGCACACCGGCGGCCATAATCCTGAGAACAATACATTTGAAGGAATCCACTGGCATGTGAGCCAGCAGGTTGAGGTAAGCTACCTGGCGGTTGATGAAAAACGCACCCAGATTGCCAGGGTCAAGGTCAAACGGTCGGACGGCACCACTGACGAGTTTGTCAAAAGCGATATAGAGGTTCCGCAGAATACGGAACAGCAATGGCGGGTCATGGACTGCATTGACTGCCATAACCGGCCGACCCACATCTATAATATGCCTGAGGAAAGGGTGGATTTCGGTCTGCTCAGCAAAAGAATCAACCCGGAAATCCCGGGTATCCGGGAAGACAGCCTGCAGGTCATCACCAAAGAGTATGCCTCTCGGGCCGAGGCCGAGGAAGCAATGATCAGTGATCTGCTTTTCCTGCAGAAAGAGCGCTCCGCCGAGCAGGCGGCAAAATACAAGGAAGATATCATCAAGGCAGGCTCCTTTCTGCTGGAGGCTTATCTGGGCAATGTCTGGCCGGATATGAAAGTGAAATGGGGCACCTACCCGGATCACCTGGGCCACCAGAATGCCGATGAGGGTTACGGCTGCTGGCGCTGCCACGACGAAGAACATCTCAACAAATCCGGCGAGACGATCTCCCAGGATTGCAGTCTGTGCCACGACGAGCCATGAGGTAATTTTTTAGCGCTTGCTTTACGCCTGGGCGCCAACCGGGACGGGTAATCCTTCCCGGTTGGCGCCGCCTTCTCCATCCTGCCCGCAACCGGGCCAGCCCATCGATTTCCCCGTTTTTTTTGCACCTCCGTAGCCGGCCATCTCTTTTGCTCGACAGCCCCAATCACCAAGCCATTCACAAAAAAATATGGATTTTGCCCGAAATATGTTACTGAAATGCAGAGCAAATGCATCCATCAACCTTAACCCGATTGTTTAAGAAATTGACAGCACATACCACCGGCACAACGGACAGAAAATCGCTGCAGCGCGCCTGGCTTCTGCAACTCTACAAGGAACATGAAAGGATCTGCTGGCAATATGGGGTCAGGCTTGCCGTGCCCATAATGGAGATCAGCACGTCCTCCGCCAATTGGGGCAGCTGGCATCCTGCCGGCAAAACCATCAAGATTTCGGACAGGCTCATCCAGCTCCACGCCTGGGATGTGGTGATCAACATCCTCAAGCATGAAATGGCCCATCAGGTGGTCAGTGAACTGTTCCGCAGCCATGACGCCCACGGCAGTCTCTTTGACCAGGCCTGCGACCTGCTCGGTGTCCCCGGCGAATTCCGGGGTGCCAGCGGGGATCTGCCGAGAATGATCCTCGATGCCCGGGAAAGGGCAACCGCCAGCCCGCAGCGCAACCTGCTGTTGAAAATAGAAAAACTGCTGGCCCTGGCGGAATCAGGCAACGAGCATGAGGCGTTGCTGGCCATGGAGAAGGCGAATTACCTGATCGCCAAATATAACATCCGGAGAATCGAACAGTCCCAGGAGGCCTGTTACGAATGCCTGATTATCAATCACAAAAGCAGACGGATAGAAAATTATCAGCGGAAGATCTGCTCCATCCTGGTCAACCACTTCTTTGTCAAGATCGTCCTCGCCGATCTTTTCGATGCGGAGCAATGCTGCACCCACAAAACCATCGAGATCCTGGGCACCAGCGAAAATGTACTGATCGCCAACTATGTTTACTGTTTTCTGCTGGCCCAGATGGACTCCCTGTGGCGGCAGTTTCAACGCAGCCATCAGACCACCGGCAGACAGAAACGATCATACTGCCTCGGGGTGCTGGAGGGATTCGCCGGAAAACTTGCCGGCCAGAAGCAGCAGAACTTTCCCGGCGAAAATCATGCCGCCGCAATACCGGCCAATCTCTCCGTGCAGGTATGCAGCAATGACCAGGGGCTGATCCGCTTCATGGAAGAGCGGCACCCGCGCCTGTCACGGAAAAAATTCTCCTCCGCCAGAGTGTATCTCAAGGAGTATGAGGCCGGTTGCCACGACGGCGGCAATCTTACCCTCAGCAAAGGCATCACCAGCGCGGACGGTTATCAGGGCAGAATGCTGCCCCACCGCCGCTGACTATCTCTTCATGGAAAAAGACAATATTTTCCGCAAAATTCCGGCTGAATTGCCGGAAGAACTTTTTGAAAACATCCTCGAGCAGGGATCATTTACCCTGGAGCGCATCGTTTCCAGGGCCCATGCCACCCCTGCAGGCGAATGGTATGACCAGGAGAAAAACGAATGGGTCATCCTGCTCAAGGGGTCTGCCGGCCTGCGTATTCAAGGCAGCGATGACCTGATTGTGCTTGCCCCGGGCGATTATCTTTTTCTGCCGGCCCATCTCAAACACCGGGTTGAATGGACAGCGCCCGGCAGGGAAACCATCTGGCTGGCCCTGCATTATTAACCCCGCCTTAGACAATCTGAACCAGCAGAGGAAAAGCGGACAACCAAGAGGAAAATACCGCCTAACATCTTTATACCATCACAAGTTGCTCAATTACCCTTACCCGCTGAACAAAACCAAGCCGATACCTGCCGCATCCTTCCTATCTTTAAAATCGATAGCTGTAACCAGGCCTGCCAATAGCTTAATTAATGGAGATAAAAAATAGAGCATTGTTTCCCGTATTCAGACAAACGGAACATGAAAGTTAGAAATCAGATTAAATAAAATTTCCTATCAAACAAAAGATTTCTTTTTTTATAAATATATTTTGCTTTCATTTTAACTTATTGTTTTAACTTGAAATATTTATTGCAATTCAAGTAAATATTTTCCATTGACTTTAAAATATTTCTCAACATATGCTGTAAATAACACATGTATTTTTTCAGCACCTTCCAAAATGATGAAAAATCGACTCACCCAGCTCTTCTAAAATTCGTAAATTCAGCAAACTATGCTGAACAAGCAGAATTTTACAAATGATGCCAGCAATTACCTCAGCATTGACAAGAATCACATAACTCATTATAAATTGATCAATTTATTTGTTATGCGCCACCTAACATTTAAACTCGGTTTTATTTTTTTAAGTATATTTTCATATTTGCGTATAAATACAATATGTTAGAGCATTTATACATACAAATTATTACACCAGTTTGTTTTGAATGAGCTGGCGATATAAAGCAAATACTTGCCATTAACCGTTCCGGTAGCTTCGTCAATGGCAACAAGGGAAGCCGGCTGAGAAGGGATCACAGCTAACTCAACAACAGGGAGGGGAGAAGATGACTAAAAAAATAATCGGGTTTGGAGCGTTGACCGTGCTCCTGTGGGGACCCTCAGCACTCGCGGCAGACAATGCCGCGCTTGAGATGCGGATACGGGACCTATCCGAGCAGAATCAGATGCTGCTTGAGCGGGTGACTGCGTTGGAGACTATGCTGGTCGGCCGGGGGCAACCGGCCCAGGTTCAGGGCTTGGCGGAAAAGGGGGATATCCGCCAAGAGAAAGGCAGTGTCGAGCAGCGCCTGCAGCAGATTGAAACCACCCTGGAGGGCAGCCAGCAGACCACTGCCGCCGCCGATCAATCCCTGATGCAGAGCATCAATGATCATGTTGACTTAAGGGGGCTGGTTGAGGTTGAGGCCATCAGTGCAGAGGATTTTAACGGCGATGACACCAGCGATATTTCTCTGGCCACCGTGGAAGTGGGACTGGACGCCCGGATTTCCGACTGGTCCCAGGCCCATCTGCTCCTGCTCTACGAGGAGAATGAGGAGGAGGATCATCTGATCGTTGACGAGGGGACAATCACCTTTGGCAAATTGGACGCCTTCCCGGCCTATCTGACAGTGGGCAAGATGTATCTGCCCTTTGGTTCCTATGTCACCAATATGGTCTCTGACACCCTGCCCCTGGAGCTTGGCGAGATCCGTGATTCAGCCGTGCTGGCCGGATTTCAGAGCTCCGGTTTTTACGGGTCTATTTACGGCTTTAACGGTGTTCTCAGTGAAAGTGGCGAGGATGACAAAATTGACGCCTGGGGCGCCAGCCTGGGTTTTGCCCATGAACGTGAAGGATTCTCCGTGGATGTGGGCCTTGACTGGCTGAACAACATCGGCGATAGCGATGATCTGGGTGAATATCTGGAGGAGAATACCGGCGCAAGCGAGATTGCTGATTATGTGGAGGGTTTGGCCGCCCATATTCTTTTGCAGTACGGGCCTTTTGATTTTGTGGCCGAATATGTCAGGGCGCTCGATGAGTTTCAGGCTGAGGAGATGGCTTTTGCCGGGTCCGGCGCCGAGCCCGAGGCGTGGAGTCTTGAAGCGGGCCTGACCTTTGATCTGCTGGACAGGCAGACGATTTTTTCGCTGGCCTGGCAGGGAACGGACGAGGCGCTGGCTTTAGGCCTGCCCGAGGACCGTTATGGTGCTGCGATCAGAATGTTTGTCCTCAAAAATACCAGTGTCTCTCTGGAATATCTGCATGATGAGGACTACGACATCACCGATGGCGGCACGGGCAAGACGCCGATTCCGCCACCATGCAGGTGGCCGTGGAATTCTGATCAACCCTGGGTTGCTTCAAGTTGCCAACAATTGAAATAAAA
Organism: uncultured delta proteobacterium; assembly: GCA_963729825.1. GTDB lineage: Bacteria > Desulfobacterota > Desulfobulbia > Desulfobulbales > SURF-16 > SURF-16. The sequence continues at coordinate 9,171 of CAVSQR010000003.1, read as the reverse complement.
TATCGGGACCAATGGAAAACGACTGATAAATCAAAGGCTGCCGAAAAGGTTGTCTATCAAGCGTCCGGCGATTTCTGTTCACCAACAACACACAAAAGGAGACAACAGTATGAAAACGAAGCATGCAGCAATGTCGATCAGCCGCACCCTGGCATACGCGGTCATCATCCTCAGCTTTGCAGCATCCACGGCCTCTGCAGCTGATTATGCCACCCTGACCGGCATGTTTGGTGGATACAAAAAATCCATATCCGATTTTGCCGACGCCCTGTATGCCAACGACTGGGCAAAAGGCAAAACCGTGGCCCAGGACCTTGTCGCCCAATCCGAGGCTTTTAAAAATATGGCGGATAAGGAGTACAAGGATGACTGGGACTGGGAAGCCCAGGGCATGGTTAACCATTCCAAGGAACTGGTGGAACTCTGTGATGAAAAGGCCAGCAATGATGCCTACTTTGTCAGCGCCGCCCTTTTCCTCCACCTCAATCATATTGTGGCTTCAACCCCCCTGTGGCTGAAGGACCATGTGGGCGAGATGGTGAAACAGGCCTCGGAGGGAGTCGCGCAGAAAAACAAGGAGATGGCCATCGGCGCGGGTGAAGAGATCCACCTGGCCGCACACGAACTCTCAATTTCCGGTCAGATAATGGAGCGTATGTTCGCCAACACCCGCTGGATTAAAGACGCACGGAAAATGCATCTGCTGGGCGACCAATTCCAGGGCGCGGTCAATGAGGGGAACTGGGAATCGGCCAAAAAGCAGCTTGATGAAATTGACATTATCTATAAGAAGGTCGCCTCCTCGTACAAATAGTAAGCCGCTGTAATAAAATAATATCGTCGTCTGGCTGTCAGGGACGGCATAAGGAGCCGTAACGAAATGCTCAAAATGAAGAGGTTGTTTCGTAACGGCTCCTACCGGCACCGACCGCATGAGCGCAGGCTGACCGGTGCAAGTTGCAAAACGGCAAGGCAAAATCTTCACGTCTCTGAATAATTCGTCAGTAAAGCAAACAGGATGTGAGTTTTTGCCCTGCCGACCCACGGCGGGGAGAGGTTAACGCAGTCGAGCATGGCCACGAGGATCCGCCTTTTTACAGGGGAAACCGGCAATCTCGGCACACAGCTTAAAAAAATTTTTGAGCAGGCCCGACATATGAAAACTCAGATAAAACTCCGCACCAAGCTTATCGGCTCGTTTCTTTTTGTGGGCATCATTCCCATGCTGGTTATGGGGATTATTTCCCTCTGGCAGTCAACAGATACCTTGAAGACCCAGGTATTTAACCAGCTGCAGATTGCCCGGGAAATCAAAAAGTCGCAACTCCAGAAAATGTTTACTGACCAGCTCGAAGTGGTAAAACAGAACGCGGCACTGGAGAATGTACGGCGTTTCTTTCTCGAATTCGAAAATATCGGGCTGATGCAGGGATTTGATTCGGATGATTATAAAGCAGCCCTTGCCGACTATGACTCCATTCTCCAATTTTATTCCCAGGGCTTTGAAGACCTGTTTCTGATCTCCCAGAAAGGGGATGTGGTTTACTCTGTCAAGCGCCATTCGGATTTTGGTGCAAACCTGACCACCGGCCAATACAAGGATACCGGTTTAGCCCATGCCTTCAGCAAGGCCATCAAAGGCGAAATCGTCTTTGAAGATTTCGAATTTTACGCCCCCATGGACAATACCCTTGTTTCCTTTTTTGCGGCGCCTCTGACCGATGAGTCGGGAAAAGTCATCGGGGTCATGGCCCTGCCGCGGAAAATCAATGAGGTAAACGCCCTCATGGGCGAACGTTCCGGCATGGGAAAAACCGGGGAAACCTATCTGGTGGGTGGTGATCAGCTGATGGTATCGGATTCGTTTCTGGACCCGAAAAATCACTCGGCTGTGGCCGCCCACAGCAACCCCGAACTCGGCAAGGCAGAGACGGAATCCTCCCGCCAGGCCCTGGCCGGCAAAACCGGTTGCGGGATTAGCGCTAATTACCTTGGCGCCGAGGTCCTGAGTTCCTATACCCCGATAAAAATCGGCGACACGACCTGGGCAGTCATTGCGGAAATGAATAAAGCAGAGGCATTCACCTCCATCCAGGCCATCAAACTGCTTACCGCCGCGCTGACCCTTATCTGTATTATTGCCATTGTCGGCGTGGCGTTATTCATTACCCGCTCCATCTCAAAGCCCATCCACCACATCACCAACAGTCTCAACCTGAATGCCGACCACGTCTTCACCGCCTCGCTTGAGGTGACGTCATCCAGCCACACTCTTGCCGAAGGTGCCTCCCAGCAGGCGGCGGCACTTGAGGAAACCTCTTCCTCCCTGGAGGAAATGTCCTCCCTGACCCTGCAGAACGCCAATAACGCCAGCGAGGCTGACAAGCTCATGCAAAAGGCCAATGCCGTGGTGGACGGGGCCAACGGTTCCATGAAGGAACTGACCAGATCCATGGAAGAGATATCAAGGGCCAGTGAAGAAACCCAGAAAATCGTCAAGACCATCGACGAAATCGCCTTTCAGACAAATCTGCTGGCGCTCAACGCAGCGGTGGAAGCGGCCCGGGCCGGTGAAGCCGGGGCAGGGTTTGCCGTGGTTGCCGATGAAGTCCGCAATCTGGCCATGCGGGCGGCGGATGCAGCCCGCAACACGGCGACCCTCATCGAGGGAACGGTGAAAAAAATCAAGGCCGGTTCCCAACTGGCCACTAAAACCAGCCAAGACTTCCTGCAGGTGACGGAAAGCACTTCAAAGGTCGCGGCCCTGGTGACAGAGATCGCCACCGCTTCCGATGAGCAGTCCCACGGCATCGGTCAGATCAACAAGGCCGTTACGGAGATGGACAAGGTGGTCCAGCTGACAGCCGCCAATGCCGCGGAAAATGCAAGCTCTTCGGAAGAGATGACCGGCCAGGCCGAGCAGATGAAAACCCTGGTTAACGAACTGGTCTCTTTAGTTGGCAGCAGCAAACTGACCAAAAAAGAACAAAAAACGGCCGCAACGGCGCAATCCGCCAAGGAGGTACGCCCGCACCCCGCTCCCCCTGCTGCAGCAAAACGCAGGCCGGTTCTGCTGCAGAAACCGAAGCTGGCAGCGCCTGAAAAGATGATTCCCTTTGACGACGATGACTTCAAGGATTTCTGACAGGTGACACCAGGGAAGACGCGGCAGCAGGCCATGCAGGCGCAAAAAGCTACATCATCTGAGCCAAAAGCGGCAGGGTGATAAAGGAGAGAAAAATCCCCAGACCCACCAGGGCGGCGGTGAGTTTGGGGGAAAGACCGGCCATGATGGCCATGGCCCCGGCCGAGATCATGGGAGGCATGCCCGCTTCAAAGACCGACACCCGGGCGGCCAGACTGTCAAAGGAAAAAACGCGGCAGGCCAGCAAGGCAATACAGGGGGCCAGGGCCAGTTTGACAAAAAGTCCTGCAACCATTGGTTTCAGTACCTCCGGGCTTAACCGCAGGGTGAACTGGAAACCAACCGCAATCAGGACCACCGGCACCAGGGTGGCAGCCAGGGTATGCAGCGGCACGGATACCGCGCCGGGCAGAGGGACGGCACGGCAGACAAAGGCCACCAGCAGACAGATAAACGGCGGGAAACTGATGATTTTTCTGATCACCGAACCGAAGGTCGGTTTGCCTTCCTCCCTGCCGTACACGGCCAGCACGGCCGAGCCATAGGTGGCCAGGGCCAGGAAGGAACCGAGCTGGTCATAGAGAACGGCATAGGGAATGCCCTGCTCGCCGAAAAAGGCCCGCACCATGGGTATGCCGAGAAAAGAGGTGTTGCCCAGCGGCACCAGCAGCAGCAACACCCCCTTGGTGTCATTTTGCCATCCGCATACCTTCGCCACCCCCCAGATAAGCCCGGCTGAAACCACCAGCATGAACCAGGGCATCAGGGCCGGCGCCAGCAGTTCCCGCGAAAAAACCAGCTCCGGCACCTTGATGAGAACCAGGGCCGGCAGGGAGACATAAATAACAAAGAGATTGAGAACCTGGGCCGTGTTCTGCGGAAACTGCGGCAGACGGCGCAAGCCCATGCCGATGAGCAGAAAGGATATGGTCAGCACAAAATTTTCCATGGCGGCTTACTATAACAAATAAAAAAAATTGGCCAGCTAAAAATCATTATCGCAACGGTTACCCCGCTGCCGCAAGCCTGTTATATCCCACTTCTTCGTTTGGTTCATCTTCACCCGCCCCGCCTGCTGCGATTTCCCGCCCCTCCCCTGTACTGCTGCCGTCGCAATGCCGTTTGCAAACCATTGCCGCCCCGGTGGCGCTGACAGCCCGATCCTGCTTGTCCGCCCATTTATTTTGTGCCATAATGGATTTTCATCCCGTCACCCATGCACAACAATTGCTTGATGAAAAATGACCAAGAGAAACAAAAAAATGCTCCGTCTCCTTATTGCCCTGACACTGTCTCTCCTGCCTGCCGCCCTGGTTGCCGGCGATTCGCCCGACCGCATTGTGGTGGGGAATTTTTCCCAGGCCCGGGATCTGAACGGGCTGCCCGAGGGTTGGCAACCACTGACCTTCAAAAACATTGCTTCCCATACCACCTACCGCCTGGTGCAGGACCACGGCACCACGGTGGTTGAAGCAGTCAGCCATGCCTCTTCCTCCGGGCTTACCAGAAAATTTCCCATCAATCCCCTTGACTACCCTGTTCTTTCCTGGAGCTGGAAGGTGGCCAATATTTATGCAAAGGGGGACGTCACCCAAAAGTCAGGCGATGATTACCCGGCCAGAATCTATATCACCTTTGCCTATGATGCCGGCAAAGTCGGCCTGTGGGAACGGGTCAAGTTCAATACCATTAAACTGCTGTACGGCGAATATCCGCCGATCAGCGCCATCAATTATATCTGGGCCAGCAAGGAGCCGCAGGGTCTGATCGCGCCCAACCCCTACACCGACCGGGTCAAGATGATCGTCATTGAGAGCGGGGCGGAGAAGCTGAACCAGTGGCTGGCGGAAAAACGAGACATTGCCGCTGATTACCGGCAGGCCTTTGGAGAGGATCCACCCGCCATATCCGGCATTGCCGTCATGACCGATTCCGACAATACCGGCGAGAGCGCCACGGCCTGGTACGGCGACATCATCTTTTCAAAAAAGCAGTGATTGCCCCTCCCTGGTTTTGAACCAGCCGCAACCTACCCATTGGTGGCGAGAACCGCGCCGATGGTTTCCGCCAGCTTTTCGAGCATGAACGGTTTATGGATAAAGGCTGCTGGATGCGCTTCTCCCTGTCTGATCATCACCTGTTCCTCGGCATAACCGCTGGTGAGAATGACTTTAACCTGCGCATTAACCCGTTTCAACTCCTGCAGGGCGGCGACCCCATCCTTTCTGGGCATGGAAACATCAAGGATGACCAGATCAATGATCTCCTGCTTTCTTTTAAAGATATCAACGGCCTCCTGGCCATCTCCTGCAATAAGAACGTCAAAGCCGATCTTTTCCAGCATCTGCCTTCCCGCATCGCTGACCATGGCATCGTCATCAGCCAGCAGCACAACCCCTGAAAAACAGGGCAGTCCGGCAGTCGGAGACAGGACTTGCTCCCCCTGCCCCTGCGCCGTCAGTTCCAGGGCCGGCAGCAGCAGGCTGATCGTCGTGCCTTTTCCCGGGCTGCTGACCACCGTCAATGCCCCCTGGTGAGCCTTTACAATACCCACAGCGACCGGCAACCCCAGGCCCCTGCCGGTAAACCTGGTGGTGAAAAACGGATCAAATATCTGGGCGACCGTGGTCTCATCCATGCCGCAGCCATTGTCCGTTATCCGGCAGAAGGCGTAACGGCCCCTGGCCAGCTTGCTTTCCCGGAAGGGCGTGGGCAGATCCCCCAGCTCTTCAAACGAGTAGCCGGTGCCGATGGTGATCTGCCCGGCAGCCGTGCCGATAGCCTCACTGGCATTTAAGACCAGATTGAGGATAACTTCCTGAATCTGCCGCATATCCACATTGCACCAGACAGGTATGGCGGCGTGATTGACAACGAGGTTAACCTGCGGGGAAATATTGTTACGGAATAAATCCTCCATATTTTTAACCAGAGCGGCAAGATCGTAGGATTGCAGATGCAACTCCTGTTGTCCCACATAGGCAAGCATGGAGCCGGAAATGCTCCGAGGCCTTTTTTGCCGCCTTGAGCGCCTGGCTGACCATGCGTCCTGTTTTTGCATCATGAGGCAGCTGCAGTTGCAAGAGCTGCAGATTTCCCTGCACCGCCATCATGATGTTGTTGAAATGATGGGCAAAGGCGCCGGCCATGACATTGAGACTTTTATAGCGCTGCGCCTGCTCCAGATGATGAGCCAGCAGGAGTTTCTCATGTGCCGCATTAATCCGCTCGTTAATGTCTTTGATGATCCAGATGACTCCCTGGGAGATGTCATCCTTATTCAACAGACGACCACGGATGTTGCACCATGAACGGGCGCCGCCCTTTCTGACAAAGAGATAATCCGTCTCATAGGTTCCACCCTGCAGCAGCACAGGATAAACCATTTTGCCAAAGGACTCACAATCATCCCCGGAAGAAAAAAACGGGGTTGTCGTTTTGCCGACCAGTTCATCCGGACTATAACCGGTGACGCGTACTATTTCCGGGTTGACCCGTTTGATGATTCGCCGGTCATCCATGAAAATAATGCCCACCGGCGAGTTGTTGACCAGAGCCTCAATCTCCGCCCCGCTCCGCTCAAGCCGGCGGGACGTTTCTTCCGCCAGCTCCTTGGCGGCGTGCAACTGGGCTGTACGCTCCATCACCTTCTGCTCAAGGGCATCCTGCGCCTGGAGAAGCTGCTGTTCCGCCCTTTTACGCAGCCTGATGTTCATGGTGAGCACAACAATCGTCAGGCCTAATACGCTGACGAAAACAGTTACTCCCCAGACCAGCGTTTTATATTCTTCGTAAAACGAGGAGGGTTTATTGATGATGATGCTGTCCGGCGGCAATCTGCCTGGGCTTATTCCCCAGCGTTCAAGCTGCTTGAAATCAAACATGTTGCGCTTGGCGCCATATTTCACCACGGCAATGCTGTCCGGCGCCTCGCCCGCCAGAATCCGGTTGGCCAGCACAGCCGCCACCTCGCCCTGAAAATAACCGGAAATCAGGTTGCCGCCCACCATGCCATGCCCCAGATAAAAATTAAGCAGACCGTACACCGGCACCGGACTGGCCGCAGAGACCAGGCTGATACTCTCCTGCTCCGCGTAATAATGGCCGAGGCGGTCTCGGAAATAGAACCCATAGAGGACAATGGTATCAGCGGACAATGCCAGGAGCTCTTTCTGCAGTTCTTCCATGGACAGGTTGTCGGCATAGCGGATGTCCAGGCGCCCGGCAAAGCCCGCCAGCTGCTGCCGTATGCTGCGCGTCCATGCCAGGCCGGTGGGCAGGTAGTCGTTGATGACAAAGACTTTCCTTGCCTGCGGGTGGATCTTCAGGGCGATATTTACCGTGGCGGCCGCATCAAAAATTTCAACAACGCCGGTAAAACCCGGCAGTCCCGCCAGCATGCCGTCCTCAAAGATGTTAACCCCGCAAAAGACCACAGGCACGCCGGGGAAAAGAGCAGCGCGGAATTCCCGCATGAAGTTGAAGGCATTGTTGCCGGAAGCGATGATGAGGCGCAGAGGCGTATCCGCATATTTGCTGCGGTACAGCGCCAAGAGTTGCTGCCTGTATTGATCACTGTCGGAAACGCGCTTGGTGTCCATGTTTTCCACATGGATCTCGACATGGTATCGATCAAGCTCCAGCTTATCCTGAAAGGCCTGAAACATATCCTGTTCCCACGCCAGGCTCTGATGATAGGAATTGAGGATGAGAATATGGGTGGGGGGATGATAGGCATAGACCTCGGCGGCCAGGATGATCGAGGCAAGACAGCAGAAGAAAAGGCGCACCACCTGACAGATCATAATGAGATCCCGTAAAATTTGATGGGAGCACAACCTGGGGATGAACCAGCTGATACTAAATCATATTACTACAAATCGACGATATACATGCAATATTTTCGTTTCATAGGCGGCAGATTGCCATCAGGCTGTCTTTTCCGGCAACAGGTAAATGTTGTGTGCATTGAACCTGAAGTTGGACGCCAGGCTGAGGCATTAATATGCCGCGCATCTGCTGGAAGACAAAGCGGCTCCGTGTTTTCTCCAGCTGCTGATCGGGGAAAAGAGGGTCCTTCTCGCCTTATTGCATCATTGAGATAAAAACGGCCGGCTACAACCGTCATAAAGATAAAAAGCTTGAGAAAAAAACCGCCAAAATCGATAATAAATTTATTGCGCCCCGAAGGGTTCGGGCAGCAGCCTGTGAAAACTTCATCTGCGCTTTCTCAGGTGGCGGCTGCCGCCGGTCGGCGTGCATCTGGGCAAAAAATGCGGCACATGGTTTCACTATATCCGACAAAGGTGGATTAATGAAAAAAAGTCATTGGGATTCAAGCTGTTAGTGGGTGGAATTATTTTTGTGACCCTGCCGTTGCTCACAGTGGGGCTTTTTGCGGTGCAGAAGGCAACGGTGGCTATAAACGACCTGGCAAAGGAGCGGGTGGTTCAGATCGCAACGGATGTCGCCCAGATGATGGATAACCTCCTTCTGAACGAAATCAAAATCGCCAAGGAAATCTCCGCCGGCAATACGACCATCGCCACAGCCGAAAAGGTGACACAAGCCGGCGTGGCGGAGTCCAAGGTGGACATCGAGAATCTCAATCGAAAACTGACCTCGACCATGAAGATCATCGGTGAGGATTATGAGGCTCTTTTTGTCGCCGACACCAACGGCAATATTTATGCAGACGGCATCAATGGCAAATCAATTGGGATCAATGTACAGGACAGAGACTATTTCAAGGGGGCGCTTGCCGGAAAAGCCACGATAAACACCCCGGCGAAGTCCAAACAGACAGGGGCAGCGGTTATTCCCATCGGCGCCCCTGTTTTTTCCTCCGAGGGAAAGGTTGTGGGTGTCTTGGGGGTGGTCCTGAAGGCCGAATACCTGACGCGGATGTTGTCTGCCATCAAAGTCGGGAAAAGCGGCTACGCCTGGATGATCGATTACTCGGGGTTGTTCATCGCCCATCCCAGGGCCAACTATATCCTGAACATGAACGTCTCCCACTTAGAGGC
>CAVSQR010000002.1:0-4630 GCA_963729825.1 uncultured delta proteobacterium | reverse complement strand
ACTCCTGGCCAACATCGCCAATGGCATGGTTTCGTCCCTCGGCGCTTACGCTGCCCTGCGCTTTATCGCCGGCGTCGGCCTGGCCGGCGAACTCGGGGCCGGCATCACCCTCGTGTCCGAGGTGCTGCATAAAAGCATCCGCGGCTACGGCACCATGCTCGTGGCGTCGGTCGGCGTCTCGGGCGCCATCCTCGCGAACATCGTCGCCAGCGCCTATGACTGGCGGAACGCCTTTTATATCGGCGGGGCGCTGGGCCTCGTCCTGCTCATCGCCCGGATCAGCGTGGCCGAGTCCGGCATGTTCCGCGCCATGGAGGAACGGACCGGCGTCAGCCGCGGGAACATGCTCGCCCTGTTCACCGACCGGAAGCGCTTCCTGCGGTACCTCAACTCGATCCTGATCGGCGTGCCGATCTGGTTCGTCGTCGGCATCCTGATCACCTTCTCGCCCGAGTTCGCCAAGGCGCTCGGCACGACCGGCCCGGTCTCCGCCGGAAACGCGGTGATGTACTGCTACCTGGGGCTGGTCTTCGGCGACCTGACCAGCGGCCTGTTGAGCCAGGCCCTGAAGAGCAGAAAAAAGGTGGTCCTCCTGTACATGCTGCTGACCATCGCAGCCATTGCCGTCTACTTTCTCCAGGGCAGCAGGAGCCCGGACTTCTTCTACGGCGTCTGCCTTGCCCTCGGATTCGCCGCAGGCTACTGGGCCATCTTTGTCACCGTTGCCGCGGAGCAGTTCGGCACGAACCTGCGCGCCACGGTCGCCACGACCGTGCCCAACTTCGTGCGCGGCATGGTGGTGCCGATCACCCTTTTGTTCCAGTTCTTCCGCCGCTCCTTCGGCCTTGAGGCAAGCGCGCTCATGGTCGGCGCGATCTGCCTGGTGGCGGGCTTTGCGGCACTCGCCTTTCTGGAAGAGACGTTCCACAAGGATCTGGACTACTTCGAGGAGTTTCTGTGATGGGGCAGATCGGGCGGACCAGGCTCACGGTTTCGGCCCTTGAGATTGCCGCAACCGGCTCTGCTTAGGGTTCAGCCAGCGAGTAAGCCCCTTCCTGCTGGTGAATCGCCCCTTTTGGCGTGAGAATGCTCGAGTAAAGATAAAAGCTGTCCACCTGGAACTCCGGCAGGCTGAACAGGGCATTGCCCGACAGAAAATTGGTCAGCCTGACCAGCGGGGTTTCCCTGAGCCTGGCGATGGTGATATGGGGCGAGAAATTCCGTTTTTCCGCCGGGATCCCCAGCTGGGCAAGCTGCCGGTCAACCCTTTTTCGCAACTGCAGCAGCAGCTCTGATTTCTCCATGCCCACCCAGAGAACCCGCGGCTCCTGCCGGGGGGGAAAATAGCCGAGCCCCTGCAGACGCATGGGGAATCCCCTGGCTTCCACGTTTTCCAGATCCTCGCGAATTTCCCGGAAAAGCCCGCCATCCACCTCGCCGATAAAGCGCAGGGTGAGATGCAGCTGATCCGGGGGCACCCATTGGGCCCCCGGCAGGCCGAAACAGATGCGGCCGAGTTCCTCTTTAATATTTTCAGGCAAATCAACAGCCACGAAGAGCCTTATCATATTTCACCTGACTTTGCTTCATCTCAATAAGGATTGCCCATCACAGCCAGACCATCCGGCTGATTGAGCCAGTAGATAACAAACCAGCGGGCAGGAATGCAAATAATATATCAGCAAATGACTGGGCAAGGAGAATCGCGGGAAAACAGGGGCGCGAAGGAGCGGCCCCGGGGAGGGAGAATCTCCGGGTCCTGGGGCTGGAGAACACTTTGCCTATTTGCCGATACCTGATGGTAAACCCCGGTATCTAGGACTTTGGAGGAATCACTGACTCTTAGGAGGAGAGTCAAACACCAAGAGGAGAGAGGTGTTAAGCCGCTTGCGGCTTTTGTTCTTTTAATTAGCAATACACATACCACGCTGTGTATTTGCATTTTTTTTCACATAACATATTGTCATTACACAACAATTTAAGGCAATATTCCTCCTGCGCCAGACAGACGGCCGAGAAATGAACTGGCCGATATCGGGCAAAAACCGCATTGGCTCCCGAGAATATGGGCAAATAACCCAAAACCCAAAAATACTCGCACTTTCCGCAAAAAAACCTCACGGGAGTCAAGCAGGTTGACAAGTGTCAGGCGATAGTAGTAACTTTGCAGCTTGCCTTATTCTTTTTCCCTCGGAGACAACCATGCCCCATGGAAATAAAAGGTCGAGCCGCAGGCCTGATCTGCGTTGCCATGCCCGGCCGATATCGGCGCGGCCATCCAGGCCGCGCACCAGGCCCTGGCCCCTTGCCGATGTCATTGAAATCCGGCTGGACAGCCTGACTGAGCCGGCCATTGCGCCGTTTATCCAGGCCATTGCCCCCCCCCTGCTCTTCACCAACCGGCCCCGCTGGGAAGGCGGGACAGTGCGGGGAGCCGGAAGAAAAACGGCTCGGCCTGCCGCGGCAGGCCGAGCCGTTTTTCTTCCGGCTCCCCGCACTGTCCTCCTTCCCACCGGGGCCGGTTGGTGAAGAGCGGGGGGGGGCAATGGCCTGGATAAACGGCGCAATGGCCGGCTCAGTCAGGCTGTCCAGCCGGATTTCAATGACATCGGCAAGGGGCCGGGCCTGGTGCGCCGCCTGGATGGCCGCGCAGATATCCGGCCGGGCAATGGCAACGCAGATCAGGCCTGCAGCTCGACCTTTTATTTCATGGGGCATGGTTGTCTCCGAGGGAAAAAGAATAAGGCAAGCTGCAAAATTATTCTATCGCCTGACACTTGTCAACCTGCTTGACTCCCGCGAGGTTTTTTTGCGGAAAGTGAGCGTGTTTTTGGGTTTTGGGTTATTTGCCCATATTTCCGGAAGCCAATGCGGTTATTTGCCCAATATGGGCCAGTAAATTCCCCGGCCGCCTGTCTGGCGCAGGAGGAATATTCCATTAAATTGTTGTGAATGACAATATGTTATGTGAAAAAAAATGACAAATAGCACAGTGTGGTATGTGTATTGCTTAATTAAAAGAACAAAAGCCGCAAGCGGCTTAACACCTCTCTCCTTTGGTGTTTGACTCTCCTCCTAAGAGTCAGTGATTCCTCCAAAGTCCTAGATGCCGGGGTCTACCATCAGGTATCGGCAAATAGGCAAAGTGTTCTCCACCCTCAGGCCCCGGGAGTTCTCCCTCCCGGGGCCGCCTCCTTTTTAGCACCCCTGTTTTCCGCGATTCTCCCTGCCGTCATTTGCTGATATTATTATTTGCATTCCTGCCCGCTGGTTTGTTAGTATTTCGCTGCGTCAATCACCCGGATGGTCTGGCTGTGATGGGCAATCCTTATTGAGATGAAGCAAAGTCAGGTGAAATATGATAAGGCTCTTCGTGGCTGTTGATTTGCCTGAAAATATTAAAGAGGAACTCGGCCGCATCTGTTTCGGCCTGCCGGGGGCCAAATGGGTGCCCCCGGATCAGCTGCATCTCACCCTGCGCTTTATCGGCGAGGTGGATGGCGGGCTTTTCCGGGAAATTCGCGAGGATCTGGAAAACGTGGAAGCCAGGGGATTCCCCATGCGTCTGCAGGGGCTCGGCTATTTTCCCCCCCGGCAGGAGCCGCGGGTTCTCTGGGTGGGCATGGAGAAATCAGAGCTGCTGCTGCAGTTGCGAAAAAGGGTTGACCGGCAGCTTGCCCAGCTGGGGATCCCGGCGGAAAAACGGAATTTCTCGCCCCATATCACCATCGCCAGGCTCAGGGAAACCCCGCTGGTCAGGCTGACCAATTTTCTGTCGGGCAATGCCCTGTTCAGCCTGCCGGAGTTCCAGGTGGACAGCTTTTATCTTTACTCGAGCGTTCTCACGCCAAAAGGGGCGATTCACCAGCAGGAAGGGGCTTACTCGCTGGCTGAACCCTAAGCAGAACCGGTTGGCAATCTCAAGGGCTGAACCGTGAGCCTGGTCCGCCCCGATCTGTCTTATCTGCGGCATCACAGAAATTCCTCGAAGTAGTCCAGATCCTTGTGGAACGTTTCTTCCAGAAAGGCGAGTGCCGCAAAACCCGCCACCAGGCAGATTGCGCCGACCATGAGCGCGCTTGCCTCAAGGCCGAAGGAGCGGCGGAAGAACTGAAACAAAAGGGTGATCGGCACCACCATGCCGCGCACGAAGTTGGGCACGGTCGTGGCGACCGTGGCGCGCAGGTTCGTGCCGAACTGCTCCGCGGCAACGGTTACAAAGATGGCCCAGTAGCCTGCGGTGAATCCGAGGGCAAGGCAGACGCCGTAGAAGAAGTCCGGGCTCCTGCTGCCCGGGAGAAAGTATACGGCAATGGCTGCGATGGTCAACAGCATGTACAGGAGGACCACCTTTTTCTGCTCTTCAGGGCCTGGCTCAACAGGCCGCTGGTCAGGTCTCCAAAGACCAGCCCCAGGTAGCAGTACATAACCGCGTTTCCGGCGGATACCGGGCCGGTCGTGCCGAGCGCCCTGGCAAACTCGGGCGAGAAGGTGATCAGGATGCCGACGACAAACCAAATCGGCACGCCGATCAGGATCGAGCTGAGGTACCGCAGGAAGCGCTTCCGGTCGGTGAACAGGGCGAGCATGTTCCCCCGGCTGACGCCGGTCTTTTCCTCCATGGTGCGGA
>CAVSQR010000001.1:0-13488 GCA_963729825.1 uncultured delta proteobacterium | reverse complement strand
ACGTACTTAATATCTCTATTTACGTCCACCCCATACTGTTTTTGCTACCGTAATAAATTTGACAAAATCTCAAATACGAATAATACGCATTTATAAATTGGTATCCACCTCTGCTATAATCAAGATTAAAAAGACTTTTTCATTTTGTACATATCCCCGTCTAGATCGAGTAAATCTAAAGAAACGAGATAATTACAGATTCCTCTTAAGAAATAAATATCATAATTATTCTCTTTGCAAAATTTGTCTAGATCTATTTTGCCATTTGTCGAAAGCTCTCCAAAAAAAGGTGTTTTAAGGAGCGTACCAATACAAGAGGAGACGAAAGAATCCTCTAAAGTAAGCAGTATTCTGTTTCAGACTTCTTATTAGATCTACAAATTTTTTTAGCCCCATAACCCTAATAAGTGATATTACATCCCTGACTGTTTTCACTTTTTATATCCCTCCAAAAGAATAGGTCAAAATCAAATAGGTTTTTTTCATGAATTGTCATCCGAAAGATTGCCTTTTATCCATTCCGCAGTACGTCTAATACCCTTCTCCAACGTTATGCTTGGATTATATCCGATCTCCTTCTTAGCCTTCGTGATATCGTATGCTTCATGTAATTGCGTTTTATGAATAGCATAAAGTTCCACAAGGAATAAGCCAAATACATTACCTATCAGGGAATTGATTTTCAATGAGATATTCCCCAAAAACTTGGTAACTGAACCACCCTTAGCTTTTGCTGAATGGCTTTAGATGCAGTCCCAATCACCTCATTATATGTATACGGGATATTGTCAGATAGGATATATGTCTTCCCAACAATATCCGGCTTGTCCACCAATAATACCAATCCGTCAACAAGATTATCAATAAAACAAAGGCTCCGCAGATTATCCCCGTTGCCAAAGATATATATTTTACCTTTTGTGATGGCATCATAAAAAAATCGGTTCAGCATTGATTTTTGATGGGGGCCATAAATAAGTGAAGCCCTGACAATGACCCAGGGGATATCATATTTTTTGATCAGTCCTTCAGCATCTAACTTAGTTTTTCCGTAAATTGATACAGGCCCACATTCGCATTCTTCCGTTACTGGAGTTCTTGTAGTGGATGGTTTATAAACTCCTGTACTGCTTAAGAAGACTATTCTCTTAGTACCTTTTTCTTTACATGCCTCCAAAAGATTTTGTGTGGCTAAAACATTTCCTTCATAATAATCTTGCTTCCGTCGAGAATACACTTCTCCAGCCAAATGATAAACGAGATCTATTCCATCCAAAGCAGGCCCTAATGATTCTTTAACAAGTAAATCTCCGTAGGCTATATCAACATTAAAATCTTTTAAGGGCGTGATGTCACTGCTTTTCCTTACCAGACATCTCACTGAGAAGGTCTTTGACAATGCACCCGAAAGATGTCTTCCAATGAATCCAGTGGCTCCGGTGATGAGAATATTCATTTTTGGACTCACCCTTTCTCTAAGTATTCAGCGGGGACTGACCGCGTATGACCCCCAGACCTGAGACTTCGTAGAACGGATGGTAATAGCGAGCATCCGGCGATGACGAGGCCCTGGTCAGCATCGGAATCAGGATCGATCAGACCACCGAGACCCTGCGCCAGGTGCAGCAGCCGGTCATTCTGGCCGTTGGAAATGATAAATACTGGAAACTACGCTATTATCTCGATGAGTACGCCCATCTGGTTGATGCCATTGACCGGGCCCACATCAGAGATCCAGAAGCCCAGAAAGAGCTGCGCCAGGTGGGGCAGAACCTCAAAACCTTTTCCGAGGATATCACCGATCTGGAGAGTGAGCAGATCGGCGCGATCATTGTCCACTCCAAGAATATCCTGCTCTACTCCTTCTGGGCCGTGGTTCTCTTCGCCCTTATTTTCAGCAATCTCATCGTGCGCAACATCGGCAATTCCCTGAGCAAGGTGGTCGGGCTCACCCGCTCGATTTCGCAGGGCAACTTCCACACGATCGAGGCCAAGCCCTCCGGCGACGA
This sequence comes from uncultured delta proteobacterium, assembly GCA_963729825.1. Lineage (GTDB taxonomy): Bacteria > Desulfobacterota > Desulfobulbia > Desulfobulbales > SURF-16 > SURF-16. The sequence goes on along the minus strand of CAVSQR010000001.1, from coordinate 11,479 downwards.
GATGGGAGCGGTGTTCAGCGCCGTCAACACGATGGCCGAGGAGCTGCAGAAACGGGAAAAGGAAATCGTCCAGTCAAAAAAACTCGCCTCCATCGGCGTGCTGGTGGCCGGGGTGGCCCATGAGCTCAACAATCCGCTCAACAACATCTCCATGATCGCCCAGACCTACGCCGAGGTGTATGACTCCCTGAGCAGGGAGGATCGGATCAGCTTCATGGAGCGGGTTGACGAGGAAACCGAGAGGCTGCGGGTAATCATCAACAACCTGCTGGATTACGCCAAACCCAAGGAGCAGCATCTGTCCAGGATGGCGGCCAACCCGGTTATCCAGAAAACCCTGTCCCTGGTGCAGAACATGCTCGATATCTCCAACATCAAAATCAAGCTTGGCCTGGCCCAGGATCTGCCGGATATTTACATAGATGTGCACCAGATCCAGCAGATTCTGGTCAACATGGCGACCAACGCCATCCAGGCCATGGACAAGGGAGGGGAGTTGAGCATCGACACCCGCTTTGTGCCGGAAGAGGATACGGTGGAAATCGTCATCAGCGACAACGGCAAGGGTATCGCCCCGGAATTCATCGATCATATTTTTGATCCGTTTTTCACCACCAAGGAGGAGAGCGGCACCGGCCTCGGCCTGTGGGTCAGCTACGGCATCATCAAGAACCACCAGGGAAATATCCGGGTGAAAAGCGAGGTCGGGGTCGGGCACAACCTTTATCATCAGCCTGCCGACCTGCAATAAGCTGGGGATCGCATAACCCGGTGCGGAATTTTATCTGATCAATATCGGCATCGCCGGCGGTTGGCGCTGCCGGCAAAAAATTTAACGGAGTGAAGTGATGGCAAAACACGGCATTATGGTCATTGACGATGAAAAGATCGTGGGGGATATGGCAAAGCTCTCCCTGGAACAGGACGGCTACGAGGTGGAAACCTTCCTGAACGGCGAGTCGGCCCTGGAACGGCTCAAGACAAAACGCTTTGACGTGGTGGTCACCGATCTCAAGATGAAGGGGGTGGACGGCCTGGAGGTGCTGCGCACCGTAAAAAAGCTCTACCCGGCCACCATCGTCATCATGATCACCGCCTTCGCCAACCTGGATGTGGCCATCGAGGCCCTGCGGGACGATGTGCACGACTTCTTCCCCAAGCCGGTCAAGATCAAGGAGCTGAAGGCCTCCATCAAAAGAGCTTTGGGAACCCCTACGAAATAATCTGTTCATTGTTGCGCATTTCGTCAGGGCTCCTGATGCCGTCTCTGACATCTGGACGGCCATATTTTTTTTACAACGGCTTAGGGGAGGCATGAACCGGCTGGCGGCGTGATCGCGGGCCAAGGGTTCCTGGTATCGACATGGCAGGCTCATTGTTACAGTGGTTCAAGGGGATAGTCGGCCGGGAGCACGGCGCCGCCCCCGATCTGGCGGAACGGTTCCGAGCCTTCCAGGCAGTGGTCGAGGGCAATAACCGCACCCTGGAGGCCATGACCGAAATGGGGGAAAAGCTCGGCGGCGACTACCTCTTTGACGTCAATTACACCCGGCGCGCCTACGCCGAGCTGTTCGCGGCCATCTCCGATTCGCTGAGCCATTTCGATCAGCTCACCGAGCACCGGTATCCTCAGCTGGGGGAAACCCTGGCCCGCATCGACAGCCTGGTGCAGCGCATGCTGACCAGCGACGAAACCGTTTCCAGCCGTCTGGTGGTTTTTTATCCGGAGATTACCTGGGACCTGGCCGAAGAGGTGGGCGGCAAGAATTATCACCTGGCCGAGCTGGCCAACAGCCTCGCATCTCCGGGTGCCCGAGGCCTTTGCCATCACCACCGCCGCCTTCAGCGCCTTTCTCCGCCACAACGGTCTGGAAGAACGGCTGGCCGGGCTGGCCACGGCGGATGACGCCGCCCTGGCCGGGCTGCGGGCCGCCATCCTGGCCGGCGGCTTTCCGGAGGAGTTCACCGCCGCCCTGGCCGCTGCCCTGGCAACGATGCGGCCCCGGCTGGGGGAGGAGGCGGCACTGGCGGTGCGCAGCAGCGCCGAAGAGGAGGACGGTGATTTTTCCTTTGCCGGCCAGTTCGAGACGGTGCTCAATGTCCCCTGCACCATCGAGGCGGTGCAGCACGCCTACCGGGAGGTGGTGGCCAGCCTGTTTCAGGCCAATGCCATCAGCTACCAGCGCCAGCTGGGCTTTGATCCGGGCAAATTGAAGATGGCGGTGGGCTGCGTGGCCATGATCAATGCCAGGGCCAGCGGGGTGATCTACACGGCCGCGGCCGGCAAGGACCGGAGCAGAATGGCGATCAGCGCCGCCTGGGGACTGGGCAAGGGCGTGGTGGATGGTCTGACCGATGCCGATCTCTACACGGTGGCCAAGGGGGAAGAACTCCGGCTGGTGGAGCAGCGCATCGGCGGCAAGGAGACAGATGGTGGTCAACCGCGGCGGGCAGCGGCATCGAGACCGTGGAGACCCCGGCGGAGCAGCGGGTGCTTGCCTGCCTCAGCCAGGCGGAGGTGCTGGAGCTGGCCAGGCAGGCCGCTGGCCATCGAGGAGCACTTCAAGACGCCCCAGGATATCGAATGGGCCATGGACAACAGCGGCCGCTGCTATCTGCTCCAGACCAGGGCCCTGCGCATGGACGAGCCCACGGAGGAGGCCCCGGCCCTGGAACAGGCAGCCGTCGCCGGCGACTATCCGGTGCTGCTGCGGGACCAGGGCGTGGTGGTGCAGCGGGGCACCACGGCGGGCAAGGTCTTTATCCTGCGCCAGCTGGACGAACTGGAAAAGATTCCCAAGGGCGGCGTGCTGGTGGCCAGGCACGACTCACCCCATTTCGTGCGGGCCATCCCTTTCTTAAACGCCATCATCACCGATGTGGGCGTGCCCACCAGCCACATGGCCTCCATCTGCCGGGAGTTCAACATCCCCACCGTGGTCAACACCGGCCAGGCCACCACCGTGCTGCAGCACGGCCAGGAGATCACCCTGCGGGCCGGGGAGGGCAGTGAATTTGTCGTCTATGCGGGAATTGTCCAGCATCTCCTGCGGGAGGAGCGGCAGGGAGCGGCCAGACTCCGGGAGCTCTATGAGTTCCGGCGGCAGAAATACATCATGCGCCATATCGCCCCGCTCAATCTGGTCAATCCCCTGGAGCAGGAGTTTTCCCCGGAAAAATGCCAGACCGTGCACGATCTTATCCGCTTCATGCACGAGAAAGCGGTGCAGGCCCTGGTGGAGTTTGCCGAACGGCAGGGCCGGGGCCTGGCCAGGCTTTTCGGCGGCCGGACCCCCCTGCACCGGCTGAACCTGCCCATCCCGGTCCAGCTGCTGCTGATCGATCTGGGCGGCGGCCTGCAGGATGGGGCGGGGGGTAAGAAGGTGGATGTCGAACAGGTCGGCTCGCTGCCCCTGCGGGCGGTGCTTGCCGGTATGCTCTTTCCCGGGGTCTGGCAGAATGAGGGGCTGGCCCTGAGCGGCGGCGACCTGATGTCCGCCATGACCAGGGCCACGGATCTCACCGGCGGCGGGCAGGAGCTGGCCGGCACCAACGTGGCCCTGGCCGGCAGGGAGTATGTCAACATGAGCCTGCGCTTCGGCTACCACTTCAACATGCTGGACTGCTACTGCAGCGACAAGCCGCGCAACAACCACATCTACTTCCGCTTCGTGGGCGGGGCCGCCTCCATCACCAACCGTTCCCGCCGCATTACGCTCATGGCCCAGGTGCTGGCGGAGTATGGTTTTGCCCTCAAGGCCAAGGGCGATCTGCTGGTCGGCCGCCTCTCCGGTCTGGACCGGCGGGAGATCGAGACAATCCTCGAGCAGATGGGCCGGCTGATCGGCTATACCCGGCAGCTCGACGCCCTGCTTGATTCCGATGAGATGGTGAACACCCTTGCCGGCCGGTTTCAGGCCGGCGATTACCGTTTCGATCCCTGATGATGAAGGATTGAAGAATTCAGGAGCCAGAAGCCAGGAGCCAGAAGTCAGGAGCCGGGATAAACGTAATAAAACCAGATATTCTGCTTAAAACCCTCCCTCTGACCCCGGCACTGGTCCGGGGCAGCGTTTGCGGCCGGATAAGGGGCGGCCGGCAACGGGCGTTTAAAGCTGCCGGCGCTATTTCCTGTTGACAATCCGGGAATTCCTTTGTTATCAAAAAAAATAGAATTATCACCGCACTATCCGCTTCTCACCTCAGCAAATGGGAATACCCATGCTTAGCCAGGAAAACAGACTTCTTGCCATTGACACCCCCCTGGGCCCGGAGGTCCTCCTCCTTACCCGCTTCCGTGGCAAGGAAGGGTTGTCGACTCTCTTCAGTTTCGAGCTGGAATTGACTTCGGAAAACCACAACATTTCCTTCAATGACATTATCGGCAAGGCGGTCACGGTCTCCCTTTTTCTGGCAGACGGCAGCCGGCGTTATTTCCACGGGCTGATCAGCCGTTTCAGACAGGGCCGCGGCAGCGGGGAGATCGAGAGCGAAATGCATCTCGCCACCTACACCGCCACCATGGTCCCCTGGTTCTGGCTGCTCACCAGAACAGCGGATTGCCGGATTTTCCAGAAGCTCACGGTTCCCGAAATCGCGGAAAGGATTTTCAGCGACCACGGTTTTACCGACTACAGTTTACGGCTGCACGGCAAATATGAGCCGCGGGAATACGCCGTGCAGTATCGGGAAACCGATTTTAATTTTGTCTCGCGGCTGCTGGAGGAAGAGGGGATTTGCTATTTTTTTGAGCATGAGGAGAAAAAGCATACCCTGGTGCTGGCTGATCTGGCGGTGGAGCATAAACCCTGCCCGAAACAGGAAACGGTCAGATACCAGCTAAGCACCGGCGGCCAATTGGAGGAGGACGTTGTAACCGCTTTGGAGATGGTCAAGGAGATCCGGCCCGGCAAATTCAGCTTGAATGACTATAATTACGAGACACCGAAATCGAATCTGCAGTTGAGCGCCAGCGCCAAGGAGCAGCTGCGGCCGGAAGAGCTGGAGATCTATGACTATCCGGGCGAATACGGGAAATATGAAGAGGGCTCCCGGCTGGTCAATATCCGCATGGAAGAAGAGGAGGCCCGCATCACCACCATCAGCGGCACGAGCCGGTGCCGGTCTTTTGTCAGCGGCTGCCGCTTCAAATTGCATGATTATTTCCGGGCAGACTTGAATGATAAGGAATATATCCTGACCCAAATCAGCCACGAGGCAAACCAGGCGGGCGGCTATCGCAGCGCCGCGGCCAAAGGTGAGGGGGGAGAAAGCGCCTATACCAATCATTTTGCCTGCATGCCCTACGAGATCCCTTTCCGGCCGGTGCGCGGCACGCGCAAACCGGTTGTTGAAGGAGTGCAGACGGCAATCGTGGTGGGACCGGAAGGCGAAGAGATCCACACCGATCAGCACGGCCGGGTGAAGGTGCAGTTCCACTGGGACCGGGAGGGAGAAAGTAACGAGAACAGTTCCTGTTGGATCCGGGTCAGTCAGGCCATGGCCGGAAATCGCTGGGGCGCGGTTTTCCTGCCCAGGATCGGCCACGAGGTGACGGTTGATTTCATTGAAGGCGATCCGGACCGGCCGATCATCACCGGCCAGGTGTATCACGGCAACAACAACCCGCCCTATGCCCTGCCCGACAACAAGACCATGAGCACCTTCAAGTCCAACAGTTCGCCCAAGGGCGAGGGGTTCAACGAGATCCGCTTTGAGGACAAGAAGGACAACGAGCAGCTTTTTATTCATGCGGAAAAGAATCTGGATATCCGGATCAAGAACGACCGCTTTGAAACCATTGGCCATGACCGGAATCTGGTGGTGGAGAATGACCGCAAGGAGCATATAAAAAATGACCGGCATGAAAAGGTCGATAACCATCACCAGGAAGAGATCGGCGGCGACCGGCACCTGCGGGTGATCGGCAAGCAGGCAGCGGAAATCAGCAAAAACCTGTCGTTGACCGTGACCGGCGACGTGGCCGAGGTGTTCAAGGCCAACCACTCGGAGCAGGTGACCGGGGATTATTTCCTCAAGGCGGCTAATGTGGTCATTGAGGCCGGCAGCAATATCACGGTCAAGGTCGGAAGTTCCTATCTGGTCATCGAGGCCGGCGGCATCAGTCTGTGCAGTGACGGCGGTGATGTGGAGATCAAGGGCGTGAATGTCTCCATCGAGGCCATGGCGAATTTTGCCGCCAAGGGCAATGCCGGGGCCAAGCTCGAGTCCTCGGCCCAGACCGAGGTCAAAGGCGGGGCCATGGTTACCATTCAGGGCGGAATAGTAAAAATAAATTAGTTTAAGGTGAAATAATGCCAAGTCCGAAGAGCGGCACCGCTTGTTCCGCGGAACTCCCGGAATCCCCCTTGAATGCAGACGATGCGGCGGTGGCGGATCCGGGGCAGCAGACCTCAATGAAGGAAACCCAGGCCGGGCAGGGGGCAAATCAGCAGCAGGCCGGCCAGGGAGCAAATGGGCAGCAGGCCGGGGCCGGCCAGGAAAAGAAAGAGGAAAACACGAAACCGCATTGGCTCGGCATCGAACTCAAAGATGATGAGGGCAATCCGATTCCCGGCGAGGAATATAAGGTGAAACTGCCGGATGGCACCATCAAATCAGGCCGGCTGGATGACCTGGGCAAGGCCATGGTAGAAAATGTTCCTGAAGGGGGCACGGCGGAAGTCTTCTTCCCGCGGATTCACGAGAACGACGTCTCGCAGCACTAAGCCGTTGAAAAAAAATAACATGGCCATGTTATTTCGTAACGGCTCCTTGAGTCAGAAGTCTGGTCGCAGATGGAGAAGTCATTGAGCTGTTACCCTTGGGGAGGTCAAGGGTTTGGGCAAAACACATAAGACCGAAAAGTGCGATCACATCGTCAAGATCGCTGAAGAAAATAATTATTACAAATGGGAGACGGTCTGGGACTCCAACATGGAGTTGCGCAATTCCAGGGACCGGGGGAATCCCCTCGTGCTGTTTACCGGCGATAAACAGTTCCCCGGAGACGAGATCAAGCTGCCTCCCAAGGGACCGCCTCCCTTCAAGCAGGCCATCGACAAGGACGGAGTCTACAAAGTCCCCAGGGTGGTGAAGCTCTGCCTGCGGCTGCGCATTGTCATGGCCGACTTTTCCCCTGCCATGGATGCCTCTTTCGAGCTGGTCGTCAAGGGCGGCAAGACCTACAAGGGAAAGACCGACGACAAGGGTTTTGTCAAGCCGGATGGCCAGGACCCCGAGATCCCCAAGACCTGCACCGAGGCAACCCTTGCCGTCCGGGTGAAGGCCCCTGAGCCCAAGCAGGCGGATCCGCCGGAGGGCGGGGATGGCGGCAGGATAAAAGGCAAGGCTTTAGGCAGCGACTATCAGGTCAGGTGGAAGCTGCAGATCGGCAGGTTGAATCCTCTGCTGGAAAAGGCCAACACGCAATATTGCATTTCCGGGGTGCAGCAGCGGCTGAACAATCTCGGCTTCCGCTCCGGTCCGGTGGACGGCATCAAGGGCCCGAACACCAAGCTGGCCATTGAGAAGTTCCAGTCCCTGTTTGGCCTGAAGGTGGACAACATCCCCGGCACCGGGGAAACCCAGCCGAAACTGCAGGAGGTGCATGACAGCGACAAGCCGGTCAATGTGCCGGCAGGGGACAAGGAACCCACCAAAACCAAGGTTGACAAGTCGAGTTTACGCCCCACAAAAGCCGATGACATCGGCCATGTGGCCCCTGATTTCGTCGACAGCAGGGAGCTGTTTGTCAATACCTTTGTCGTCAGGCCCGAGTACCGGATCAGTCTGGAACCGGGGAAGATCGAGGATCTTTTCTGCATAAGCCGGATTCGACCCTGGGCCGCATGGAGCGCCTGCAGGTATTGGGACTCTTTTATTTCCCCCTGTATCACCAGATGGCGAAAACCGCCTTTGAGGGGATGGCCGGCCCGCCCAAGGCCATGGGTGCCTGGGAATATTTCAAGACCGAGATCCTGAAAAATGCTGATGATGCGGCGGCGGACCGGGAGATCCAGAAGCGGCTGGAGGAGTGGGTCATCCAGAAATTTGACGGCAGCAGGGAGGGTTCCCTTTACAATGCCGACGGCAAGACCAAGGGCGGCGGCGAGTTGCCCGCGCCCTGCCCGGAGGAGGCGGACGGCAAGGTCAAGCCTGACGAGAAAAAGGGACATTTCGCCAAGATCAGGATGCCCGGCGGCTTTACCTACATCCACAAAAAAAGCGGCAGCTATATCTATCAGCCCAACCATGACGATAAATATCCCATGGACATGACCACCGATAATCTGCGGAAGGCCCAGGATATGTGCTATCACGACAATCCGGTGCTCGGGGCCCTGCCTTTGATTGCCACGGTGGAGCAGTATCAATTTGAAAAAGACGAGTGGGCGCCGGCCCCTGAGGTGGATGTCTATTTTCAGCTGCGGGAGCCGTATAAACTTCCCGATTATGATGCCGGCCGGGAACCGGATAAGCAGCTGAACCGTCCGGCCTTGCGCGCCTCCAATCAGCAGACCGGTACCAATGCCGGCACCGGACCCGCCAGGCAGGATGCCAAGGTGGCGACGGGCAACCCGGCAGCGGCCAACGATCCCCAGGTGGACAACTGTCCCGCCGCCTTTGGCGGCAAACGCGGCCAGGAGGTGGCAGGCAATGTCTTTGAACTCAAGGTCGACCTGGCCAATCATGAAAAACTGAGCAAAGCACCCGCGGAACACGACGAAAAGGCCAGGCCCGGTTTTTACGCCGCCCACACCGGCGACCGGGCCGATGCCGTCAAGGAGCCCTTTTTCCTGGAACCGGAAAAGGCCGCCGGCGCCCACACCCACGCGGTCAAGTGCAAAGCCGCCAAGAGAAGGGCAGGCCGGTCTGATCTTCAAGCCCGCCCCCTGCGGCGGGGACCGCTACCGCCTCAGGGCCTATATTGACCCGCCGGTCAATGAGGATGATCCGGGGGCCGAGAAGCAGACGGTCATGGTGGAAACCCGGGACCTTTGTGGTGTGGCGCAATATCCGCCTCAGCAAGATCCTCCGCCTGCCGGTCTCCTCGGCGGATAACAGCATTGACGGGAAAATTACCGGACAGATCACCGGCTTTTTTCATTGGCTGCATGCCGGAGCCTGGCCGATGAAGGAGTCGCCGGAGGCAAATCTCAAATTCCAAAACGGGCTGAACCGGCACAAGAGCAACACCCTGAACAAAGACAAGGCCGGTGATGCGGGTGAGGATGAATTTGCCGACTACTCCGACATCAAGGACGCCCTGGAAGGCAAGGGCACCCATGTCTACGACGGCTACATCAAGGACATGGCCCGGGCCTTCTGCGAGGTGGTGCGCGATCCCAGGATGCTCCATGATGCCGGCAAAAAACCATGGCTGGTCAGCGACGATGAGTGGTGGGCCGCCATCAATTTTGTCAGGACTTATGTCAAGCAGGGCACCAACAAAAATGTGACCCTGGACGGCAGCGTCGTGCAGGTGGATATCGACCGGCTGTTCATCCTGGATGCCCCGAAGCTCGATGTCACCAAGTCGTTTGTGCTCCTGCCGGTGCGGCTGCCCAAGGACTACAACGACATGGTGGGCTGGGTCTCGAATGCCTCCCTGCCGGTGAAAAGCTCCGGATTACAATACTATTTCAAGACGGATGCGGACAAGGATCGTTTTGATGCCTGGTTTGACGACCGCATCGTTTATCCGTTCCTGCAGTGCCTTATGCACCGACGGCTTCCGGCCGGGTCTCTCCATGCTGCAGATGCCCACCATCAGCACCATGCACGCCGTGGGAGTGCTGAGTGATTATTCCATCGGACTCGGCTCCCGCTGCTGCGTCATGAATGGCGGGTCGGGATAATTTCCCGGCAGAGGCCTTCCAGAAACTGGATGCAACCGATGCCGCCGACGGCACCATCGGCTGGGACAGTAAAAAGAAGACCCTGAAACGCCGGGGACCACCAAGATGTGGCTGAGTGATTTCTCCTACGGCGGGCTCCTGCTGCATGAGTGGGGCCATTGTCTTTACCATGAGCACTCCATGCCGCATCCGGCTGGGAATGACGCCAGACCCAAACACGATGACTTCAGTGACGGCTATTGCGTCATGTCGTATCTGCCCTGCGAAGGCCAGTTCTGCGCCCGGTGTCTCTTCGGCCTGCGGGGTCGGAATATCAGCGGGCTGCCGAACCCCTGAGCTGCGGGCTGCTGTCCGGTCTGTTTCCGGCTGGCGGGCAGCAGCCGGCATTGATTGATATTACTGAAGGTTCCCTAAAACAAAAGGTGAAAGGCCATTGCCATGACACTCAGTCTCCTGTTAACTGTTCCCAAAGATGCGGTGCTCTATCATGAGGAGGTGGCGTGCCTCGTCACCCTGAAAAATAGCGGTTCGCGTCCCCTGGCCATGGGTTTCCCGCCGGTTGACAGCTCCATGCCGGTCATCCATGTCCTTGATCTCGCCACCGGGGTCGAGCAGAAATACCGCCGGCCGGCAGCATCACAAAAGAGTTTTTCCCCGGACTTCAGCCTGGCGCCCGGCGCCGAGTTGGCCGAAACCCTTTCCCTGTGGGATATCGTGCCGCCCCAGTATCCCGGCGAATACGCCATCAGAGTCGGCTGGAAATATAATACCGCTGGCTACGCCACCTCCAATACCGTGCGGGTCACGGTGCTCGCCTCAACTCCTGCCGGGTTGCATACGGTCGACGCCGAGGGCGGATATGGGGCCAGGAAATACGGGGTCTGGGTTGAGATGGCCAGCCGGCCGTTTCAGCTGGTGCGCTGCGGTTTTTCTCTGGCGCCGGGGCGGCCCGTGGTGGACGTCCAGCCCGTTGTGCCGTGCACTCCCGGCTGCCGGCCGGTGCTGTCCGCCCCTGCCAGCGGCGTCGGCCTCGGCAGTCACTGGATCGCCCGGATCGAGGAGGGCTGGCTGAAAATCGTCCATGCGGATAAGAATCTGGGGATCTCCGGCGAGATGCAGCTGGCCTTGCCTTCAGACGACATGCAGATCGTGCCCCCGCTTTACAGTGATCCTGCGGCTGATAAGGCAACCCGGCCGGCGGGTGCCCTGCTTTTGTGCCAGAATGTCCCCGGCTACAGGCAGTTCGGCCTGTATCCGGTTGTCTTCTCCGCTCAGACCGTCAAGGCGGAAAACACCGTAACGCTGCCGGGCGCCAAGCCTCTCTGGATTGCCAGCCATGCCCGGGCCCAGCATGACCGCCTGGTTACCTATGTCCAGTCAGAAGGCGAAACCTTTTCCCTGTCATCCGCCCCCTGGCCGCAGCCGGGCGAGACATCCGTGGACGCGAGGCAGTTATCCCAATGGCAGGGACGTTTCCTGGCGGCCCATGCCGTTGTTGACCGTGAGGGCGCGGTCTGCGGCGGCGTGCTGTTCATCGACGCATCGGAGGAGGTGCCCAAACTGCTGCTTGCGGCATGGACCCTGCCGCCGGGCGGCAAATTTGCGGTAACCGCCCGGCA